>JBEKXQ010000004.1:0-114446 GCA_049511915.1 Candidatus Korobacteraceae bacterium
CGGGCGTGTTGTCCCATCATGATCAGCAGGCCTCCGCAAGTGAAGATCACGCAGTACATGGAACCTATGCTTCCTTGTACCGCGCTTTACCTGCTTATCAGAGTGACTTTTTCAACACCCACGCCTGATATCGCCAACGATCGATTTTCTTTAAATTGCGCATCAAATCGGGTGTAGGATTCCAAGCAACCGTCAACGGTCGCATCGGTAATGGAGGCCATCATGACGAACCCGGCACAACATTGCACACCAATTCTGCATGGCAACTTTAGGTGGAGAGCCTTCACACTCACGCTGCTTTGTGCGCTGATGATGTTTCCAATGCAGCCGGCCTTGGCCCAGACGTTCAGTGTGATCCACACCTTTACTGGTCACGGCGATGGATTTACTCCAGTGGCAGGCGTAACCCTGGGTCCGGGCGGCAAATTGTATGGCACTACATCGCAGACCCCGCTTCCGGGAACGGTTTTCCGAATGACGCAGACTTCCGGCAGCTGGACCTTCAATACCTTATTGGCATTCGACGGCCAGGATGGCAGGACGCCTGACAGCGCGGTAGTGTTCGGGCCGGACGGCGCGCTTTATGGTACGACCAATGGAGGTGGGTCGGGTTCCGGGTGCGGCGGATGCGGTGTTGTCTACAGCTTAAGGCCGCCACAAAATCCCTGCCGCAGCGTTACCTGCCCATGGACTCCGACTGTGCTTTACAACTTTACGGGGCAGCCCGACGCAGCCAATCCTTACACTGGCAGTCCCGTCTTTGATCAAGCCGGCAACCTCTATGGAACGACCCTCAGCGGCGGTTCTGCCGGCGAGGGAGCTGTCTTCGAGTTGACACGCTCAGATGGTGGGTGGACCGAAAACGTAATTCAAAGTTTCACCGGCGCAAATGGGGTATCGCCTTACAGTGGCGTCGTTCTGGATGCTGCCGGAAATGTTTACGGCACAGCTGCCAATCAAGGACCGTTAGGCGACGGAGTGGTGTACGAGTTGACTCCTTCGGGATCAGGGTGGACGCAGACCATCCTCAGTGACTTTCCCGACTCGGATACCAATGGATGTATCCCGGTTGGCGGTTTGACCTTCGATCAGTCCGGCAACCTCTACGGTACTACCGTGTACTGCGGTTCGACGAATAACGGTACGGTCTTCGAGCTGTCCCCATCGGGCGGCGGTTGGAATTACACCGTGCTGTACAGCTTCGGCTACGGAGTTGTCGGAGGCGGCGGCGGTCCGCAGGGCAGTCTTGCGATGGATGCCGCCGGCAACCTTTACGGCGCTACTTACTCGTCCGGCGCACACGGATACGGATCGGTTTGGAAATTGACCCGCAGTGGCAATAGCTGGACGTTCACCGATCTGCACGATTTCACTGGCCAAGGCGATGGCGCAAATCCAGTTGGCGGCCCAGTGGTGGACGCGAACGGGAATGTCTACGGCACGGCGACCAAAGGCGGGACGTCAGGACTTTATTGCAACACCTGCGGCGTAGTGTGGGAGATCACGCCGTAGACTTGAACCTTCGGCACGGTGCGCTTTGCTGTGACTGTCGAGAAATCCCCATTACAGTGCGCCGGGATAAACCGGTATGAAGCAGGAGAGGAAGAATCTCTACGAGAAAGGAGCAGCGATCCACTCGGCCCCGAGTTTTGCGTTGGGTATCGCGAGGTGCACAGCGAAGCGTAAACAGGGGAATAGGTGGGCTGGGTATTGAGCTCCGAAAAGATGCAATCAGGACGCCGACGCAGTTGTAATGTGCGGAAGGCAACATGAACAGGGGCGCTATTGCGAGTCCCTGGCGCAGTCCTGCGTAGTCGAAGACCCCAGAGCACGCCTAGAAACTTCATACACGAGAACCGGGAGACCTCGGAGACGCCTGCGGCAAAACCAAGCCGCAGGACGGCGGGGGAAGGCTTAGGCCACAAGCCCCGCATGTACGTCATCGAGGAGTCGGACAGCGGCATAGTACCTATGAGTCATTCGAACAAAGACGGGAAACCGTACGCGGAGAGTGAGGAGGGAAGGCCGCTGATCGAGGAGAACACTCATCGACCTCACATGTACCCGACACAGAGCGGGGCAAGCATGTCACCGGGGTTGGCGAGTGTGCGGAAGGCAAGTACTACGCTTCGCCGCCATGATCTGAGATAGGAGCCGTGTGCGCTAATGAGCGCTCGCACGGATCTGCGCGGGGGGCGACCAGTGATGGTCGTCCCTACCGCGACCAAGCAACGCACACCTTGGGCTAGGGTTCGGATTTAAAGACCCGCCCGTTACAGCTTTAGCGTCTTCAAATACTCCCGAAACTCTTCGCCCAAGTCCTCGCGCTTCAGCGCAAACTCCACCGTCGCCTTCAGAAATCCGAGCTTGTCGCCGGTATCGTGGCGTTTGCCTTCGAAGGTGTAACCATAGATCTTCTCCTTCTTGAGCAATTCCTTCAGCCCATCGGTCAACTGCAACTCACCGCCCGCTCCCAGTGAAGTTGACTCCAGCATCTCGAAGATCGCCGGCGTAAGAATGTACCGCCCGATAATCGCCAGGTTCGATGGCGCGTCTTCGAACTTCGGCTTCTCCACCAGGTTCTGCACCTCGAAGAGCCGCCCGTTCCACTTGCCCGGAACAGGCTTGGCGTCGAGCACGCCATACGACGAGATCGCCTTGCCTTCCACCACCTGCGTCGCCAGCACCGAGCATCCGGTCTCGTTGTAAACTTCGATCATCTGCTTCAGGCAGGGAACTTTTGCATCGATGATGTCGTCAGCGAGGATCACGGCGAATGGCTCGTCGCCCACCAGTTCGCGCGACATCAGCACTGCGTGTCCCAGTCCCAACGCTTCCTTCTGCCGCACATAAGCGATATGGATCATGTCGGAGATCTGGCGCACGACAGCCAGCAATTCGGTCTTGCCGCGCTCCTCCAGCATCTTTTCCAGTTCGTAGCTGACATCGAAGTGATCTTCGATCGCGGTCTTGCCACGTCCGGTGATGATGATGATTTGATCGCAGCCCGCCGCCATCGCCTCTTCCACCCCGTATTGAATGATGGGCTTGTCCACCAGCGGCATCATTTCCTTGGGTTGCGCCTTGGTGGCCGGCAGAAAGCGCGTGCCCAGCCCAGCGGCGGGAAATACCGCCTTACAAACTTGCTTCCTTGTCATGAATGCCTCTTGAACTTTATAGATATTAAGTCCGGTGTGATTTTGGATGCCAACAATGCACCGCGCGTCACGGCAGACTGGATGGCGGTCACGCCACCGGCTGCTGCTCACCCGCCAACTGTTCCAGCAACGACTTCAACCGCACCAGCACCTGCTCCGCCTGCTTTTCCTTCATCGTGAATTTCAAAATTCCGGCGGGTGTGAACTGGCTCCCAGCCTCGCCAGCGACGAAATTCGCCAGCCGTTCGGGATCGACCGAAGCTTTCTCGTTGAAGCGAATGCTGACCGCATCGCGCCGCCGTTCGATCTGCGACACCCCAATCCGCTGCGACAGCAGCTTCAGCGCCGCGTATTCCAGCAGGTTGCGCACTGCCGCCGGAGCGGTGCCATAACGATCGCCCAGCTCGCCGGCCACATCTTCCAGCTGCGACTCCGACTCCACCCCGGCCACGCGTTTGTACATCCGCAACCGCTGGTTCTCCTCGGTGATGTAATCGGACGGAATGCGAATGTTCAGTCCCAGATTCAACTGGGTCTCGGGCGTCTCTTCCGGCAGCTCGCCCTTCAGCTCGCGGACGGTCCGCTCCAACATCGTCGTATATAGCTCAAAGCCCACCGCCTCGATGTGCCCGCTCTGCTCCCCGCCCAGCAAATTTCCCGCGCCGCGCAACTCCAGGTCGAGCGCGGCGATCTTGAATCCCGCGCCCAGATCGCTAAACTCCTTCAACGCGGCCAGCCGCCGCCGCGCTAACTCACTGAGTTCCCGATCGGGCGGAATCAGAAGATACGCATAAGCCCGGCGATCGGAACGCCCGACGCGTCCGCGCAGTTGATACAGCTCCGACAATCCGTGCCGGTCCGCGCGATTGATGATGATGGTATTACACAGTGGGATATCGAGCCCGTTCTCGATAATCGTAGTCGCGACCAGGATGTCCGCTTCGTGCCGCATGAAAGCGAGCATGACGCGCTCCAGTTCGGTCTCCCCCATCTGCCCATGACCAATCAGGATGCGGGCGTTCGGCGCCATTTCGCGTAGCTTGCCGGCAATGTCGTAGATACTGTCCACGCGATTGTGCACAAAGTACACTTGCCCGCCGCGCTCCAGTTCCTTCTCGATGGCCGAGCGCAGCAGTTTCTCATCCCAGGCTGCGACGACGGTCTGAATCGCCATGCGATCCTTCGGTGGCGTCTCGATCACGCTCATGTCGCGCAATCCCAGCAGGGACATGTGCAAGGTGCGGGGGATGGGCGTTGCCGACATGGTCAGCACGTCCACCTCTTTCCGCAGTTGCTTCAGCCGCTCTTTGTGGCGCACGCCAAAGCGCTGCTCTTCATCGACGACCACCAATCCCAGGTCGCTGAACTTCACGTCCTTCGAGAGCACGCGGTGCGTGCCGATCACCACGTCAATCTCGCCCGCTTCGATCTTCGCGATCGTCTCTTTCTGCTGCTTCGGCGTGCGAAAGCGGCTCAGCATATCGACCTTGATGGGGAATGCCGCAAAGCGCTGGCGGAAGGTGTTGTAGTGCTGGAACGCGAGCACAGTCGTCGGCGCCAGTACCGCGACCTGGCGGTGGTCGCTGACCGCTTTGAAGGCCGCGCGCATGGCAACCTCCGTCTTGCCGTAACCGACATCGCCGCACAGCAGCCGGTCCATCGGCGTGGGCGATTCCATGTCGTGCTTCACGTCGACGATCGCGTTCATCTGGTCTTCGGTCTCGCTGAACTCGAAGCTACCCTCGAACTCGCGTTGCCATTCGCTGTCCGGCGCAAACCCATGACCTTCGGCAGCCTTGCGCACGGCATAGAGCTTCAACAGCTCGTCGGCCATGTCCTTCATGGCCTTCTTCACCCGCGCCTTGGTCTTTAGCCACTGCTGCGTGCCCAGCCGGTTCAATATCGGCTTCACGCCTTCGGACGAGCGATACTTCTGCACCAGGTCGAGTCGGGTGAGCGGGACGTAAAGCCGCGCGCCCTCCGCGTACTCCAAGACCATGAACTCAGCTGCGACGCCGTCTTCCTGCGGAACTTCCTTCAAGCCCTGGTACTGGCCGATGCCATGTTCCACGTGCACGACATAGTCGCCGATGGCGAGATCGCGGAAGTCGGAAAGAAACGCGGATATTTTCGATTTCTGCCGTTGCGGCCGGCCCAGCGAAACTTCCGCCTCGTCGAATAAGTCGCGTGCGCCGAACAGCACCAGGTTAGCGTCAGGCAGCACGACGCCCTCGGGCACATAAGCCTTGACGATAATCGGTGCTTCGACGTCTTCCGCGAAATACGTCGACTCGTCTACGTAAACTTCAGTGCCCGGCCTCGGGGTGCGGCTGCCGATGCGAAACGACAAGTTGTACTCGTTGAAAACATCGGCCAGCCGTTCCACTTCTCCCGTGCTGGAGACCGCGAACATCACGCGCTTACCCTCGCGCGCCAGCCGCGCCACTTCTTCTGTCATGGCAGCGACCGACCCATGAAACCTGGTCGTCGGCTGCGTCTGCAGCGCCAGGTGCTCGCTCTCGTCGCCGCCTTCAATTCCAAGCTGCTCGACCGCGATGCTGCTGGCTTCCTGCAAGCGCGCGTGCCATTGCTCCGGCGTCAGGTAAAGCTCTTCGGGCCTCACCAGATTGCCGATCAAACTGCGCTCATGCGCCTCCGTCACCTTTGCCCACCACGCGTCGTGCACTTCGTTCAACAAGTCGGGCTCGTCCAGCACTACCGTTGCCGCCAGCATGAGATCGAAGAAGTTTTCCTTCGCGCCCGCCCACGCCGCATACAGCTCCCACCCTGGAAACACCGCAACGGCGCTCGCCCGCACCGTCCGCTCGATCATCTCGTCGCTTCCCGCCAGCCGCTCGCCGGTCAGCCGCGCGTTAATGCCTGCCAGCGTTTCTTCTTCTACGGGCGTTTCGGTCAGCGGAAGCAGAACGACTTCATCGGTTACCGCCGCCGAGCGCTGCGTTCCCGGGTCGAACTTGCGAATGGTTTCGATCTCATCGCCGAAGAACTCGATCCGCACCGGCCGGTCCGACTCCGGCGGGTAAACATCCAGCAAGCCGCCGCGATGCGCGAACTCCCCCGGCATCTCCACAACATCCACCTGGCTGTATCCCACGATGCGCAGGTGCTCCAACAGGCGATCGGGGTCCGTCATCTCGCCCCTCCGCACCACCTTGGCAAGATCAGCATAGAAATTGCCGGAGCGTAAACGCATCGCGGTCGCGGCCAGCGGAGTAATGACGATCTCCGCTGCTCCAGTCGCAATCTTCCACAGCGCAGTCGCACGAGCCTCCTGGATTTCCGGATGCGGCGACAGGTTCTCGAAGGGCAGAACATCGTAGGCGGGCAGGCCGATGACAGCATCAGGCGAGGCCGCCCCGCTCAACTCCGCAAACGAGCGGACGACCGGCTGCAACTCCTCCACTGCGCGGTTATCGCCCACCACGATGAGGAGAGGCCGCGATGTGGCGCGATGCAGTAATGAGTAGAAG
This sequence comes from Candidatus Korobacteraceae bacterium, assembly GCA_049511915.1. Taxonomy (GTDB): domain Bacteria; phylum Acidobacteriota; class Terriglobia; order Terriglobales; family Acidobacteriaceae; genus Bog-257. The sequence continues at coordinate 6,650 of JBEKXQ010000004.1, forward strand.
AGCGCTTTTCCGGTTGGTGTGAGTCCAGAGACACGTATCCGAGCCGCGCCGCCCTTGACCTGGGTCACTGCACGCGCAAAAGCAGGTACTTTTTCCATGTCCGCGAAGAATTCGCGAACGAACGGTAGGATCATTGCCTATTCAGTTTACCAGCCTGTCGAGGTAGGCAGCGTTAGTCGCGTTTCAGCGCGCCGACGGAAGTCGGTATCCGCTGATCAGCCGGGCGATCAACACCGCCAGGTAAAGCACGCCGATAGTGGCCTCGATCGCGGTGAGCGAACGCACTACGTCGGATACAGGCGTGATGCCGCTGGCCCCAACCGAAGTCATGGTGCCAAAGCTGTAGTACACCATGTCGAACCGGCGAGGAATGGAGTGCGTATTGACCAGCGGATCGAGATAAAACGCCTTGGGCTGAAGTGCGGCCACCATCCCATAGATGCCGGCGAAACCGAATCCCACCAGCAGATAAATGCACAGCGCCCCGAGGATAGTCTCCGACGTCGGCTGGGCTTCCAAAATGACGCGGCGAAAGATGGCTACCACGAGAAACAAATCAAATCCAAAGCTAAGAACAATACCGAGAATGGGGAGCGCGCCCGCTTCGGCCCGAAACTCGAGGATGTGGTGCAACACAGCGGGAATGGCGAGCAGGAGCGCGCAAACCAAAACCGTACGCCGCAGGTTGACCGCGTAGACGGCGAACAACATTCCAGCGGCGCCGAACACTCGAAAAAACAAGTAAACCACGGGTCGGTTTTCCACGTACGGGTACAGGACGAGGGTAGCCAGCAGGTAGAGGAAAAGGACAAAGAATTTGTGCTCAGCTACAACCGACGCTTTCTTCAATTGCGCCGAGGCGCGCCGCGAGGCTTGAGCTATGGACATGAGAATCCCTGCTCGCAGATGGTACACCTATGAGGGATAACCGAACACGCATCCGGAGGCGAGGGTGACGGCGCTACAACTCGAAGTGCAATCGCATTCCGAAAACCGAGACTGGGCCACGAGCAGTATTGAAAGCGGGGTCAGCAACAAACTGGTAGTCCAGTGCGCCGCGCAGGTGCTTGGTGATTTTGCCATCGTAGTACGCTTCCAGAACCTTCTCTTTGGCATAATTCAAGGCGCCGTCGCCGTCCAGGATGCCCAAGCCGCCGGCAGCCAGGTAGAGTTGATTGTCGTGAGAGATGCCACTTACTACGCCAGCGACGCCGATCGTGTCCTCGGGGCGATGCCATGGCTCACCCTTGATACTGACGCCCACCGATCCCATGTGATTTACGTCAGTAAACATCCAGGCTTCGTTGATTCCGTCGTTCCAGCCCAGGCGCGAAAATACGCCGATATTCTTAGTGATTTCCTGTTCGAGGTTGAGCCCAAAGCCAAATTCATGCCGCTGGGCGTGGGTCAGGTCGATGTTTGTATTCGGGGCGTAGAGTGCCGCCTGATAGCTTCCGAACTCTCCCGCGTTGACATAGCCCAGAATGCGAGCGGTACCACGATGATTGTGGACGCTGTACCGCTGCTCATTCTCCACTACCATGTCCCAGGCGTGCCAGAATCGGCCGTCGCCCCCTGAGGGTTCGGGCGGCCACAGAAAGTACTGGTCTTCGGCGGTGAACCCATTCCTCATACTCGTAATTTGAAAGAATCCATAGCGCAGGGCCCATCTCGGCTGGTTCAATTCAACCGCCACGCCGGTCGTATAGCCCAAGGCGTCCGCCGGGTAATCCCAGGTAGCGTTGGCCGTGAATGCCCAATTCATGAATTGCGTGCGCTGATCGTTGGCGTAGGCATTGTTGTCGAAAACATCCTTGCAACTGAAGCGGCCGATGGTGAAGGTGAGGCGCGAAATGTCCTGCTTGCCGGCCAGGGTCAGCGGATCTTCAATCACGTCCTCGGTATCGCCGCCCAAGCCAATGGTCTGGCGAATAAACAGGCGCGCCACGGCCGCACGAGGAGCATGCGTGCCGATCTTGTACGCTTCTCCGTTAGGAAAGTCATCGATGCCCAGGGTGTTGTTAAGCCCGAAGCCCTGGAAGGTCAGGATATCGGCATGCAGTTCCGCGCCCGACCATAGCCGAAAGCCGGAATACAGATCCATCGACACCGTCTCGTGGGCTTCAGCCGTGGTGGACAGGCTGTTCGGGCCGGAATACCTGGCATAGAACGAGGGATAGCCTTGCAGCGTGGTGGTCATCTGCATGTGGAAGTTCCAGGTTTGAATCTGCGCTTCCGGCTGCGTCTCGGGCGGCGCCTGCGGTTGCGACACCGCACCAGGGGAAGCCTGCGGGTTAACGGTAGAAGTATCCTGCGCGTGAGTGGCCATGGCCAGGCTTGCCATCAGCAGGAGAAGGCGGCACAGGGTTGGAAGGTTGAGTCGGGCCATGGAATATCCGAGCAGGTTCTAGTTTTGAAATTGAAATTCAATTTCAATTAGACCGGAGGTTTCTCCGGCCCCGCCGTGAGCTGTGTCACAGTGCGCGGTGACGAATCGCGCCCCGTCTCGCAGCATGCCAGAGCAGAAAATATTTCCGCCTCCGCGGAAACTGGAAGTCTCCCACGCTTCGATTACGGGACGGTTACAAAGCCGTTTCTTGAGCTCCGGATTTTTTATAGCATACCGGGGTAGGGTATACAAGTCAGGCCGCAGAGGGCGCCGCTGCCAACGGCGACGGCTACTTCAGGTACGCTCGTACCAGACCGATCAGATCCTCGCCTAATTCTTCCGGCGAATCCATCTTCTGTTCGGGATTCATCATGTGCAGGCGTATGTGGTCTTCCAGGATCTCCGCCATGAGCCCGTTGACGCCGCCGCGAATGGCGGCCAGCAGCATGAGAATGTCGGCGCACTCATCGTCCGAGGTCAGAGCCCGCTCCACGGCGGCAAATTGCCCGCGCAAGCGCTTGATCCGGTAAAGCAGCTTTTGTTTTTCGCGTGAACTGGGAGGAAATTTGTCTTGCATATAGGGTAGGGGGGTATACTATCGAATTCTTGTCCCCAAATCCAGCCCGTTTCAACTCATCGGATCCGGAGCACCACAGTCAACCATCACCGCTTCCGCAAGTTGAAAATGTACCCCTGCTCAGCCGAGGCGGCGGTGTGCCGCCGGTCGTCTGGAGAACAGGCTTCGGCAACGCTACGCAGTTCCGGTTCGTCAGGAACTCAATGGCGGCTGGTTTGACACTGTACAGGGCCAACTCTAGAATCAAAGCGGGGCTGGACGGCTTCACGTCCGGCCCTTCGCTTGACAACGCGGCCCGATCCGCGTGCCCGCAGGAAAATGTCGATTTCCTTCTCCGGCATTTGCGTAGCGTTGCATAGGTTGGCGGTGTAGCTCAGGTGGTTAGAGCGACGGTCTCATAATCCGTAGGTCGTAGGTTCGAGTCCTACCGCCGCCACCAATCAAATCAATAACTTCCGGGGGGGCTCCTCTTGACAGCCGAGGGCAGGTTGCGCGGGGGTTGCGGATTGTTGCGTACTTGCAAGCGCGCCGTGCGATTTTCGACGCCTGGGGGAAACTCATCTCTGTTGGCATAGCTCACTTTGACTGGCGGACGAAGAAAGCTCGGCGGGAATCTCCAGTCCAGCCTTGCGCAAGCCTTCGACGAGCTGCTCGATCAGCTCGGGGCCGTACCATTTGGCGTACTCCTGGCGCGCCCCGGCGGCGAAGTCAGGACGAAGGGCCAGCAGATCCTGCAAGGCTTTCCGGGCGTCTTCTTGCCGGCCCATCTGGCCGAGCGCGGCCGCGCGCAACGCGTGGGTGTGGAAGTAGGTCGGCATGTTCATGCGAGCTACGGCCTCTAATACCTCCGCGTACCTGCCCTGCCGGTAGCCGTTGCAGCATCTGGCGAAATAAAAATATCCCGGACAATTGGGATTCAGCTGCATGGCGGACTCTACCATCTGGCAGCCGCGGTCCCACTCGCCCGTCGCGGCAATCAGCAAGCCAAGATAGGCTCTCGCTGAGGCATCCAGCGGATTGAGAGCCAGGGCCCGCTCTGCCTCCACGCGGAAGTTGATCATCTCCTTGCGAAAGAAATAGACCGTCGCCAGCGCGTAGTGGCCGAGAGCATGGGTAGCAGCCAGATCGACGGCGCGCTGGGCGGCCGCCAGAGCACGATCCAGCGGGTTGGGCCGGGTATTGAAGCCCTGCGCAAATTCGCCGCGATACATCATGGACAACATGGCCCAGCTATCGGCATGGTCCGGAGCGTCGTGGACGGCGCGTTCGAGAATTTTCCGAACTGCGGCGTGTTCCTCGGCCGTGATGCGGCTGAAATAGCTGAAGGCGCGGAGCACGGCCTCGTGCGGAGTCAGTTGGTCCTCGTTCTTGCCGCGGAGTGCCTCGCTCATGCTGCGTGGAAGAACACCGTACTGATCGGCAACGGAGGAGACGATACGGGGAACCAGGTCATCCTGCAGAGCAAAAATGTCGTCCGGAGTGAAAGCGCGTTCGTAGGTGTCGGCCCAGAGATGAGCGCCGTTAGTCGCGTCGACAAGCTGCACCGCGAGCCGCACTTTTGTTCCTGCCTGACGAAGGCTGCCCTCCATCACGTAACGCGCGCCGAGTTCCTTGCCTATCGCCCTCACGTCGCCCGACTCGCTGGAATATTTCGCGGTCGATCCGCGCGCAATCACGCGGAGGTATGAGAAGCGGGACAATCCGGTGACGATTTCTTCCGACAAGCCATCGGCCAGGGCTTTCGCTTCCGCGCTGGCGCCCGCGTGTTTGAACGGCAGCACCGCAACCCAGAATCCTTCATCGGCGCGCGTTGTGCCGGAATCAGTCTTCGCGGGTGATGAAGAGGTCGAGGCTGTAGTGGCCGACGAGGGGATTAGGTTCGCCGAATCGTCCGGAATTTCCAGTCCCGCCTTGCGCAGGCCATCGATCAAATGCTCGACGAATTCCGGCTCGAACCGCATCTGGAGGGCTGGACGCGCGATCATGCCGATGTTCGGCTTGAGCTTGAGCAGCTCCTGCACGGCTTTCCCCGCCTCGTCACGCTGGCCCAGTTGGCCGTAGACTGCGGCGAGCGCCATATGGGTCGAATGGAAACCGGGTAGGTTAATTTTGAGCGCGAACTTCAAGGCTCCGCAGTAGTCGCGGTTGCGGTAGGCATTGAAGAAAGGCGCGAACCAATACCACCCGGGATGATTGGGATTGAGCTGCAGGGCCTGTTCCACTAAGGCGCACCCCCGCTCCCATTCGCCCGCGTATGCGATATACGCACCTAATAGGGCGATGTTGCATCCGTCCATGGGGTTCAGCGCGATGGCCTTCTCCGCGGCGGTGCGGAACGCCTGGATCTCTTTTCGGGCGAACAGAACGATGGCCAGCGCTTGGTAACCCCGATGACCGGCTGAGTCGAGCTCCACGGCCCGGCGCGCCGCCCGGAGCGCGCGTTCCAGGGGTTCGGGCTTCGGGTTGAATCCCATTTCATACTCGGCGGTGTTGAGGAGTGACAGCATGGCCCAGGCATACGCATAGCTCGGAGCCACTTGAACGGCGTACTCCAGGGCGTCACGCGCTATTGCATGCTCCTCGGGGCTGGGGCGCTCGGCATAACTGAAACCGCGCAACACCGCCTCATACGGGGTCAATTGCTCGGGACTCTTGTTCCGGATCCCTTCGCTCATGGTATGGGGCAGAATCCCATGGGCATCGGCAATCGTGGAGACAATGCGCGGGACGAGCTCGTCTTGGAGCGCGAAGATCGCCTCCGGGCTAAAGTTGCGCTCGTAGGTTTCCGCCCAGAGATGGGCGCCCGAAACCGCGTCCACGAGTTGCACAGCCAGGCGCAGCCTGCTTCCCGCATGGCGCAAGCTGCCTTCCATCACAAAGCGCGCGCCCAGTTCCTTGCCCGCCGAGCGCACGTCCACGGCGCCACTGGCATAGCGCGCGGTAGAGCTTCGGGCGATAACCTTGAGATAGGAGAAACGCGACAGCCCAGTAACAATATCCTCGGTCAGCCCTTCCGCGAGCGCCGTGAGTTCGGCGTTGCTTCCGCTGTACTTGAACGGCAGCACCGCAACCCAGAAGCCTTCGTCGGCGCGCGTGGCGCCGGAATCCTGGGCAGTCACGATACGCACGCTCGAGGTGGAAACCGGTGTAGCTCGAGTGGCAGTCCGCGCCATATCGCGGAACTCGTTGCTGACGTCGCGCGCCGTCTGCAGGCGGTGCCGAGGATCTTTCTCCAGGCAGCGCCGGATGACGCGCGCCAGATCGCCAGGCAGATCCGTCCGCAGGTCCGTGACCGACGGCGGAGTATCCCGCAGGATCGCGGAGATCAACTCCGCCGAAGAAGTCCCCTCGAATGGGCGCCGTCCCGTCGACATCTCGTGTAACACCACGCCTAACGAGAAAATGTCTGTGCGATGGTCGAGTGGGCGGCCGGAAGTCTGTTCGGGGGACATGTAAGCCGGCGTCCCCATGACCATGCCCGCTTGCGTATGGTTGGCCGAGGTCAGCGTGGCATCACCCTGATTGGCCCTACGAAAATCTTTAGCCAAGCCGAAATCCAGCACTTTGACCCGGCCCTCGCTGCTGACCATGACGTTGGCCGGCTTCAGATCACGGTGGACGATGCCTTTTTCATGTGCTGCCGCAAGCGCGTCCCCCAGAGCACTGGCGATCTCGACGATCTGTTCGAAGGGAAGTCCGCCTGCGCCGATGAGCCGGTCAAGCGGCTGACCTTCCACGAGCTGCATCGTCAGGAAGTGGATGCCATCGGATTCCTCTACCGAGTAGATGGTGACGATGTTTGGATGGTCGAGTTGGGCAAGGGCCTTCGCCTCCCGACGAAAACGCGCGAGCCGCTCGGCATCGTGCGCCATTTCGGCGGGCAGTACTTTGAGCGCTACGTCGCGGTCGAGTTTCGTGTCGGTGGCGCGATACACCTCGCCCATTCCACCGGCGCCCAGCGGCGACTGGATTTCATAGAGGCCGAGTTTGGTCCCCGGAGTAAGAGCCATTCGTGCGCGTAATTATAGACTGTGCAGAACATTGCGGCGGCTGCGACGATTCTGGGCGGACGGATAAGCGAGGTCTTATTGTGCTTGGTCTGTCTTTGCGGCGACTTGACTTGGCGACCGATGCCGTACAAGTTGCGGTAAAATTGGGAAGTAACTGCTTGCCAAGGTCGAAGTCGCGGGTGCAAATCCCGTCTCCCGGTCCAGATTTGCCGCCCTCGCAAGCCTCGAGGGTTTTTCGCATAGCTGACCTGAAAAGGCGCGGTCGCCGAGTGGTAAGGCCGAGGTCTGCAAAACCTCTATCGGCGGTTCGATTCCGCCCCGCGCCTCCAAAACCGGCTCTCAGCCGTCAGCTCTCAGCTTTCAGGGTGCGGATTCCCCCGTGCAACGTGGTTCATGAGAGTTTCTTGTGTGATTTTCGTCACAGCCAGATGTGCGCTCGATACGGCAAACTAAAGCGTGTTCATGGACCGCTTCGCCATCATCAATAACCGCAAGCGCGCCATCATCGCGCTGGTCCATTCCGTCTTCTTCATGGGAGTGGCAGGAGTGCAACTGGCCATCTCGCGGGCTGAACCTTTTTCGATCCGCAGGGAGAAAGTGGTCGCCCCGATTATTCTGCTGACAATCTACGTGATCGTTACCACGGTCCTACTGATCTTGCTGCGTTTCTCGCGCTGCACCAAGGAGCGGCTCTACTTCGCCCTTTGCGCGGCGAGCGCAGCCTTCGGCCTGGTCAGGATTCTGCTGGGCGATCCCGTCCTGCACGCCAATATTCTGCGTGTACTATTGCTGTTTTGCGCGGTAATCATAGGCACGGGAATTCTTCGCAGCCACGCAGCTTCCGCCGAGCAGGCCGAAGAGCAATAGCATCAGCCTTCACCAGCTAGAACGCAGCAGCCCCGGCTTCCGCTACTGCGTGATCCTGTTCGCCTGAGCCGCCGCTCACACCGATCGCGCCCACAACTTTGCCATCACGCTTCAGCGGAATGCCTCCGGCGAAGATCATAATCTTGCAATCGTTGGAGACATGGATGCCGAAGAACTGACCGCCGGATTGCGAGTGCGTGGCCAGGTCCTTGGTCGCAATGTCGAAGGCGCGCGAGGTGTAGGCCTTCTTCATGGAAATGTCGATGCTGCCGATCCATGCGCCATCCATGCGCACGTGGGCCACAATATTGCCGCCCTCATCGGCCACGGCGATGTTCATCGGTTGCCCGATTTCCTGGGCTTTCTTTTCCGCTGCTGCAATTACGCGGCGCGCATCCGCCAGATTCACTCCTGCCATTCTTCCTCCAGAGTCACCTACATTCTAGATCAGGTAGAGCCGGCTAGATCGGGTAGAGCTGGCCTTTAGGCCAGCGTCTGAGGTTTTATCTTTTTCCCGAGCCGGCTTCGGCCGGCGCCACAATGTCCTGCTTTAACATTCGCATCAACTCGAGAACAGGCTGTACGAAAGAACTGCGAGCACGATCAAGGTAATTACGACGTACATATAGTCATGTTCGATAGCAAACGCCACGGCGGAGAAGGCCACGCGCGCCACTGGGGTCGCAATCAGCAAAAGCAGTCCAAGCTGGATGATGGCTCGCGCGCTAACCCCGAACACTCCGTGAATGATGTCCTTCGGACTTTTGAGGTTCTCCGGTTCGCCGTGGAACGTGCTGTAGTTGGCAATCTCATGTCCATGCCGCACCAGGTACAGCAAGCCGCCGAACAGGACCACCGCTGCAGCCAGGATTACCCCCGTGCGCAGAAGGGTACCAATGATGACCTCAATTCGCTGATCATCCCAGCCTTCGGGCTTCGCTGACGTTAAACTTTCGTCGCTCATAACCGACCTGTCGCTCCGCTGAAGATCATTTCAATTCCCAGTACGACGATGACTGCCGCAAACAGATATCGCAACGCTTTGACCTTCGCCTTCACCAATATCTTGGCGCCGATCATCGATCCCGCGAGCACGCCCAGCATCACCGGCATGGCAATGCCCGGCGCGACGTAGCCGCGGTTTAGATAGAGTCCGGCGCTGGCCGCGGCGGTGACGCCGATCATGAAGTTGCTGGTCGTCGTCGATACCTTGAACGGGATCTTCATCGCCTGATCCATCGCCAGTACCTTGACGGCTCCCGAGCCGATGCCAAGCAATCCCGACAGCACGCCGGCACCGAACATCAGGCTGTATCCGGCGGGCACACCGGTGACGTTGTAAGGCTGCTTTCCGTCGGGCGTGGGGCACGTGCCGTTCAATTTCAACGTCTGGGCCAGCTTTGACGACTGCAGGTTGGGGTCGTGCTCCTCGCGATGCCGGCTTGATAGATAAGCGGAGTACAGCAGCACCAGGCCAAAGACGATGGCGATCGCGCTGCCCGAGACGTGCATTGCGATGGCAGCGCCAGTAATTGCTCCTATCGTCGTGGCAGTTTCCAGGAACATACCTATACGGATGTTTGAGTAGCCTTCGCGGACATAGGCGGCTGCCGCACCGGAAGAGGTCGCAATTACCGAGACCAGCGATGCGCCGATGGCGTAGCGGATATCGACATGAAACAGCAGGGCCAGCATGGGTACAACGACCACGCCTCCGCCCAGACCCGTCAGCGCGCCCAGGAAACCGGCGAGAAGAGAGCCGAGAGCGACGAGCCCCGTGAACTCGAGAATGTTTATTCCGCTTAACAAATTCTTGCTCAGCCTCTTCCTGGGCCGTGCACGAAGAAAGTGTAAGGATTGTACATTCGGGGAAGGTTTTCTCCGCGATTCTCTGGATTTTGCCTGCGAAACACGATACGGTAGATACAATAGGCGCGGTACCCAAGTGGTAAGGGAGAGGTCTGCAAAACCTTTACGCGTGGGTTCGATTCCCACCCGCGCCTCCAACCTTTTCTTCCATCGAGCTGATCTCTAAAGACATTCCTTTATTTGTGGATCCGGCCCGGTAGGTCTGTGTGCGGATAGCGGAGATAACATCAGGGTTACTTACCTCCAGCCCCCTGTGATGGAGCCCGATCTTCGCCGTACATCGGCACGATGAAGCGCAGCGGAGAACGGACGGCGCCGACGACAAGAAAGCGAAGAATGCTCCATTGTTCGCGCGGGCCGACGTCGTACGCTCGCAGGGCCACAAACGCCGCAATGGTGAAGCTCACGAACAGGTTCAGCACGAAGATTACGCCAATTCCCACCACCGCGTGATAGAACCACCGGTTGCCGAGACTCGTGGTGCCAAAGCGCGCCGCTGCCAGGGCCAGCGTGCCGCTGGAGAGCGTGACGTGCCGCACGTCGAGCGGCAGTCCGAAGAACTCGCCTAATACTGGTGTGAAGCCCAGCAAATATCCCAGCACGATGCTGGTGGCCCAGCCGCCGATGTTGTGCTTCACGATGCGCGACACCTTCCGGGAAAACGCCTCGCCCAGCCGCGAGCCGACAGGATGTTGCGCCAGCGCCTCGGCCAGGCGATAGTAAACGGCACCGTTCTCTATCCAGCTTCCAGCAAGTGCCGCCAGCCACAAGATCACGCCGGTTTCGATGGCAAAGAGCGCCGTGCCCGACGCAAACGGATTGAGTGTGTCATACACATGGGTCGCGCTCAATTCCGGCAGATAGGACTCGCGGAAGATCACCCTCCACAGCATCTCGAACAACACTGCGCCGGCCGACACCGCTGCGACGTTGCCGATAGCTGCGGCCAACTGCGTGCTGGTGATGCGTGCAACGAAGTCGGTGAGCTTGCTGGAGCGCTGCAGACCACGGTTGTCGCGGATGATCCGTGCGAATGCAGCGGCGGTTGTTGCCGGTTGCTTGGTGGCAAGCACCAGACCAAAGACTTGCAGGAGCACGAAACTAATCGCGTAGTTCGTTCCGCTAGCGAATCCCTCTACGAACGGCGGTAGATGGGCTTCGATGATGCGCAACTTGACGGCAGCGGTGAAAACCGTCAGCAGGCCGCCGCCGATCGCGGCCCGCCACATCTGCCAGTATTCCGGCTTGCTATTGGCGATGTAATGCTCGCCGGTGTCTCCAGTGCGATCGACAACCTTCCGCGCCAGCAAGTTGAGGTTCTCGCGCAGCAGTGACGATATCTGCTTGTCGGATACGTTGCCTTCAATCAGCCTGACCAGCAGCGACTGCACGGCGGGGAGGCGTTCCTGAGGCGCAGCAGCGCATAGGAGCTTCGCTATGGCCTCCATCCTTACAAGGCAGGCCTGAATAGTTTTCAGGTCGAAGACCAACTCGACGCTGATGCCCGCCGACTCCATGTGCTCGTAGACCGCTTCCATCTCTGCGCGGCAACGGGCAGCGACCTGTTTCCAGGCATCCAGCGCAGCTGGAGCCGCTTCGGAAGAACCGGGCGCCACCAACTCTTCGGTCGTATGTACCAGGGCGTAGAACGGAGAACGTGCGATTCCCGAAGCAGTCGAGCGATCCCGCATCTCAGGCTGCAACCCCAGCCCGCTGACTCGCGCCGCAAGCAACCGCATCGCCTCTTCCAGATCGCGCTCCTGCCGCTGCCAGAAATTCGAGCCATCGTCAGGCGTCAGGACGCCGGCGGCGCGCTCAAAGATCTCGGGAGGCAGTGCCGCGAATTGTTTCGCGGATCGCTCCTGGGAGTACAGATCGATCATCAGCTTGCGCGCATCCGAGTCTTCGCGGGCTGAGGGCACCAGCTTGGCCGCCAAGCGCTGAACGATTTCAGTAGTAAACGAATGGACAGACGGCAGACCGGTTTCGGCGAAGAGAGAGAGGAAGTCCAGTTGGGCAAGCATCTCCCCAAGAGAGTACTGGACGCGCTGTCTCAACTCGGGGTCATTCTCAAGAAGCCGCACCAGGGCAAGCAGCCGCGACTGCTCCATCCCGCGCCGGCCCGCGCGCGTCCAACGAACGATCTGGACGAAGGTGGTATGGCGCTGGCGAAGCGTGGTTGCGTCGCAGAAAGCCGTAATCACGTGCCGCAAATCTGCCCCGACTCGTGCAGAAGGCTCAAGCTGCGGAGATTCGGGGCCGGGCGCTAGCTGTTGTGAAGTACCATTGTTCAAACGTAATCACCAGGTGAATGAACTGAGCGGGCTCGCGCTGAGATTAGCACAGCAGATGGAAAGCAGTTGACCTTCACCCTGGCGTTGGCTGAGACGTTAAGTGGATAGGGCCCGGACTCGAAAGTCCGGGCCCCTCTTGTCGTTCAGTGACCGGAAAACGCCGACGGTTCTACTTTTCGCCGACGAGGGCGTTGATCAGCCCTTGGCCGTTGGGGCTACCCCATCCCGTCACCAGATCGTAGCCTTTCACGGCCGAATAGCTGCCGGATTTGCCGCTGGTGATGTCGTGGAAGTCGGTACCGTAGCTCGAACTCACGCCAAACGCATAAAGATAGGGGTTGATGAAACCGAGGGTTGGGTACCCGTCGGCCACCAGTTGCTGGTTGACCAGGGCGATGTAGCCGGCCCACATCGGGGTTGCGAAGCTGGTTCCACCATACTCGTTGGCCGTGCAAGTGGTCTGGTCGGCGCAGACGTAGAAGGTGAAGTTCGCATTGGCCGAAACATCCGGGCCGTTGCGGTACTTGGTTGAGCCCTTGTTGCTGGAGTTGATCACGCCCGAGAGCTGTTGCCACGAGGGAATCGCGATATCATCCGGCGAGATGCCGCCGCCGCTATCCGACCACGCGGTCTCCGACTTCCAGGGGCCGCCGGCGCTGCTGGTCGTCAGGTCGGTGCCTCCCACCGAGACGACGTGGGCGTCGTCCGCGGGCCAAGCCTCGTTTCTCCTCGACCAGGTAGAACTGTCGCCCGACGCGGCAAAGAAGTTCTGGCCCTGACCGGCCATCTTCTCGAAGTACGGATCAAGCGTGCTGGGATCGGCCGGCGTCCAGCCCCACGAGCAGCCGATGGTCGTCGGCAGCGGGTTGTGGGTGGTCATGGCGCTGATGATGGCCGTGTCGGTCGAGCCGACGTACATCACTAGGCTGGCCAGCCCCGGAGCCATGCCGATGGCCTGGGTCATGTCCAGCGTCTGCTCCGTGTCGTCGCAGCCGCCCTTATAGACGCAGCTGGTGCTGGTGCCATCGGTGGACAACAAGGTGATCGGCACATTGTTGGTCTGGTGCACGTTGGTGAAGTAGGTGGTCAGGTCAGCCAGGTCGGTGCCGTAATACTCCAGCAGCCCGAGGTTCTGGCCAGCGCCCGTCAGGGCCGAGCCACCATAATAGGCCGCGCGCATATCGCTGCCCAGGAAGGAGCTTGAAGGGCCGGAGCCGGTGGTGGCGTCATTGATGAGTTGATCCGGATCGATCCCATGTGCCTTGGCGTAGTCGCTCTTCTTCACAAACATCGGATGCGGGATGGAGTAATTATCCAACCCCGAAATGTGCCAGAGCGAGAAGGCCAGGCCCGTAGTAGGCTCGCGGTCGGGCGCGTAGAAGACGCGATTCTCATCGGGGTGCTGGTAGATCAGCATGCTCACGTGGAAGGCCGACTCGATGTCCGAGACCGTCCCCTTGATCTGGACATCCATGCCGTCGCGCGAACCGCCGACGACCGCGAAGCCGTGGTTCTGAACGTACTGCACCACCGCGTCATAATCCTGCTGGGTGGGTCCAAACCTCGCGGTGAACTCGGCCGGGGTCAGGAAGTGTCCGTAGTCGGGGCTGCTCGGATTTTGCAACTCTGCCAGGAAGGCGTCCAGGCCAGCCTGATCGCGCAACGGCAGAACGACATCCAACTGCAGGGTTTGAGTGGCGGGAAGGTGCCCGAGCACCTTTGCCTGCCCATTGAGCGTTACTTCACGCACTTGGCGCGTCATGAGCGTTTGCGCACGGCCTTCCATGACTCCGGCTGAGACAAACGCGGCGATCGAGAGCAGTAATACCCAAAGTCTCTGATTCAAGAATCCCCCTCAGTATTTTGGTTTGTTGGGCAAGAGATTCAACCGCTGTCTTAGCGAAGCATCTCTTCCCCCGGTAACTTAAACTCCGGCAAGTATAAGGAAGAAAGGAACGCTGTCAAGCACAAAAAGGGGGCGGCGGAACTTGGCAGCACCACCTTTGTAGGGGCGCCTAATTGGGGGCGCGCTCGGCCAAACGTGTTTCGCAAGGCCGTCATCCGCTCTGACTTATCGAATCGTGTGCCGTTCTGTGACATCCGATCATCTTGATTCATTACCCGTTGTTTCCATCGCGGACGTTCCTGTGTCGCGAGAGCAAGAAGATCGGGCGAAGCGCTGATTCAACCGCGCAGCGCTGGGAAATCATCAGATTGCAATCAAGGTTGGCTAGCCTGAAAGACATGTCAACGAAAGTCTTGAACGATCTGAGGAAGAAGTCATGAGCAAGCAAACGCGCGCCAGCCACACGCTATATGGCCTGCTCCCCACAGAAATCGAGGGGGTCGAGTCCCTGGCAGAGCTTGCCCTGGACCTGCGCTGGTCCTGGAACCATGCCACCGATGGACTATGGCGCACCCTCGATCCCACACTGTGGGGCATTACGCAAAATCCGTGGGTGGTCCTGCAGACGGCCGGGCGCGACCAGATCGAGCGTGCGCTCGCCGATCCTGCCTTCCGTAAGAACCTTGACGATCTGCTACTGGCAAAACGCCAGGTGGCGGAGGCGCCCGCATGGTTTCAGCAAAAACATCCCCAAACTGCGTTGACCTGTGTCGCGTATTTCAGCATGGAATTCATGTTGAGTGAAGCGCTCCCGATTTATTCGGGAGGACTGGGGAATGTGGCCGGTGATCAACTCAAAACTGCCAGCGATCTGGGCGTGCCGGTGGCCGCGGTGGGCCTGCTCTACCAGCAGGGATACTTTCGCCAGGTGATTGACAAAGACGGAATGCAACAGGCTCTTTACCCTTACAACGATCCCGGACAGTTGCCGATCACGCCGTTGCGTCACGCCAATGGTGAATGGTTGCGGTTGGAAATAGCGTTGCCCGGCTACTCGGTCTGGCTGCGCGCCTGGCAGGTTCAGGTCGGCAGGGTAAAGCTGTACATGCTGGACAGCAATGACGCGGCGAACTTTCCCGCTCATCGGGGGATTACCAGCGAGCTTTATGGCGGTGGCCCGGAGTTGCGCCTCAAGCAGGAACTGCTGCTCGGGATCGGCGGATGGCGGCTGCTCCGCGCGCTCGGGCTTCAACCAGAGGTCTGTCACTTGAACGAAGGTCACGCCGCCTTCGCCGTCCTGGAACGTGCCCGCAACTTCATGGAGGAAACCGGACAGCCCTTCGAAGTCGCGCTGGCGGTCACGCGAGCGGGAAACCTCTTCACCACTCACACCGCGGTGGCTGCCGGCTTTGATCGATTTGCTCCTGCCCTTATCGAGCAGTATCTCGGATGGTATGCCGATAAGAGGCTCGGCATATCACTTCACGATTTGCTCGCGCTTGGCCGCCAGAACCCGAACGACTCGTCGGAGACTTTCAACATGGCCTATCTGGCACTTCGAGGGAGTGGGGCGGTCAATGGCGTCAGCCGACTGCATGGTAAGGTTAGCCGGAATCTTTTCCTGCCGCTGTTTCCACGCTGGCCGGAGACGGAAGTCCCAGTCGGATACGTGACCAACGGAGTCCACATGCCGACCTGGGACTCCGGCCCATCCGATGATCTTTGGACGGAGGCCTGTGGAAAGGACCGCTGGCTGGGAATGGCGAAAACCCTGGAGCAGGACATTCGCCGTGTCTCCGACGCCAGGCTCTGGCAGTTTCGCACCGCCGCCAGCCGGTCTCTGGTTGAATACGCTCGCGAACGGCTGTCGCGACAACTGGCTGCCCGAGGCGCGTCGGTCGAGGCGATTGACAGGGCGAAACATCTGTTCGATCCCAACGCGCTGACGCTGGGCTTTGCCCGTCGCTTCGCCACCTACAAGCGACCGAACCTGCTGCTGCACGACCCGGAGCGGCTGCTTCGTCTGTTGACCAACGCGCAGCGTCCGGTACAACTCATCCTTGCCGGAAAGGCCCATCCAGCCGACTTGCCGGGGCAGGCCCTGATCCATGAGTGGATGGATTTCATCCGGCGGCCGGAGGCGCGCCCGCATGTGATCTTCCTCAGCGATTACGACATGCTGCTGACCGAGCACCTGGTGCAAGGCGTGGATGTCTGGATCAATACACCGCGTCGGCCGTGGGAGGCTTGCGGGACGAGCGGTATGAAGGTCCTCGTCAACGGTGGCGTCAATCTGTCGGAATTGGATGGCTGGTGGGCGGAAGCCTACACGCCTGAAGTGGGTTGGGCCATCGGAGACGGCCAGGAACATGGCGACGATCCCGCTTGGGATGCGGCCGAAGCCGGCGAGCTTTACGACCTGCTCGAGCGGCAAGTGATTCCGGAGTTTTATACGCGGGACCAGAGTGGCATTCCCACCGCATGGGTCCAGCGGATGCGGGAAAGCATGGCGCGGCTGACACCGCAGTTCTCGGCCGATCGCGCGGTACGCCAATATACGGAGCAACATTATCTTCCGGCTGCGATCGCTTACCGTGAGCGCGCCGCGAACAAAGGCGCAGTGGGCGGGCAAATAGTCGACTGGCAGCATGAATTGGATCGGAAGTGGGGATCGGTGCGCTTCGGAAGTTTGCGGGTCGAAACCACCGCGAACCAGCACGTGTTCGAGGTCGAAGTGTTTCTGAACGATCTCGATTCGAATGCGGCGCGAGTCGAGCTCTATGCGGACGGAATCGATCCAGTACGCGTGGAAATGAAG
This sequence comes from Candidatus Korobacteraceae bacterium, assembly GCA_049511915.1. Lineage (GTDB taxonomy): Bacteria > Acidobacteriota > Terriglobia > Terriglobales > Acidobacteriaceae > Bog-257. Next base: position 23,320 of record JBEKXQ010000004.1, read on the forward strand.
TGCGCGCAGCCGCTGCCTGACGTTTCCCGAGGCGGTTGCGTTTATCGCGCAACTGTACCCGCTGCACGTCCTGCAACGGACTACACGGTGCGAGCGATACCTCAGCACTCTGGAGTAGCGGTGCCATTGGAGTCCGTTCAAATCCTATGGCAACGATGAAAGCCTCCCACAAGCCGCAGATGCCGCAGATCCAGACTAGAGCGGCAGGTCCGCAAGGCGGTACACAGGTTCTCATCTGATCGCAGAGTTGAACCGCTGTCATCCATAGCTTATGAGACCGCCTTGCGACGAAGCCGTAATCAGATCCGGGAATGTCGGGGCTCCGTGCGCGGCAGAAACGAAAACGTGGATACTCGCGGCGACCATTATCGGATCCAGCATGGCGTTCATCGACAGTACTGTCGTCAATGTCGCTCTGCCGGCGTTGCAATCCAGCTTTTATGCAACGGTCGTGGGTGTGCAGTGGGTCATCGAATCGTACGGACTATTCCTGGGCGCGCTGATTCTGGTCGGAGGCTCGCTTGGCGACTTGTTCGGTCGCCGCTTGATTTTCCTGCTCGGTGTGGCGACCTTCGCCTTAGCTTCCGCGGGTTGCGGGTTGGCTTCGAACCTGGGTCAATTGATCCTGGCGAGGAGCATTCAAGGGGTGGGGGCTGCACTCCTGGTGCCCGGTAGCCTGGCGATCATCAGTACATCCTTCGATGAGAAAAGCCGGGGCAAAGCGATTGGCACTTGGTCAGGCTTCACGGCGATCACGAGCGCGGTTGGGCCCGTTCTCGGCGGCTGGCTGGTTCAGCATGCTTCCTGGCGCTGGGTGTTTTTCATCAATCTTCCGCTGGCCGCGGTGGTGATGGCCATTTCGTTCTGGTATGTTCCCGAAAGTCGCAGCACCACACGAGGCCATGTCGATTGGCTTGGAGCTCTGTTTGTCACGCTTGGTTTAGGGGGCTTGGTGACCGGTTTCATCGAATCGGCAAACCTCGGTTGGAAGAACCCACTGGTGCTGGCCAGTTTGATCGTGGGCTGCGGCTGTCTGATCTTGTTCCCGTTAGTCGAAGCCAGAGTGGATGCGCCCATGGTTCCGCTGGGGCTATTTGCGTCCTCGACGTTTAGTGGGACCAACCTGCTTACCCTGTTGCTCTACGCTGCCATTGGAATTTTCTTCTTCTTGTTTCCGTTGAATCTGATCCAAGTGCAGGGTTATTCGGCAACTACCACGGGCGCCGCATTGCTGCCGCTCATTCTTCTGATTTTCGTTCTTTCCCGCTGGTCTGGGGGGCTGGTGACGCATTACGGGCCGAGGCTTCCGTTGATTATCGGCCCGCTCATCGTCTCCTTAGGTTTTGTTCTGTTCGCGGTTCCCTCGGTGGGCGGCAACTATTGGAAGGCGTTTTTCCCCGCGGTGGTTGTTCTTGGTTTTGGCATGGCAATTACTGTGGCTCCGCTCACTACGGTGGTCATGAATTCAGTGGACCAGGATCGTGTCGGAGCAGCCTCTGGGATCAACAATGCGGTTGCGCGCGTCGCCGGGGTACTTGCGATCGCAGTCTTGGGAATTGTGATGGTGAACGCCTTTAGTTCTCACCTAAGTCGGAGCCTGGCTTGGGTCTCGCTGCCACCCGGCGTTCTCGGCGTGATTCAGTCGGACGAAATCAAGCTTGCCGGTTTGCCGATTCCCGACGGGCTCAGTTCAATTACGAAAGCCGCCGTAGAGGAAGCGATTAAGGAAGCATTTGTATTTGGATTCCGAATCGTGATGTTGATTTGTGGGGGCCTTTCTGTTGCAGGTTCTGCTATTGCATGGCTCATGATTTCGAAGGACCCGCTACATCCTTCATTGGTTCGCTTCGGACGATGACGGTCTAGGGTTGAATCGTGCTACGGCAGCCGTTAAGTCGGAGTTTCAGCCAGCGGGAGCCGCACCTGAAAACGGGTGTCACCGGGCTTGGAGCTAACCTGAATGTTCCCCTGGTGCTTCTTCACAATTCGCTGGACCGTATCCAAACCTAGCCCTGTGCCTTCTCCAACCCCTTTGGTAGTGAAAAAAGGTTCAAAGATGTGGGCTTCTACCTCCGCTGAAATTCCGGGGCCGTTATCGCCGATCTCGACCACGACACAATTAGTCTCGCGATAGGTGCGCACCCGAAGCTCGCCCTTGCCGCCCATTGCGTCAATCGCATTGTCAATGATGTTGGTCCAGACCTGATTGAGTTCGCTGCCAAACGAATTCACGAGGAGAGGAACGCGCCCGTAGTCGCGGTGCACGGTCACACCTTGCTTTAATTTGTGATTCAGGATCGTAAGCGTGGTTTCCAGGCTCCTTACGACGTCCACGTTCTGCACTGGCGCCTGGTCCATGTGAGTGTATTCCTTGATGGCCCCGACCAGGTCCGATATCCGCGAGGTGCTGCTCTCGATTTCGTGTAACAGACTCGCGATTTCCGCTGAAGCCGCGATCCTGACCAGAGCGGCTCGGGCGGTGTTCCCATCGAAGTTCGCAAACAGCGACTCCAGGACATCGGCACTGATGTTGCGTCGCGCAAGCTCGGCCGCCAGTTGCCACAAGTCGTTCTGTCCATGGCTGCGCAATAAGGAATCAATCTGGTCTTCCAGGTCGCTCATGTTCAGCGCATCCGGCGGGACTAGATCAGGTCGCGTAAATAGAGCTTCCAGCTTTTCGATTTCTGCTTTCTGGGCCGAAGTGAGATCACGCCTTCCCAGCTCGAGACTGGCATCTCTCACTTTCTTTAGAATGTCGCGCAATTGGCTGGTGGCGCGTTTCGCAGCCGAAGCCGGATTGTTAAGTTCATGCGCAAGTCCTGCCGAGAGCTTGCCCAGAGAAACCAATCGATCTCGCTGTTGTTCCAGCCGGGTGGTTTCGCGGATCCGGTCGGACATCAGGCCCACCAGGCGCTTGGTGAGCTCCGGCATTTTCTGTACCAGTTCTGGAAATAGCGAGGCAGGGAAGCGTAGAGCGCGGCTGTCTGTCTCGGCCCTCCCGTTCACAGTAAACTGCTTCATCCTCGAAAATGGCAGTACTCCAGTAACGTCGCCCGGCCCCAAAGTAAAAACAAAGGTCTCACCGCCAAGTTCGCCGCGCCCTTGGAGCTGCCCCTCAAGAATCACAAACATGGCATCGGCCGGGTCGCCTTGCCGCGAGTAGACGTCGCCCGCCTTGAGATTCATCTCTTGCGAATTGCTGAGGAACCAGGCGATCTGATCCTCGGGCAAATCGGCGAACGCCGGAACGCGAAGTAACTCTGATTTCTCGACCATTTACACCTTGCTCAAGTACTGATGGATGAACTGCACCGCCACCGACCCTTCGCCGACTCCGGAAGCCACTCGCTTGATAGAGCCGTGCCGCACATCGCCCACGGCGAAAATACCCGGAACGTTGGTTTCCAGCAAGAAAGGATCCCGGTCGTGGTTCCAGCCCTTCGGGCGTTGCCCGTCGCGAATAAGATCGGGCCCAGTCAACAGGAAACCCCGCTGGTCCCGTTCGACCAGGTCCGCCAACCAGTCCGTTCGCGGCGATGCCCCGATAAAGATAAACATTGCATTCGCCGGCACACGTTCGGTTTTGCCGGTATCGGAACAGAGCACCGAAATCTCTTCCAGGTGCGTTTCGCCGTGTGCCTCGGCCACGCTGGCCTGCGTCCACAGCTGAATGTTAGGCGTCTCCTGAACCTGGTCAATCAAGTACCGCGACATAGTGCTGGACAGTGACTCACCGCGCACAAGGATTACGACGCGCTCCGCGAATCTGGCGAAGTTCATTGCCGCCTGACCCGCCGAGTTCGCCCCGCCCACCACATAAACAATCTCGCCCTTGCAGGAGAGCGCTTCCGTGGCGCCGCCGCCATAGTAGATTCCCGCGCCCTGCAACCTGTCGATTCCCGGAGCTTCCAGTCGACGCCACTGCACTCCAGTCGCGATCATCAGGGCGTGGCACGAGATCTCGTCCCCATCCGCCAGCTTGATAATTCGGTAAGGCCCTTCCGTGCGGACCTCAACAGCCTCCTGCGGAGCCAGGATCTCCACTCCGAAACGCTGGGCTTGCACTACGGCGCGCCGGGCCAGATCGGCGCCGCTGAGCCCGGTCGGAAATCCAAGATAGTTTTCAATGCGGGAGCTCATACCAGCCTGACCGCCGGGCGCTTCCCGCTCAATCATCACCGTATGCAGACCTTCGGAGGCTCCATAAACGGCAGCCGCCAAACCGGCCGGGCCGCCGCCCACGATTGCCAGGTCATAGAAGCTGGTTTGGGCGCGCGTCCGCAGCCCCACCTTCTGCGCTACATCCGCAGGCACACCCTCAAGAAGCTTGGTTCCGTCGGGAAAGAGCACGACAGGGAGACTGTTCGACTCTGGACCCAGAGCTTCCAGAAGGTGTTTGATTTCCGGATCATTGGCGGAAAGCTCGACGTCCATCCACTGATAGGGCACGTGGTTGCGGGCCAGAAAATCCCGCAGTTCGTATGATCGGGGCGACCAGCGAGTGCCCAGTACCCGGATTCCTTGAAATGGCGGGTGGAAAGAAGCCTGCCAGTCGTCGAGCAGGTCATCGAGTTGGGGGTACAGATGCTCCGTGGGAGGATCCCACGGTTTCAAGAAAAAGTAGTTGATGCTGGCTTGATTGATGGCGCCAATCGCGGCGTTCGTGTCAGCGTAGGCAGTCAGCAACGCTCGCTTCGCGCCAGGAAAGATTTCCATGGCTTCCCGCAGGAATGCCACTCCATCCATACCCGGCATGCGCTGGTCGGCAAGCAGCAAAGCCACACTGTCGTTGCGCACTTTCAACTGCTTTAACAGGTCCAGTGCCCCAATGGGAGAATCGCTTCCTATGACCCGATAGGTAGCGCCGTACTGCGACCGCAGATCGCGCTCAATCGCCCGCAAAACATCGGAGTCGTCATCAACGCTTAGTAAGACTGGTTTGGGCATGCTCGGTCTTGGTTTTGGAGCAACAGGATAATTGCGAGCTTTTGAGTTAGATACAGGAAATCGGCATTCGGTCGCGCAAAGAGGGTGCGATTCCGCTCGCGCCTTGGTCTTTAATATTCGGCCGCACTACTTCTGCGTTTAGAATTGCTGAGTTCATCATCGCGGAGCACAACATGAGCCGGGTTCTAATCATCGGAAGTCACACCCAGGTAAGCCAGGAGATCGGCAGTGCACTCTCTGCCACCGGCTTCCCTATGGAATACTCGGCAGGGCACGCCGATACCCTGCAGCGGTTGCGCAAGCGATCGTTTGGGGTCGTGATCACCAGTCCCGAGAGTACGGTCGAAGAAGATCTGGCGCTGCTGGACGAGATGCGCGCCATCAGGCCGGGAGTGAAAAGTATCCTTCTGGCTCGTCACAGCACACCGGACGAAGTCATTGCCGCGTTGCGTGCCCGAGTCTTTGCCTGTTTCAGCCCTCCGTTTGACCCGGCCGAGATCGCGAACCTGGCCTGTAGCGCGGCCTCCGACAGCCAGGGACGAGACGATATACAAATTCTGTCAGCTAAGGCTGGCTGGGTCTCGGTCCGGGTAAATTGTCGCCTCCTCACAGCGGAGCGTCTCATGACCTTTGTGAACGAGTTGAGCGCTCAACTACCTCAAGACACGCGCCAGGAAATGATGCAAGCGTTTCGAGAGATTTTGCTGAACGCAATGGAACACGGAGCGGCGTTTAATCCCGAGCAGGTAGTCGAGGTCACCGCGGTTCGTACGGGGAGGGCCATGGTGTTTTACGTACGTGATCCCGGAGCCGGCTTCCGCCGCGAGTCGCTTACCCACGCGGCCATCGCTAATCCTGCCGACGATCCCGCGGCCCACATTGCGCAGCGTGAAGCCGAAGGAATGCGCCCCGGCGGATATGGTCTGCTCCTGGCGGGTGGTACTGTGGATGAGTTGATTTACAACGATATCGGTAACGAGGTCCTGCTCATCAAGTACGTCGATTCGGCATGAGAGGTTTGACTTAAAGCCGCGCGGAGAATACAGTTCGATGAACCTCAGGGGCTCGATGGCCAAATTCCTGTTTACGATGCTGGCGGTCAACGATCTTGGCTGACCCACCCGCCTTGTGCCCATTGCGCGGGTGCTGGCAGATCGCGGCCATGATGTTGCTGTCTTCAACCCTGCGCCTGCACCTGCGAAATTGATCGAAGATGCGGGGTTGATCAATCTTCCCGTGCCCCCGCTGCCGATGCCCCCGGTCGCGGGAGATCTGGCACAAGGATCGCCACGGCGCGCGTGAAGCCTGCGGACGCGCCCTTGATCTTGAACGGAAAACAAGAGACCAGGAAACCGGTCGCCGGCAACTGTTCGAGGTTCCCCAGCTTTTCGATTTGGCAATACCCGATGTCGAGACCCGCCTTGTGGCCTTCCCAAATGATCGACGGGTCCCGCGATTCCAGAAATCGGCGGCGCGTAAAGGAGAACGGAGCGTCCCAACTCCACCCGTCGGTTCCCACCACCCGCACACCACGTTCGAGCAACCAAAGCGTAGCCTCGCGACCGAATCCGCAGCCGGAATCGATGTACGCCGGAGTGCCGTACGCCTCCCCAGCACGCGTGTTCATCAGCACAATGTCGAGTGGCTTCAACTCGTGTCCCGTGGCTGCGACATGCTCGGCCACTTCCGCGGCCGTCACGACGTGTCCATCGGGAAAGTCGCGAAAATCGAGCTTGACTCCGGGACGATAGAACCAGTCGAGCGGTACCTCGTCGATGGTCCAGGCGCGTTCGCTGCCGTTCATCGTGGAACCATAATGCCAGGGCGCGTCGACATGAGTTCCGTTGTGCGTGCTGACCGTCAGAACCTCCACGGCCCATGCCTCGCCGCCAGGTAACTGGCTCGCTTCGAGTTCCGGAAACATCGCGAGCATTCCGGGCAGCGACTGCTGGTGACTGGAGTACTCGATGCGGGGACACATCCCAGGCGGGTCTGCAGGTACCGTGTTTTCCAGCGATCGGGAAAGATCAATGAGTCTCATGCCTTCACCATCTTCTCATGCGGACTCCGGTCCGCCGCTCTGAACAAAGGTTTGTGCGGTCATGGTGCGGCGGTTTAGGGCATTTCCAGAGAGGAGATGTGGCAAAATAACTTACCTTGCGGACTGAAAGGACATCCATGGACAGGCGAACTTCCGTAGCAATCGCGATTCTTGTGCTGGCCTTGGGCTCGATCAACAGCATCGCGGCCAGCGACGATTCGGACGCGGTCCCGCCCGCTCGCCTGGCGCTGTTTAATCAAATCGGCATCGGTGCGGCTTACGGACCGCATTATCCCTGCTACGGGAGCAGCGGAATCATCCAGTGTACCGGCACTTCGTCCGATGTGCAGGATGCGAAGAACAGCTATATGGAAGCCAGCGTTCCGCTAGATATGACACAGCTCCGGTCGGCAGGCTTCCTATCGGTTCGCGCTTACGGAGACCCAGCCAAGGTCTGGATTGCCATGATCAATCGCGTCAATCAGCTGAACCTGGCCAACCCCAGCGGGCCGCAGCAGACCGTGGTGTATCAGGTTGACCTGTGCCAGAGCGATCCGGGCCAGGGAGACGTCTGCATCAACGTGGCGGGCATGACCTTTCAACAGGTCCTGGCCTTCTCGGTGGTTCAACTGCGACAGGTGATCCAGCAGGTCACGCCCGCGGTTTTCCAGAAGGTTGTGAAGCTGGTGATTGTTGGCAACGAAGCCCTGGTGCTGGGGAATGACAACAACACGAGTGACCTGATCGGCGCGATTGGCACCACCAGCACCGAGCTCACGAACGACGGAGTCACCGTCAGCAACGGAACCAACGGCGGTGTTTATCTCAGCTCGGCGACAACAATCGGTCAGATGATCACGACCCAAGGACAGATGCTGGCACAGTCCTATCCAGCGGGCTCTCCGGTTATCGAAGATGTTTACCCTCCGCAGTTTTCTTGCGTCAGTCCTCCGCAGACGGGACAGCAGAAGCCGCCAATCTGTGCGGTGAATTCCTGCAACGTAACTCCTGCCAGTGACGCCGTCGGCTTTCTGAAAGCGGAGGTGAATTGCATGCAGGCCACGTACGCCTGTCCCGGATCGATGTGCCGTCCGGCAATGATCGGCGAGACCGGATGGTGGACTGCCGGCCAAGACGCGGGATATCAGGCTAGCTGGCGCGTGGGAAAACTCGCCGATGCCGTGGCCTATTACAAGGGCCTCTATGCTTATCTGAAGGCAAGTTCCGTTCCGACCCTGATCTTCGAGGCCTACGATCAGCCCATCAAGGGACCCACCAACGGGACACTTGATACACCGGAAGCGGAACAGAACTATGGAGTGCTGTACTACAACAACCAGGCGAAAAATACGGTCCTGCTTCCCAATCCGCAGAAGTACAAAAACCCTCCAGACACCAGCAACGCGGCGGTGTTTACCTTTGTAGTGACGCCTCCACCCAGCCAGCTGCCGGCAATGACCTTCGGGGTGCAGCAGCCGGGAGAAACGCAGCCGACGAAGGTTACGATCCAGCCATTCACGGAGATCACTAACATCAATGGGGGTACCCAGATTGTGTGGCCTACGTTCAATCTGTATGCGCCTCCTACAAACGGTGGCAATGGCTCAAAGATGGCTTTGTACCCTTCAGGGACCTCCTGCCCCAGTAACTGCTCCAATTCGGTGAAGTCGGTGTATACGCTCCCACAGATCCTTTCTTGCTTCACTGCGCTGCCATTCAGTGGCGGGATCTGGACCGCCCCAGGCGCGGGCTGTACCTGCACAAACTACGCATACGTGAACTGGGGAAATGGCAACTCCTGCGCCAACGGCACGCCGCAGTATGGGCAAAATGTGTTTCTGCCCAGTGTCTTCTACGGCAGCAGTACTCCCTGAGATGCGGTGCCTCTGTCGCAGTTTGATGGAAGGTCAGTCGCACAGTCGCCACAGTCACTTGTGGACCAGACAGTGGTGTAGTAAACTGTGCCTCCAAATACTCCGATCGCATTGCTTGGCGTCAACTTGTGTTTTCGGGTTCTGCTCCTGTGAGCTGGAGTGTTGTATGGTGCGCCCACACCTTCGTCCTTTCTGCTCAGTAGACCAACAGCGTTTGCTGCCGGATCTCGTCCTGCGGCTGGCCTCCCTGAGTATTGCAATGGAAGGGTGGAGCGCCTAACGACTGGACCCATTGGGTACAGATCTAACCGTGAAGCTATGCGGTGTCCCTGCGGCAGTGACATGCTGCAGCAGCTCTGCGTCAAACCGGACCCACATGAGGAGGAATGGCACAATGCAACTTCGTCGATTGACCCATGTAGCAGCAATGTTTTTGGCTTTCGCATTCCCATGGTCATTGAGCATGTCCGTTCAAACGGCACAAGCCCAGGACGTGGCAGATCCTGCGTTGGTGTGTGGTTCAGACGCATATCTGGCCAATGTGCCGGTTCCGCCACCACAGGGTTCCGGCATCAAACGACAGGTCCAATTGATTAACTGCTCCGATCAGGTACTACTGGGAGCGGCCAATGCAGCGCGCGCGAAGGATGAGCCAGCCTGGCCGGTTTTTCCCCAGGAAGGCACCTGGGAGATGCAGCGTTTCAACCCGAATAACCCCACGGACTATTCCAATGTGCTCACCATCGACATTCCTCCGCAATGGTACGGCCAGCATGTAGGAGGGAACACGGGAAACTTCTGGGCGCGGACCGGCTGCCGCTACGATGAAGTGGCCAACCGCGCTGTGTGCGAAACCGGCGGTTGTTCCAGTCAGTATGATTGCAGTTCCGCCAACGTATCGCCGCCGAACGCCACCTCGATCGTGGAATGGACTTTCTATCAGCATTTCGACAATACCCCCCCCGACTTATTCATCGATTCTCCCGATATCAGCGCGGTCAACGGCGCGAACCTTACCATCGACGTCTCGCCCCGCGGTGGTGACGCCCTGGATCCTCTGAATCCGGAAGATTTTCATTGGTTGAACTGGAATTATCCACTCACCGTGCACGGAGCGGACCTCCGCGAACCAGCAAATTGCCAGACCTCACCCACCAACAGCTTCAAGATTTTCCGAGCGGACATCGATAAAACCATCAATCTCTCCCTGCCAGGTTACCCCTTGTTGGGATATGTCATCGTTGACGGCAACGGCGCTCCCACCATGCCACCTGGGAACTTTAGCCTCGCCTGTCTGAGCAATTGCGGAAAATACAAGTTTCCGCTGGAAGTTGCAAAGCCGGGCTGCAACCCTAAAACCGATCCCAACTGCTATTTCTGGGACGTTTTTTGTGCGGGGGACGAAAGCATAAACTACGGTGCAAAGTGTCGCACCGGCAAAGGCGACAATGGCACCTCGTGTGATACAGACGCAGACTGTTTGAAATGTAACGGTGGTGTCGACTACCACGTTGCCTGTTTCAAGAAATCAGGTCCAAGCAAGCCAGGCACATGCGAGCTCCGAGGCTTCTTCAACGGGACCGTGAGCGCCTGCAATGGCATTATGGGTGATCAGCCCACTGGCCCGGCCTCCAAGATCGCCTGCACCAACACCTATGGCTCCATCAACCCGCTGGCTAAAAACCCAGCCGATAAGTACGATTGGGCCGACCAGCCGATCGTCGGCAAGTGCACTGACGTAGTATTCGTCGGAACCGGCAAGACGGGCGCCTGCATCGGCGAAGACACGCTGCACAAGATCCTGCATGGCGCCTACACCTGGCCGAACGATCCGCAGGTCTACCAAAGCGACGCACCGGTCTATCGCATTGTCTTTTCGCCGGAAGGAAGAGGCAAAGCTAACATCACGGCAGCCCAGGCTCTACCGGCCTGTGACAACCTTCCTCTGAATTACAAGCCTGCGGAGAATCGCAGCAGCTGCAGCATATCGATCAATGGCCAGAACGCCTTCTTTTCTATTGGCAAAGTTAGGAACCAGGGCGGTTCTGGAGAAAAATGGTATTCCACCGGCAAGGATTGGCCTTGTTTTCCCGGGTCCCAGAGGTCGGACACTGTAGAGGGGATCCTCTGCTACTGGAATCCTCCCCCAGCGAACTACAACTGCCTGGCGCCCAAAACCGATTCGACGTATGTTACCAAAAGCACATGCGGTCGCATCGACTCCGGTATGTCATTAGTATCCGGTTCCATAACGCCGAATAGCGGCGATCCGTTGTTTGCTGAGGTATCTATCCCGTGCACCATGTATACAAATGGTAAATGTGAGAACCCCGTTAGCCTTCCCACCTCCGTCAGTGGTTGTGTTCCGTCAGGCATGGGAGCCTGGACGCTGATCGCCTCCGCAACCCCCGTCAACTCCGAGCAGGGTGTCATCGCCTGGTACAAAGGAACTTCGAACACCAGCGTGGCCTGCACCGTGACCGTAACCATGGCAAGTTCGAATCCGGCCGAAGTCAAGGTCTATGACGTGCCGAAGTTCAACGGCACGGTGGAGACCATGAGCTCGGCGTCCGGCATTTACACCAACGGTCCCGCACCCACAGTGAGCGCTGGTGTCGCGACCACTCGATTCTCCAGCGATCTGCAGTTGGGGGCGCTGCTTCAGGTGAACCTGGCGCCCACGCCGGTCACGTATTGGCAAAATTGGCTGAGCAACGGGCAAAATCTGCTAGTCTGCCTGGGCAATAACACTAATTGTCCGCGGGATGACGGCCCCGATTTCCTTCCCGGCCACGGACCTTACTCGGGCAATTCCCAGGAAGGCCACAATCAGGTCACGCCCGGGATGCAGTATTTCCATCGCGACGCAGATGTCGTCGCACCTGACCCCAAGACTATGGCGCCGGGATCCAGCTTTTCCTGGGTTGGTTTGGCGATTTACCCCGAACTCAATCAATAGCGGCGCCATTGAAGTGAGCGATGTATCGGGATATTGCCGGCAGCGTCCCCCAACTACGCGGGCGCCACGGAGGCTGCCGGCTCCTTTTGCCGGAAGATCTTTGGCGCCAGCAGCATCAGCAGCGCAACGATAATGGCGTAGGAGGCAACCGTCGGCAGCGCGTCGCGATTGTGAATGTACTGTCCCGACAACAGCAGAGCCAAGCCCACATGGCGATTGGCATTGCTGACCGCCAGAGTGCGCACTCCGATCGGGTCAGTACTCATCAGGAGGCGCATCGACGCGACCGCCGCCAGCAACAGCAACACTGCCGCCAGCACCACCCACGGCGTCACTCTCCTTAGCTCCGGACCCATCTTCCAAAGCAAAACCACAAACACCAAAGTAAGTGTGCAATTGCCGAGAATGTTGATGGCGGGCTGCGCCTTTTTCGAGAATGACGGCGTGAAGTGCGCCAGCGCCATACCTACCAGCAGCGGCACAAATTCCTTTTCCACGACCTGAACGACCACCGCCAGGGGCGGAATCCAGATGTCGCGCCCGTACAGCTTGGCAGCGCCCGCCACCAGAAGTGGGATCATGATCGGCGTCATGACCGCGCCCCACACCTGATAGCTTGCCGCCAGATGCATATCGAATCCGCGCCGGGCAAGGTTGCGCGTTAGCAGCGGCGCACCTGGCGCAGCTGCCACCATGAACAGCCCGGCGGTCTCCGATAGATTGAGGGGCAGGATTCGTGCCAGCAGCAGCGCAACCGCCGGCGGCACGAGGAAGGTCGCCAGCAACAGCCGCAGCCAGGCGTTCCAGGTCAGCCGCTGCCAGTTGGCCACCAGCTCCCGCCACTGCAGACTCATGCCGACGGATACCATCAGCACGAAGACGGAGGCGGGCAAAAGCATTCTCATTGCGGTGTTGCCCAACCTTTGGATTTCATCCCGGCCGGTTGCTAAGTCTTGGATTTAGCCTTCACAAAGCCACCTGCTTTGCCGGCATCCAGAAGCTGTTGCGCATCGATGTGGCCAAAAAGCTCGATCAGCTTCGCGACGATGCCGGTCCATCCCGTCTGATGGCTGGCGCCCAGACCAGCGCCGTTATCGCCGTGGAAATATTCATAGAACAAGATGTAATCCTTCCACTGGGGATCGGTCTGGAACTTCTCGGTTCCTCCGTACACTGGCCGCCGGCCCGACTTGTCGCGCAGGAAGATCCGTTCCAGCCGATTGACTATCTCGTTGGCTACCTCGAACAGGTTCATCAATTTGCCCGAGCCGGTGGGACACTCGATTTTGAAGTTGTCACCGTGATAAAGATAGAACTGCAGCAGGGCGCGGATCAGCACTGCGTTCACCGGCATCCAAATAGGCCCGCGCCAGTTGGAGTTACCGCCGAACATACCGGTGTCGGACTCAGCCGGGAGGTAGTTCACACGAAATTCCTGACCCTCAACATTGACGACATAAGGGTGGTCGGCATGGTAGCGGGAGAGCGCGCGGATGCCGTAGGGACTGAGGAATTCGTTCTCGTCGAGCATGCGCGATAGAATCCGGCGTAACCGGTCCTCATTCACCAGCGCAACGATACCGCGTTCCGCGTACCCGCGATGGCCCTCCCCGGTTATATGGATGCTTTTGAGCAAATCGGGCATGCGTTGCAATCGTTGTTGTAGGATCTTCCCCGCTCGCGGCACGCGTTCGCGCTGCCAGGGTTCGACCACGGTTGTGGCCGCCAAGGGTAGCAACCCCACCATGGAGCGGACTTTGAGCCGCTTGGCGCTGCCGTCGGGTAGCCGCAGGACGTCGTAGTAGAAACCATCCTCCTCGTCCCACATACCTTCCGGCCCCGTCTGATTCATGGCGACGGCGATCCAAAGGAAATGGTCAGCAAACTTGATGGCCATGTCTTCGTAAAAGGGATCGTGGGCCGCCAATTCCACGGCGATCTCTGCCATGTTCTGGCAGAACATGCAAACCCAGGCCGTACCGTCCGCCTGCTCCAGGCTTCCCCCGGTCGGCAGCGGGGCACTGCGGTCGAAGACGCCGATGTTGTCCAGCCCGAGGAACCCGCCTTCAAACAGATTCTTGCCAAAGCGGTCTTTGCGGTTTATCCACCAACTGAAGTTCAGCATCAGCTTGGCAAACGAGCGCTTGAGGAACTCGATGTCGCCTTTGCCATGCAGGGCCAGTTCCGTCCGGTACAGAAAGATCGTCGCCCAGGCGTGTACGGGGGGATTGACATCGCTGAAGTTCCACTCGTATGCCGGGATCTGCCCGGTCGGATGGATGAAAAACTCCTGCAGCATCAGGTCCAGCTGCTGCTTGGCAAACTCAGGATCGACCGTGGAGAGCGCGATGGTGTGGAACGCGAGGTCCCAGGCGGCATACCACGGATACTCCCATTTGTCGGGCATCGAGATGATGTGCTGGTTCACCATGTGGAACCATTCCCGGTTTCGCAGGAAGCGACCGCCCGGCTTTAGCGGATCCTGGCCATGTTCCGTGAGCCAAAAGTCCACATCGAAGAAGAAATATTGCTTGCTCCACAGCATCCCCGCCAGCGCCTGGCGCATGACCAGGGCTTCGTCTTCGGTAACACGGGCTGGGGTGATGGATTTGTAGAATTCATCCGCCTCGCTGTGACGGGTTTGCATGGTCGCATCGAACGCTTTGAATGGATCTCCGATCGCCGCCGGCGCCAGATCGGTCAGCCGCAGACGGATGGTGGCCGTCTTTCCCGCACCCACATTCAACTGATAGAGCGCTGCCGATTTCGTTCCCGTTTTCTCCGGGTTGACTGCGCTGTGGTCTCCTTGAACCACGTAGTTGTTGATTCCATCCTTCACGTACGGAGTGGGATTGGGTGTGCCGAAGAGCCGCTCGTTATTAGTCTCATTTTCTGTGAACAGCAGGGGTACATCTCCCTCGCAGTACAGATAGCGCTCGCCCAAATCGGCGTGTGTTGCCGCAACAGCCTGCGTACCTTTCCGGCCGGGGATCTGCTTCAAGGAAGGCTTCGGCGTACCGGGCCACCATGTCCAGGTGTTGCGAAACCACAGGGTCGGCAGAACATTTATGTTTGCCGTTTCGGGGCCACGATTAGCTATGCTGATCTGAATCAGCATATCCTCTGGAGTGTTCTTGGCATACTCCACGAAAACATCGAAGTAACGGTCTTCGTTGAAGACACCCGTATCCAGCAGTTCGTACTCCATGTCGTTTCGAGTGCGTTGCTTGTTCTTCTCAATCAGGTCGCCGTAGGGAAAAGCTGCCTGCGGGTACTTGTATAGGTACTTCATGTAGGAATGCGTCGGCGTGCTGTCGAGGTAGAAATAGTATTCTTTGACGTCTTCGCCGTGATTGGCCTCGCTGTTTGTCAGGCCGAACATGCGTTCTTTCAGAATCGGATCCTTGCCGTTCCAGAGGGCCACGCTGAAGCAAAGCAATTGGCGATGATCGCTGATGCCGGCCATGCCGTCTTCGCCCCAGTGATAGGCACGGGACCTGGCTTGGTCATGAGTGAAGTAGTCCCAGGCGTTGCCATCCTGGCTGTAGTCCTCGCGAACCGTCCCCCACTGCCGCTCGCTTAGGTAGGGTCCCCACTTTCTCCAGGGCTTCTTGTTCGTAGTTGAGGAGTGTTGATCTCTCAACATCTCGAGCGTGCCTGCTTCTTCGAGTCTGGCGGATTCAGGATTTTGGGGCATATTCGCTTCCTCTGGGCTAGGAGGGCCTCCGTCTCAGACGTCATGGCGGTTGGCCGGGGAATAAGAGCATCCCGGATTTCCACCATAGCATCTCGGGGAAAAGTGTACAGTCCTAGCCTCGGATGCGTCCAACCCCCTCGAACCGGAGCCTCGGTGGAGCAACGGGTTTCTGTGGAGCTAAAAGGTTCCGTTGGATGGTCTGCCGGCCAGACCGAATGGTCCGCGCCGTGTGACACAAGAACTGAGAGTGAGAGGTGGGTCGGTCGAGGATTTCGTCGGTAATGCAGAAGCTGAAATCCAGACGCGAACTCAGTCAAGTTCGCAACTTGGAGCTGCCTGCTTTTCATATATCCGGGGAAGGGAATTGCTTTATCAGCAATAAAGAGAAAGCAAAACCTTCCCCGAAGACGCCTTACCTGGCCTACTGAGTAGTATCGGTGGTTACGATACCAGTGGGCCCAGACTTTTCTGCCTTGGCTTTCTTGGTAGCCATGGTCTTGTCGACCCAGTCGTCAGCCGTCTTGAGGTCGGCCTTACGAGCGTCCGCGTTGTCGCACTCGTACTCGGCGCGCTGGCGGTATAGCAAATTCAAGTAGGCCATGGCATCGTCATAGTCAGGACGAAGCTGAATCGCCTTCTGCAGATTCTGAATACCCTCTTCCACTCGCTGCGCATTTACCTGCTGCAGGTCGGTGCAAGCCTTCTTGTCTTTGAGTTCATCCGTAGGCTTCAGACCCAGTTCGGCACGGGCTTTCTGGTCCGGCTGGTAGGCCTGCATCCAGTCGATGACGGCCAGCGAATAGTAGGTTTCAGGATCGTTAGGATCCAGCGCCTCAATCTTCTGGTAATACTCCTTGGCTTCGTCGAATTTCTTTTCCTGGAAGTACATCGAGGCGATGCCCTTCAGGCTGTGAATCTGCTGCTCCTTGGGAGGATTCAGAGCCAAGACCTGCTTGAAGACTTCGATGGCTTCCTCGGCGTAGCGGTTATTATCGGGCGAATCGGCCCCAGGAATGTACTGTCCCATGTACGCAGTCGCCAAATAAAGGCGGGCATTGGTCAAGCTGGGATCAAGTGCAACTGCGTCCTTGAAATGTTCAATGGCATCTTCGTATTTTGCGTTCTTATAAGCCTGCACGCCCTTGTTGAGTTGGTCGCGCGCTCTCAGTTTGTTGCAACCGACCGCTGAGAACAGCACGAGCAGAACAGCAAGTACCGTCAGTACCCGTCCGCTCTTGTTCATGTTGGATATCACTCTCCGTTGCCTTATTCGGGTCCCGAGCAATGGCGGGACGGGCGCGAGCCAACGTCCCGCTCATCCAGAAGGAGGTGCTGCCGGAACCATGTTCCTGTATTCGGCTCTGCGAGACGCGGAAAACCGCGCGCCGCAGCAGCCTTGGTACCCTGTGTCTAGCCGCCAGCTTCGATCTTGGCGGTAATCAGTCCAACCTTATCGACCCCAGCGGCATGTGCGGTGTCGATGACTTGGGCCACATCATTGAAGGGCAGGTCCGTGTCAGCCTTGACGAACATCACCTTCTCAGCGCGGGTCTTGAAGATGTCGTTCAGACGGCCTTCGAGAGTCTCCCACGTGACGTCGTCCTGGTTGATTTTGAGCGTGGCTTTATCGCCCGGCCCTTTGATCACCTGCACTACGATGGTGCGGTCGTTGCTAGGAGGCGGTTGATTCTTGTCCTTGGGCGGCTGAGGAACCAGCACGTCCAAGCCTTTTGGCGTAAGCGGCGTGATCACCATGAAAATGATGAGCAGCACCAGCAATACATCAATCAGCGGCGTTACGTTCATGTCGGCTGTGGGTCCGCTACCGGACCCACCGGCTGTCATTCCCATAATGAACTCCCTACTCGGCGCCCGGAGGGGCACCTGTCGGCGGCTTATTGCCCGCCGGTCCTTCGTGTCTCTGCTCGGTCAACAAACCAACATCGTCAACGCCGGCGGCGCGGACGTTGTCCACCACGTCCACCACGGAGCCGTATTTGGCCCGCAGATCCGCCCGGATGAAGATTTGCTTGTCCGGTTTGTCGGCCAGGCGATCCTTCACTTTGTTGGTCAGCTCGTCCACCTTGATCCGGTCGGTGCCAAAGTAAATCTGGCCGTCCCGCATGACCACCACGAGCAAGGCGTCTTCCTTGTCCGCATCCGGCATGGAGGTCGGATTATTCACTTTGGCCATGTCGACACTCGCGCCCTTTTGCAGCATGGGCGTGATGACCATGAAGATGATGAGCAGCACCAGCATCACGTCCACCATGGGGGTGACGTTGATGTTGGAATTGACCTTGCTGCCCTCGTTGCGTTTTGCCAGTCCCATAAGTTCAACCTCCAATCGGCTGGGTTTGACCTCAGCTGCCTATGCCAAGTCTCCCCAGTTAGCGGCGGACGCTGCGACGCTTCAGGAAATAGTCGATCAGCTCGCTGGAGCTGTTGTCCATTTCCACGTCGAAGGCTTCCACCTTGCCGGTGAAATAGTTGAACATCATGACGGCCGGAATCGCGACGAACAGTCCGACTGCGGTAGTCACCAGCGCTTCGGAAATACCGCCCGCGACTGCGCCCAGACCGGTGGCTTTCTGGGTGGAAATTTCCTTAAAGGCGTTCAGAATGCCGACCACGGTGCCGAACAGCCCGACAAAGGGAGCAGTCGAACCGATGGTCGCCAGACCTCCCAGACCGCGCTTCAATTCGGCGTGAACGATGGCTTCGGCACGCTCGAGGGCGCGCTTGGAAGCTTCGATCTGTTCGCCGGGGATCTCAGCAGAGTCGCCGTGGGCCTTGAACTCCTGCAGGCCGGCGGTGACGACCTTGGCCAGGTGGCTCTTCTTGTTGCGCTCGGCGACCTTGATGGCTTCGTCGATCTTGCCTTCACGCAAAGCGCCCGCGACAGCGGGAGCAAACGCCCGCGACTGTTTGCGGGCGGCGCTGAATGCCATGGCGCGATCGATCATCACGCCAATCGACCAGCCTGACATGATGAACAGAATGATAACGGTGATCTTCGCCAGAATTCCCATCTGCCTCCACAGCGAGACGGGATCCCAACCAACGGTCGATTCCTGGAAGATCCAGGCGGCCGCCGAGGGTACATGGCTGAGGGCGTAGGTTGCAAGGTTAGCTAGGAACATGAGTTGACTTTTCCTCCTCGGAACTTTCGGTTACAGCAGAACAGCTAGCGTTACTGCGGTGATTTTTCAGCTTCGGGGCCAACGTCTCTTCCGGGCAGCGGCCCTATTCAGATTCAACTTCCATACCATTCAGGCTGCGACCATGCTGTCCGGCAGCAGGATCGGCCTGAAACTTAGATGCGCCCAGCGGTCAAGTCCGCACGGTCATTCGCCCGACAATGTGAAGTTCACATTGATCGTCGTTTCCACTTCCACCGGCTCGCCGTTGAGATAATAGGGCTTGTAGCGCCACTCTTTTACTGCCTCCAGCGCGGCATTGGTCAACATGGGGTGCCCGCTGACGACGTGCAAGTTCTGAATGCTACCGTCTTTGCCGATCAGCGCCTGCAGCACGACCACGCCTTGAATGCGCGCCTGACGGGCAAGTGGCGGATACGATGGCTGCACCTTGTGAACAAGCAGTCCCTGCGATACGCCTTGCGACACCCGCACACGCTGTGGCGTGGCAGCCTTGGGCACGGCGGTCGGGACGCTACTCATCACACTGCCCAGCACGCCTCCCATAGTGCCTCCGGGAACTCCACCGGGAACGCCACCCACCACGCCAGCCGGCCCGTTACTCGGCGGCGTCTCATCCTCTTTAATCATCTGGACCTTCTTGGGAATGGCCGTGGGAGTGCGTAACTGCCCGTTGTCCAACTCACTCTGCATCTTCTTTACGATGACTGGCGCAGCAGCCGGAGGTGGCGGGGGCGGAGGCGGTGGTGGCGGGGCTGTTAGCATCGTCATCAGCTGCTTAGTCGGCAGCGCCTCGGTGAAAATCAGGGGTAGCAGCACCAAAACCCCGAGGAATATTAATTCCAAGATGAAGGAAACGACGGTGGTCGCGCCACGCTTGGTCTTGAGCTTGCCACCCGATTCAATAAGGCTGTCTTCAAACATACCTGTTCGCTCCGGAAGAACTCCCTGGTAACGTTAGACACCGGAATCCTGGCATTTGTGCCCTGAAAATCAGGGAAGCCTAGGGAAATTTATTTTGGCCCGTGGGTACAGCCTATAGACGAAAGACGAAGATGGCCGTTCACAACAACAGCGTCCCGAAGTATACACCCCGGAGAGTTGGACAGGTGTCCAAAGTATCTCGGCGGGGTTGGCCCGGCCCCACCGCGCGTTGCCGAGCTGGTTTTATGGGCCAGATGGCAAACGAGCACCAATTGTGCACCGCTGAGAGAGACGGCTTCCTCGTGGTGCTGTTCCGCACCGATTACGCCTTAACTTTCACCTTGTTCTGCGTCTTATTACGCGGCGCGCTCAGGCGCTCGGCGACTGCCTGCCCGGCCTTCCTGGCTCGCCAGTCCTGGTAGGCAACCAGCATCGGTGCCGCCACGGCGATCGAAGAGTACGTGCCGATCAGAATTCCAATGACCAGGGCCAGCGAAAAGCCCCGCAGCACTTCGCCACCAAACACATACAACGAGAGCACCGTCAGGAACGTTAATCCCGAGGTAAGAATGGTCCGGCTCAGGGTCTGGTTGATGCTCTTGTTGACGATGTCGGCGAGCGGCTCGCGACGCAACAGTTTCAGGTTCTCGCGAATGCGGTCAAACACGACGATGGTATCGTTCATCGAATAGCCGATGAGCGTCAGGATGGCGGCGATAACGGTCAGGCTGATTTCCTTGTCCAGCAAGGAGAAGAAGCCAATCGTAATGATGCTGTCGTGGAGGCAGGCCACAACCGCGCCTACGCCATAGATCATTTCGAAGCGGAACCACAGGTACACCAGCATTCCGCCCAGCGAATAAAGGCTCGCCATGACGGCCTGGTGACGGAGCTGCGAACCCACCTGGGGGCCGACGATCTCGACATTCCGCACTACAAAGTCGGAGGTGAAGAAATCCTGCTGCAGAGCGCTCAGCACCTCTGCGGGGGCCACGCTGCGCAAGTCGTCAATCGAGGTCAGGATCCCGCCGCGCTCCTTGTTTCGGAAGTCGTCGATCTGCCGCGCAATCGCCGTGTAGCGCTGCTCCGCATCGGTGCCCAGACGCATCGGATCCTTCTGCATGAGATACGCCTGCAGACTGGCCTCACCGGTGTTGTTCAGGTCCTGCTTGCCGGCGGCACGCTGCGGTTCGAGCGCGCGAACGATGGTGTTCTTGCCCTGGTCGAGAGCAGCCTCGCTGGTCTCCTGCATGCCGAGGTCGACCAGTACCTCATTGTCCGATGTGGGACCGAAGCGCTGGATACGAGGGTCGCGCAGGCCCGCCTGGTTCAGCTCCTGCCGGATATGGTCGAGATCCGGCGTCTGCGCGAACTTCACGTAGACCAGCGTGCCGCCGCGGAACTCCACGCCCAGCGGAATGTGGTGCCAGAACAACATGGAACAAATTCCGGCGACGCTGAAGATCAGCGAGAAGGCGAGAAAGTACCACTTCTTGCCCAGGAAATCGATATTGGTATTGCGAAATAACTCCACGCTAACCCCTTGCGAAAGCCAGTAACTAGCAACTAGTAATTGCTGGCCACTCGTTGTATCGAAAGTCGCGAGTGCAGCCCGTCAGACTTTCGACCCTTGTTGATGTCCCTAATTCCTGCGATTCCAAAAGCTAATTGCTAGTTGCTGCCTCTAAATGCTCAACGCCTCGCCACGCTGATGGCGGTTGAGAATGGATTCGAAGATGACGCGCGAGACGAAGACCGCGGTGAACAGATTCGCCGCCAGACCAAAGCTCAGGGTCACGGCGAAGCCTTTCACCGGACCCGTGCCGAACAGGAACAGGATGATGGCCGAAACGATCGTCGTAACGTGGGTATCGATGATGGTCGTCCAGGCGTGAGCGAAACCCTGATCTACGGCGGACGACGGCGTCTTGCCGTGTCGCAACTCCTCGCGAATACGCTCGAAGATCAGCACGTTGGAATCCACACCCATACCGACGGTGAGGATCACACCCGCGATTCCCGGCAAAGTAAGCGTCGCCCCGCTGAATCCGAGAAAGCCCAGCAGGATCACCAGGTTCAGGAACAGTCCCAGGTCGGCGTTGATTCCGGCCGCGCGGTAGTAGAACAACATGAAGATCATGACCACGGCCATGCCAATGACCGCCGCGCGCACACCCTGGCGAATGGAGTCGGCCCCTAGCGACGGCCCTACCGTCACTTCCTGCAGATACTTGATTCCCGCCGGCAGCGCGCCGGAACGTAGAGTCAAGGCCAGGTCACGCGTCTCCTGCTCGCTAAAGCTGCCGGTGATGCGGCCCTGGTCGTGAATCTGCTCCTGAATGGTCGCCACCGATTTCACCCGGTTGTCGAGCACCACTGCCAGCTTGTCGCCGACGTGCGCTCCCGTGAACGCCGCGAAGCGACGCCCACCTTCGCCGGTCAGAATGAAATTCACGTCCGCCCGGCCGTTTTCATCGTGCCCGGCGTCGGCGGAGCGGAGATCGCCGCCGCTCACGGCGGAGGCGCGGCTGATGAGCCAGTAGGCTTCGCCTTCGCTGTTGTCATTCTGTCCATGAACGCCGGTGGTGCCTTTCATCAGAATGGCGTCAGGCGGGAGCACGCCGTTGTTGGCTTGCATGGCTGCCTGCTCGCTGGGATACGGACCGCCTACTGCCTGCCGGATCTCCAGCATGGCGGTAGACTGCATGATCTCCTTGACCCGGGCAGGATCGTCGACTCCAGGCAGTTGCACCAGGATCTGATAATCGCCCAGTCCGTGCTCCTGGATCACCGGCTCGGAAACCCCAAGCTGGTCGATTCGGTTACGGATGGTCTCGATCGCCTGCTGCACGGCTTTCTTCCGTGTTTCGGTGGCCACCGAGGACTTCATCGCCACCGTCCAGGTGTTTTGCGCACCCGAGGTCAGGTCGTACTCCGGGAACTTGTCGCCGATGATGTGGCGTAAATCCGAAGACGACTCCGGCGGCACACCCTTGATCGCGATAACCTCGGGATGCTGCTGCGGGTCCGGCTTGGAGATCTCGCCGTAAGCGATGTTGGCCTTCTTGAGATCGTCCTTCAGCTGCTCGACCGTGCGGTCGGTGTCAGCGTTAACGGCATCATTGACCTGGACTTGCAGGATCAGGTGGGTCCCACCCTTCAGGTCCAGTCCCAGATGAATGCGCTGCTGCAGTGAGGCCAGCAGGCCCTTTGCGGTGAAGCTGCTGGGAATGCCGACGATGCCGACCAAAAAGACGATCAGCACGGCGATAATCAAAATTGTTTTTGCGAGAAGGTTCTTATTCATGAGAAACAATGACCCTGCTAAGAGCGATCCTCCGCGGTCGTTAAGGTGACAATCGAGGAACGCGTGACTTCAATCTTGATGTTGTCGGGAGGAACCCGCAGGACGACGGCATCGTCCTTGACCGACATGATGGTGCCCGTAAGACCACCACCGGTGATCACTTTGTCGCCGGGTTTGATCTGCGCCAGCGTGGCCTGCCATTTTTTCTGGCGGCGCTGTTGAGGCATGATTAACAGAACATAGAAGATTGCGAAGATCGCAACCATCATCAGGATGGGAGCCGAGCCCGCGATCCCTTGCGCAAACAACCCTGCCACTCTAACCATAACCATTTGGCTTACTTTCGTTGCTTTGAAGGGGCACGCCTTCAGGCGGGCCGTCAAAGTCAAACAGATAATCCGGCTCTAGCCGCTGAGGGCACCAGCCGCACACAACTCCATCCCTCGCTACCGGAGCACTTTGGGATGTTCGGGGACTTCCAACTGAACACCGGGATCATCAGCCCGATCCGCATCGATCAAGCGGAACGGGCCGTCATCGGCCAGCTTACCAGCGCGACACAGTGGTTTTTTCCCTGACGCGCTATTTTATCGCGTTTTTCGGAAAAGCGGCAGTGCCCGCCAGCGAATTGTCCCGCCGGGTCTGATTCGCCCGCTTGGCGGCGCTCTGTCGCGGTAGCCATTACCCACCGCGTTGCGGACGGTATTAAGCACCTGCGAGCAGTTGCTGCAACCAATACAGATGACGAGCGATGCCGGCGGACAGCCGCCGCAAACCTCCCACACTCATGCGGGATCGAGCGGACTTAGTTCGGATCGGCCACCAACGGCGCGAACAGGTTATTCGCCTGGTAGCTGCCGATTCCCGTAGTCAGGTCATAACCGGGGAGGGCCTCGCAATCCAATCCGCAGTTGCCGTTGATTCCCGACGTTATGTCATGGAAGTCGGTGTCGTAGTTGTTGCTGTAATAGATGTTGTAGAGGTCCTGCGCCGCCTGGCTGAGAACAGGCTTTCCGGCAAGCACCCGCGCGGAGTTGACCAGAGTGAAAAACGATGCCCAGTCGGGTGCCGCTACGCTGGTGCCGCCGGCATCCAGCCACCCTCCGGTGCTGTAGGTGTCATAGACGGGGACGCCAGGGTTGGGATTGGCATCGGAAGAGATATCAGGCGTGCATCGCTTCCCGTTCGGTTGATACAGTTCGCACGCCGCGACCTGCCACGAGGGCTGTGCCTCGTAGCTGCTGATTCCGCCCGAGCCGTCGCGCCAGGCTGATTCGCTGCCGTAATCAAGCGAGAGCGGATTGGGCAAAGACGTGGCAGTGGACAACGCCAAGGTAGTACCGCCGGCGGCGACCACACAGGGTGAGGTGCCGGGATAGTACGTGTAATGCCCGCTATCGCCGGTGGCGGCGACGAAGGTGACCGGCTGCCCGTTCCCGTTCGTGATATTGCAGAGGTGGCTGTCGTATTCGGTCTCTCCCGAGAACTCGTTGCTACCCCAGCTCATGGAAACCACGTTGGCATTGTAGGGCGGCGCGACCGCAACCGAGACCGCAGTAAAGAGATCGGCGTTGCTGTCGGTGGCTGCCTCAACCAGAATAATGTTGGCCTGCGGCGCCAAAGCACACGCCTGCTGGACATCGAGGGACTCCTCAATGTCCCAGCCCTGACCGTCTACAGAACCTAGTTGCACCACTTGAAAGTTACACGGTTGCAGATGAAAGTAGTTGGCGTAATAAGCAAGGTCAGAAGTGATATTGGGATCATTGTAGGCGTCGATGAGAGCAATGGTCATGCCCCGTCCGAGGTTAGGGATTTGATTGAATCCGTAGGCCGCCCTGAACTCCACCGGCAGAATTCCGTACGCCTGGAAGTCAGGGTGCAGACCAGAGTTAACCACGACGTTGGTATGCGCGTAGCCGGTCGGCGCCTCTGGCCTCTGCGCCTGCAACGGCAACGACGCAACAAGCAAAGCAAGCACTCCAATTGACAAAGCGAATAGTCTCTTCATCTATGTATTCCTCATGCGTAGGCGTTAGAAATGGATGAGTGAGAGCGGCTGGAGACGCCATCTCGCGGCTCGTGCCGTAGAAATGCTGGCACATCGGAGCGACAGGCGGCGACCGCAAAGAAGAACTCCTGGCTGAGAACACTCCCGATGACACTTCCAAGGCGGAAGCTAATGCTATACCGCGTCCCCTGCACCGTCTACTCGCAAATTTAGGCCACTGCCGTATTGTTCACCCAGAGTGCCAAAACGGAGATGGTGGTATATTCTGAGTCCCTCCCCCAAGGAGCGCGACGTGGGCAAATGGATAGCTCTGTTGTCCGTCGTAGTAGTCGCAGCAATCGCAGCCTCCGCGCAGGACGCTCAGAGGTTCGAGACCTTCGGCGGGTACTCGCTGACGCATGACGCCTCATTCCTTGCCGCCAGTACCAACGGCTGGGATACTTCCACAACGATCTTCCTGAAGCGGTGGCTGGGCTTTACCACTGACCTCTCAGGACACTACGGCTCGGGTAACTTCCCATTCATTATCGTGAACGGGGATCCGCTCGGAAAGTTTAAGGAAAATACAAGTTCCTATACCTACATGGCGGGGCCACACTTCACCTACCGTCGGTCGCGTTACGCGCCATTCGTGGAAACGCTCTTCGGCGTGTACAACGCCCGATACAATTTAACCGTGCTCGAGGGGTGCTCCCCGGGCTGCATCGGTCCAGCCCCCGGCTCGACGCGCAGCGATTCCTATACGAAGTTCGCCCTTGCCGCGGGCGGAGGGTTGGATGTCGCGATTGGGCACGGCATCTCGGTCCGTCCATTTCAGATGGAGTATCTGCTCCTGCGTGAACCAGGGGCGACGATTAGCGACGGGAACATTGTCCCCATCACGAACAACTACAATACCTACCGTTTCTCAACGGGCATCAGCTTTCAGTTCGGGCCGCACGTGGGCTCGTCCAGATAAGAACCGGCAGGTGGTTTGATTTTTCCGGCTGTCTTGCATGGCCGACACCTGATGCTTCCCGACATGCGGTGTGCAGCGGGCCTTCAGGTCCGTGTCGCAAACGTCCTCGCAAGAATCTTTTCTCGCATCCTGCGCATGGTGTCAAGGTAGTACGCCAGGTTGTGAATGGTGTTGAGGACCTGCGCCAGCAACTCGTTCGATGCATACAGATGCCGGAGGTACGCGCGAGAATAACGCGCGCAAACCTTGCAACCGCAGTTCGGGTCAAGCGGGCTGTCGTCGCCCGCGTAACGCGCGTTCTTGATGGTGATGCGCCCTTCTGAAGTGAAGAGCAGCCCGTGACGCGCCGCCCGCGTGGGCAGCACGCAATCCATCATGTCAACTCCTTGCGCCACGTAATGCACAATCTCTTCCGGCGTGCCGACGCCCATCAGATATCGTGGTTTGTCTTCCGGCAGGAAGCGGATCGCCGCATCGACCATCTCATGGGTCATCGGGCGCGGCTCGCCGACGCTCAGGCCTCCGATAGCATATCCCGAAAAATCCAGCTCAACCGTGCGCTGCGCCGACTCGCGCCGCAGGTCGGGGAACATTCCTCCTTGCACGATGCCGAACAGCGCCTGGGTTTGGCCTTCGCCTTGACGGAGCACCCCATGGGGATTTTCGACTGGGGACTTCAGTCCGCGCGAAAACCACGGCACTTCTTGCTTGTGCTCCTCGAAGTACTTCTTGCTGCGCGCGGCCCAGCGCAGCGTCATTTCCATTGAGGCTTGGGTGCGGGCGTACTCTGCCGGATGCTCGGTGCACTCGTCGAACGCCATGATGATGTCGGCGCCCAGTCCGATCTGCGCGGCAATGGCGCTCTCCGGACTGAAGAAATGCGACGAGCCGTCCAGGTGCGAGCGAAAGGTCACGCCCTCTTCCGTCACTTTGCGCAGGTCGCTCAGGCTGAACACCTGGAAGCCGCCGGAGTCGGTGAGGATCGGGTGCTCCCACGACATGAACTTCTGCACGCCGCCAAGCTGCCGGATCATCTCGACGCCGGGGCGGAGATAAAGATGGTAGGTGTTGTTCAGCAGGATCTGGACGCCCAGTTCTTCCAGCGTGTCTTGCGGCACGCCCTTCACTGTGGCGACGGTCCCGACAGGCATGAAGACTGGCGTCTGCACCTCGCCGTGTGGCGTGAACAAGCGTCCGGCCCGCGCCTTATCGTCGCGGGCCTCGATCTCAAAGCGAAAGGGCATCGCTCCGATTGTAAATTGCTAGCTTAGTGCCCCACCGACTGCGCGCCTTTGCGGGCAACTGTCTTCTTCAACATGAAGACGATGGGTATGCAGGCGAAGCAGAGGAGAGCCATATAGCGGAAGTCATCGACGTACGACCACAAACGGGCCTGCGCGGATAACTGGCCGCCGATCAGTCCGTAGGCTTTCCGCATCGACTCCACTGGGCCGTATCCTTGGGTGTACAGATACTGCTGCAATGCCCGCAGTTGCTGTTGGAATGTCAGCGCGCTGGGTGCGAGTGAGTGAACCAGTTCGTTCTGATGTAGCTGTGCATGACGGGCAACAATAGTGTTCACGACAGAAATGCCGATGCTTCCTCCCACATTGCGAAAGAGGTTATACAGGCCGCTGGCGTTTCCGATTTCCTCGTTCTTCAGGAAGGCGACTGAAGTGGCCGAGAGAGGAACAAAAACCGCCCCCGAGCCAAATCCGCTGAGAACGATGGCCCAGGTAAACGACCACTGAGAAATCTCCAGGTTCACTTGTCCGAAGCCCAGGCTGGCCACGGCGAACATCAGAAAGCCGGCAGCGATCAGCCATCGGTTGTCGATCTTGCTGGTCAGGATGCCGATGATCGGCAAAGCCATGATCGCCCCGATCCCGCGAGGGGCCACCGCCCAGCCGGCAGCGTACGCCGTGTATCCCAGCAGCTCCTGATAGAAGAGCGGCAGCAAGGTGATCAGCCCATAAAGGGCGCCTCCAAAAAGTGCGATGAGGATGCAGCCGAGCAGAAAGTTTCGGTGTCGGAAGACGCGCAGATCGACCAACGGCTTGTCGTGCTTCAACTCTCGAATGATGAAAGCGACAAAGGTAATGATCAGAATGGCCGATGTCCAACGAATCCATGTAGCCCCGAACCAGTCGTCCTCCTGGCCCTTGTCGAGGATGATCTGCAGCGAACCTAGCCACACCGCCAGCAGGCCCAGTCCGATGCCGTCAATCTTGCCGGGCTTTGCACTCTTGATATAGGGCGGATCCTCCACAAAACGGAGGATCATGAAAATGGCGAAAATACCAATGGGAATGTTGATGTAGAAAGCCCAGCGCCAGGAGTAGGTGTCGGTGAGATAGCCGCCGAGCGTGGGTCCCAGCACGGGGGCCACCACCACTCCCAGCGCAAAGACCGCCAGAGCCATGCCGCGTTTGTCAGGCGGAAAGCTCTCCAGCAGAATCGACTGGGACAACGGCTGTAGCGCCCCGCCGCCGGCGCCCTGCACAGCACGCGCCAGCAGGATCATCCACAGACTGGTCGCCGCGCCGCACATAAACGACGACACTGTGAAGATCGCAATGCAGGTAAGCAGGAAACGCTTGCGGCCAAACTTCAGAGAGAACCACGTGCTGGCCGGCAAGACTATCGCGTTCGCCACCAGGTAACTGGTCAGCACCCAGGTAGCTTCGTCGTTGCTGGCCGACAGGCTGCCGGCAATGTAAGGCAAAGCCACTGACGCGATGGAGGTGTCCAGCACTTCCATGAACGTCGCCAACATCACGGAGACTGCAATCAGCCAAGGGCTAGGCACGGGACGGCTGACGCTAAAGCTCTGCGAACCAGCGACGGTTGTGCTCGCCATCGATCTTTCCTCGACTGCTCCTCGCAGTCGGCCTTTTCCTTCTCTGGAGGCAATTGTTCCACGTGGAACAATTGCGAAATATCACAAAGTAACCTGCTAAGCGATTGAAGACAAATAGGCTGCTGCACTTCGGTGCTAATGAACGAACGCTCGTTCGGGGCGCAGATTTTCGGTTCTTACGTCTGCAATACAAGTTGCGCGATACCGCGAAAGTTCTCAGATGCACAAGGAACGCCGAACGATTCCCAGCAATTGTGCCCCGCCTGACTTCTGGCAAAGCGGCACTTTCCGCACGGGAGCAGTCTGCCTCGACTGCAGCGCCAATAGTGCAGGAATCCGACTGGAGCGGCGTGAGTTGTCAAAGACTGCGCGGAAGAACTACCTTAGTTGGGCGCAGAGAACGCCATTCTTGTCGACGCTAGTAATCTTGACGGTTCTTGACCGTCAGCCGCCGTTTTCATGGGAACCCTGAAACAGGACTGTCGCTTTGGACTGCGGATGCTGCGGAAGAATCCCGGCTACACAGCGGTGGCGATCATCACTCTGGCCCTGGCGATCGGCGCCAATACGGCGATCTTCTCAGTTGTATATCCCGTACTGTTACGTCCCCTGCCCTTTCGCGAAGCGGACCGGCTAGTCACCATCGGCGAAGGCCGGCACCAGGTCGGATGCTGTTCCTACCTCGCTTCGTATCCCGATTTTCTCGACTGGAAGCGGAGCGCGAAGAGCTTTCAGTCGCTTGCCGGCTATGCGCCCGACGCTTTCACCATCACCGGCAATGGCGATCCGAAGACCATGTTCTGCGCCATGGTCACTACCAATTTCTTTTCGACCCTGGGAGTGAGCCCAATATTGGGCCGCGACTTTGCCGCTGGTGAAGACCTGCCGGAAGGCTCCGGCCCCACGGTGGCCCTGCTCAGCTACAGTTTTTGGCATAGCGATTTCTCTGGCGATCCGAAAATTGTGGGGCGCGTGCTTCGCCTCGACGGCAAACCGGTAACCGTTGTCGGCATCCTGCCACGGTCGTTTGAGCTGGGTCCCGCCGGCGTTGTGCCGATCTGGGTCCCTCTGCACTTGAATCTTAACGAAACCACAGCGCGCAACGGCCGCTGGCTGAACGTGCTTGCCAGGCTTAATTCCGGCGTTACTCTCGACCAGGCGCGAGCAGAAATGGAGGCCATCAACGCGCAACTGGCGCACGAGTATCCGGAACAAAATGCCGCGGTGACGGTCGATGTCGGGCTTCTGCGCTCTGAAATTGTCGGCGACATTCGCCCCCTGTTGCTGGTGCTTTTCGCCGCCGTGATCCTGGTCCTGCTGATCGCCTGCGCCAACATTGCCAATCTGCTGATGAGTCGCTCCATCGATCGCCGCCGGGAATTCGCCATCCGCTCCGCTTTGGGAGCCAAGCAGTTTCACCTGGTGTTGCAATTGCTCATCGAGAGTCTGCTGCTCTCCGTCATTGGTGCGCTCCTCGGATTTTTGGGAGCTGCACTGGGCGTGTGGCTTCTGGCGCGATCGATTCCCGAGGCTCAGCTCACAGCCATGCCGTACCTGGCGGATGTCGGCATCAGTTTTCCAGTGCTGGCCTTCGTTGCCGGAATTACCGTGCTTACGGCGATTCTTTTCGGATTAGGGCCGGGACTGTCCGTTCCGCAAACGCCCATCACGGACATTCTGAAGGATGAGTCGCGCGGCGGCACTAGCAGTGCGCGCGCAGCCATGCGCAACGTTCTGGTCACCGGCGAGATCGCTATCTGTCTGGTGTTGCTGGTTGCCGGCGGATTGATGCTGCAAAGCCTCCGCACGGTGCTCCGACAGAATCCGGGATTCGAGCCCGATCACGTGCTTACTTTCCTGGTGGACCTTTCGGGGCCGTCCTATCCGGTGTCGAAGACATGGCCTTTCAGCAATCCCAACGGACTGCACTTCACCCAAAATTTCCTGGATCGCCTGCGCAGTTTGCCCGGAGTGCTGGGCGCATCGGCCACCAGCGGCTTGCCGGTCGCGGGGAATCGCAGCACGAATCGCTTTCTAATTGAAGGTCGAGCAGTGGCGCCGGGCGAGGAAGAGTTTTCCATCTCCCGGCGTGTGGAGAAAGACTATTTTGCCGTGATGAAAATCCCGCTGCTGCGGGGGCGCTACTTCTCGGCCTCGGACACGCCGAACAGTCCGTGGATTGCCATTGTGAATGAGGCGTGGGTGAAACGCTATTTATCTGGAGGCGAAGATCCTACCGGCAAGCGCCTGCGCATGACCCGCTCGCCGGAAGAGCCGTTCCGCCAGATCGTCGGTGTTGTGGTCGACGTGGCCGAGGACAATCTCGCCGTGCCTCCTCCGCCGGTCATTTACTTCCCGGTGGATCAAGACTCCGGGTATACGACTTACCTGAACTACGTGATTCGAACCAGCGGCGATCCAACGGCTATGTTGGGGACAGCGCGCTCCACCATGCGCTCTACAGATCCGGAGTTGGCGTTTATTCAACCGCAATCGCTGGAGGAATTTGTGGACCGGTCTCCAGCGGTGTTCCTGCGACGCTACCCGTTTTATCTGATCGGCAGCTTTGCCGGTCTAGCGCTAATTCTGGCGACACTCGGACTGTACGGTCTGATCTCCTACTCAGTACTGCAGCGCACCCGTGAGATTGGCATTCGCATGGCCTTGGGCGCACAGCGTCCGGACATCCTCAAGCTTGTAATCCGTCAGGGCGTGATCGCGGCTGTTACCGGCGTTGCAATTGGCCTGGTTGGCGGCATGGTGCTTATGCGCGTGATGGCCAGCCTGCTCTACGGCGTAAGTTCGTCGGGCTGGCTTATCCTTATATGGGTTTCGTTATTGCTGCTGTTGGTTGCTCTGGCCGCGTCGTACATTCCTGCACACCGGGCCACCGCGGTCGATCCCATGGTCGCCTTGCGAAACGAATAGACATCGCAGGAGCCCCAGCGAAGGTATGGGTTACACTGCAGTCACTTCATCATGGCCAACGACGATCTCGGCTTCACTCCGGCTGAACTGCGCAAATTGCGCAGCCTGAAAGATCCTTACGGCATTCAGCGCTTCATCGATGACATGCCCTATCACCTGGGCGATACCGCCTGGTCGCCACGGCGGGTGCTGCGCGAGAACACGGCCCATTGCTTCGAGGGAGCGATCTTCGCGGCGGCCGCTCTGCGCGCCAACGGCTATCCGCCGCTGATTCTGGATTTTGAGGCGGAGCAAGACACCGACCACGTCATCGCGGTCTATCGCGTGAAGGGACACTGGGGCTCGCTCGCCAAATCCAACTACACCAGTTGCCGCTATCGCGAGCCGGTCTACCGCTCGCTCCGCGAGCTGGCCATGAGCTACTTCGATACTTATTTCAACCTGCGGCGCAAGCGGACGATGAGGACGTTTTCACGTCCGGTGAACCTGAAGCGCTTCGACGATCAGCAATGGATGACCACCGAGAAGCCGATCTGGTTCGTCATTTACTACCTGTTGGAGATCCACCACTACAAGCTGCTGTCGCGGGCAATGATCAACCGCTTGCATCCCGTCGACGAGCGAACCTTCCAGGCCGAGACATTGGGGAAGAAGTACAAGCATCCTAATGCTCTAAAAGACAAGGCGTAGGTGCGTTCGAAGAATGAGCGTATGATGAAAGAGTGGTCCTACATGTCTGTGCGATTGCCGGTAAGAATAGGACCGGGCTGGCCATTACCGTCGGCGGAAGCGAGAAGTATGCAAATGAAAGAAGCGCTTAGTCCGTATGTCGTGTCGTTTCAAACGGAACCTTATCACAAGGGCACGCGCCATCACTGGATGATTTGCCGGGAACAGAAGCCGGATGAACTAGTGTCCTGGGGTCATGCGCCAACACGCGAATTGGCTGAAAGCGCCGCCGAGAAGGAACTTCAAGATCTCAACTCCGGACTGACAGAAGGTGGCCAGGTGATCAACAACGTTAAGCCATTCACCCATCGCATCGCCGACGGGCACTACTGAGGTAGCTCCAGTCAGCTTTCGCTAAACATCCTTCAATTGGTTCTCATCCATTCCAAAATAGTGGCCTAGTTCATGAATAACTGTTCTCCGGATTTGCTCCCGGATTTCGGCTTCAGTGGAGCAGACCGCTTCGATGTTCTTCTGGTAAAGCACGACGTGGTCAGGCCCTCTGGGAAGGTCGAAGACGCTCTTCTTAGTAGTGGGCACGCCATGGAAGAGACCCAAGAGCAGCTTCCTTGGTTGCCCTGCTTGCGGCGGTGACTGGTGTGGCGGGAGATCCTCCACGAGGACCGCAACATTGCGAATGCGACTGCGAAACTCTTCTGGGAGCGAGTCCAGCGCCTCCTCCACTACCTTGATAAAAGCTTCGCGCTTCATCCTTCACTCGCGCCAGTAAATAAGGGCGTGTTCACTCCGAGTAGCCGTCGTCGGTGTCCTCATCGTCATCTTCATCATCATCTTCTTCTTCTTCTTTGCCATCGTCATCGTCGTCTTCTTCCTCTTCGTCATCGTCTGGGTCTTCTCGAAGGAGGAGATCGGCAGCTAGCCACTGGTTGGAAGCGTTAGAGTCGGGGCAATCTGGATAAGTCATGCCTCATGGTACTGCTTTCTAGCGCTTGGCAGACTGTTCTCCTGGGCTGGATTCTGTTCGAGCGCCTGTCCTCGCTCATTTCGGAGCGAAATCAGCGTAGGTAAAACCGTCACGAGTCACAACTTCCCCCGCTTCCAGAAGTATCGGGCTATGGAACATCGGTCCTGCATACACGCAGGTGTGAAACTCGCCGCGCTCGCCGCACGGGTCAGTCTCGGACGGCAATTCACGCAGCAAGGCCTCATCGAACTCGCGGCCTGCAAACGCGGACTTCAGCTGCCTGGTGTCCACGCAAGTCAACTTGGCCCAAAGGCCGTGCGCGATCATTTCGTGGGCCAATATCGAGGTCGGTTGCTGCCAAAGCGGAAAGAGCGGTTCGAGTCCGGTCGGCTGCAATTGTCTTTCCCTGTAGGCCCGGACGTCCCGCAAGAACAAATCGCCAAAAGCCATTGCCTGCACATCTTGGCTCACCGCGCGGGCGCAGACCTCAGCCATTTTCTGCTCGTAGTCTTCATTGGAGCAGGGCCATGGCAGAGGCACGACCCATAGCGGCAAACCTGCCGCTCTCGCCTGAGCTTCCAGCACCGCCCGCCGAGTCCCATGCATGGCCACACGGTCGAACTCGGTGTTCACCGTGGTCAGCAATCCCACGACCTCGCAGTCCCCACGCTGGCGCAGGACATGGAGTGTCCATGCGCTATCTTTGCCGCTGCTCCAGGAAAGAAGAACTCTCTTCATTCGGTCACTTGCCTTGCTGGCTGGAGCGCCGGATTACTGCAGCTTGGCATACTCCGCCTTGGCTTCCTTCAAGACCGGAACATCGGGGTCGGCGTCCTTCCAGAGCGTAAGGAAATCCTTATAAGCTGCGAGCGCGCGGACGCGGGCGGCATCGGCATTGACGCCCTGGGATGTTTTCGATTCCAAGGCATTGGCGCGAGCCACTCCCAATTGTGCCAACGCTCCCGTCCAGCAATTCCAGACCATGCCCGAATGCTTCAGGATCTTGTCGAACTCTTCTGCTGCGGCTTTGCCCTGTCCCGAAGCCAGGTAGGCCTGGCCGCGCAGATAGGTGGGATAGAGGCAGGAGATGTTCAGTTCGAAGGGAACCCCGGTGTACTCCAGCGGGGTGGTCGTCTGCAATGCCGCGAGGGCACGCTCCGAATCGTTTTTGCTCAGCGCTATTTGAGCGTCGATGGCCGGCGACCAGTAGCCTTGGACATCGGTGTCGAGCGGAAAGCGGGCGCGGAGGTCCTGATTCAAGGATTCAGCCCGCGCGTTGTCTCCAGCCGCGGCGAAGGCCAGAGCGGACACAATCTCCACTGCCTGGCTGCCAGGCGCCTTCTGCAAGGCTTCAGCCGCTTGCCGGTGCGCCTCACCGGGATCGCCAAACGCCGCTTCCTGAATTGCGCCGCCGGCCTGCCACAGAGCTGCATTCTCCCGATTGTCGCCCCGCAGAGCTGATTCGATGGCCTTCCTCAGAAGTTCGCGCGCCTTCGTGGCTTTGCCACGGAATGCCTCGGTGCGGGTCGCCAGCGCCAAACCATACGGTTCTGCCTCAGGTCGACTGCTGAACCACGCTTGCTGTTCAGCCATTGCCCGAGCGTCATTGGCCAGGAACGCCAGGGCATATTGGCCCATGCGCAAGACGTAATCCTCCAGTCCTTGTTTGTGAGCGTCGGCAAGGGTCTGGCGCGCTTCATCGAAGCGCTGCAGGGCCATGTAGTCATTGGCCAGGTTCTCATAGCCGTTCACCGAGTCTGGGTTCATCGCAATCGCCTGACGCTCGATTTCAATGGCCCTCTCGTATTGCCCAAGCTGCTGATAGACACTGCCCAGATTGTTGACGGCGGCCTCGTCGCGCGGGTAAATCGCCGAGATTTGCTGGAACGTTTGGGCTGCCTTTTGCAGTTCACCGGTGACCAGAAGATAGTAGTCGCCCGCGATGATCATGGCTTCCCGTTCGCTGGCGTGCTGGCGCAACTCGAATGCCTTGGTGAGATATTCGCTGGCGCGGCCCATCTGCGCCATGTTCGAGTAGTCGAGCCCTAGCGCGCGATACGCCATGGCAAAGTCAGGATCAAGTTCGATGGAGCGCAGATCGAAGGGCAGAGCAGCCGTGGGACCTTTCTCGTCAGAGGCCTTTACCCCCAGGCTGTAAGATTTCAGGGCTTCCAGCGACGACGTCGTTGCCTGAATCAGCGGCACATCGTATTTCTGAACGGTAGCCAGCGTTTCTCCAAGTTCCGCGCGGAGCTTGGTCGCAGATTTGCCGAGCACATCCAGAACTTTCTCTTGGGCGGGCGCTGTGGCCTGGTCTTGAGCGAGAATGTCACCTGTCCGGCAGCTGACAGCCTTCAATCCCACGACATAGTCCGTGCCCAGGCGCGCGATGGAACCGGCAATGTACGCCTTGCTGCCGGCGCGCTGACAGACCTCGCGAGCACGTTCGGCGTTAAGCGGCGTATTCGGTGGCAGAGTCATCAAGCGAAGCGTCCCGCTCACCTTGTCGGGTGAGAGCACGTTGAGGAATGGAGACTGGCGCAAAGCGACGCTCAATGCCTGCTTAAGCGCGTCGTCGAAGACCGGATCTCCAGTGGAGTTGTCGAAATCCGCCAGAACGACAGTGTCCTTCTCGGTTATGCGCTCGCCCCGTTTCGGGCGCAGGAACACGATCGCCCCTATGACTACCGCGAGCACGACCGCCGCGAGAAGGATCTTGGCCAGCAAAGAATGATGCTTTGCACCGGCAGGCGCTCCTCCGGCGGGATGAGCAGCCGTACTCGGGGCGGAATGCGCGCTGGAAATACGGTTGGCTTCCGACTCGCGGTTCAGACGTTTCAGGTCCGTGCGCAGATCGGCTGCGGACTGGTAACGCAGTTCACGATCCGTTTCCAGAGCCTTACTGATAATTCTCTCCAACTCGGCGGGTACGTCAGGGTTGAGCCGCACTGCGGGCGTGGGCGCTCCGTCCAGAATGGCTTTGGAGATTACTCCTGAACTCTCCCCGCGGAATGGCGGCGTGCCCGTGGCCATTTCGTACAAGACAACGCCAAACGAGAACAAGTCCGTGCGGGCATCGAGTTCCTTGCCTCGCACCTGCTCGGGCGACATGTAGGCTACAGTTCCGAGCGTAGAACCTGGACTGGTCAGGTGCTCTTCGTGTGCACTGGTAATTGTTTGGGCCGCCGCAGTCCTGCTCGACAAACCTGCCACGGGTACGACCTTCGCCAGTCCGAAATCCAGGATCTTGGCATGACCGCGCTTGGTCACAAAGATGTTGGCGGGCTTGATGTCGCGATGGACGATGCCTTCGGTATGAGCCGCGTCCAGTGCGTCGGCAATTTCAATTGCCAGACCGACTAGAACATCCTTTTCGAGGGCTCTTCCGTCGATGCGATGTTTTAGTGTCGTACCGTCCAGAAACTCCATGGCGATGAAAGGCTTGCCGTCGTCCTGTCCGACTTCATAGATGGTGCAGATGTTGGGATGATTTAGAGCGGATGCTGCCTGAGCTTCGCGCTGGAAGCGGGCCAGGGTCAACGGATCGTTG
Organism: Candidatus Korobacteraceae bacterium; assembly: GCA_049511915.1. GTDB lineage: Bacteria > Acidobacteriota > Terriglobia > Terriglobales > Acidobacteriaceae > Bog-257. Next base: position 60,191 of record JBEKXQ010000004.1, read on the forward strand.
GCCACGTCATCCGGCAGAAACTTCAGGGCGACAAATCGGTGAAGACTGATGTCTTCGGCCTTGTAGACGACGCCCATGCCGCCGCCGCCCAACTTCTCGACAATGCGGTAATGCGAGATGATGCGGTCGATCATTAAAAGGTGTCTGAACAGGTTCCCTTTGGTGTCGCCTCATCTTAAGGACGCGGCATCTCCCAGTCAACGAATGGCGCCCAGACCGGGGAAACTACAATTCCGGCTTTGAAGTTTTATTCCATGTCAGGTTTAACGCCAACGGGTTGGCCGCTGAGGGGCTGAACCGGCATTGCAGGCAAACGGTGAGTTAACGGCGGCGATCTATGCCGGCGTATTGATCCCGCAGTTGGTGCATCCGCGGCTCGCGGATTTCCTGGATGGGCGAGGTGACAATTGGTGTCGGGTACTGCGGGTGACAAAACTCCAGGTGCATACCTCGGCCAACATAGCGCCGCTTCAGCATGGAACCTCCCCACGTAGAACCCGCAATTGCGACCTGGGTTGGCTCGGGGCAAAACTGGGGATGTCCCGAGATGAGCGCTTTGTTGTCACTCAGAAGGACTACCAGGTAACAGTGATGCTGGGTCTGAATCTCGAGCACAGTCGCGGGCGGCAGATCGTTAAGAGAGACGCCCCCTTCAATTTCCGACTGCGCAATGTTGTGATTCACTTCATCGCTGAGGTTGGGATGAGAGCGGAATAAATGTGGACATGTGGACAAGACAGACCTCATCCCTATTCCGTTTAGTTTACCACTATCGCCAGGGAGGTACGTGATGACTGTGGGCGACAATTTCGCCGAGGGCTGGTCAGAACTGAGGCGGCGCTTTCGGCAGCGCCCTGGAGTTAATGCCTTCGCATGTCGTGTTGTCGATGGACAAGTTGCCATTGGCGTCCAGTTTTATCGTCCAGACGGTATCGTAGTCATTGTCGGGCCAACTGGGCGCCGGTGGAATGTTGGGGTTATAGCTGGCGAGCAGCGCATTGACGGTAGTTGGAATATGATCGTGCTCCCATCCCACCAGCAGGGATTGATTGGAGAACGTGCCGCCGGTGAAGAAGAAATTGCTGGCCTGCGTGGCTAGCATCTGCTGGGGCGGGGTCTGGGCCAGCATCTCGAAGCTCGCGGCCACGTTGTAAGGCAGATTGTTGGCGATGGCGTAGGGCGGTACGGTCGTGTTGGTCCTGACATAAGAGTACGAATCACCTACTACACTCGCGCTCCCCGGAAGGTCTTGCGCGGGATCGATGGAATAAACCAGATTGGGATGGATCTTGCCGCGCAAGGCGTTGGGAAGGTCCAGCGCGCGCCACTGCCCCGCGCCGAAATAGTTGCCGTCCTCCCACCAGCTTGTCGGATGCGCCTCGGCGTGCCGGATAAAGTAGAGCGTTTCGTTGGTGTTGATTCCGGCTGGAGCTACGGCGCCGCCGACACCGCCAGTCACCTGGATGTGGAAAATTGCGTTGGCCGCTATCGGCAGACAAGGCGCGCTAACGATGCCGCCTGGAGGCAGTGTGGGGTAGGTGTGAGGCGGGTTCACATTACTGTTGTACGTGACCAGAGCGGCGCTACCTGACGGCGCGATCGAGATCGCATAAATATAGTTAGGGCTGGCATAGCTCTGAGGCAGCGTCAACTTGTACCCTTCGAGCTTGTTGATGTTCGCCATCAGGGTGCTGACGGTTTCCCACGGCGCCGAGAAAACATAAAATCCCGGCTCGTTTGCCTTGACGATACCGCTGACCAGCGTTTCGTTGGCGCCTTCCAGGTCTCTGAAATCCAGCCCCTGGCAACTGTAGGTAGTTCCAGATCCAATCGTCGGGCAAGTTAGGAATGGCTGAGCAACTCCATCCGGCAGGGCCGCTGACGAATACGACACATTGACCGGATAGCTGCTGGCGGCAACCGGCGTATAGCTCTCATAGGACAAAGTGATCTGATTCAGCATGGCAAACTGCTCAATTGTTTCCAGCCCTACCATGTCAGGGTATTTGTTGGCGGTCTGGGGATGGGTCGTGGGCACAACAGAATAGATAGCACTTACATTTTTCCCTCCCAGCACGTCTTGCTGAAGGAAGGTAGCCATGCGGAGCGACCGCTGCAATCCCTGATTGGTCAGGTTGGCCGTCTTTGGATTGATGTCGCCCGAAGCGTGGTAAGCCACATCCTCGCTTGCCACGAAGATCAGGTTAATGTTGGCGGCGCTCAGCGGAGCGGGAGCCGGCGGGTGGATCGGGAGCGGCGGAGCCGCCGCATCCCGCGAACAGGGTCAAAGCCAGAATCACGAACAACAGCAGTACACCGGTAGCCTTGCTCATAGCTGCCCCCAGTCCTCTCCGAAAACCCGCGCCTACCGTATTGCCGACCCTGCTTGCGAAATCACTGACTGCATCACGGGCGTCAGTTGGACGACGAGCTCGGCATTGTAAGCATGGGATGTGGTGTCGGCGATGATCGCGGGCGTGGCGCCAAAGATCCGGAAAGCTCCCAGGGCGTACCCGCGGGACTTGTATGCCGGCGAGTTGTACTGCACCGCGGGATCGACGTTGGTGATGATGATGGAAACCGTCTTGTCGCTGTTGCGGCGGATGTCGAAGGTGCGAAATTGCTGGGGATGGTCGCGCAGCGAACAGGTTTCCACTTCCCAGAAGGCCAGCGTGGGATCGCCGTGCGGATCGGGCTGCGGCGTCACCACATTGACATGCCGATGTCCCGCCATCCACAGGATGAGATTGGGATACTGGTGGAGCATGTTGAGCACGTAAGCGTCGGTATATTCCGGACCGGGCCACATGGGATAAGGCGTGGTATCGGTCAGGCTGCTTTGCGGCAGGATGGGCACGTGCGCCGCGATCACCATGAGCTGATTGGCGGCTTGTCCGGCGTCAAGCTCGCCGACCAGCCATTGAAATCGCTGATCGTCGAGCGATCCGACGGCATATTCGTCCAACCCCGGTCCCTTCACTGTATCGTCCAGCACAATGAACTTGATCGGGATATCGGACTCGGGCACGAAGCTGTAACAGGCAAGACCTTGGTCGAGGTTGGCCTGGGTAAATCCGTGACCGACGGGATTGCTCGTTGTCTTAAAGAACTCCGACATCCAATTCACGGTCGTCGAGGTGAGACCGGCCAGGGTATGACGGCTTGCGTCCGGAATGACCGTGGGAGGCGTGGTGAAGTCGGCTACCGGCCCGGCGCCGATGATGTCGCCGTAAATAGTTGTGCCATCGACCACGCCCATGTAAGCGCCCGTACTATCGATCACACACTTTCCGAGGTTGTCTTCTATGTTCAGGATGGCGCTGCCGATGTGAGCGTTCCGGGTCTTGGTGTTTTCAAACTCCGAGCCCATCCAGAACTGATCGTGATTGCCGATGACCTGGTACCAGGGAAGATCGCGGCTGATGCCGGCGGCATAGAAAGGCATCTGGTAATCGATGCTGGTCGCCCCAACATGAGCGCCGGAGCTGGGCGTGATTACCTTGCCGTCGATGGTGTCGAGGTACCAGCGCAGTTCGTTGTATTGCGTGTTGTTGCAGGCGTCGCCAAGCGTCAAGCCGAAATCGAAGGGCAACATCTTATGCATCGCATTGATCGTCTGGATGGCGGCGTCGAGCACCTGCGGGGTCGACATAAGAATCGGCGAATAGGCCGACGACAACTGGGCCGAGGCTGGACCGTAGGGCGCGCGCCAGCCAACGTAGATCGGCTGGGCGGGAGACTCTTTGTCCGCGATATGAATGTCGGACATGGAAAAGTAGTACAGCAGGCGCGAAACGTTAGGCGCTCCCGTGTAGGCCGGCGCAAGATCCTTGCGCACGATGTGCTGCAACGGCCCGCCAACATTCCACGCGCTGTAGCCGTACTTCGCATAGAGAGATACGTCGCCCGGACTGAGTTGCCGGGTGGTGGGAGCGATCGCGACTGGCAGCACCTGCTGTTGGGCGGTGGTGTAAACGTGGCGTGCGATAGGCCAGGACACAATCTGCGGTGGCATCGGCTGGGGCGGCGCTACACTGCTTCCGCAGCCGGTTAGCTCCAGCATGCCGAGGCCGACGCCGGCGGTTTGTAATGCTCCAATCCCAGCCCCGATAGTTTTGACGAAGTCTCTCCTGCTCATTCCCTGCTTCTTGCCTTGGTTGACCACGGAATTGCCTCCGGTTGTTGCAAGACTTCAAATGCCACGGAATGTGGCGCTATGCGAGCCGTGTCCGGGGTCGAAGGTCGTGCTTGGCGTTTCTGATCGCGACCTTTCACGGGACACGATTCGTCATTGGTCTCATCGGCAATTCACGGCCAGCCCTTTACGTGGGAAAGTCGGGACGGCGGCCAAGAATGAACGCAGCGGGGCGGGTAATCAATCCAACTCGTCCAACTCGTCCGTCTTGCCGCACGTGTGAGAGCGCTGTATACTGCGTTGCACTTTCATAAGCAACATCCGCAACACGCGCGTCCCACCGGCGCCATTCGCACTGTATGGGTTTCATCGGGAGGGCGATGCATCGCCTACGAGCGGTTATAGGGAGCACTCTTTTATTGACGGTGGGTTTTCTTAACCTCGCCGCCGTGGCAGAACAGCCTGCGGTCCCGGCCGAGGTTCTCACAGTGGACCAAGCTGTCCAAATTGCGCTGGCGAACAATCGCGACCTGAAAATCGTTTCGCTTGGCCTCGATAGCTCCAAGGAGAAACTGGCTGCGGAGAAAACCAGGCGGCTTCCTTCGTTCAACACTTACGTATTCGCCTCGCAGTTGCTTCAGCCCATCAACTTTACCGTGCAGGCAGGGCAGTTCGGGACTTATCCCGGCATTGGTCCAATCCCTGCCACAAACACCAACATCACCACTCCCAGCCAGCCGACGGCGTACGTCTTCGGCACCGCTTCCCAGCCCCTGCTGACGCTCTACAAGATCAACATTCGTGTTCACGGTGAGGAGTTGTCGGTCGAGCAATCCGTTCAGAAGGTGCGCGAGGAGCGCATTTCGATTGTTGACGACGTGCGGCAGGCTTACTACTCCATCGTAGAAATCCAGAACGCCATCGACGCGACCGAGGCGAGTATCAAGCAATACGAGGAACTTGATCGCATCACCACTCAGTATCTCGACCAACGGGTCGTGCTCAAGTCCGAGCTTCTGGAGGTGAAGGCCAAGCTCGCTGATGAGGAGTTTAAGCTTCTGCAATATCAGGACAAGCTTGCGTCGGCCAAAGAAACTCTGAACAACCTGTTGGGCCGCGATATCAACACGCCGTTCAGCGCGGCGAATCCGACCGAATTGTCGCCGGCGGAAGAGAACCTCCCCGAAGCGCAAGCCCTGGCGCTGTCGCAGAATCCCAAGGTGAAAGAAGCTGAGATCACGGTGAAACAGGCCGACAACGCCCGGCGGCTGGTGAAGTCGCAATACTTGCCCGACCTGGGCGCATCCTTTCATTACCTCTCCCCCTTCGGCGTCAACTTTGTGCCGCAAAACGTCATGGGGCTGGGCTTGGAGTTCAACTGGGAGCCATTCGACTGGGGCCGGCGCAGGGACGAAGTCAACGAGAAGGTCATCGCGGTTGAGCAGAGCAAGCTGAGCCTTGACGACACCAAGGCGCAGATGCTGATCAATCTGGACACGCAGTTCCGGGCACTGCACGAAGCACGGGTCGCCGTCACGGTGGCGACGGCAAAGAAGGAAGCCTCGACCGAGAAGCTGCGCGAGGTCACGCAGAAGTATGAGCAGCAGACTGCTCTGCTGCGCGATGTGTTGCAGCAGCAGTCGTCCGTCGAGGGCTCCAACGCCGACTACAACGAGGCAACGGCCAAGTTCTGGACCGCGAAGGCGAACTTCCAGAAAGCGATCGGGGAGGAGTGAAGCCCATGCACAAAACGCCACGGATAAAGTTCGGCCCGATCGGTCTGCTCGCACTGGTTGCCGCTTTGATTGCGGCCCTGCTGTCTGGTTGCCGCACAGAGACGACGAACCAGCCGACGCTTGTGCCCGTGCGCACCGCTGTAGTGCAAACGGTCGCCACCGATACCGGCAACACCTATTCAGCAAACATCCAGCCCTACCAGCAGGTGGACCTCGCATTCAAGTCGAGCGGTTACCTGGCGAGCATCCGTCGAGTGACCGACGCAGACGGTCACATTCGCAATATCGACCAGGGCGACTATGTGACCAAGGGGACGGTGTTGGCCAACGTGCAACCGGACGACTATCAGCAGAAGCTGGCGCAGGCACAGGCCCAGTTGGACAAAGCGCAGGCCGACCACGAACGCGCCAAGTTGTCGTTTGAGCGCATGTCGGCGCTCTACAAGACCGGCGCTGCAACCAAGCCGGACTACGACGACACGCGCGCGCAGGACCAGAGCACACAGGCGGCGGTGGATAATGCGAAAGCTTCCATTGCCGAAGCGCAGATCGCGCTCGGCTACTGCGAATTGCGGGCGCCGTTCGACTCCTGGGTGCTCAAGCGAAATGTGGATGTGGGCACGCTGGTCGGTCCGGCCACGAATGGCTTTACCCTGGCTGACACTCGGACCGTGAAAGCCGTCTTTGGCGTTCCCGACACGGCCATTGGGCGTATCAAGTTAGGCAGTCCGCAAACGGTGACGACGGAAGCGCTACCCAATCCTTTCACCGGTCACGTTACTGCGATCTCGGCCGCTGCTGATCCCAAGAGTCGCGTCTACTCGGTCGAGGTCCGAATCGACAATCCGCAAAACCTGCTGAAGGCGGGCATGATCGCGTCCCTCACAATTGGCGCACCCTCGCCGGCCGGCGGAGTAACCGTGGTACCGATCTCGGCGGTAGTGCGCAGCCCGTCGAATCTGAATGGCTTTGCGGTGTTCGTCACCGATGGAACGGGCGACACGGCCAAGGTGCACACGCAGGATGTGACGCTGGGCAACACGTACGGGAACATGATCGCAGTGAGCAGCGGGGTAAACATCGGCGATCGCGTCGTGACCTCGGGAACAAACATGATCAAGAATGGTGATGAGGTGCGGATAATTCCGTGACGAGAGCATGCTGCCGGGAAGGCTTGGAGGTGGGCTCTGTATTGAAAGGGCACGGCTTCAGAGTCTGCATGAGAATTAAGTTTGATCTTCGCCGGTGGGGTACGACTCACGAAAAAAGAACCCCGAAGGGGTGGAAGTGCAGTTAGCCCAGGACGGAGCGAAGCGGAGTCCTGGGTAGGTGGGAGAAAGTAACTGAGTCCCCCGGGGACGGCACGGTTCTCACACACTCACTTCAGCCGTGCCGTCAGGGGCGGCGAGGAATCGGCCTTTAGGCCCTGAGGAGCAGGCCCTCAGCGGCTTAAGTCGCATTCTCTCGCTGCTTTATCGGCACGCCTGAAGGCGTGCCCCTTCAAGGCGCAGCGCTCTGGTACGCGTGGCTTAGAGAAGTGCAATGACGACCCATCACAAGTCCGACGCTGAGATCATCGCGACCACGCACAATACTGCCCGCTTCTTCACTGAGCACCGGCAGGTTGGCCTGATCCTGTTGGTGGCGACCTTCGTTTGGGGCTGGTATGGCTATCACAACATGCCCAAGCGCAAGGACCCGGACATCCCTGTCCGAGTGGCGGCGGCGCAGTGCCAGTGGCCCGGCGCCACAGCCGAACAAGTCGAGCAACTTATTACCCGGCCCATGGAACAGGCAGCCGCGCAAAACACCACCATCAAGCCGCCCAGCCCATCCAACTTCGGTATTCGCTCGCTCAGCTTTCCCGGGCTCTCGGTGGTTTATATCCAGCTCGACGACAACGTCAAAGACAAGGAGAAGGAATTCAGCGACATTAACCTGAAGATGAACCAGCTGCAGTTGCCGCGCGGCGCAGGGCCCATCCAGTTCAACAGCAACTTTGGCGACACGGCGGCGCTAATGCTCACGGTCGCCAGCCCCATCGTCACGCCCACCGAGGTTGCGCTGCGCGCCATCGCCATCCGCAAGGCCATCGAGCAGACCCGGAGCGAGCTGCCCCGGAATTCACCGCGGCCGCGAGCCAGCATCATTTACGCCTTCCCTCTTTCGGTTGCTGCGGGCCCGGTGCGCGAAAATTTCGAGAACATCGCCTCCATTGCCCAGCGCAACGGCACTCTCAAGGACCTGCACTTCTTCGACGGCCCCGGCTATGTTGGCCTCGACGCCAGCACCACTTTCGATGACGAAACCATTCGCCAGCGCGGCGAGCAACTGATCAAGAACAATCTACAACGCTCCGAGCTTTATCCCGACGCGTGGCAACCTGCCATCATCCGCAACCCGGCCGACACCGAAGCGCAGCTCGCCAAAGTTGCCGGTGCGAAATATTCTTACCGCCAGCTCGACAACTACACTGACCTGATCCAACGCACGATGCAAGGCGTGCCCGAGACGTCGACGATCACACGGTCGGGCGTGCTACAGGAGCAGATTTACCTCAACTATTCGCAGCAACGGCTGGCGCAGTACGGATACGATCCTTCCAAGCTGAAGGACATTCTGAACGCGCAGAACATCACGCTGCCGGCCGGCTCGCTTGAGGTGGGCCCGCAGGACCTCGTCATGAATCCTTCAGGCCTGTTTCCCGATGCGTCCGCCATTGGCAACGTCATCATTGGAGTTTCATCTTCGAATAGCCCGGTATACCTGCGCGATCTGGTCGACATCTCGCGGACGTATCAGAGCCCGCCGACTTTTCTGAACTACCTGACATGGCGTGACGCAGGCGGGAACTGGGTCCGCAGCCGCGCCATCTCGCTTGGTATCAACATGCGCTCGGGCCAGCAGATCAATCTTTTCGGCGATCACGTCAAGCGGAAGCTGGAGAGCCTGAAACCATATCTGCCCGACGACCTAGTCATTGTTCCCACTTCCAGCCAGCCGGTGCAGGTGAAGGAACAGATCGACCTCTTCATGGACGCGCTGTACGAGGCCATCGGGCTGGTGGTCATCGTCTCGCTGATCGGCTTCTGGGAGTGGCGTTCGGCGGTGCTGATGGCGATCTCGATCCCGATCACGCTGGCCATGACGTTCGGCGCTATATACATGCTCGGTATCGACATCCAGCAGGTCTCGGTGGCGTCGCTGATCATCGCGTTGGGATTGCTGGTGGACGATCCCGTGGTGGCCGGCGATTCCATCAAGCGAATGCTGGCCGAAGGCCGTCCCCGCATCGTCGCGCCGTGGCTTGGGCCGACGAAAATCGCTACCGCCATTATGTACGCCACGGTGACCAATATCGTCGCGTACCTTCCGTTCCTGATGATCACGGGCACCACCGGTGAGTTTATTTACAGCCTGCCGGTGGTGATGACGGTCGCACTGGTCTGTTCGCGGCTGGCTTCCATGACGTTCATCCCGCTGCTGGGCTACTACCTTCTGCGGCCCGGCAAACCGGAGCCGCCGATCGAGGAGCGCCGCACCAAGGGCTTCACGGGCAGTTATGCGGCGGTCGCCAAGTTCGCTATCGAGCATCGCTGGAAGGTAGCGATTGGCTCGCTGGCGTTCCTGGTGCTGGGAGGGTTTCTGTTCTCGCAGTTGAGGACATCGTTCTTCCCCGACGATGTGCAATATTGGTCTTACGTCGATGTCTGGCTGCCCAACGACGCGAACTTCGACGCTACGAACACGGCAGCACAGCAGGTGGAGCAGATCATCCGCCAGCAAGCCGACGACTGGGGCAAGCAGCATCTAGAGAAGGATGGTTCGCCTTCGCAGATATTGCGCTACGTGACGACCTGGGTAGGTGGGGGCAGCCCGCGATTCTGGTTCTCGGTCTCGCCGCAGCCCAAGCAGCTCAACTATGCGCAGGTTCTGGTGCAGTTGACCGACAAGGACATCACGCCGAAATTTGTCGATCAGGTGCAGCCCGTCCTCAGCGCGAAGCTGCCGGGCGTGCGCTGCGATTACCGGCAATTGCAGACCAACCCCATTAATTACCCGGTGGAGATTCGCGTGGTCAGCGATGCCGATGTCAGCTCCACGCGCAGCGCCGAAGACATTGCGGAGATGCGCAAGATCGCCTCGCGGGTGGAGGACATTTTGCGCTCCGCGGTCGAGGCCCGCCGGGTTCGCAATGAGTGGCAGAAGGAGAGCTTTCAGGTGACGTTGCAGGTTAATGCCGATCGCGCCAATCTCGCCGGAATCACGAATCTGGATGTGGCGAACTCGGCGACCAGCGCCATGAGCGGCACCACCGTCACCACCTTGCAGGACGGGGACAAAAACATTCCAGTCGTCGCTCGCCTACAGATGAACGAGCGGTCAAGGCTGTCAGACATTCAGAACCTTTACGTTTACTCAGGGTCATCGCAGGACAACACTAAGATTCCGCTGGTGCAGATCTCCGACATCCAGAACAGCATGACGACGAACCGCATCGTCCGCATCGATCACTTCCGCGAGATGTCGATCTACGCCTTCCCCGCTCCCGGCCATCTAGCATCGGAGATCACGAACGCGGTCATACCCAAGCTTAAGGAGTTCGAGAAGACGATGCCGCCGGGCTACCGGATCACAATTGGCGGCGAGTACGACAAGCAGCAGGACGGCTTCCGCAACCTGACCCTGGTGCTGGCGATTTCGGTGATGATGATTTACCTGGCGCTGCTGTTCCAGTTCAACAACGCCATCAAGCCAATACTGGTCTTCGCGGCTGCGCCGTACGGAGTAGCAGGCGCAATCTTCGGGCTGTGGGTGATGAAGACCTCGTTCGGCTTCATGGCCTTCCTGGGCATCGCCAGCCTGATCGGCGTCATCGTCAGTCACGTGATCGTGCTCTTCGACTTCATTGAGGAAATGCATGCCAAAGGCGAGCCCTTTGAAGAGGCGGTCATTGACGCCGGCATCATCCGCCTGCGGCCGGTGATGATTACCGTTGGCGCGACGGTGCTGGCGCTCTTTCCCCTGGCCATGCATGGTGGCCCGCTCTGGCAGCCGTTGTGCTACGCACAAATCGGTGGACTGACGGTGGCAACTTTTATAACCTTGCTGATGGTTCCGGTGCTGTATTCCATATTTGTGCTGGACTTGAAAATACTTGTATGGGCTCCTGAGCAGGACAGCGTCAAGTCAGATACACTTGCGCCTGCGAGTTCGTCCCCTGCGACTGCGGCCTCCGGCGACTAGTCGCGAACCTCAAATCTTAAGACACGCCATGCCATACTGGAGACAATGATGAGAATAGAAAGTCGGCTGAAGTTGAACTGCGGAATGCTATTGGTCGCTGCACTGCTGGCGACTCCAGCTCTTGCCCAAATGGGTGGTGGTCAGGGCGGCGGGGGACTTCAACAGAAACTCGCTGCCTTAAAGCAGTCCGCGGCGGCAAACAAGCAGAAGCTGCATCAGTACCAGTGGGTGGAAACCCAGACGCTCACCCTAAAGGGTGAACAGAAGCCGCCGAAGTCGAACCTGTGCAGCTACGGCCCCAACGGGCAGATCCAGAAGGTCCCCATCGACCAGCAACAAGCGCAGCAGAGTGGCCGCCAGGGCAGACTGAAGGAGCGCGTCATCGAGAAAAAGACTGAGGAGATGCAGGATTACATGCAGCAGGTGAAGGCGGTCATCAGCATGTACGTTCCTCCTGAGGCCCAACTCATGGAGAAGGCCTTCCAGGCCCACAATGTGTCGATCGTGCCCGGTGGAGGCGCTCCGCAGTTGGTGTTTAAGAACTATGCCCAGCCCGGCGATCAGATGACGATTGCTTTTGACATGGCGACGAAGAAAATTCAGACCCTCAACGTCAATACGTATCTGGGGGATGCCAAGGACGCAATAACTCTGGCCGTGCAGTTCGCTTCCTTGCCGGACGGAACAAATTACGCAGCGCAAACCGTTCTCAATGCTCCGTCCAAACAGATTCAGGTGACCACGACTAACACCAACTACAGCAAGCTGGCGCAGTAGGCAGCGGAGTTGTTTCCAGTTTCAGCGTGATGGAAAGTGAAGGCGAGCGACCGCTGGCCTTCATTGGCCCTCGAGCGTGCACGCGACGTTCATCTCTTTGCAGACGTGCAGCACTCCCTGGACTACCAGAGAAGCAGAGCTGGGCTGCGCGTCTGTCAGGTTGGAAGCAATCACCAGCTGGGTCAACTTGTCGCCGAGCGGAGTCGCCTGCATGCTCGCCACTTGCGCGCCCTTGGCGAACATTACTTCCCGTTTCTTCGCATCGTTGCCGGTAATGGTAATGTCAGTGCGCGCCTGCAGCGACTTCATCGCAGTCTGATAAACCTTATCGGCGTTGGCTGCGAGCACAACCGTGGCAACATCATAGCCGGGTCCATTCGGAGGTTTGTTGGACATCTGCTGGATGCGTCCCGAGACCGCCCGAGCCACCATCACCCATTGCGCTTCAGCACCGACAGCGCTGAATAAGACGGTCGTAACTACCGCCGATGTCACGAACCGATTGCGTATCGTCATAGCGTCCTCGAAATCTCAACGGGATTCACTGCTATCCACTCGCGAGATCAATGCCTGTGAGCAGAAATTCCATCGGGACAGATTTACCATCTCACGTCCCCGAGCCGCAAGAGGGACGCGGTTGACACCGGGCTGCTACGTCTTTTTAACAAAATAACAAACCCGCCGGCGCGGTAAGTTGGGAGCCTTCTTACGGTGTAAGAGAGCTAGAGGCCCAATTCACTCAATCCAGCATGGTCTTCGGGACGGCGCCCGAGCGGCCAGTGATACTTGCGATCCGAAGCAGAAATGGGGAGGTCGTTGATGGACGCAAACCGTGAAGCCATGAGCCCATCATCATTGAACTCCCAGTTCTCATTGCCATAGGCGCGATACCAGTGACCCGAGTCGTCGTGCCACTCGTAGGCGAAGCGGACCGCGATGCGGTTGCCAGTGAACGCCCACAGTTCCTTGATAAGCCTGTAGTCCAACTCCCTGGCCCACTTGCGAGAGAGAAAAGCGATGATTTCGTCTCGTCCGTTGATGAACTCCGAGCGGTTCCTCCATCGTGAATCGATCGCGTATGCCAGAGCTACCTTTCCCGGGTCGCGACTGTTCCAGCCATCCTCGGCAAGACGCACCTTTTGAATCGCACTCTCGCGGGTGAACGGAGGTACTGGGGGACGGGTTGTCGTCGTTGCCGTTACCATGATTTCGTCTCCGTGGTCTTCGTGGTTCTCTCCTGGTTGTACCCGAAGCAGTTTCGCTTCGCATTGTTCTCATCCTTGCCAAACTCACATGGTCAGAACGACGCGGAACTCTGCCTTGCCGCTCAGCATGCGCGCGAAAGCCTCCGCCGCTTTTTCCAGCGGATACGTTTCGATCATGGGACGCACGCCACTCAGCTCGGCAAAGCGCAGTGTGTCCTCGGAATCGGCCGGCGTACCCGCGGCCCAGCCCTGGATGGTCTTACTCCCCATAATGAGCTGTACCGGAGTGACTTCGATGGGATCGAAGGCCGCACCGATCACCATGAGCTTGCCATTCGGCCCCAGACCGTCGATCAGCTCAGACATCGCTTTTGAGCTTGGGGCTGTGGCGAGGATCACCTGTGCGCCGCCCAGCTTTTGCAACGCCTCGGCTGCCTTTGTTGATTGGCTGTCGATGTACACACTCGCTCCGAGTTTTTTTGCGAGCGAGGAGTCTTCGGAGCCCCGCCCGATGGCCACGACCTTATATCCAAACTTGTTTGCGAATTGAATTCCGAGGTGACCCAGGCCGCCGATACCCTGCACCGCAACCAGGTCGCCGGGCATTGCCCCACTGTGCCGCAACGCGTTGTAGGTGGTGATACCGGCGCAGAGCAGCGGCGCGGCGTCGACGTCACGTAGTGTGTCCGGGATCGACACCAGTGCCTCCACCGGAGCCACCATGTATTGCTGGTATCCGCCGTCATAGCTGATGCCACAGATCTTCAGGTTTTGGCAATTGCGAAAATCTCCGCGCCGGCACTCGCGGCACGTGTTGTCCTGGCCGCCGTGCCAGCCGACACCGACACGCTGCCCCTTCTTCCATGCGGAAACACCGGCGCCCACTTCGTCGACGATGCCTGCGACTTCGTGTCCCGGTACGCGGGGATACTGAATTCCGGGCCATAAGCCATCTTTCGTGAGCACGTCACTATGGCAGACTCCACACGCTTGGACCTTGATCCGCACGTGTCCTGCGCCCGGCTCAGGAATCTCGCGCTCGACGATCTGGAAATCTGCTCCCGGTTTTGAAATCTGCGCGCTCTTCATTAGTTTCACTGCGACCGTGGTCGTTGCCATAGAAATCCTCCTATAAATTCTCAGACCGTCGTTGAAAAGTGCTCACCTGCGACTGGGTTGAAGCGACGAGAACTTCCCCTCGCGGCTGACTTACTACCTGGAAAATAAGTTTCAGTTCGACTGGGGCGAGCGGTGGAACGCTTGCAAACCCATATCGACAGGAAACCTGATCGACGTTGATGCCATCAGTTCCGGCGAGGATTCTTCAAAAACGGCAGCCTGAAATCGAACGCGACCGACAGCAGCAAAATCCCGGATTCGCCATTGAACCACCAAGGTGCTACCGGAAAACCAAGCCTTGCTGAACCGCCAGATATAGCAGTGTATCTGGCGGCAGAATCACCCAAGTTGCCCGCGGTCTTTGGCAAGATTTCTCTTGCCAAGCGCTGAAGGGTGAGATAGGTACAATGCTGTTGTCCGACGAGCCTCAAGGCCAGTCGGGCGCCAAGCGAAAGCGTCGCGCATCAGTTCTCGCGGCTTCAGGGTCGCGAGGATAGTCTCGAACGGGTTGTGCGTGGCAGAATCGGATTGGTTTTTCCATCGCCAGATCAAGGACTTATAGCATGACAAATTACCGGAAGGCGTTATCTGTCTTTCTCAGCGTCACCATAACGGTTAGCGTTATCGGCTTAGACGGCTGCAAGAAGTCGGAAGAGGCGCAGTCGAACCAGGCGCAGCAGCAGAGCCCGGGGAGCCAGGCTCCGGCGGCCACGAACGCCGTGCCCACGGCGGAGCAACTCTATCAATTGGTGGCTCCCATCGCGCTCTTTCCAGACAACCTGCTGGCCCAGGTCCTGGCCGGGTCGACCTATCCGGATCAGGTAAGCGCCGCCTACACCTGGCTGCAACAGAACTCCAGCCTCAAGGGCCAGCAACTGCTGGACGCCGTCAATCAGCAGTCGTGGGACCCCAGTGTGAAGGGCTTGACGCAGTTTTCCGGCGTGCTGCAACAGATGGCCACAAACTTGTCGTGGACTTCCGCGCTTGGCGATGCATACTTCAACTATCCCCAGAGCGTGATGAACGCCGTGCAGGTGATGCGTCAACGGGCGCAGCAGTCCGGCAATCTGAAGAGCACGCAGCAGCAGACGGTCACAACGCAGAATCAGGCTCCGGGAGCGGCGCCGCCGCCACCCCCGCCCGCGGATTCGAATGCACCAGCACCGCCGCCGCAACAGACGGTCATCGTGCAGCCGCCCCCGCAGACCATCATCATTCAGCCGGCTCAGCCTACCGTGGTATATGTTCCAACCTACAATCCAACGGTGGTGTATGGAGCACCAGTAGCCGTCTATCCGGGATACTCGACCGCTGATATGGTGGCTACCAGCCTGATCTCGTTCGGAGTGGGAATCGCAGTGGGCGCTGCAATCAGCGGTGGCGGAGGTTGTTGCGGTTGGGGGTGGAATTCGTGGGGATGCGGCTGGCACAACAATACCGTGGTGTACAACCACAATACCTACATCTCCTCCTCGAACACGTTTGTCAATCGTAACAACTACTACGGTCACAACAACGTTAACGTGAACAACGTGAATGTGAACAACGTCAACCGCAACAACATTAACGCCAATAATTACAACCGCAACAACGTCAACACCAACAACTACAACCGCAACAATGTCAACGCGAATAACGTCAATCGCAACAACCTGAATAACAACAATAACCGCGCCAATAATTTCAACAGCAGCAACTACAGCTCGCCGAAGTTTAATCAGAAGTACGACGCGCCTCAGTACCAGAACAAGAACTTGGGCCAGAACAACCGGCAAAATCCGGGCGGACAGCAGGGCAACTTCAATCAAAATCGCGGTCAGCAGCAGAATTACGGCCAGAATCGCACCCAAAACACGGGTCAGCAGAACCGCCAGAACATGGGGCAAAATCAAAGCCGTTCGAATTACAACCAGAGCCAGCGCAATGACGCTTCACGCGGCTACGGGCAGCAAGCCGACCGCGGCACCAGCACGGGCGCCTTCAGCAACTACAGCCAGGGCGGCAACACTCGGACCAACAGCGCTCGCGGGCAGCAGAGTCTGCAAGGAAATCGCAGCGGCGGTGGCGGAAACGCTGGCGCAAGCCGGGGTGGTGGTGGCGATCGCGGCGGATTCCGCCGCTAGAGCTAATGAATATGAGATTCCGATACCAGGAGCAGGAGAAGATACCGATGCAATCGTCACCGCATACTTCGACGGCAGTCCATTCCAGTCGGGGCGCCGTCCCGCTCGTGCTGGTTCTGTTGATGGTGCTGTCCAGCGCCGTGTGCGCTTTTGCGCAGCCAGGGAATGAAAAGACTTTCGCCTCGCCCGGCACCGCCGTGCTTGCTCTCTACGATGCCGCCAAGAGCAACGACACCCAGGCGGCTGCGGCGCTCTTTGGTTCCAATGCCAACGATATTCTTCACACCGGCGACGACGTCGCCGATAAGAACATGGTGACGAACTTCGTCACCCACTATGATGCGATGCATCGGATCGTGATCGAGCCCGACGGCAGCGCCACACTTTACATCGGCGCGGAGAATTGGCCCTTTCCGATTCCCATCGTCAAGAACAATAGCGGCGCGTGGTACTTCGATGCCAGCGCCGGCAAGAAGGAAATCCTCTACCGGCGCGTGGGCAGGAACGAGAACGATGCGATCGAGATCCTGTATTCGCTGGTAGATGCGCAGCACGACTACGCTTCCCAACTCCACGATGCAGACAAGACCAAGCACTACGCCATGAAGTTCGTCAGCGACGATGGCAAGCAAGACGGGCTGTACTGGAAGACCGGCGATAATGATGAGCCCAGTCCCATCGGACCGTTGCTCGCCGTCGCCGCCAAGGAAGGTTATACGCTGCCGCAAGGCCAGCCGGAGCCCTATCACGGTTACTATTACCGCATTTTGACCAGGCAGGGAGCCGCGGCGAAAGGCGGCGCGCGGGATTACGTCGTCAACGGCGAACTGACGCGCGGGTTCGCCTTCGTGGCCTACCCGGCCGAGTATCACAATTCCGGCGTGATGACGTTTATCGTCAATCAGGACGGCGTCGTTTACCAGAAGGACCTGGGGGCCGACACGGCGAAAATCGCGACCGCCATGACCGAATACAATCCCGACAACACCTGGGACAAGGTGGATTGATTCTCTGAGATAAGCGAATAGAGCTAAGAGAAGCGCCCTGCTTTCACGTCCGGGCGTTTTCCTTTTTCTCCTTGACAGCTTAGGAGAGTCCGCGCTATCCTCCTAATCATCTTAGGAGGGTCGGTGACCGACCAAGCTCAACTTCTTCCTGGCACTCTTGATCTCCTCATCCTGCGGGCCGTCTCGCTCGGCCCGCTGCATGGCTACGGTGTTCTTCTACGCATCGGGCAGATCTCCGGCAATGCCCTATTGATCGAACAGGGCGCGCTCTATCCCGGTCTGTTTCGCCTCGTCCGTCAAGGGCTGCTGAAGGCAAGCTGGGGTACGTCGGAGAACAATCGCCGGGCCAAGTTTTACGAACTCACTGCCGCGGGCCGCAAGCGTCTGCGTGAAGAGACCGAGAGCTGGAATCGGCTCGCGACGGCGATCGGCTCCGCACTCGCAGCGCAGCCGGAGGAAGTATGACCTCGTGGATTTCATTGGCTCCGGCGGGCACCTCGATTGCGCGCTGTGTATCCGCGCGTTGTACCGCAGTTTTCCCTATTCTGCTTGACAGGAGGACACGATGACTCGCGAACGAGTGTTAAAGGGCTTGTTGGTCGTTTTGGGGTTGCTCTTTCTGGCTGCCGCTTACCCATTGACGCAATGGAATCCGCCCGAGGCGATGGAGCAGATGCTCGGTGGCGTCTATGCGACGCTGGGAGTTTTTCTGCTGCTTGCCGTGCGTAGGCCGTCAGCGAATCGCAGCCTGATCGGCTTCGCGGCGTGGTCGAGCATCATTCACGCCGCCGTAATGGCGGTGCAGGCGAGCCGCAATGTGCTCCCGCGTGGAGAGCTACTGACCTCCATACTCCCGCTTTTTGTCATCGGCGTGGCACTGATCGTATTCGCTCCAGTAAAGCTGAGGGTGGCTGTTCCCGACCGCAATGTACCGTTAATTCACTCGCTTGCCGAAAAGGAAAGCGTATGAGCACGGCTGTGTTGCCGGAACGAATTATGGAAGTCTCGCCGCGTCTCAAGGAGGAGGCGGGCGCCGCGGGAGAACTGCGATGAAAGTTCTGGCTTACTTTCGTTCTCTTGCCGCCAAGTTTTTTCATCGGTCTGAGCTGGCGGAAGAGATGGACGAAGAGTTGCGCTCGCACATATAGCATCGCGCTGACGATCTGGAGCGTTCCGGTGTGGATCGTGTCGAGGCCGAACGCCGCGCGCGTATTGAGTTCGGCGGCCAGGAGAAGTTCAAGGAGCAGTGCCACGAAGCTCTCGGCGGCAATCTCATCGAGAGTCTGCTGAATGATCTGCGCTACGCGTTCCGCATGTTGCGGAAATCTCCCGGCTTCACCGCTGTGGCCGTCGTAACGCTGGCATTGGCCATCGGCGCAAACTCCGTGGTTTTTGCTGTATTGAACGCGCTGATCCTGCGGCCGCTGAATGTGCCGCAGGAGCACAGCCTCTGGGCGATCGAGCGCAGAGCAAGCTTCCTGGATCCGTCGCAATCCTATCCGGACTATCTCGATCTGCGCGACCGCAACCGCAGCTTTGAGGACCTGGCAGGTTACACCGCCGATCAGGCAGGACTGGACATGGGCGGCAATGCATCCGAAGCCTGGATCATACTAGCTACCGGAAACTACTTCGATGTGCTCGGTCTTCACCCCTATCTCGGCCGATTGTTCCATGCCGCCGATGAGCATGGTCCCAACAGCGCTCCGTATATCGTGCTCACTTACGCCTATTGGCACAGCCATTTTCAGGATGATCGCCGCGTGGTAGGCCGCGTGATTCAACTCAACAAGCACCCCTATACTATTCTCGGAGTAGCGCCGCCTGGGTTCCGCGGGACTTTGCAGTTTTTCAATCCCGATTTGTTTGTGCCCATGGTGAACCAGGAGCAGATCGACGGCGCCAGTACACTCAACGCCCGCGGGAACCGATGGGTGTTCATGGTCATGGGGCATTTGAAGCCAGGAGTCACGCCGCCACAGGCGATTGCCGATCTGAACGCGGTTGGCGCTTATCTGGAAAAAAGCTATCCCAAAGAGGATGGCCGGATGGAGTTTCTGCTGGCTCGTCCGGCTCTTTATGGCGACTATCTCGGCCGTCCCCTGCGGGCGTTCCTGACCGGACGACTGATGCTGTTGGCGGGATTAATCCTGTTGGCCGCCTGCGCCAACCTGGGCAGCCTGTTTGCCGCCCGCGCCGCCGACCGTTCCCGGGAAGTGGCTCTGCGGCTGGCGCTGGGATCGACCCGCCGGCGTGTTCTGCGGCAACTCTTCACCGAGGCCATGCTGATTTCGGTGATCGGCGGCGCAGTCGGACTGGGCGGGAGCGTCGTCCTGTTGCGCGCGCTGAGCACGTGGAATCCATTTCCCAGATATCCCATGTATCTGTCTCTCAATCCCGACGCAAAGCTATATGGAGTCGCTTTGCTGCTGAGCCTGGCAGTGGATTTCTCTTTGGCGCCGTACCCGTCAGGCAAGTGCTGCGGACCAATCCTTATGAGGTCGTCAAACTGGGATCCACCGGCACGGTGGGACGGCGGATTACGGCGCGGGACGTGTTGCTGGTGGTGCAAATTGCCATCTGTGGCGTGCTGGTCACTTCGTCCTTCGTTGCCGTGCGGGGACTGGTACGCACGCGGCACGGCAACTTCGGTTTTGAGCCGCAAAATGCCATGATGATGGATACTGTGCTGAGCATGGCAGGTTACACCGGCGATCGCGTGCCCGTAATGCAGAAGCGCATGATCGAAGCTATGGAGACGATTCCTGGCGTTCAGTACGTCGGATTGGTCGATCAGCCGCCGTTACATGACAGTTGGAGCCCTTCCAACGTTTTTACCGATCAAACCACAGATCTGAGGCCGGCGAACGCCGCGGCGGAAGTCATTCAGTACAACATCTCTCCCGACTATTTCCACGCCGCGGGTACAGCGTTGCTGGCGGGACGATCGTTCACCTGGCATGACGATAAAAATTCGCCACGCGTAGCGATCATCAATCCGGAGTTTGCGCGCCGGCTCTTTGGCTCTGTGCCCAACGCCATGGGCAAATACTTCAAGATGCCGGATGGAACGCGCATCCAGGTGGCGGGTATTGTCGAGGACGGGAAATATACCAACATAGCTGAGATTCCGCACCCGGCGGTGTTCTTACCCATCCTGCAGTCACCGTCAAGCTCTATGTTTCTGGTGGTGCGCTCGCAGCGCGATCCGCAGCAGTTGGCGGCAGCCATGAAGACTGCGCTGCATGATCTCGATCCAGGCCTGCCTTCTTACATCCAAACCTGGAACAAGAAGCTGGACAGCGCTCTGTTTCCTTCGCGTGCGGCGACGCTCTCGCTCGGTGTGTTGGGCGTAATGGGCGCGATGCTGGCACTCACCGGCATCTTCGGAATGGCGGCGTACTCAGTAAGCAAGCGGTTGAAGGAATTGGGAATTCGTATCGCTCTTGGCGCGCGGCGCGAAGAGATAATACGAGCAGCGCTGGGACGAGCCTTCAAACTGCTCGCGTTTGGTTCGGTAGCAGGATTGTTTCTCGGAATTCTGGCGAGCCGGATACTGGCCTTCATCGTTTATCTGGGAACCCCCCGCGATCCGCTGGTATTGGCTGGTGTCGTTCTGGTGATGTCATTGCTCGGGCTGCTGGCCACGTGGATTCCAGCGCAACGGGCTCTGAGGGTTGATCCTTTGAGACTGTTGCGTGAGGAATGAAGCTTCCGCCGCCCATGATATCGAAGCCCTTCACCTTACTTACATCTGGTCATCCGGTTTTCCGCGATGGCAAATCGTGGTCGCTGCGTTATAATCCGTGCTCCCGCGGAGGGTGACGATTCATGCGCGGCGTGCCTCGCTGGGTAGCAGTGTTGGCTGTGGTCGCGATAGGCGCGGTGGTGTGTGCCTTCACCGTTCGACACACGATGGCACCCGCAACCTTGGTGTTGCACCTCTCCCAAACTGCAGTTCCCGCGGACGGTTTTACTTCCACAGAACTCAAAATCACATCATCCAACGGCCGTCCACCGCGCGACGTGCTGGTCACGGTGGAAGATCCGCACCGCGCGGCTGTGGAGTCAGTGACCGTTGCTGGCGACACGGCGACCGCGTCGCTGCGTGCTGGTGTGTTGCCGGGCGAGACTAAAGTACGAGTTGCAGGGCGGGGCTTGGCGACGCAGGAAATCGCGTTCAGCGCGACGCTTGATGCGAGCGACGCGATAGGAGACGGCACTCCGGACTTCCTGCGCTTACACGATCCGTCCGATCGCGTTGCTTTCCGCCGATGGTTTACCTTGCTCGCTGAGGCGCAGTATTTCCGCGGTCGGACGCTTCCGGCGGAAGTTGATGATTGCGCTGCGCTCCTGCGCTTCGCCTACCGCGAAACCTTGCGCCCGCACGACTCCGCCTGGGCCCACGAGATGGCGCTGCCGGCTCCAGCTTCGGCAAGCGACATCCAGCAATATCAATACCCGTACACTCCGTTGGCCGCGGCACTGTTTCGCGTGCGTGGTGGAAGCTTTCAGGCCAACGATCTTGGCGACGGCGCCTTCGCTCAGTTCGCCGATGTGGAAACGCTTTGGCGGCACAACACGCACTTCGTGGGACACGACTTAGCTCGCGCCCGGCCCGGCGATTTGCTGTTCTTTCGCCAGGATGGTCATAGGATGCCGTTCCACGCGATGATTTTCCTCGGGCGAAGCCAGATCGAGCCTGGCCACGAACAGTATGTCGTCTACCACACCGGGCCAAGTGCGCGCTCTGCGGGCGAGATTCGCCGTCTCGCATTGGCGCAACTCTTGAACTATCCCGACCCACGCTGGCGGCCGCTCGCGGACAATCCCGGCTTTCTGGGCGTCTATCGCTGGAACATTTTGCGGGGAGCGGACTGATGCGTCTGAGAGCCGCTTTCGTTGCCGTTCTCCTGTCTCATGCACTGGTGCTGCCGCTATTCGCGCAGGACGACGCCGACGCCGATACCGACACCGCACAGTCATTTTCGCTGACCAGCCAGCGCACTTTCATGCCCGGAGAAAAGCCGGAGGTCTCGGTCTATTCCCACAACGTAAAGGCGCTGGAGTTCCGTGTCTACCGGGTGAACGATCCGGTGAAGTTCTTCAGCCAGATGCAGGAGTTGCATAACTTCGGCGGTCAGGCGCCGGCCTTGCCGAAGCAGGCCCACACCTGGCTGGAAAAGTTTCACGCGTGGAAGCATCGCATCTGGGCATGGATCCGCGATTTCGTTCGCGCGCAATTTTCGGCCGAGTCGCGCCAGAAGATTCGGCTGTGGCAGATGGGCGGCGGCGAAAAGAAATCGGGCGCAAAGGTTGAAAGCTACGCACAAGTGCCGGTGCTCAACCAACAACAGGTGGTCTCGGTTTGGAACTGGACGGTGCCCGCGCACGACCGATGGGAGAGTCAAAGCGTTGCGATCCCGGTAAACGAGAAGGGCGTTTATCTGGTGGAGGCGACCAACGGCACACTTCGCGCCTACACCATCGTTGTTGTCACCGAAATCGCGGTCATCACGAAAGCAGCGCCCGGACGGCTGATGAGTTTCGTGGTCAACCGGCGCACCGGCGATCCGATTGCCGGGATCACGGTGCGCGTCTGGGTCGACCAGAAAGAAGTTGCCGCCAAGACTACCGACCAGCAGGGGCTGCTGGATACCAAGCTAACCGGGACGAAGCCCGAAAACGTTGCAGTCCTGGCAACCAGTGCGAACGAGTTCGCGATTAATACACCCGGTGCGTGGAATCTGGGCAACGATCCTGATGCCAGCTTGACTGCGTATACCTATACTGATCGCCCGGTGTATCGGCCCGGCGACACGGTGCACTTCAAATCCATCGTTCGCGCCCAGACCATGAACGGCTACGTGATTCCGCAAAGCCGTGACCTCAGACTGGAGATGCGCGATCCTCGAGACTACAGGACGATCTGGCAGCAGACCGTGAAGCTCTCCGACATGGGTACGGCGGAATGGAATTACGTCATTCCCGCGGAAGCCAACCTAGGGACCTACTACCTCTCGATGCAGATGGGCGAGCGTTACGTGGAGGGCACCAACTTTTCGGTTGTGGACTACAAAAAGCCCGAATACCAAGTGAAGGTGACGGCGCAGACACCGCGCGTGCTGCAAGGGCAGCCGATCAAGGCAACCATCGACGCGCGCTATTACTTTGGCGAGCCCGTTGCGAACGCCAAGGTAACCTGGGTGGTGCACACCTCGACGTATTGGCCGATGGGGCGCGATCAAGACGATGAGGAAGCCGGCGCGGACCAGGAAGGCGATTCTGCCGACGCGGACGATGCGGAAGGCGATGACACGGACGGCGGGGAACAAGCGAGCGAAACCAGCGGCACGCTGGACGCCGACGGCAAGCTGCAAATTACGGTTCCGACCAAGGTCGACAGCAAAAAGCAGGACCTGACCTATCGCATCGAGGCGCGCGTGACCGATGCGGGCAATCGCGAGATCGCGGGACACGGCTTTGCGCTCGCAACTTACGGCAGCTTCTTCCTGACCGCCGCGCCGGATTCTTATGTTTACACCAAGGGCAGCACGGCGACGGTGACCATCACCGCGCAGGACTATGACAAGAAGCCAGTACAGACGACGTTCAACGTGGAGATGAATCGCTGGGACTGGCGCAAGAAATCCGGCCAGGTGGTCACTACCACGCAGGGCCAAACTGACGCCAGCGGCAAGGCACAGATCAAGCTCAGCATCCCCGATGCGGGTGAGTTCCGGGTGCGCATAACCGCAACCACTCCGGAGAATCGCACGATTGAAACCACCGCATTCCTATGGGCCCTTGGAGAGAGTCCGTGGTGGAGCGGTCCGGCGCAGGAGCGGGTACAGATTGTCGCCGACAAGAAGACCTATCAGCCGGGCGATACGGCGCACGTGCTCATCGTCACCAGCAAAGAACCGACTTCGGTCCTGGTGACGGTTGAAGGCAACGGACTCTACTCCGGCCAGGTTGTCAAGAGCAGCGGCGGCAGCATTACGGTCGATGTTCCGATTAAGCCGGAGTACGCCCCGAACTTCTACGTGGCTGCGGTTTTCATTCGCGGCAACAAGCTGTACCAGGGATCCAAGAGTCTCAACGTGCCCCCGGTTCAGCACGAATTGAATGTGCAATTGCTGCCTTCCAAACCGCAGTACCAGCCGGGCGAAGCTGCCAGCTACACCATCAAGGCGATGGACAACAGTGGCAAGCCGGTGGCAGCGGAGTTCAGTCTAGGCGTGGTGGATGAGGCCATCTACGCCATCAAACCGGAAACCGTGGGCAGCATCGTGAACGCGTTCTATGGCCGCGTCTATTCGAAGGTCAGCACGGAGACCTCGCTGACCTATTACTTCAGCGGGCAGGCAGGGAAACGCGCGATGCAGTTGGCCGCCGTGCGCCCCTCGAAAGCGATGGCGCAACTGAAGCCCGAACGTCTGGTGCAGCCCAAGGTACGCAAAGCATTTCCTGACACCGCGTACTGGATGGCGGACGTGCACACCGGCAGCAACGGGCAAGCCACGGTGCACTTCGACTATCCCGATGCCATCACGTCATGGCGCGCGACTACGCGCGGTGTCACGCTCGACACCAAGGTCGGCAGCGCAGTGGTGAATACCATCGTGCGCAAGAACCTGATGGTGCGATTGGTGGTGCCGCGATTCTTCCGCCGCGGCGACGAGATTACGATCTCAACCATCGTGCAGAACTATCTGCCCACGGACAAAGTAGCACGCGTCTCCATGGACCTCACCGGCCTCCAGGTGCTCGATGGCGGGCAGCGCGACGTCAACGTTCCCAGCCGCGGATTGATCAAAGTGGATTACCGTGTGCGCGTGCTCGACGTGGATTCGGCGCGCGTGCTGGGCAAGGCGCTTACCGACGTCGAGAGCGACGCGATGGAGCTGACGTTGCCGGTCGTTCCTTTCGGAGTGAAGCTGGCGGTGGCGAAGTCGGGCTCGATGGCAGCCGGCGGTGACATGTCGCAATCGCTAACCTTCCCCGAAGGTATCGAAACGGGCACGCGCAAGCTCACCATCAGCGTCACGCCGTCCATCGCGGGATCGGTCTTCGCGGCGCTCGACTACCTCACCTCGTACCCTTACGGCTGCACCGAGCAGACGATGTCGAGCTTCCTGCCCGATGTTCTTGTGGCCGACGCGCTCAAGAAGCTTGGCGTCAAGTCCAACATCGATCCCACCACGCTGAACAAGCAGGTGCAGGCCGGACTCGACCGCCTCTACAACTATCAGCACGACGACGGCGGCTGGGGCTGGTGGAAGACCGACGACAGTCATCCCTTTATGACCGCGTACGTGCTCGCCGGATTGAGCCAGGCGAAAGCTGCGGGCTTCGATGTGAAGCAGGACGCGATCGACAAGGGCCGCGCGTGGCTGCTGCCGGAGTTCAACAAATCCACCAGGGTCCGCACCGATCTGCGCGCATACATGGCGTATGCGCTGGTGCTTAGCGGCAGCGACAGCAATGCTCAGGTCATCGACTCGGTGTGGTCCCAGCGCTCGACGCTCACGGCGTACGGCAAAGCGGTGCTGGGCCTCGCGATGCTAGTGGTCAACGACAGTCGCGCGAAGGATCTGACAGCGCAGCTCGAAGGCGAAGCCAAGCAGGACGATTCGCAAGCCTGGTGGCCGAGCGACCAGAACTACCTGATGGACTACTCCGGCGACACGACTCCGCAGTCGACCGCCTACGCGCTGAAGCTCCTCAACCGCACCGATCCGAACAGTCCGCTCATTCCGAAAGCGGCGGTCTATCTCGTCAGTCATCGCAGCGATGCTTATTACTGGGATTCGACCGAGCAGACCGCGATGGTGATCTACGGGCTCACCGATTACTTGGAGCGCACCAAGGAATTGAAGCCGAACTACAGCGTCGAGGTCCAGGTGAATGGCAAGACGGTAGCGACCAGGAAGTTCACCGCTGCTGACGCGCTGTCGCCTGCGACGACAGTTGTGTTGAATGACTCGCAACTGTCTCCTGGGGTGAACCAGATTCGAATCGCGAAGTCGGGTGACGGGCGGCTGTACTGGTCGGCGCGAGGAGAGTATTACTCCACCGAATCGAAGGTGGTGAACACGGGTAGTTTCAAGCTGAGTGTGGCGCGGCAATACTACCGGCTGTCGTCTCAACAGAAGGACGGCCGCGTGGTTTATCACCTCGACAATCTCACGGGGCCGGTGCAGGTCGGTGACACGCTGGCGGTGCGCCTTACCGTCGGCGGCAACGACTGGCGCTACTTGATGATCGAAGATCCGATTCCATCAGGCACTGAGTCCGTCGCGCGGGATGACCTTTACGAACTGGACGATCGTCCCAACTGGTGGGGCCGCTGGTTCAGCAATCGCGAGCTGCGCGACGATCGCACTACATTCTTCAACATGTACTTCCCGCAAGGGCAGCACGAATATGTGTACCTGCTGAAGGTGGTAAATCCCGGAATCTTCCGCGTCAGCCCCACTAGCGTGGAACCGATGTACCAGCCCGAGTATCTTTCGACCAGCGAAGCGTTGACGGTAACGGTGAAATGACTGCGAAACATAGTGGCGTGATGAAGCTGTGGCTGCTGAATCTGGTCGGCAATGCCACATTGCTCAATACCGCTTATTACTGGCTACTGATGCCGGATGCGCATGGCTGGCAGGTGGCGCTTTCTGCGCTGGATGCGGCTGTCATCATCTTTTTTGGAGTGTGGCTGCGGGCCGGAACGTTCGCCTACTTCCGGGTTGCAGAGTTTCGAGATCATGCAAGGGTGTGGCGCGCCTTTCGCCATGGGTTGCGGCACATGATCGCACTGGCAGCGTGGGCTGTTTTCATGCTGGCGGCAGAGTTGTTGCTGATTCGCATTCGCAGATACGCGCCGCAGTTCGGCGTGTGGTTCTGGCAGAAGGCACCGTCGTTCCTGCGCTTCGGCAGCCCGCGGCAGGTTTCTCACGCCGCCGACTGGCTGCTGTGGTTCTTGATTTGGGTGCTTGTGCCGGCCGTGTGGCTGCCTATCGCCACCACCGTCGCGGCCGCCGGATTTGGATTGAAGCGGATGACGCGCTCCCTGCGCGTCTTGCGGCGTCCCGCTTACTGGCTGTGGTTCTGTGGGCTGATGCTGGTCGGCGCGTATGTTCCGTACAGGCTGGTCTGGTGGATACCCGATCTCAGCGATCTGAGCAAACAGGCTTGGAGCATGGGCTTCCGGTTCCTGTTGGCTTACGTGATTTTGATTTCAGCCTGGGTGGCCTTGCTGCTGGTCATCGGAACGCGGGTGGAGAAAGAAGACGCTGAGACGATTCCGATTAACCAAGCGCCTCCAGGTTCAGCGATTCCCGGAGCGCTGGACAGTCCCGCTCGCTGTTAGCTCAGCAGGGAGTCCGTTCTGCACCCAATCGACCAACGCTCCTTTGCCGTGCTGCCGCGCCAGTTGTGCAACTCGCGCTTGAGCGCCAGCGTAAGCATGCCGCAATTCCTCTTCACTCGCCGGAGACCGTAGTGCCTTCTCCAGGCTAGTCAAATCGTAGAGGCCATCGCCTGGTTTTGAAGCGGTGTTCGGCTCGGTGAGGTAAAGCACCAACCCTTCGCGGAACCAAAGCGGAGTTCCCGGAAGCGCGTACGAGTCGATCAGCATGTGGAGAAGCTCGTGTCGAATTGTGCTCTCCAGCGTGCCCGCCTCGCGTAATACGTCGGAGGGTTGCATCTGGATGGTGTGCCCGCGCGTGGAAGCTGCCACCCATCCCGGCTCGCCGGTAGAGTTGCGGAAAGCTGCCACCGTCGGATAAATCTTCAGAACTGGAGAAGTGCGATAGACCAATCCAGTATTTTCTTCGGACTCATGCAGCAACCCGGTCGCCAGCGCTAAAAGCGGGCGATCACGATCAGGACGGGTGGTCAGCAAGGTGACGTCCTCGTTGGCGAGTTGCTGCCACGGTATGCCCTGCGCGCTCACGCCGAGGCGCGTACCGGGATAGTAGAAGCTGAGAATCTCGCGATAGGTATGACCCTCCTCGCCCATAACTTCGGCGCCAATCTGGCACAGTCCAACCCCGTGCCCGGAGCCCCGGCCCTGAAAGATGAGGCGATCACCGTCGTCGTTCACGTCGTACCAGTTGCTCTTCATGCGCTCCCATCCAATGTGGCGGCCGATTGCGGCGCGAAAGGTCAGCCCGGGCACCGTGACCGCACTGCTGCCCGTGACACGAAGGAACTCCACGCGTCCGCTGGGAGTGCGATGGAGAACGGACACCGTGCGCAGGGTCCCGGGAACAACCACGCCGTCGGCCGCAAGAGCCCGCTGCAACTCGCGCTTCGCAACCTCCGTGCGCCATTGGGTGCTGCCATTGCGTACGCAATACTGGTCGGAGTGCTGGACCAGAAAGGGCGCACGTGCCTCATTATTGCCGAGAATGAAGCTCCCGTCCTCTGTCGTGCCTCCGCAGTTGGCATGGTAGTAAGTGGCTGCCGGTTCGCCGTCATACCAGAGGACCTCGCCCGCAGTCGCGTCGGCGATGCTGCGGAGATGGGCATTAATGCCAGTTACGCGCAAGTCCTGGCAGTGAGTCGTGTCGCAGAAGTCGAATCCTTCTAGGGCATGGCGGCTGCCAAAGTGCATCGCGTAAGTGCGGGCTGCGATGGCCATCGCCTTCAGCGCTTCATCGGACTTGAAGTTCCCGGTTTCCCCGGCGAGCACCCCCGCGATGTATTCCTCCATCGGCATGAGGGCCGTGACCAGCAGGTGACCTTCGCTGGCGCGGATCTCGATGGGAAAATCGGCGTGCAGCGGCGGATCGCCCTGAGCGTTCATTTGATACGCGCCACTGATGCGAAGCTCGGAGAAGAAAGATTTGTTTCCTGCGAGCTCAATTTTCGATCCCCTGGCGCGCAGGGTGGCAGCCGCGATAGTGGATGGCGTGCAAGTTGCGCAGGTTCGCATCCGTGCCCGACCGGCATCGGCGTGAACATCTAGCTTGCCAGGCGGATGCAGATACCAGAGCCGCACTCGGACGGTCTGCGGAAACCCAGCGCGGGCGGACTTAGCGGTGGCCTGATTTCCAAATTCGGCATCGCCAGCTAGGGAGAGCAGGAGCAGCAGACCAATAGGCGCCAGCAGTCGCTTCATCTCCGCGCTTCTCTTGCAGCTTCGGCGACCCCAGCACCATGATCAGCCGCGAACGCCGCGAAGATCTCGCGTGCGACGCCTGCGGCATCCGAACCGCCGTGTCCTTTTTCCAGGAAAACGACCAGCACGATCTGAGGATTTTCCGCCGGCGCATAACCAGCAAACCAGGCGTGGGTCCACGGACCCTCATCAGAGAGCGCTGTTCCAGTCTTGCCCGCAACTTTTATTGGCGCATCCGGCTGTGCCATGCGAGCCATGCCGTAGGCAACCGATTGTTGCAAGCCTTCGAACAGCGGCGAGAGCTTCCCGTTGGGATCGGCGCTAGCGAGCCTGGCGAGGTCGAGATAACCGCGCAGCAACTCCAGCGGCGTCAGGCTGATTCCCCACTCACCAATCGCTTGCAGTTGCAATTCATCCGGCGAATGGGCGAGGGCAACGTTTCCGGCGACTTCATCGGAAGACAGTCCGCTGGCAGAGTTGAAGCCGGAGCGCACAAAGCTGTCGTGAAGTTGCGCGGGTGTCAGGCGGGTGGCGACGCTGGTGAAGTATGAATTGCACGAGTAGGCCAGCGCGCTCGCCGGCGTCAGCGGCTCCGGGGTTGCAGGATGAGTGCAGTCGAGTTTGTGGCCGCCGATGGAAACTGTGCGCTTGCACATCAATGCAGTCTGCCCGTCGAGCTTCCCAGCCTGCAGAAGTGCCACCAGAGTGAAAGGTTTAATGGCGGAGCCGGGATGCGCCACGCGACGTGCGGCTACGTCAAGATGGTAAGCCGCGAGGACGTGTCCCGATTGGACATCGACGACTACGGCGGCACCACGACGGCCCGTCATGGCGCGAGCACTCGCCTTCTGCAACGGCGAAACGCCGGACTCAGCTGCCAAGGCTGGAAATGCCGCGACGCACACAACCATCGCTGCGCAGCATAGGCAGACCAATGGCAAGCGTGGCATGTCTCGATTGTAACGGCGCAGTGCAAGCGCGGTCGGGTTGCGTGCTTCAGGCTACCAGGCAAAGCGACGACGTACGATCCGCTTGGGGAGTCGCAGCCCACTGGTTCGAGTGGCCACCACTTCGGCGTTGCGCTGGTGAAATCGGCAAGATTTCGGTAAAGTGATGCCCTGCGTTTGGAAGGGGTGAAAGATGTTGTCCGCAAGACCGCTTGCCTGCCTGCTGCTGTCTGTTTGCGTTGCGTGTGCCGTGCCCGCGTCAGCCCAAGACGATGAACACGCTCATCATCACGAAGCTACTGAACAGCTGGGCAAAGTTTCTTTCCCCATCTCGTGCGCGCCCGGCTCGCAAAAGGCTTTCGAGCGCGGCATCGCGCTGCTCCATTCTTTCGGGTATGAAGAGGCGGAGCAGCAGTTCGTGGAACTCGCTCAGAACGATCCGACGTGTGCCATGGCTCACTGGGGCATCGCGATGAGCTTGTACCACCAGATTTGGGAGCGGCCACAGGATTCGACGTTGAAGCGGGGACAGCAGGAGATCGAGAAGGCGCAGAAGATCGGCGCGAAAACCGAGCGCGAGCGAGACTACATTGCGGCACTGGCCGTGTTCTACCGCGATCCGGACAAGAATGATTACCTGACGCGCGCTAAAGCATACTCGGACGCGATGGGGAAGCTTTACCGGCAATATCCTACGGACCTGGAAGCGGGAGCATTCTATGCGTTGTCGATACTGGCGGCCGAACCTCCAAACGACAAGTCTCTAGCCGCGAGAAAGGAGGCGGTCGCGGTGCTGATCCCTCTGTTCCAGCAGGAGCCTGATCATCCTGGCCTGGCACACTACATCATTCATGCCTGCGA
Source organism: Candidatus Korobacteraceae bacterium (assembly GCA_049511915.1). Taxonomy (GTDB): domain Bacteria; phylum Acidobacteriota; class Terriglobia; order Terriglobales; family Acidobacteriaceae; genus Bog-257. The sequence continues at coordinate 91,472 of JBEKXQ010000004.1, forward strand.
TTCGCCGCAAATGGCGTCCACGGGGCTCGCAGCCGCCCGCAGCTATGCGGGAATTGCCTCATCATCAGCCCACGCGGTCCACATGCCATCACACATTTTCGCGCGACTCGGGCTCTGGCAGGAGGACATCCAAGCCAACCTGAAGTCCGTGGCTTTGACCCAGCAGTCTGGCGCGATGTACATGGGAGGACACGAACTTCACGCCATGCATTTTCTTCTTTATGCCTACCTGCAGACCGGACAGGACGAAGCGGCCAGGAAAGTGCTGGAGCAATCGAAGCAGATCATAGCGAACGCACCCACGAACGGGGACGATACAGGAATGCTGGAATACTACGGCTTTGCTGCCGCACATTTCCCCGCGCTCTACGACCTGGAGATGCACAACTGGGCGGATGCGGCAGCACTTCAACCTGCGGCTAAAGCATCGCCGGATTTGCAGAGAATCACCTGGTGGGCGCGGACGATAGCTTCCGCGCGCATGGGCGATGCAGAAGCGACCCGCCGCAATGCGCAGAAGTTCGACGAAGCGGAAGAGGCCACACGCAAGACCAAGGATGCCTATGTCCTTGATGGGCCAAATTCATCGCGCGGCGAAGTGCACGCCTGGCTGGCTTTTGCCGAGAAGCAGAATGACGAGGCGCTGCGGCAGATGCGCCAGGTAGCAGATACTCAAGACGAGATGGGAAAAGCAGAAGTCGACATTCCTGCGCGCGAGATGCTGGCCGATATGCTGCTGGAACTTAACCGGCCACAAGAAGCCCTGGCGGAATATGAGAAGTCGATGAAGATTGATCCCAACCGCTTCAACGAATTGGCCGGCGCGGCCCAGGCTGCCGAGTTGTCTCATCAGCCCGCCAAGGCGAACACCTTCTACGCGCAACTGTTGAAGAATTGCGACGACGGGAAATACTCCGACCGCCCCGCATTACGGAGCGCAAAGATGGTGCTGGCAAAGAACAGCCAATAGGGCCGCCGCAAAGGATCGTTGGCTGCATTCGTCCAGAATGCCGCCTGGCGCTGCCAACGCCGAAGCAACAAGCAGACTCCACTAGCACTGACTAGTTCTCGCCCTCGCCCGGACCGTTGCAGTTACTTGATTTTTCCCGTACCTCTGCTAGCCTCGACTGCACAAAAGCGTCTGTCGAGATCCGATGGAGAGAAGGTGATAGCGGTCGGATCTGTTGCCAACGCGCCATTGTGGGGGCAAAGTGATTTCCTTCGATCAGGTAACGTATCCGTCGCCAGATCATGCACTGCCGTTCCGCACGATATGCGGCGAATACCGCGCCCGCCGTGCCGGCGATCTTGCAGCCGCCGTTGCCCGACACATCCTGAAGGTGGACCAGCCACCCGCGGACCTGCAAGCCGTCTGGACCGCGCTAGACAAGACACTCTCCGCTTCCGAAGATGCCTATTCCGCGCTAGCTGCGATGAAAGACGTGCTGTCCACGGTGCGCCAGGAGCCGGGAGAGACGGACGAGACTTTCCGGCAAAGGGTGGCGACCGGTTATGAAGAGAGCCGCAAAGCCGAGACGCAGTGCCAAGTTTGCGATCTTCCGCTGAAGCAGATTCTGCACGATATGCAAGCTACGGCCGTTTGCCTCTCGGGCGGAGGCATTCGCAGTGCCAGCTTTTCCTTGGGAGTGCTGCAAGGGCTGGCGCGCTTCAGCCGCCCCTCTGAATGGACGCGCGGCGACAAGACCGTCATGGACTCGCTGGATTATCTGTCTACGGTTTCCGGCGGAGGCTATATCGGAAGCTGGCTGATGGCATGGGCGCAGCGCAGCCGCTATAGCGATGCTGTCAGCCAGTTGGCAACCTCCGCGCCCACTTCCGGCGATCCGGAGCCGGAACCGATCCGGCATCTCCGCGAATACACCAGTTACTTGACGCCGAAATACGGCTTCACTCTGGACACGCTGACCTTGGGAGCCATCGTGGGCCGGAACATGATTCTGAACTGGCTGACGCTGATACCGGCGATGATCTGCCTGCTGTGTCTGCCTGAGTTTCTGTATTTGGTGTCCTACGGGCTGCCCTTCGCGACACAACAGGACACCGACTGGTACAAGCCAGTCATGCTGCTCGCAGTGGGATGTGTAACGGTGGCCTCGGTATTTGCAGCAGTGCGGATGAACTGGCCTCCCTATGCCTCCAGGTTCAAAGACTCAAACAAACAGGGCAGTACATCGTTGGAGTTATGGCTCTTCGCGCTGCCGCTCATAGTGGGCGCATGGCTGTTAGGGGAGGCCTGGGCATGGGCTGCGATCAATCGTGTTTTCACCGGAATCAGCCGGGTGAACCAGATTGTTCCGCTCGCCAAGTGGCTGTTTGTTTTTGCGCTATTACCGCCGCTGTCCATTTCGGTGGTGCGGTTGCGGGTGCTCATCGACAACGACGGCAAGGAGCGTCCGACCCCATTTCACAAACATGACGGCAGCGGCCGAATTGCATGGCGGCGCTTGATCTGGTCTCTCATCGCGCCTGCGCTGGCAGCAGCTTCGGCCGCGCTTCTGCTCTCCGTCTCGGCTTTCTATCTGACCAAGCATTTGATCATTGCCCGGGTCGACCACTTTCAGGTGACGCGCTGGTTTGTGCTCACAGTCGTGCCGCTGGTCTGGGCGGTGCTGACCCTCGCCTCCAGCCTGCTTTCCGGACTTCTGAGCAACATAGAGCGCGAAGAGGAGCGTGAGTGGTGGGCGCGCGCCGGAGGGCTGCTCTTTGCCTGCGTGCTGGCGTGGGTCGCGTTCAACGGCGTCGCCTATTTTGCCGACGAGACTCTTAAATTCCTGTGGGCATCGCTTCTGGCTGCGATTGGCGTGGGTTCAGGATACCTGGGCAGTTTGGCCGGATTGAGCGCAGCTACTACTTCCGGCTTGAAACGGGTGAAAGTCGAACAACTCAGCAAGTGGCAACAATGGCTCTCTCGCCACAACATGCTGGCGCCCGTGGCGTCAGGCGTTGCTCTGGTCTGCATCACATTTGCTCTGGCGGCGCTGACCCGCGAAATCCGGCGCAGTCTCTACGTGCTGATGCGCGAGGACGTGCGATCCAGTTCAACCACGACTTTTCAGCACTTGCTGATTTCTGGCCTGAGACTGCATAACGTGAATGTCATGCCGGTGCTGGACCGTCTGAAGCTGGACGCGGTGGCCACAGCAATTGTCTTCCTCGGAGCCGCTGCGCTGGCGATCATGGGAAATCTGTTCGTCAATGTGAACACCTTCTCGCTGCACGGCATGTACCGGATGCGGCTGACGCGCGCTTATCTGGGCGCCTCAAACTTCGCCCGGCATCCTGACGCTTTTACCAACTTTGACGCAGCGGACAATCTTTATGAAAACTCGATGCCGTGCAGTGCAGATGCGCCGTTGCATGTGATCAACACCGCGCTGAATATGGTTGCAACCGAGAACCTGGCCTGGCAGCAGCGCAAGGCGGAATCGTTCACCTTCAGCCCGGTGAGCTGCGGCAGCTGGAGGCTGGGCTACGTTCCCACCAGCGTATACGGGGGCAGCAGGGGCGTGCGCTTGGGAACGGCGATGGCGATCAGCGGCGCGGCGCTGAATCCCAACATGGGCTACAACTCGTCGCCCCTGGTAACCCTGCTGATGACGTTTTTCAATACCCGACTGGGATGGTGGCTGCCCAATCCAGCGTGGCCGGCGTTGCGGGAATGGAACCCGGAGAAAAAGAAGGCCCAGAACTTTCTGCGCAAGAACGGGCCAACTCTGGCGCTGAAGCCGCTGCTGGATGAGGCTCTAGGCAACACCAACGACACTTATCAGTGGATCGAGCTCTCCGACGGCGGGCACTTCGAAAATCTTGGCTTGTATGAGATGGTACTGCGCCGCTGCCACTCGATCGTCGTGGTGGATGCTGACGCCGATCCTGACCTAGAGTTCGAGGACCTCGGCAACGCCATTCGCAAGATCGAGATCGATCTCGGCGTCCCTATAACGTTCTCCGGATACCATCACGGCGTGCCGATGAAGAAGGGCGCCGCAGGTGGCAACGTGTACTGCCTGGAAGGCCATATCGGCTACGACTGTGTGGACGAAGGGGCCCAGAAAGGCGAGCTCATCATCATCAAGCCGGTGCTGAATGGTACGGAACCGCCCGACATTCTGGCCTACCATGCCAGCCATGAGGATTTTCCTCACGAGAGCACAGCCAATCAGTTTTTCAATGAGGCGCAGTTCGAGAGCTACCGCCATCTGGGGTCGTGGATGATTCAGGCCATCACCAAGCGGCCGGACAAGACAACACACGGCCTGGACATGGACGGATTCATTACCTGCGTGAAGGCATATCGTCAGCAGGAAAGCAGTCCGGGTGCGCCTGCACCGCCCGCCTAATGCAAATTCAGAGTTGCTGATTCTCCGGATAGAGCACGCCTTGACGGCGCGCTCTGTCCGATGGGGTTTGCAGCAATCGCTTGCGCCGCCACTATGTACCCGCGATTCCTTTGTTCTGAAGGACCCTCACCACGACACGCCGGTTTTGGGCTTGGCCTTCGGCGGTCTTGTCACTGCCTACCTGGCGGCTTTCGCCCATGGCACCCGGAGCCAGCATATTGGTAAGCGGAATGTGACCCTGTTGCTGCAAGAATTGGGCTACATTGTTGGCCCGCTCATCGCTCAGCTTCTGATTCAGCGACGCGCTGCCTACCGATGAGGCATAGCCTTTCACTTGGATGGTGTAGGCGGTGATGGTCTTGGCCTTTTCGGCCAATTGCAGAAGTTGTGCGTTGTATTTCGGATCCAGCGCCACCTTGCCGTTGCCGAAGTACACCGTCACCTCGTCGAGGATGTTGTAATCAGCCAACTGACCGAAGCGTTTGTTCGCGGCCTCGATCATGGCTTTATTAGCGTCAATTTTCGCCTGAGCCTCAGCCATTTGCTGTTGTTGCTCTTGCATCTCTTGTTGCTGCCGCGCAAGCGCTGCCTTCTGCGCCTCTAGCTCCTGTTGGCTCTGCTGTATCTGCTCCTTCGCCGGTTGCAGGCCGGCCTGGATCGTTTGCGCGTCCTGCAGGTCATTGCCTTTGAACTTGATGGAACTCGCTACCAGTTGGTTTTGCGCGTTATAGGAACCTTCTACCTGGACCTGGAGACCGGGTATGAGTGCTGCCATCGACATTTGTTTGCGGCGCGCCTTGAAAACTCCCTGTACTTGGGCGACCTGCGTGCTGTCGGTGAGAAGAACCACGACGGTGGACGAATCCGGAGTCTGCACTGTCATGGTATCGCCGCTGCGTCCGGTTATCAGTCCCTGGGCTTTAGCGGACTGAGCGGCAGCGGTGCCGCAAAACACCAGAAGGATTGCCAGTGAAATTGTTGCGACGAGTGTAATCGCCATCAACCTGCTTCTCTGCATGGTCTTCATCTTCTCCTCTGTGCTGCCTTTGCAGCAGCAATTTTTGTGATAACTCACAGCTATTCCGGGCGGAAGCAAAATAGTGTCTTGTTGGGCCAGTGATCGGCGCTTTGTTGAATGGCAAGCGGGACGTCGGCGTGTTTCCGACGGTTTGTTTACGATCCTGAGCTCGACCTGAGTTTACTCGTTTTCCAGTCGGCAAAGTAAGCGCGGCGCCGCCACGTTCCTGATGAATCACTCTTACCGTGGGGCTGCAGGCTTCTACCACTTTTATGGTAGACAACTCCTGAATCAACTACTTACAGCGATAGTTTTAGAATTACTGGTTGTGCCACCTCAGGTGGGCGAAGATAATGGGCGTAGCTCCCCCAATCCAAAACGTTGTGGTGGCGGTCGCGGGGGGATTACTGTGTCGGGTGGTCCATGCACGAGAAACCGGACGCAAGCCCTAGCCCTCGCGGACACCGCGAGTTTGGAGTAACCAAACGGCTGAGAGCTGCGTTTTTATTGATGATTTGCGCGCTCGCCTGGGGATGCTCAGCCGGGCTCTGCTTTGCTGCGGATTCGCGGCCGGCCAAAAATGTCCTGATTCTCTATAGCTTCTCGAAACGTGACTTCTTCGGTTCTCAGACCCTCGAATCAACCATTCGATCCAATCTCTCAGAACCAGTAAACTTCTACGTCGAATACCTGGAAGCGCAGCGCTTCGGAAACCGCGACTACAAGAAAAGCGTCAGTGATACTTTACGCGAGACGTACGCCAAACAAAAACTTGATCTAGTCATCGTGGCCGTCTATCCCGCGCTGCAATTTGCCGTCGAGTTCCGCGACCGCATTTTCCCCGGAGTTCCAATCGTCTTCATGATGGTCGTGCCGGACCGGTTGCCGAGTCCCAAGCTGTGGCCGGGTGTAACTGGGGTTACCATGCGTGGGGATGTTCGAGGCACTCTGGATCTGGCCCTTCGCCTCCATCCAGAAACGAAAAATGTAGCCGTGGTAGGGGGAACCTCGGAATTCGAAAGCTACTGGGTGAACGCAACTCATCAGGAGCTTCGCCTTCGGGCGAAACAAATGAACGAGATTGATTTGGTGGGACTCACTCCCGATCAATTACTGCACCAAGCATTTACACTTCCTCCCCATACGGTGGTTATCTTCGAGCTGGTGCCACAAGAGTCGCTACAACTCGCCATCGGCACCTATGACGTTCTTGCGGCCATTTCCCAGCAGTTTCCCACCTATTGCATTCACGACTATTGTTTTGATCACGGTGCGATTGGCGGGTCCTACCCTGATTTCGATGAGCAGGTGCTAAACGCGGGTCAACTCGCCGCCCGCGTCCTGTCCGGCGAAAGCCCGGAAAGTATTCCGGTGATACATGCCACGCATGTCCTTCCGGAAGTGGATTGGCGACAACTTCGTCGCTGGAATATTCCGGAATCAGCACTTCCATCGGGGACGAAAGTCCTTTACCGGCAGCTGACGGTATGGCAACAATACCGGAAGTACGTCTTAGCCGGCGTTCTGGTGATTGTCGTCCAAACGATGCTGATCATCGGATTGTTATGGCAACGCGAGCGAAAACGGAGAGCCGAAGCCAGACTGAGTGAGAGTGAAAAGCGCTTCCGGGCGCTGGCGGAGACGACCCCGTCCCTGCTCTGGATTTGCGGCAAGGATGGCAAAGTCACGTATCTTAGCGACAGACGGATCAACTTCACGGGCCGCGACCCGGAGGCTGGATTTGCCGACGTCTGGACAGCATTTATTCACCCTGACGACATCCAGAATGTGCTGACGGCAAACTTCCGGGCGCTTGAGCAGCAACAAGGATTTTCCAAGGAGTACCGGCTTCGTCGGCGGGACGGAGTGTACCGCTGGATGTTGGATGTAGCGGCGCCGCGCTTCGATGGAAATGGCTTGTTTGCCGGCTTTATTGGCTCAGCCACCGACGTTACGGACCAGAAGCTGGCGCAGGAAGCTCTCGAAAAAATGTCTGGCAGACTGATCGAGGCCCAGGAGAAAGAGCGCAGCCGAATCGCCAGAGAGCTGCACGACGACATCTGCCAGAGGCTCGCCCTGCTCTCGCTGGAATTGGAGATGCTGACTCGAGGGGTCAAAGGTGTGGCGAAGGCTGGATTCGAGGAAGTACAGCAGCGCTGCAGCGAAATTGCCGGCGATGTTCAAGCGTTATCCCATCAACTGCACTCGTCTAAGCTGGATTATCTTGGCTTGGAAGCTGCGTTGCGGACTTGCTGTGAGGAATTCTCCGACAAGCATAATGTGACGGTAGAACTTACGGCTGAGAATGTCCCGGATCATTTGCCCGGGGACATTTCCCTCTGCCTATTCCGAGTCGCGCAGGAGGCGCTGCAAAATGCGGTGAAATACAGCGGCGTACATCAGTTCTCGGTGGATTTGCGGACTGCTGCGCACCAGATCCGGCTGGAGGTCAGCGACGCCGGTGTGGGCTTCAACGTAGAGACAGCAATGCAGAACGGTGGACTCGGTCTGGTCAGTATGCCGGAGCGTGTCCATCTGGTGAAAGGCCGTTTCTCCGTCGAATCGAAGGTGAATTCCGGCACGAAGATTGTGGCCACAATCCCCTTGGTTGCAGAGATGGACGAGGCGGAAACGCTTTCAGCCACGGTTTAAGAAGCAATTCGGCGGAGGCCGATATGGGACGAGTCCGAATTCTGATTGCCGACGATCATACGATGATTGCGGCAGGGTTCCAGAAGTTGCTGGAACCTCGTTACGAAGTCGTGGGCTGCGTTGCAGACGGCCATGCCCTGCTGAAAGCGGCGCCCGAACTCAATCCGGACATCGTGCTGCTGGACGTGGCAATGCCGCTACTCAACGGTTTGGACGCGGCGCGGGAACTGAGAAAGAAAATGCCGCACGTCAAACTTGTTTTCTTAACGATGAACCCGGGCGCCGACATTGCTGCCGAAGCCTTACGGATCGGGGCCTCGGCCTATCTGCTGAAGACCTCAAAGCCCTCCGAATTGTTGCAGGCGATTCACGACGTGGTGAAGGGAAATTCGTATGTGACTCCGCCAGTCAAACGGGCCATGGGTGAGAGGTTCATCCGCGACCCCAAGAGACCGCGCCAAAAGCAGCTCACGGCGCGGCAGCGCGAAGTCCTGCAGATGGTAGCGGAAGGACGATCCATGATGGAGATCGCCAACGTTTTACAGATTACCCACCGCACCGTTCGCTTTCACAAGGCCAGAATTATGGAAGAGCTGGAAATTACCAACAACTCGGACCTGGTGAGGTATGCCATCAATCACGGAGTCATTTCCGCTGTCTAACGGACCGAGTTTCGTGCGACGCTCGCTCTACCACTGTCGCAAGTGACAGTAGTCAAACCTCCTCGCCGGGATAACAATCCGGAGGTGGGCATGCGCTGTCGCCATTGCCGACGGTAAACATCTTTAGCCTCAACGGAAAGAAGAGACGACTATGCATAACAAATCGAAACTGGTCAGAATCGCGATTCCAAGCCTGCTGGTCCTGGGATTGATGATGATCGGCAGCATCCCCGGTTACTCCAGGGACAAATATGAAACCATCGACTGCACCGCCTGGGGCACAAGCACCCAGCTCGGGCACAACATCGGCATCACGCTGACTATCTACGAGTTCTCCACTCCGGAAGATCGAGAAGTCCTGGTGCAGGCGTTCCAGAAGGGACAGAACCCGGGGTTGGTCCTAGCCTTGCAAAAGATGAAAGCGGTTGGGCGTATCGCAATCCCCGGCACCTTGGGCTATGACGTCAGCTTCATCCGCATGGTTGCGACACCGACGGGCCGGAAGATTACCTTCGCCACCAACCGTCCGATCAGGTTTGGAGAGGCTTTCACGGACAGCCCGACGCAGGCCTACAACCTCACGGCTGGTGAACTTGACCTGAATGACCAGGACAAGAGCAAGAGCAGCGGAGTCCTGTATCCCGCCGCCCAGTTGACCGTCAACAAGGACGGCGAACTGCAGCTCGATCTGAATCAGAACCCATGGAGACTTGGGAACTTCCTCGACTGGAAGGGTACAGCAGAGAATTAGTCCGGCGGCGGACGGTTCGACGGACGACTCTTACTGGGAAAGAGCAGAGGTTTCAGGATGTTCCGCTGCTGCCTCGGCTTGCGACCCTCGATGGCGAGTGCTGTCCCAGGCCTGTTTTCCGATTCACGATTCCGACTTCGTATGAGGTGCTTCATGAAGATAAATTTGCGATTCGCTTCCTTGAGTGCTCTGTTGGTATTCGCTGTCGTGGTGCTCAACTGTACCTCCGCCCAGGCACAAAAGAGGAGCAAGTACGTGTGTGGCGAGGCAGCTCCGGCGTCTATGTGTAGCGCGGACAACACCTGCGGATCGGCGTCCGCTCCCTGCACAGTGGATATTAACCGGGCAGGCAACGGGGCCAGCGTCAAGCCGGGAATTCCGGGCGCCAAGAACAACCAGTTCTTCTGCGTTAAGGCCGGCACGACGGTCGTATGGATGTCTTCGAACAAAAATATCGGGTTCATGGTTTCTTTCCCAGAGGACTCGCCTTTCTCTCCGGACGACGCCATCATGGGCGGCGGGAACAAGCAGGTCAGCGTGAAGGCAACCACGCCGGGCTGCTACAAGTACGATGTCGGCGCGTTCTATTCAGGGGCGCCATACGGGATGGGCGGCGGGACTAAGCCAGAATTGGTCATTTTGCCGTAGGTAGATTGAAGAGGCTGAGCCTAGATTGGCGAAGGGGCGCTCTTCTTAAGGATCGAGGAGAGTGCCTCCCAACACGGTTCGAAGGAGAGTTGCATGGCGGTTGGTAGGAGTGTGTTGTTCTTGTCGCGCTCATTACAGGCACTAGCCCTGATTGTCGTTGTTTCACTTGGTGCGCAGGGGCAAAAGATCCATGTCAACAAGTATGATCCCACCGCCGATTTTTCCAAGTTCAAAACGTACGCCTGGGCGCCACACGGCGCAGTGGCACATCCTATGCTAGCGGCCGATATCGTTGGCACGATCGAGGACGAACTCACCCAGAAAGGTCTGACGAAAGTTACCAGTAATCCCGACCTGATCATCCAGGTTTACGGGTCTATCGACCAGGAGTCCTCGTTCACCTCTAACGATCCGCTCTATAACGCGACCGGAGGCATTCCACCCTTCGACCCAAGCTTCTCCGGGCCGCTGCTGGCGGGCACGTGGGGCAATACGACGATTACCATCCACAAGGGAGAATTGGTCGTCGATCTCATCAATGCGAGTGCCAAGAAACTCGTTTGGCGTGGCATGTCGCAACAAAATCTAAGCACCAAGCCAGAGAAACTGGAGAGCCAGGTGCAAGATGCCATCGTGAAAATGTTCAAACAGTATCCGTGAGGGAACCCTCAGACGCCCCTTGATGAGTACAGCACGGTGCGGCGTTCGCATCGGGCCCTCCAGTTCTCCCGTGTATTCAAGGATATGGGCGTTCGTTTCCGGGAAGTCGAAACGCTTTTCTAACGGTTCAACTCTGCATCGCCCAATCACGGTTACTGTCGCAAGCGACAGTTGTCAACCGCTGCCCCCCCAGCAACAATTGGGTTGTGCAGCCGTCCGCAATCTGTAGTGGGCGACCACCAAAGGCTAACGTGACAAAAATCCAAGTCCTGCTGGCAGATGATCATCCCGCGGTGGCCGCGAAGGTTCGGCGGACGGTATGCGAGGAGTGCGATGTCATCGCTGCCGTGGAGGATGGCAAGCAAGCGGTAGCCGCGTCCCTCGCGCTCGATCCTGATGTCGTGGTAATAGATATATCGATGCCAGTGCTGGATGGTTTGCAGGCCGCCAGAGATCTTCAGAAGGCCAAGTGCCGGGCGAAAATCGTTTTTTTATCGATTCACGAAGATAATGATTTTGTTGATGCTGCGTTTTCCGCCGGAGCCTACGGCTACGTCACCAAAGCTCGCCTGTCTACCGACCTGGTGCCGGCAATTCTGGAAGCGATGCAGGGACGCACGTTTGTGTCCAAGTTTACGCCGAGGAAGGTTACAATCCAGCCTGAGCTGTAACCAGTGTCTGAGAGAAATTCCGATTATCTGACACGGGCCAGGACGACTGCGAGAGCCGTTCTTGCCGGGTAGATGAGTGCGCAAACAGTCCACGCCAACTAAGAGCAAACTTCGGAGGTCTTTGCCGATCGGGGTGATCGGCGTAGGGCTGGTCGTCGCTGCTCTATGCGGAGTGGGTGTCTGGCGCTGGTCAGCCTCGGCCCACCCTCAGGAGATGAAGCCGGCAGCCGTTGCCACCTACGTAGGCGAGGCCCGCTGTGCCCAATGCCATGCCGAACAGGCGCAGGCATGGCAAACGTCGCATCATGCCCTGGCGATGCAGACGGCCAGCGATGCGAGCGTCCTGGGAAATTTCAACGACGCCCAATTCACCCAGGACGGGGTGACCTCCAGATTCTTCAAGAAAGACAGCAAGTTCTACGTTCGCACGGACGGACCGGACGGCAAGCCCCAGGACTACGTGCTTCCGTACACGTTCGGTGTCTCGCCCTTGCAACAGTACCTGGTTCCATTTCCCAATGGACGGATGCAGAGCTTCGTTGTGGCATGGGATTCACGCAGCAAGCAACAGGATGGCCAACGCTGGTTTCATCTCTATCCCGGACAAAAAATAACGCCTGGCGATCCTCTGCACTGGACGGGTCGCAACCAGACTTGGAATTACATGTGCGCCGATTGCCACTCCACAGACCTGCGCAAGAATTATGACCTCGCCAAGGACAGCTACGCGACCACATGGTCGAATATCGATGTCTCCTGCGAGTCCTGCCATGGGCCTGGTTCAAATCATGTGGCTTGGGCAGAGGCGCGTAAGAAAGGGACATACCAGTCGAGCAACGGCGCGGACGGTCTGGTTACGGATTTGAAACCTGCGAAGGGATCGTGGGCGGTTTCGGAACCTGACGCGGGAACCATGCACTGGAAGGGCGAGGCCCGCTCGCACAATGAGATCAATACGTGTGCTCCGTGCCATGCGCGCCGCCACCCCATCACCGCTGACTACCAGCCAGGACAGCCGTTCCTCGACGCCTATGTGCCTAGTCTGCTGGAAGAGGGCGTTTATTATCCCGACGGCCAGATCCTTGAGGAGGATTACGAGTGGGGTTCGTTCGTGCAGAGCAAAATGTATCACGAGGGCGTGACCTGCTCGGACTGCCACGATCCTCACACGGCCAAGCTGCCGTCCGTCAGCCTGAACGCAGTCTGTGGGAAGTGTCATTCGGCGGCGAAGTTCGACAGCCCACAGCACCATCATCACCAAGCCGGGAGCGCGGGCACGCTCTGTGTCAACTGCCACATGCCGACCAAGACCTACATGGTGGTCGACGTCAGGCGGGACCACAGCTTCCGCGTACCGCGCCCGGATTTCTCCGTGGCCTACGGAACTCCGAACGCCTGCAACCAATGTCATAAGGACAAGTCCAACGGTTGGGCGGTTGATGCTGTCGTGAAATGGTATGGGCCTAACCGAAGGCAGGAAGCGCACTTTGTGGAAGCGATCGATGCCGGCCGTCGCGGCTTGCCGAATGCCGAGAGGGCGCTGACCGCGCTGATCCAGGACTCGGCCAAGCCTGCGATTGCCCGGGCCACCGCATTGAGCCTGCTTCCGGCGTACCTGTCCCCAGCTTCCATGCCCGCCGTGCAAACCGCTCTCGCAGATAACGATGCCCAGGTGCGGAGTCAGGCCGTGCGTTCCCTGGAGCCGCTCCCACCGCAGGACCGCGTTCACGTGGCTGCTCCATTGCTGACCGATCCATCTCTCTCCGTACGCATCGAAGCAGCACGCTTGCTGGCAGGAACCGCGCCCGGCCTGCCGGAGGCCCAGAAGACAGCCCTCGACCACGATATCGCCGAGCTGATCGCCAGCGAGATGGTCTCGGCGGAACGTCCCGAGAGCCACATGAACCTGGCACTCGTATACGCCCAGATGGGGCGTAATGGCGATGCGGAAAGTGAACTGAAAACCGCCCTGCGACTTGATCCGAAATTCGTGCCCGCGATGGTCAACCTGGCCGATCTCTATCGTGAGCAGCAGCGCGACAATGAAGGCCAGCAATGGTTGGAAAAAGCGATGGCGGCGGAGCCGAATGCAGCCGAACCGGTCTATGCCCTCGGCCTGCTCAAGATCAGGCAGAAACAATACGCGGATGCATTGCCCCTGCTGGCCAAAGCGTCGGCCCTGCAGCCGTCCAACGCACGCTATAGCTATGTGTACGCTGTCGCCCTGCAATCCAGCGGGCAGGTAAACCAGGCGATCAGTATTTTGCAACGAGCTCACGAGGGCCGTCCCGCTGACCGCCAGATACTGAATGCTTTGATCGCGTTCGAGCGCGACAATGGGAACATCCCGGCTGCAACGGTATATGCTCAGCAGTTGGTCGAGTTGACTCCTGATGACCGAGGGGCACGGGCCACGTTGCAGGAATTGCAGAGACAAACACCGTGAAGCGTCCCGGCCTCGAACGGCTTCGCGGCGGCCACCTGTCGCAACAGACAGTTCTCAAATCGTCCTAATCGCGGTCAACTAGGGGGTAGACAAGCGCGTCTCCTCAGATTGAAAGGCTCCATGAGCAACACCAGCGATCCTCTGTCGCCTCCGCCGATTTATCCCGGCACGAAGCCGCGGTTCCATGCCATGGTGAAGCCCACAGGAGCGATCTGCAATCTCGATTGCGCCTACTGCTATTACCTGCACAAAGAAGAGCTGCTGGGCACCGACAGCAAATTCCGCATCAGCGACGAGATTCTGGAAGCCCATATTCGCCAGTACATTGAAGGCCAGTCGGGCGACGAAGTCGTGTTTTCCTGGCAGGGCGGCGAGCCGACTCTGTTGGGAGTGAGCTTCTTCGAAAAGGTGATTGCGCTGGAAAAGAAATACCAGCGTCCTAACCAGAACATCGAGAACGATCTCCAGACCAACGGAGTGCTGCTGAACGACGAGTGGTGCGCTTTTCTGCGCGACAATCGCTTCCTGGTTGGGCTGAGCATCGACGGCCCGGAGGAGTTGCATGACCGGTTCCGCGTGGACAAAGGCGGCCAGCCAACCTTCGCGAAAGTTTTTGCCGCCGGCCAGCTATTGCGGAAGTATCAAGTACCATTCAACACGTTGACCGTGGTCAATCGTGTTAACGCGAAAAAGCCGCTCGACGTTTACCGTTTCCTTAGTCGCGAGCTTCGCCCGCGGCAGCTTCAGTTCATTCCTTGCGTAGAGCCGAAGGTCTTCGAGAACACCGCACCGCAAAAATGGGATCCCGCTGCATTGCCGGTGCAGGGATCATCGGCCGCACATCCAGGCAATCCCGACTCCGTGGTTACGGACTGGTCGGTCGATCCCGATGATTGGGGCTACTTTCTTTGCAAGGTTTGGGATGATTGGTACCGGCGTGATTATGGAAAGGTTCATGTCAACCTGTTTGAGACCGCGGTTGCGCAGTGGATGGGCTTGGCCTCTCAGCTATGTATCTATAACGACTTCTGCGGCAAGGGCGTGGCTCTGGAGCACGATGGCAGCGTCTATGCGTGCGATCACTACGTGTATCCCGAATACAAACTGGGCAACATTGCGGAAAAACATATTTCGCGCATGATCTTTTCCGACGGGCAGAGAAAGTTCGGCTTTGCCAAGCGCGACGATCTGCCGCAGCAGTGCCGCGATTGCAAGTACCTGTTCGCCTGCAACGGCGAGTGCCCGAAGAACCGGCTGATTCGCACCGGCGATGGCGAGCCGGGACTGAATTACCTGTGCAGCGGCCTGATGAAGTTCTGGCAGCACATCGACGGCGATATGAAAGACATACTGCAGCGGGTTGAGCGCTCCGGCCTGCCCAAAGACCTCCCTAACTTCCGTGTGTAGCGGACGATCGCACCGATGAGGATCGCACCGATAAAGACGGACCGCTCATTCTTGTAAATCTCGCTCTGGTGGCAGCACCTGTCGCAAGAGACAGTTCCCAAACACTCGTAATCGTAGTGAACTGGCAGACGCAGTATCAGACGCTCCTGGCGCGAATGTCCGGGACCGGTCGAAAAGGAGAAGTATGGATTTGGGTGCAAGTGTTCGAAAGATCACCCTGGGAGCACTGGCCGTCGCGAGCGTTTTTGCGGGCGGGAGTGCAACCTTACAGGCGCAGGCGGCTGGCGCGAAGCAACCTAATATTGTTGTCATCATGGGCGACGACATCGGCATGTGGAACATAGGCGCTTACCATCGCGGTATGATGGCCGGCACAACGCCGAACATCGACAAGATGGCGAAGGAAGGGATGTTGTTCACCGACTACTACGCCGAGGCGAGTTGCACGGCGGGTCGCGCGAACTTCATCACCGGCGAACTGCCGATCCGCACCGGCATGACTACCGTCGGGCAGGCTGGCGCCAAGATCGGGATTCCGGCCGAAGCGGTGACCACGGCCACGATCCTGAAGTCGATGGGCTATGCTACCGGCCAGTTCGGCAAGAACCACCTTGGCGACAGGAATGAGTACCTTCCCTGCGTTCATGGTTTCGATGAATTCCTCGGCTACCTGTATCACCTGGATGCGATGGAAGACCCGGCGCATCCTAACTATCCGCAGAATCTGTTGGGCGTAGTCGGCCCGCGCAACATGGTTCATTGCTGGGCCACCGATAAGAATGACACGACGGACATGCCACGTTGGGGGGTTGTCGGCAAACAGAAAATTGAGGATGCCGGCACGCTTTATCCCAAGCGGATGGAAACCGTGGACGACGAGTTTCTTGACCTGACGCTCAAGTTCATGGACAAGGCGAAGGCCGAGAACAAACCGTTCTTCGTGTGGCTCAACCCGACTCGCATGCACATTGTCACGCACCTTTCACCGAAGTATGAAGCGCTGCGCAACGCCGAGAATGGATGGTCGGAAGAAGAGGCCGGAATGGCGCAATTCGACGACATCGTCGGCTCCGTCATGCAAAAGCTCAAGGACATGGGCGTGGACGACAACACCATCGTTGTGATGACCACAGACAACGGCACCGAGGTCTTCACCTGGCCCGATGGTGGGCAGACGCCGTTCGCGCAGTCCAAGGGAACAGTTCTCGAGGGCGGTTTCCGCGTGCCCTGCATCCTTCGCTGGCCCGGCCATGTACCGGCTGACTCGGTACAGAATGGCATCTTCTCCGGCCTGGATTGGCTGCCGACGTTTGTTGCCGCAGCCGGTAATCCTAATATCACCGAAGAGTTGCTGAAGGGCAAAACCATCGGTGACCGGACCTACAAGAACCATCTGGATGGCTACAATCAGACGGCTGCCATCACAGGCCAAGGCAAGTCCGTGCGTCATGAAATCTTCTACCTGGGGGAAAGCACGGTCGGTGCAGTGCGAATTGACGATTACAAGTACCGCTTCATTGACCAACCTGACGGCTGGCTGGGGCAAAAAACCCACCCTGACGTGCCTTACATCACCAACCTGCGCCTCGATCCGTTTGAGCGCACGGGCTGGCCTAACAACGGGACGAAAGACGGAGCTGAACAGTACTTCGACTGGTTCAAGTTCGAGTTCTGGCGCTTCGTTTTAGTCCAGCAGCTAATGGGCAAGGAAATCCAGACCTTCCTTGAGTACCCGCCGATGCAACGGGGCGCGAGCTTCAACCTCGACGCAGTCAAAGCGGAGATGGCCAACAAGATGGCCCAGGCAGAGGCGGCGGCTAAAGGCCCCAGCAACTAACAGGAGCGACCTAGGCAGCGGGCGGCTCGCAAGGGCCGCCTATCTTTTACTTGGTTGTGTTGACGCCAATTCGACCTCAACAAAATGGCTGGCATTGCCGAAAAGTCGCTGGTGCTGGCGTCTCTCGTGATTCTGTTGTGTCTGTCCGCCGGCGCGCAAACGGTCGAAGACCAACTGCTGCCGGAAATCGATACCTACCTCAAACTGACTTCCGATCTACGTTTCGATTTCCAGGCAAAGGAGACCAGGGAGAACGGTGAGCCGATTCAGGCGGAGGTTGGACCGAGCCTCGATTTTTTCCTGAAGCCGCTGGTTCGTCTACAGAACGCCACAAGTTTCGATCTGAACGATGCGAATTCCCGGCCGCTGGTGCTTTCCATCGGATACCGCTATTTGCCGCGCGCCAACGGCGCGCCAGCCACCAACCGCATGGAGCCAGTTGTAACCTTCAACTATTCGATGAATGGGAACTTCCTGCTGTCTGACAGAAATCGCGCCGATCTTGACTGGAGCACCAACTTCACCTGGCGCTATCGCAACCGCTTCCAGATCGAGAGGGCGATTACGTTGCGGTCGTATCATCCCTCTCCGTATGCCAGCGTAGAATTCTTCTACCAGAGCAAATACAGCAAATGGAGCGACACGGCACTCTATGCCGGCTGCATCTTTCCCATCGGCCAGCATGTGGAGTTTAACCCGTACTATGAGCACCAGAATTCAACCGGCTCCAGTCCCAATCAGAAACTCAACCAGTTAGGATTGATGCTCAATCTTTATTTCTCGGTCAGGTAGATGAGACCTTTCTTCAAGCTCGGGTTATTGGCAGTGACGGCGCTGGGTTGCATGCGCCTGCTCAGCGCCCAGGACCTGGCGCCACGCGCCTACGTCATTACCCCGAATCACTCGAATGCAGTCACGCTGACCTACTCGTTCTACGACGGAGGGCTAAACTTCAACGGCGCCATTCCCGTTACCGGCGCAACCGGGACCTACAGCGTTCCCGTCTTCAGCTACTATCATGCGTTCAACTTCTTTGGGCGCTCGGCGAACGTTACCGGCTCTTTGCCGTATGCGGTCGGAAATTTCAGCGGTAAGCTGCTCGGGGTAAACAAGTCCCTCTACCGTTCCGGTCTGCTCGACTTCTCCGCCCGCCTATCGGTCAATCTGAAGGGCGGACCGGCGATGAGCGGCAAAGAATTCTCAAAATGGAAGCAGAAGATGCTGCTGGGCGCCAGCCTGAAAATCATTGCTCCCACTGGGCAGTATGATCCGACCAAGCTTATCAACTGGGGAATCAATCGCTGGGCCTTCAAACCAGAACTGGGATACTCACAGCGCTTCGGCAACTGGGTGGTCGACGGCTACGGCGGCGTTTGGTTCTACACTACCAACGATGCCTACTACAGCATACCCGTCCCCAAGCCGCAGACCGAGGAGCCCATTGGCAGCTTCGAGGGCCATTTGAGTTACGACCTCAGCAGGGTCGCACGAAAGAAAGCGCTTTACCCATGGGTCTCGTTGGATGGCAACTTCTGGTTCGGCGGGGTGACGAGTTTAAACGGAATTCGCAACCTGGCAACCAAACAGACCGGATCGCGGATCGGCGGCACGTTCGCGATGCCCGTCACCCGCCATCAGTCGTTCAAGCTCTCTTACAGCGACGGCACTTACATCCGGTTTGGGGGCAACTACCAGAGCGTCTCGGTTGCCTGGCAGTACTCGTGGCTGGGTAAACCGTAGCAGGCACGCCGCGTTCTCTCGCAAGCGCTTGCAGTCCCACTTTGTGGCACCTGTCGCAGGCGACAGTTCCCCAACTGCCGCATTCGGAGTGAACTGAAATGAGCACCGGGGAGGGCCGGACGGCATGTTGGATTATCCAATCGTTTTCTTCTTGATTTCGTTAGTGTTGCTTTGGCTCTCGGCGCAGATTGGAATTTATCTGCACCGGTTTCGGACGCTGAAAGACGACGAGCGCGACGATTTCAACACCGTGCAGGCTGCCACTCTGACGCTGCTCGGACTCATCATTGGATTCAGTTTCTCAATGGCCATCAGCCGTTACGATCAGCGCAAGAACTACGAGGAAGCAGAAGCCAACGCGATTGGCACGGAATATGTAAGGGCGGGGCTGCTGCCGGCAGCGGAGGCAGCGACGGTGCGCGGCCAGCTTCGGAAATATCTCGAGTTGCGGATCCTGTATTACAAAACCCGCAATCACAGTGAACTGCAGAAGATTAATGACGATACCGCCCAATTGCAGAATGACATGTGGTTGGCCGTACAAAATCCGGCCCTGGCGAATCCTACCCCCGTGAGCGCCCTGGCCGTCTGGGGTATGAACGATGTTTTGAATTCGCAGGGATACACCCAGGCGGCTTGGTGGAACCGGATTCCAAGTAGCGCATGGGCTTTAATGGTGGGCATGGCCATCTGTTGCAACGTGTTGACCGGCTATGGTGCGCGCGGCGCTGGAGTAAAATCCGGGCTGCTCTTTGTTCTGCCGATGATCGCCGCCATCGCCTTCCTGCTGATAGCGGATATCGACAGCCCGCGCCGCGGCTTCATTCACGTGGTGCCGCAGAACCTGGTAAGCCTTTTGGAGTCGTTGCCCAAGTGATTTCCGCTGGCAGCCGGCCAAGAGGCAAAGGAGAATCGAAATGCATAAGCGGATATTGCTGGTATTACTTTGCTTCGGTTTCGGGGCGGCGGTGCCGGCATTCACGCAAGCGCAGCAGAACGGGACATTGGTCGTAAGCGGCCAGCCGGGTCAAACTCAAGTGCTCCAGATCAACGGCAGGTCTTACGTAGACATCGAGGCGCTGGCGCGTCTCATCAACGGCTCCCTCAGCTTCAAGGGAAATCAAGTTACGTTGACGCTGCCAGGTGCAGCCGACAGCACTCCGCCGCCGGCTAGCCAGCCCACTTCTGCGTTCTCGAAAGATTTCCTGAGGGCAGGCATCGAAGAAATGTCCGTGATCCGGGAATGGCGCAGCGCACTGATTAACGCCGTTCAAAATGGCTACCCCGTGACCGATGCTTTCGTGGCCGCTTACCGGAACCAGGCGTCGACCAGCCTCAGATTAGCCTCCGTAGCAGCGTCAACCGACTCCGATCACAACGCTTTTCAGCTCCTCAGCAATGAATTCGACAACATGCAGAAGCTGAGCAATAAGGTTCTGGCCGCGCGCAAAGACATGAATTATATCTCCGCGGATGCGCTGAAGGACGACCCATTGAATCAGCAAATCCTGAGCTGCGCCCGTTCGCTGGCGGCCATGGCATCCAGCGGGCAGTTTCAGGATGACGGATCCTGTCATTGATCCTCAGGAGGCGCTTCCGTACCGGACCTCCATTGGAAACGGATGGTATGGAAGTTGCTGATGATGTAACGTTATCTTTCATCCAAGCGAACGAAACTGAGATTCTGTTCATGTCCACTGCAACCTTCAGAAGTTAGGTTGCTTTCGGCTAAGGGACTCATGGAACCCTGCTGCCATCACCACAAGCTGTTTTCACCGTTCTGGAGAAGCGCTATGCGCCTACGTCTCAGACTAGTATTCACGAGCGTCGCGATCATACTTTCGGTTATATCTGCCGTCGCGCAAGAGCAAACATCCAAGCCCGGCCGCCAAACCGTAGGTTTAGTGCTCCAAGGTGGAGGAGCCCTTGGGCTCGCCCACGTCGGCGTCATTACGTGGATGGAGGAACACCACATCCCGATTGACTACATCGCCGGCACCAGCATGGGCGGGTTGGTGGGCGGGGTTTACGCCACCGGACACAATGCCGCGGAGATGCGCCAGATCGTTAACGGCATCCCCTGGGACCAGGTGATGGCAGGACAGACGCCCTTTGATGACCTCGCATATCGCCGCAAAGAGGATGCCCGCGCCTATCCCAACAATCTTGAGTTTGGACTACGCAAGGGAGTGCAATTTCCCGAGGGCTTCAATTCCGGCCAGCAGGTCTCGCTTGTTCTCGATAAGATCGCGCTTCCTTACTCGGAGATTAAGAGCTTCAACGACCTCCCGACTCCGTTCGCTTGCGTAGCCACCGACCTGATTACCGAACGGCCCAAGGTTTTCCGCAGCGGATCGTTGTCCCTGGCTCTGCGATCGACCATGTCTCTGCCTGGAATCTTCACCCCCGTCCGTACCAAAGATGCCATCTACGCCGACGGCGGATTGCTCAATAACATTCCTGTCAATGTAGCGAAAGAAATGGGAGCAGATCTGACGGTAGCGATTCACCTGGCGGAGGCGCCGATGCTTCCCAATGCGAATCTCTCAACCTTCTCGGTCCTCGGCCAGTCGTTGTCGGTCATGATCTCGGCCAATGAACTCCAGAACATGGAAAACGCAGACATCCTCGTCTCTGTACCGGTGCAGAAATGGGGCGCGTTAAGTTTCGACGCCGCTGACGCGATCATCAAGGCCGGATATGACGCAGCTGAGGCGAAGTCCAAGGTCCTTTTGACCCTCAGGGTGGATGACGCCACCTGGAAGAAGTATCTGGCCGATCGCGCATCCCGACGCCGCAGCGATCCCGTTCCGACGTTCATAGCGGTAGAGGGTGTGAATGCCGACCTTTCCCGTCGTGTCGAACAGCAGATGTCCGGGCTGGTGGGCAAGCCTCTTGATTTTGACGAACTGGACAAGGCCATCATGCGATTGAAGGGGTTTGGGCGATATTCGGTGCTCAGCTATTCCTTCGAGCAGGTGAACGGCCAGCAGGGCCTGCTGATCAAGACCGAGGAAAACTCCTATGGACCGCCAATCGTTCGGCCGCTCCTCCTCATTGACGGATCCAGTTTGAAAAACGTTACTCTCGACATGGGAGCTCGAATAACGTTTCTCGATTTTGGCGGCTTCCGCTCGGAATGGCGCACGGACATCGTTCTGTTCTCCGACTATGGCCTGAATTCGGAGTATTACCATCCCTTCACCCCCCAAACCCACTGGTTCATTGCGCCCCGGGTACTGGCCGATAACAATCCACTCTACCTCTACAACGACAACCAACTGACCGCCACGTATCGGCGCACCACGTTGGGCGGCGGATTAGACGCGGGATATCAGTTTGGAAACACCGGTGAACTACGCGTCGGCTACGAAGGTGGGTGGCAAAACTTCACGCGGCAAATCGGAAGCGCGAACGAACTGGAGAGTTTCTCCGGTGGCTACGGTGCCAGCAAAGTCCAATACAGGCTTGATCGCCTGGATGATCCTGTTATTCCTCGTGCGGGAGAAAGCTTCACAGGCGATTTTTATTGGTATAACGCAAGCCCGGCAGCGCCTAAACCGTATCCCGTGCTCGCAGGCGAGGGACAGCTTTTCCACAAGCTGAACGATCCGTCTTCGGTCTTTCTGAGTGGATCTGCTGGGACCACGTTCGGCTACGACACCGTCATCCCACAGTTCTCCCTGGGGGGCTCTCGAGAGTTGGTGGCCTACGGCACCAATGAGCTGTTGATGGACAAGTACTTCCTCTTCCAGTTGGGATACATACGGCAACTGGCAAAGCTACCGCCGTTGCTGGGCAGCGGCATTTACTTCCTGGGTGTTTACGAGGCTGCCCAGGTTTACGGACCGCCGAGTCCGATGCTGAACAAAGCGTCAGGGTTCCCGACCGATGCTGCGGCAGGGTTGGTGGTCAACACGATCTTCGGGCCAGTGGAGGCTGCGTACGCATACGGCGATACTGGACATCACAAGTTCTTCTTCCGCGTGGGGCGGCTGTTCTAGGGAGACTCTGATTAAGCTCTCCTTTTCCGCCGCGAATCCAGCTACATTGACAGCCAGATGAAGCAGAGGACACTGGCGATGATGAATGGATTCGAGCGTTACACGAAGAAGACGCGGC
>JBEKXQ010000005.1:0-103869 GCA_049511915.1 Candidatus Korobacteraceae bacterium
ATGTTGCGCAGCGTCCACTCGCGCGGCGGCGTCTGGTTGGCGATGGCCGCGTTCTCCGCCGGCAGCCCAAACGAATCCCAGCCCATGGGATGAAGCACGTTGTGGCCCTGCATCCACATGTAACGCGCCAGCGCGTCGCCAATGGCATAGTTGCGCACGTGGCCCATGTGCAGCGCTCCCGAAGGATACGGCAGCATCTCCAGCACGTAATATTTCTTGCGGGAAGATGTTGAAGGTTCGGAGCGATAGAGATCGGGGTTCTGCGCCCAGCGCTCGAACCACTTCTGCTCGATCGCTTGCGGATCGTAGCGGTCGGGACGGGTTCCCGCTCCGTCGCCGTTATCGACTTGGGTTTGCGCACCACTCGCGGGCAGCTTCGGTTCGCTGCCTTGTTTCGATGACTTGGCCATATGGTCTTCAGATCGGTACAGAGATAAACTCTGATTCTACAACCGCTCAGCGGCCTTTCCCACCAGCCTCTTCAGCGCACTCACATTCGTCAGATCGTCAAGCGGCTCATCAATCGGCGTCTCCGCAATGAAGGCCGCATGTGCCAGCCGCAGATCATTCAACAACCGCCGAAATGTCTTCAATCCAATGCTTCCCTTCCCGATGTGCTGATGCCGGTCCAGCTTCGATCCGCGCGCGGCCTTGGCATCGTTGCAATGCCAGACGTATACATTCTTCAGGCCGACCGTGCGATCAAGCTGATCGAGCGTGTCGGCAAGTCCTTCGTCGCTCACAATGTCATAGCCTGCGACGTGCGTGTGGCAGGTATCGATGCATGCCCCCGATGGCACAAACTTCGCCAGCAGATACAGCAGCTCAGCGACCTGCTCGAAATTGCCGCCGAGGGAAAACTCCGAGCCCGCAGTGTTCTCGATGAGCACGCGCAAGTTGCCCGCCGCCAGGTCCAGTCGCTCGACCGCCTGCTCAATCGCCAGCGCAACCCGCTGCAGGCCTTCTTCGCGGCTGCTTCCGCGAAACGAGCCGGGATGGAGCACTAGAAATTCTGCGCAGAGTGCGAGCGCTCGTTCCACCTCGCCGCGAAAAGCCACGATCGATTTCGCATGAAATTCCGAGTTGCCGCCCGCGAGGTTGACCAGGTAGTTAGCGTGAATGGCGAGCGGCTTCAGGTCGTAGCGCTCGCGCAGCCGGCTCATCTCTGCGCACTGCGCGCTGGCCAGCTCGTACGGCTTCCATTGCCGCGGACTGGACGAGAAAATCTGAAACGCATTGCAGCCCAGGCGATAGGCGCGCTCGGCCGCGTTTGCCGGTCCTCCGGCGGTTGAAGTATGGATGCCAATGCGCCGCGCGGTCAGCTTGGGCGGCCGCTTCGGCGACGGCAGCAGCTTCAGTATGTCTTTCTCTTGCTTCTCCGGAGTCTCCACATCTCCATTCTAGAGCGGGTGAGGATGCTGCCAAACCCGAGCACAGTTAGCGAGCGCACGGAGCCCTCGTGGATCACGGCGCCTCGATGCCCGCAGGCTGCGGTTGTGTCAGGGCACGACTTCACAGGCTGCTGAAAGAGCCGCTTTCGACTTGTTTTGAAGGGGCGCAGCTTTAGCTGCGCCGTTGCAAGTACTTTAGATTGTCGTCCCGAGCCGACTTCAGTCGGCGAGGGCCCTGCTGTTCCGACTTTTTCAGCGGCCTGTTCAGTCGTGCCGAACCGCCCAGAGAAAAAAGGGCTTCAGCCCCTGAACAAGATCGACAGGGGCTGAAGCCCACATCATCTAAGACTCCGTGGCGGCACGGCTGAAGCCATGCCCTGACACAAACCGCGACGCAAACCGAATGCACCCGCATTGCGTGATGCCCGTCACATGCTGGAGCGAGAGCTCAAATTACAGTCGTAGTCGCGACTCGTATTCAGTCGCTTTATCTGTGGCTCGGCTCACTCAATTCATTATTCGCGCTCTAGAGAAGCTTGGCACGCGCTCGCACCCAGCCACAACATCTGGCGCTAGGCAAGCACGGCGAGACCGAAGCCTAC
This sequence comes from Candidatus Korobacteraceae bacterium, assembly GCA_049511915.1. GTDB lineage: Bacteria > Acidobacteriota > Terriglobia > Terriglobales > Acidobacteriaceae > Bog-257. The sequence continues at coordinate 1,994 of JBEKXQ010000005.1, forward strand.
TTTTATCTGAAAAAGCTGGGCTACCAGTTTGTCGCCACCAACTTCCGCGTGCCGCACAATCGCGGAGAAATCGATCTGATTGGCTGGGACAATGGCACGCTGTGCTTTGTCGAGGTCAAAACGCGCAGCGACGACAGCTTTGCTCCGCCCTCAACCGCCGTGACGCCGCACAAACAGCGCAACATCATTTCGGTCGCGCGGCGTTATCTCCGTCGCTTGCCCGGTGATCGCCAGCCATCCTGCCGCTTCGACATCCTCAGCATCGTCGTCTCCGATATTGGAGAGCAGCCGCGATTCACCTTGCAAAAGGGCGCGTTCACCTGGGACGCCTGCGGGCCGCGCGAGCGGCAATATCGCAACTTTGTCGACAGACATTACTGGCGCAAGAGGTAAGCGAACGGCATCGCCTCAGCAGTGTTTCTATGGATGGAGCACCGCTTTAGCGGTGCAGCTACGACCGGTGAGAATGGGCTTTAGCCGCTGAGGTAACGAACTATTACCTCAGGCGCTAAAGCGCATTCCAAGAATTTCCGGACAATGCAGGCCTGAAAGGCGTGCTCCACCCATTCCTGTGCACTAGACGTGCGGCGTTTACTACCCCCGCATCTTGTCGAGCGCCAGAGCCAGGCGCTGCAACCCGGCGCGCGTCATCTCGGGATCGCCTCCTATCCCAACTCGAAAGTGCTGTGGCATTCCAAAATACTTGCCAGGGACCACGCTGGTCTCATACTCCTCGTGCAACAGACGATCCAGCTGGTCGACGCTGCCGTGCGTTACTTTGGGAAAGACAACCGTGCCGAACTCGGGGCGAACGTACTCAATGTCGTCGCGCGATCGCAGAAACGAATCCAGCACGGGCCGATTGGCCTCCAGCAGCTTCCTGGCGCGAGTGGCCACGCGCTCCAGGTTATCGAGCGCAATTACGCTCATCAGTTCCGCCGGATGTGCCGCATTCACGCCATACAGGTCGTTGATGTGCCACATCCGCTGCGTGAGTTCCGGATTCGCCAGCACCCATCCGCAACGCAGGCCGCTCAGGCCATAAGCCTTCGTCAAGCTGCTGGTCACCAGAAAGTGATCGCCCAGGTGCACCGCCGGACGCGGCCGCCGCTCATACAGCGCTTCCAGATAAACTTCGTCGAGCAGCACGCGAGCGTTATTTTTCCTGGCGAGATCGCCGACAGCGCGAAGCGTGTCTTCGTCGATCAGCGCCCCTGTTGGATTATGCAGATTCGTAAGCACAATGAGCCGCGTCTGCGGCGTCATCTTCCGCGCTACTTCTTCCGGATCAACGCGAAACCCGTCTTCCATCCGGCGATCGAAATGCCGCGCCGTGACGCCCAGATATTCCAGCGTGGTGACAAGCAGTTCATACGTTGGCCACTCCACCAGCGCTTCTTCGCCGGGCTCCAGCGCCGCCGCGAAGGCCAGATGGTTCGCCATCGAGGTGCCCGCTGCCGTCATCACGCAATCGGGGGTTACGCCGTTCAGCTTCGCCAGACGCTCGCGTAGTGGAGCGTAGCCGTAAAGGTCGAAACCACAGATCTCCAGATCCTCCAGTGTCACCGGCAATTCCTTGAGCGGATAACTCATGATTCCGCTGGTCGCCAGGTTGTACTTCGCGCCGGAGCGCAGTTTGGCAAACTGCATATACGGCGAACCGATGTGTGTGCGAGATGGCATAGAAATAGTTTAAAGAATTGTTGTCCCGGTTGCGGGTGGAGCACGCCTTTCAGGCGTGCATCTATCATTGCGTTAAACGGATAGCGCTTTAGCGCCTGAGGTGACGTTTTCTTACCTCAGCGGCTAAAGCCGTTTCATTGCCGAAATTCTGAACTGCACCGCTGAAGCGGTGCTCCACCCTACCCCAACGTGGAGTTCGCTAGAGTTGTTTTTCTCCCGCCTTCTGCTTCGCTGCCCAGAAGGCATACACCGGCAGCCCGAGCAGCAAAATGAACATCCCCAGCAGGCTATTCTTCGGATACTTGTAAACGGTATTGATCACGACCAGCCACGATACCAGCACGAACAATCCCGTAGTAAGTGGGTGACCCGGCGCTCGGTATCCAACTCTCCCATCGCTCGGAGCCTTCCCTTCTCTGCTGCGAAACACGAACAAGCTCGCGCCCGTCAGGCCAAAGAACAGGAAGTCCATCGACACCACGTAATTCAGTATCTGTTCGTAGCGGCCGGAGAGCGCGACCACGATCGTCCACACGCTCTGCAGAATGATCGCGACCGCGGGAACGTGCGTATGCCGGGTCACGCTGGCGACGCTGCGAAAGAACAGTTTATCGCGCGCCATCGCAAAGTAAACCCGCGGCGCGGTCAGCACCGACTGGCTGAGAAATCCCAGCGTCGAGACCGCTATGCCCAGCGCGATCAGCCGTGCGCCGGTGTCGCCCATCGTCGCGCGCATGACCGCAGTCGCAGGAGCGCGAGTGTCGGCCAAAGCCTGCGGTCCCAGCACGCGCACGCAAACAAAGTTCACGCCGACGTAAAGCACGATTACGCCTGCCACACCCAGCACCAGCGCCCGCGAAAGGTTCTTCCGCGGCTCTTTGATCTCTTCGGCGATAAAGTTGGTGGTCTGCCATCCGCCGAAAGCAAACAGCACGGGCACCATCGCCGCCCCAATCGCAGTCAGTAGATCGAACGACGGCTTGCGATCGAGCAGCGGATGCAGCATCGGATGCGGCGAACGCACCAGGAACAGGCCCGCGGCAATCAATCCCGCGATGGCGGCGATCTTCAACAGCATCAGCACGCTCTGCATACGGCTGCCGAGTTTCACTCCCAGGCAGTTGATCACGGTGAGCACTACAATGGTGACCACCACGACAACGCGTTCAGAAACGTGCCACGCAGTCAGCTCCAGCAGGTACCGCGCAAACGTCACGGTGACCGCGGCCATGCCTCCGGTCTGGATCACCAGGAGCAGCGCCCACCCGTACAGGAAACCGACTGCCGGGTGAAATGCCTCGCGCAGATAGGCGTACTGCCCGCCGACCTCGGGCCTGCGTGCTGCCAGCTCGGCGTAAACGAAGGCGCCCAACATGGCTACAACGCCGCCTGCAATCCATGCGCCCAGGATGAGCACAGGCGTGTGCAGTTGCTGCGCGACGACGTAAGGGTTGATGAAGATTCCGGCGCCGACAATGCCGCCCATCACGATCATGGTGGCGTCGAACAGGCCGACTTGCCGCAGCAGCCCCGGCGAGGAATCAGCTTGAGACGATTTGGAGGCCGTGGTGGTCAATGCCGTAGAACAGCAAATCGAGTTCTCGACTGTAGCATGGGCGTCTGACCTTCACTCTGGTTTTTGTCGATTGCAGGCTGCCCGGCTCAGCCGATCGCAAATCGCCTCCCATTCCGGCGCATCATCAGGAGCATCTACCGTGATCCAGTCATATCCGCGCGAATCAAGTTCGTGCAGCGCGCGATAGAGCTGCGCCGCATAGTCAGCGGCATCCACCGGCATCAAAACAATTTCCCGCACTTCCCTTTTCGGCGGCCAATGCAATTGCAAGTAGGCTCCAGCGCCTTCTTGCGGCACCTCGCCGTCTCGCACCAGCAACAGCTTCGTGCGTGGACTGTAATGTCGCGGATGCATTCCCGGCGACGGATGCGCTTCGACTGGTGTTTTCGCCAACAGCGTAACCGGCCCAATCACTGCTTCGATCTGCTGGCGCGCCACTCCGCCCGGTCGCAGCAAAACCGGAACGTCATCGGCCAATGACAGCACCGTCGATTCGATGCCGACCGCGCAGGGACCGCCATCCAGGATGTAATCCACGCGATCGCCCAGTCCCACTCGAACGTGTTCCGCCGTCGTCGGCGAAAGCTGGGTGAACCGATTAGCGCTGGGCGCGGCTATGGGAAGCTGCGCCGCCTCAATCAACGCCAGCGCCACCGGATGCGACGGCATGCGCACGCCAACCGTTTCCAATCCAGCGGTCACAAGTGCAGGAACCGCCGCTTGCTTCTTTAACACCAGCGTCAGCGGCCCCGGCCAGAACGTCTGCGCCAGGACTTGCGCCGCCGGCGGCCATTCCGCGGCAACCTCGTGCACCATTTCCATGTTGCTGACATGCACTATGATCGGGCTGGTCGCCGGCCTGCCCTTGGCTTCGAATATCCGCGCCACGGCGGCAGCGTCGAGCGCATTAGCGCCCAGTCCGTACACGGTTTCGGTGGGAAAGGCAACCAGCTTGCCGGCACGCAGCAAAGAAGCAGCGCGTTCGATCTCGGCTCGCGATGGAATGTGTGCGCTTGCCACTTCGCCCTGACTGCCTCCAACATCAGATACAGGGTGGAGCACCGCTTCAGCAGTGCAACTTGCAGATTCGGCTAGCAAATCGGCTTTAGCCGCTGAGGTAAAAGAGCATTACCTCAGGCGCTAAAGCGCGGTCCGATTATTGCCGGCATCTATGCACGCCTAAAGGTGTGCTCCACCCGCGAGCTATCACAATACTCACGGCACCGAATGCGTCCTGCCCCGCGAAGGATCGGCGGAGTTCGCCGTATCGACATCAACATACACACCAGAACCAGCTGGATAGCAATTGCCATCCGGCGCATAAGTCTGGCGGCAAGCTGCCGTCATCGCCGGACGCCGCGGCGATTGCGCGAACTGCCATGCATCAGCGAACTGTACCCCGCTCTCTCCCGGGCTCGCAGGTGTCCGCGATAAAACGCAGCCGGCAGACGGCGGGCACTGGTCGTTGCTGACAAAGAAATGTATCTCCCGACCCCCGGCGTGCTCGCGAATATCGTTGGCCGTCACCACCGAAACCGCCGCCGACTCGCGAAACGGAATTCCCGAGCAGTAAATCCCGGCGCTATATCCTGCGCGTGTGACGCTATCCACCCAGGCGTGAATATAGTCGCGCTGCTCGGTCAACATGCGCCCGCCCTGTTCTTGATCCAGAAAAATGATTGCGCCCTTCGCAAAGCCCTCCTGCTGCGCCGATCGTACCGCCGCAGCTGCATCGTTCGTTCCCACGCGCGCAGCATTGCCCAAAGCCTTCAGTTGCGCATACTCACGGCCGCTAAACAGCAGCAGAAAACCATAACCCATCGTCTCAATCGATTTACGCTTGCCCCGCCACGTGTTGCGATTTGCGCCGGGAGGATTGTTCAGCCAATATCCGGTAAACGCAAATGTATTGCGAAGCGTCGCCATGTTGGCGTCGCCGGGATAGTCATTGCGATCCATGCCGAGATAGGCGTGCTGCGCCTCTGCGCCGATGTCCACTAGCGTGAACATCATCAGCGCCATCACGAACGTGAAGCGGAATCCCACGGTACCAATATCGCATGTTCAACGCCCAACAAGAGACTCGGCGACGACAGGTTGCCCACCCCTGCGACCGTCCCCACGTCTGGCGAAAGGCGAAGAGCGAAAAGCGCATCCCGCTGAATGTTAAGCTAGCTGAGGTCCTCCATGATCCTTGACGCTCTCCATAAACTCGCCAACCATCGCACTTCCCTCACCCGCGAAGAGGCCCGCGATGTGATGGCGCAAATCCTGCGCGGCGAGGCCACTGACGCGCAGATCGGAGCCCTGCTGGTTGCCCTCCACATGAAGGGTGAAACAGTGGAGGAGATCGTTGGCTTCGCGCAAGCCATCCGCGAGGAAGCCACGCCGTTGCAGTCCGACGATGGCGAAGCGCTCGATCTCAGCGGCACCGGGCGCGATGCGCTGGTCGACACTTGCGGTACCGGCGGCGATACCAGCGGCACCTTCAACATCTCGACCGCGACCGCCCTGACCATTGCAGGCGCCGGTGTCCGCGTTGCCAAGCACGGCAACCGGAGCATCAGTTCTAAATGCGGCTCCGCCGATGTGATGGAGGCGCTCGGAGTCAACATCGGCCTCCCGCCTGCGCGCATTGCCGCCTGCCTGCAGGAGACGGGCATCGCGTTTCTCTACGCCCCGGCCATGCACTCGGCAATGAAGTATGTCCAGCCGGCCCGCCGCGAGCTACGGCTGCGCACGGTCTTCAATCTGCTTGGGCCGCTCACCAATCCCGCAAAGGCGTCGGCGCAAGTGGTCGGAGTCTATTCCGCCGATCTGGTGGAAAAACTGGCCGAGGCATTAAGCGAACTGGGCCTGCGCCGCGCATTGGTAGTCCACGGACGCGATGGGCTCGACGAGATTACGATCACCGGGCCAAGCAAGATTGCCGAAGTGCGCAACGGTCAGGTGCGAGTGTATGAGGTCGCGCCCGAAGATGTTGGTTTGCAACGCGCGCCGCTCGAGGAGATTGCCGGTGGCGACGCCGCGCAGAACGCTGCCATCATTCGAGCGATTCTGGACGGCGAGCGTTCCCCGCGGCGCGATGTCGTGTTGCTGAACGCCGCTGCCGCCCTGGTCGCCGCGGGCCACGCCGACCGCATCAGCGATGCCGTTCCCCTCGCCGCCTATGCCATCGACAGCGGACACGCCCGCCAGCGTCTCCAGTTGCTAGTGGAGTTCACGGCGAAGGGATAGCTGTAACTGCTTTGTGTCAGGGCACGGCTTCAGCCGTGCCGTAAACGATTCCTGAACGACATCAGCTTTAGCACTGGGAGCTCTGATTCCTCAGGGGCTGAAGCCCAATCTTTGGAGGCCCTGCGTCGGCACGACTAAAGCTCGTGCCATGACACAACCCCCGAAAGATTCATGCGCTGCGTTTCAGCCGCCAAGCCGAGTGGAGCAGCGCTCATTTACCGCGGTCAAGCAGCTCATGTACACTCGACTGGTCGCTTCGCGCTACATCACGTTCCCCAGCCGCGCGCGAGGGGCGGTTAGCTCAGTTGGTTAGAGCGCCTGCCTTACAAGCAGGAGGTCGCAGGTTCGAGCCCTGCACTGCCCACCAAGTCCTCCCGAGCACCGAAGCTCGCAGGGGTCGACGGGACGATCGTCGGAGGCACAACCTAATGACAACCGTTCGTCGAATCGTCACTTTCTTCGCCCTCCCACTCCTGCCGCTGTGTTCCCTGCTCGGCCAGCAAACACCTGCCAAACCGCAGAATGCAGCACCGCGGTCGTCTGGTTCGGAAATGGTTCTGAACTTTGGACCAACCGTCAGCAATCCTGAAGGCAAGGCGGCCGCCGGCAGACTCTTACAAGCGCTCGGAGGGCCCGCCAAGGTAAACGAGGTCAAGAGCCTGCGGCAGACCGTGGTTGCGCTACGCCAGGGACAGCGGATGGAACTTGAGCAGAGCATCGTTTACCCAAAACAGCAGGCGCAGAGGATGAGGCTGCCGCAGGGGAAAGCGTTACTGGTGGTAACTCCAGCTGACGCCTTCACGGTTGTGGGAGGCCAGGTCCAAGATCTTCCCCCAGCTCAGCGATCCGCTATGGACGCCACGCTGCAGCATGACTTTATCAATGTTTTGCAACGGATCAATGATCCGAAGTATATCTTTGTCGCTACCGGCCAGGAAAAGGTGGGGGATGTCCAGGCGACCGTGGTGGACGTTGAGGCGGACGGCGTTCCAACCCGCTGGTGGATCGCAACCGACGGCAAACTCCTGCAGGAACGCTATTCCGACATGGGAGCAGGCGCCGGCGGCATTCAGACGATGATCTATTCGGACTGGAAGAACTTTGGCGGGCTGATGTATCCCACAAAGTACGCGCTGTTCAATGAAGGGGGAGAGCCGCAGATGACCATGACCCTGACCGCGATGGAAGTCAACGCTCCGGTAAGTCCGAAGCTCTTCGAGAGGCCTGCACAGTGATTTGCGGGCCAAGGTTTTTTCTTGACGATCAACACTTTGTTACCATAAGCTTTCCAGCACACTAACCACGCCATAATTCAATCGGTTGTCGCGCTATTTCCTGCTTGGCGCAGGGTCGCCACGGGCGGTTTCTTCCTGGCGACGGCGGCGGCACCTTAGCGGAGCTGCCACGCGAGGAAACATTGGGATGAGATTTTTGCGCACTTACCCTATTGCCATCATAGTTGCGATCTTGTGCCTCTCGGCCTCGGCAACCTTTGGACAAAGCACCGACCAGGATTCTTCAACTTCTTCCGGTAGTTCAGGCGGGCTGACGGCGCCAAGCATCACCACGAACCCGAGTTCTTCCAGCCAGCAAGGCCAGCCGGCGTCGCCGTACGGCAACCCCATGACCTCCAGCGCCAATTCGAACGTGGCGCTGCGGAATTTCCTGCAGAACCGGCCCGAAGTCATGGACCAGTTGAAGCTTTTGTTGATTCAGCGCATGAGTGACGAGGGTAGCCTGGTCGACGATCAGACGGTTACCGACGAGGTGGTGTACCAGCGCTTGCAGACCGACCCCGAGTTCAGAAACGACGCCATTCGCTCGCTGGTGGAACTGGGATACATCTCAGAAGACGATGCCCGGACGCTCCGCGGCACTGGCCTCAGAACCACCTTGCCGCAGCAGGCGGAAGAGCGCGAAAACATCAACCCGGAAATGATGCCTCCGGGAAACATGCCTTCGGGAGCTGCCGCCCAGGAGTACAACCCGGAAGGAACTCCTTCGGGAGCATCTGAATCGGGCATATCCGGTGCGGGAACATCTGGGACGGGAATATCTGGAACTCGGCAGGGCGAAAGAACGACAACCACAGGGACTTTGGGCGCGCAACCTCCCCAGCCGCGCTACGACGATTCCAGCCTGAATCCCAAGACCATACGGAAGAAGAACCCATATCCCAGCCTTCCCTCCGCGCGCGATCTGTATACCCAGTTCCCGCAGCAATCCAAAACCCTGAAGCGCTTCGGCGCTGATATCTTCCGCCCCGACGTTGTCGGCATGCGCAACTTCCCCATGGATATGCCCGCAGGCCCGGACTACGTTCTGGGACCCGGGGATAACCTCACCATCAACATTTGGGGCGGCGTTACCCAGCGGATTACCCGCGCCGTGGATCGCGAGGGCCGCATCTCTTTGCCCGATGCAGGGCCGGTTGTGGTATCTGGCCTGACTTTGGCGCAGGCCCAGAAGGTGGTACAAGCCGCTCTTGCGCCGCAATATCACGACGCCCACGTCGATCTTTCCGTCACTCGCCTGCACGTCGTCAGGGTCTATGTTGTCGGAGATGTGCAGCGTCCCGGAGCGTATGACATCAGTTCCCTGTCTACGCCATTGAACGCGCTGTACGCCGCCGGCGGACCGACCTCCACGGGCTCGCTACGTGTGGTCAAGCACTTCCGTGGACAACAGCTGATTAGCGAGATGGATCTCTACGATCTGCTGCTCAACGGCGTACGCAAGGCCATCGAACACCTGGAGCCGGGCGATACCATCATGGTCCCGCCGGTCGGACCGCTCGTCGCGGTCAGTGGGATGGTGCGCCGTCCCGCCGTCTACGAACTCAAAGGCGAGACCCAGCTCTCCGATTTGCTTGCCATGGCCGGCGGGGTGTCGGTTGCGGCTGCCTTAGGCGAGATCAAGGTCGAACGCATCGAAGCGCATGAAAAGCGTGTAGTCCTGGACGCCAAGCTGGCCGCGCCGGCGGACCAGAAGTCGCAGATCGCCCTAGTGCAACCCTTCGCAGTGCAGGATGGAGATCGCGTCTCGGTCGCCCCGATTCTTCCCTACAGCGATAAGGCCGTGTACCTGCAAGGCCACGTCTATCGCCCCGGGACCTATCCCTTTAAGGTGGGCATGAAGATTACGGACGTGATTCATTCCTACCAGGAGATCCTCCCGGAGCCTTCAAACCACGCGGAAGTGATTCGTCTGGAGCCTCCTGATTTTCGTCCGCAGACGATTGAGGTCGACCTGGCGAGCGCACTTGCCGGAGACGAATCCGTCACGCTGCAGCAGTTCGATACCATCTGGGTCTTTGGCCGCTATGAAGTTGATCCGCCGAAAGTCAGGATTTATGGCGACGTGCTTCGTCCTGGCGAATACCCCATGAGCGGTGGAATGACAGCGGGCGACCTGGTCCGAATGGCGGGCGGTTTCAGAAGGAGCGCCTATCTCCAGACCGCGGATCTGGCCAGCTACAAGATAGAAAATGGCGCGCAAGTCGTCACCAACCAGCAGGAAATCAAGATCGGCGCCGCCGTCTCTGGCGATACATCTGCCGACGCCGCGCTTAAGCCGGGTGATGTCCTCACCATTCTGCAGATACCGGGATGGGCCGACATCGGACGTGCAGCTACCGTTAAAGGCGAAGTCAGGTTTCCGGGAAGCTACGGAATCAACGAAGGCGAGCGCCTCAGTTCCTTGATCAAGCGTGCCGGGGGGTTCCGCGAAGCCGCATACCCGGTCGGCGCCGTGCTGGAGCGGGTTGAGGTCCGGCAGATGGAAGAGAAAGGGCGCCAGGAACTGATCCGCCGTATCGAAGCTTCCACTTCCTCCGTGCGCTTCTCTCCCTCCAGCACCGGACAAGATCAGGCCGCCATCCTGCAGGCCTTGCAACAGCAGCAAACTCAAACCCTCGCCCGGCTACGCTCTGAACCTGCAGTCGGAAGGCTGGTTATCACCATTTCCAGCGATGTCTCGGAATGGGAGAATACGCCGGCTGACATTTTCCTGCGCGCCGGAGATGTGATCACCATTCCCCGCAAACCAAACTTCGTCCTGGCCTATGGACAGGTCTACAATCCAACGGCCATCACCTACGTTCCCGGAAAGACTGCCGAGTGGTATTTACAGCAGGCGGGCGGTCCCACTGAAATGGCCTTGAAGAAGGCCATCTACGTCATCCGGGCCAATGGCTCCGTCGTGTCTTCCCAGGGAAGCGGCTGGTTCAAGGGCGGCGTGTTGAACGCGAAGTTACGTCCGGGAGATGTTCTCGTCGTTCCGGAAAAGGCGCTCGGAGGATCCACCGCTTGGAAGACTACGTTGGAAACGGCGCAGCTCATTTCGAATCTCGCTGTCGCCGCCGCCGTGGCTGTGCACTTCTAATCCAAATGGTCTTCCGCTGTCCATCCAGACTAGTGGGCACGCTCTTATGCTGCCTGCTCGCAGGTTATGCGCGGGCCCAGTCCGCAGTGCCCAATCCTGCGCCGGCAAATCAGGTAAGCACTTCCGCGTTCGATGCGGATGGCGAGCCCCACGTTACCCTTCGCTCTCTACCGAAAAACATTCTCCAGGACCAGCAGGCGTTCCTGACCACCCCCTTTCGCATGCAGTCTGAGAACCTCTTCTTCGTCGTACCCGCCATCTTCGCAACCTCCATCCTGGTCGGGACCGACACCAAGATAGAAGCTCACCTTCCCAAGAGCTCCAGCACAATCAGTCTGGCGGCAAACGCCTCAAATGCTGGGATGGCTGCCCTGTTGGGCGCAGGCGCCGGACTCTTCCTGATGGGCGAAAAGAGCCACGATGAGCACGAGCGGGAGACCGGCTTCCTCGCCGGCGAAGCCGCGCTGGACGCTTATATCGACGCCACTGCCTTCAAATATATTGCCGGGCGTCAGCGGCCCGACACCGGCAACGACCGCGGCAACTTCTTCTTCGGCGGCGACTCTTTCCCTTCCGACACCTCTGCCGTGAGTTGGGCTGCGGCCAGTGTTATCGCTCACGAATATCCCGGCTGGGCCACCCAGTTGCTGTCATACGGCACTGCGGCCGGCGTCAGTGTCGCCCGCGTTGTTGGCCAGAAACACTGGGTGTCTGACGCTGTGGTTGGAAGCGCTCTCGGCTGGTACCTGGGACGTCAGATTTACCGCGCTCGCGCCGCTAATGAGATCAAGAGCTCAAATTGGGGAACGTTTGTGAAATCTCCTGAGGACGAGGTTCCCGATCCCGGCTTCATGGGTACAACCTACGTTCCTCTCGATAGCTGGATATATCCCGCTTTGGATCGTCTGGCGGCTTTGGGGTATCTGCCTAAGTTCGTCCAGGCGATTCGGCCGATAGCGCGACTGGAATGCGCCCGGCTCACGCTACAAGCTCAGGAAGAGACCGGCTATCCCGAAATTAAGACTGAGTCAGCCCGGGTGATATTGGACCTGCGCCGCGAATTTGCTGTTGAGTTGGCGAATCTTGAAGGCGCGTCCAATGTTGGTGTCCAGTTGGAATCGGCCTATGTTGGCGCAACCCAGATCATTGGGATGCCCTTAGCTGATAGCTATCACTTTGCGCAGACTCTTTATAACAACTATGGCCGTCCTTATGGACAAGGCTTCAACTCGATAGTTGGAGCTTCCATGCGCACCGAAGCTGGACCATTAGCTTTCTATATCCGGGGAGAATACCAGCACTCCGCGTCCATCGCGCCCTACAGCGCGTCAACCGCACAAGCAATTGCCAATGTTGACGCAATGCCGCTGAATTCCGTTCCAACCTTTTACGGCGAGAATCAATTCAACACGATTGAGGCTTATGCAGCGCTCAATATGGACAACTGGCAAATGACCTTCGGTCAACAAAGCCTGTCTTGGGGACCAGATGCCGGTGGATCGCTCATGCTTTCCAACAACGCGCAAGCCATGCCCATGCTGAGCCTCGCCCGTGTTACTCCTTATCAACTTCCTGGTCCGCTAGCCTGGCTGGGCATGATCCGCAATGAGGCGTTTGTTGGACGCGTTGCCGGCCAATACTACTTGCGCGGACCTTATCCGGAGTTTCCGCTTGTCGGCAACGGGATTCAGCTTATCAATCCTCAACCTTACATGTGGGGAGACAAGCTTGGCCTGAAAATGACTCCGAATTTTGAAATCGGTGTCACCCTCACGGTACTGTGGGCAGGCGAAGGCAGGCCGGCTACTCTGGCTACCTGGCTGCATACCTGGTCCAGCCACGGCAATGCTCAGCCAGTCGATCCTGGGAAGCGCTTTACTGGCTTTAACTTTTCCTATCGCATTCCCGGTTTGCGAAACTGGCTACTCTTATATGCGGATGGTATGGCCAACGACGAACCTAATCCCATTGCCTATTACAAACAGTCAGCGTGGAATCCTGGTATCTACCTGCCACAACTTCCCAAAATGCATAACTTGGACCTTCGCGTCGAAGGAATTTATACCAATATTCCACACTATCCCGGCGTAGGTCCCTACTACTTCAATGAGCATTACCCGGAAGGCTACCGCACCTATGGCGACATCATCGGTAGCTGGATCGGCCGGATGGGCGATGGCATACAGGCTTGGGGTACCTATTGGTTCTCAGGAGAGAAGAAGATTCAGGTCAGTTATCGCAGACAGTACAATGATCCGATTTTTCTGGGTGGAGGCGGATTGAATGACGTATCCGCTACTGTGGATTGGTTGGTGAAGCGGGAAATACAGGTCTCGCCCATGATCCAGTACGAACGCTTCAACTTTCCGTTGGTGAGCCCCACCCCACAGACTAACGTCGCTGCCGGGCTGCAATTCACCTTCTGGCCTGACCACACCCCGTCACGAAAGCAGTAGAACAGGGTGAGCTTTGTAATTCGTAAGTGCCATGCGAAATATCGACTCGGCTTCGGCTTAATCGGCTCTGCGAAAAATAGCTCAGAATGCTTGCGAACTGGGAACCATCTTGTGAGGAGGCAGTCATGTTGGTCACTACTTTTCGCTTGACCCGACATGGAACTCGTGCCAACATGATGCACCGAAAAAAGTTAGTGCAATCCTCCAGCCCAGCGGGTGCAAGTGTGAGTTGCACGTGTTTGTGGGGCGCGCTGGCTTAAATCAGGCCCGCTTTCCCATTGTGTCGACTCCTTAGGCTTAAGCTACTCGAAAGAACATGCCTTGCTAAGTGAGGACGGCGAAGCTGTGTCTCCCGTCTGCTTTATTGCAATTAACCCTCCGGCCGGTATACGATCACGACTAAACTCAGTACTCCAAACTCCGCGGACACCCTTGTGAATGAGTCCTCGCCCTATACGCTGCAGAGCTCTCCACCATCGCGGCACGACCTTGATGTTGTGCCTCCGCAAACCTCCGCGGAGCGCATGCTGCTCGGCCTGGATCTCATCAAGCATAACCGGCGCACTCTGTTCAGGGTGGTAATTGCCGGCCTGGTGATTTCGGCTGCGATAGCCTTCCTGATTCCCAAACGATATGAAGCGGTGGCCCGGCTGATGCCTCCCGATCAGTCCGACATGAACACCGCGATGTTGGGCGCCTTAACGGCGAAGGCCGGGGACGCGATCGGAGCGATGGCCAGTAATGTGCTCGGCCTGCGAACCAGTGGGGCAACTATGGTGGGCATCCTGCAAAGTAGAACCATTCAGGACGACCTCATCAACCAGTTTGATCTGCGCAGAGTTTATTCCGAAAAACGCTACAATGACGCGCGCAAGATCCTCGAGAAGCGGACCAACATTTCCGAGGATAAGAAGAGCGGCATCATCACCATTTCCGTCGAGGACTCGAACCCTGTCAGGGCAGCCGCGTTGGCCAAGGCGTACGTCACCGACCTGAACAATCGCATCTCGCAGTTGACTACTTCTTCGGCCCATCGTGAGCGCGTTTTCCTGGAAGGGCGCTTAGAGTCGGTCAAGCAGGAACTTGACGCTGCGACCTTGAAGCTGAGCCGCTTCTCCAGCAAGAACAAGACCTTCGATCCGCAGATTCAAGGCAAAGCTATGATGGAAGCTGCCTCCAGCCTGCAAGGCCAACTGATTGCTGCGGAAACCGAACTGAAAGGCCTGGAGCAGATCTACGGTCCGGAAAATTCCCGGGTCCGCGCGTCTTCAGCCAGGGTCGCGGAATTACGTAACAAGTTGCGTGGTATGAGCGGAGATGCCGGTGGCTCTTCTGAGGACAACATCACGCTGAGCAGCGGCGAACTTTATCCTTCGCTCGAACAGCTTCCACTGCTAGGAAATACCTATTATGATCTCGCCCGCCGCGCCAAGATCGACGAGGCTGTCTTTGAAGTCCTCACCAAGCAGTATGAACTGGCGAAGGTTCAGGAAGCCAAGGAAATTCCCTCGATAAAAGTGCTGGACGAGCCGGTCGTACCTGAAAGCAAGTCCTGGCCTCCACGACTTTTTATTATCGCGTTCGGAACGCTGCTGTCGTTTGCGGTTGCCTGCTTATGGATACTGGGGGCGGCTGGCTATGAGAGTCTCGACTCCCATGATCCCCGGCGGCTTCTGATGGATCGACTGCTCGATCCCATTTCTTCCCGCGCGCTCGGATCCTCCGGATAAGTTCCGGGTGGCGAGTCAGGACGGCCTCTGAGAACCGGGTCTGGCGACTTATTCCAGCACCGAATCCCGCTCGGGTTGGATAGTTCCTAATCGCAACATCTTCGAGTGTCTCAGCAGAATTACGCTTCCCGCCAGCGACAGTACCACACACGAGAAAAATAACGTATTGCGGTAAGCCGGATTCAGCCGCCCAGTTACCGACACGGCTCCGGCCAACAAGAGCGGCAACACGCATAAAAGCGGCGTCAATACACCGGAAAGAATGTACTTCTTCCTTGAGAACTGGATTTCGGCATAAGTACGCGGCATGCTATAGAAAAGATGCGCGGTGACACTAAATACCGATCCAATCAAAGTTCCCAGTGCAACTCCGATCGCGCCCATCGTCGCTCCCAGAACCACACTGGCTATTAAGTTCGTGATCCCTTCGGTTAGTGGACTGATCTTGATGAGTCGCTGTTGGCCCGCGGAAATAAGTACAATAGCGTAGGGGAGCCCGAGAAGCCGGATCATATTCGCAATCAATAAGACCACAAGAATAGGTTGCCCCGTCTGCACATACTGCTGGCCGATCCAGAGCCTTAGTATTGGCGCGGCATAAATCAGTGGTGGGATGCCTGTAAATATCAGCAGAATAATTCCCACTTGAGTTGAGAGTATGACTAGCCGCCCCAGTTCCAGTGGATTCTGACGTGCGTGCAGCGCTGCGGCATGAGGCATCATTACGTTCAGGACGGCGGACAACACTCCGGCTACGAACGTAATCATGGCAGCCGATACTGAATACGCTGTGACGGCATTGAACTGGAAGCGGCCCACCAGGATGAGGTCGAACCCGGTGACCAGCAGCATCGAAAAAGACATGACCGTCAGGCCGAAGCAGTAACCCAGTAACTCATTGGCCGTGGCGCGCCGCACCAAGCTTGCCATGAATTTGATGTCCGGTATGATCCGTTTCGCCGCTGCATATTGGACCCCGTAGGACACGATATTCGTGATAGCCATAATGGCCGCCATCGTGACCACGGAACGGCCGACAAACGCAGCAATAACAACGCCGACAGCCGAGATCAGCCTGGCGCCGCCTATCACGAGAGCGGGAATCTCGTACCGCTGCAGGCCGATGAAAACTCCAGACCATGCCGACGCCGGAAGCCCAAGCGCAACCGAGGCTCCCAGAATCAGCAGAGCCCAGCGCATGATTGGAATGGTTTCGCTTGGAATACTAGGGAAGACGACAGGAATGGCAGCGGCCGCCGCGACCAGCAGCACCAGGCTCGCGAAGGCGGCTGCTAGCAGACCTGCGAACGCCGTACTGAAAACCGAATTGCGTTGTTGGTAATCTCGCCTCTCGGTGGCATATGCTATATAGCGGCCTATGGCGGTTTGCAAGCCAAAGTCCAGGTAGCCGATATACGCAGCAACTTGCAGCACCAGGACCCAGACACCATAGCTGACCGCCGTCATATGGCGCACCAGCAGCGGAGGCAGGAACACAGCTACCAGCGCAGTCGCGCCACCTCGTCCAAGGTTGGCAACTGCGTTCTTGATGAACAGCCGGCGAGTCGTCATCGGGGCGTCTTGAGTATACCGAAGCGGTGCGACCGGGGATGGCGCGAGCTACCGGGTGGTATCACCCAGCGCAACCACAAAGCATGAGAGCAAAGTTTTCCATCTG
The DNA here is from genome assembly GCA_049511915.1 of Candidatus Korobacteraceae bacterium. Classification (GTDB taxonomy): domain Bacteria; phylum Acidobacteriota; class Terriglobia; order Terriglobales; family Acidobacteriaceae; genus Bog-257. Next base: position 18,737 of record JBEKXQ010000005.1, read on the forward strand.
TATTCCCGCATTTAATCGGGCTCGGCATCTGCCGGCGCTGCTCGATTCGATCTTTGCTCAGGATTATCAGAACTTCAATGTGGTCATTTGTGAGGATGCGTCGCCCGAGCGTAAGCAGATTGCGGCGATTGTTCGCGAGTATGCCGGGCGACATCCTGGCCAGTTGATTTACTTTGAAAACGCCAGGAACCTTGGTTATGACGCTAATATCCGAAACTTGGTGGAGAAAGCGACCGGCGACTTCTGCTTCTTCATGGGAAACGACGATCTCCTGTGCCCGGGTGCGCTCGGCACCGCCGCCGGCATCCTGCGACGCTACGACAATGTTGGCGTGGTGGTTCGAGGTTATGCATGGTTCGACGAAGTTCCGGAGAAAATCAATCAGGCAGTCCGATACTTTAACGAAGAGCGACAGTTTGCAGCGGGACGCGAAGCCATCACCGTCTGCTTTCGCCGTTCCGGCGTTATCTCCGGCTACATAGTTGACCGCGACAGCGCCCAGGCCGCGGCGACCAGTAAATTCGACGGCACTCTTTTCTACCAGTTGCACCTGAGCGCGAGCGTGCTCACATCCAAGTGCGCGGTATTTACGCCTGAGATTCTAGTGCTGTGTCGCAACAACGAACCGCCCGAGTTTGGCAACAGCAGCAACGAACGCGGGACATACAGGCCCGGCTCTTACACACCTGAAGCGTTGCTTACAATGGTCTCCGGAGCGCTCTCGATAATACGGGACCTTAAGGTCACTAAGGGTGTCAACGTGGTGGACGAAGTGACTCGCGATTATGCCAACTACTTCTACCCTTACATCCGGAGTCAACTCGGACTTCCCTTCCCCGAGTTCATGGCATTTTACCGGGCCTACGGCCGCATGGGCTTCTCGAAGTATCCCATGTTCCACTTGTATTGTCTCGCCGCCTACGCGCTAGGCGAGAAATACTTTGATGGGTTAACGAGAATCGTCCGCGGCCATCTCGGACGCAGCCCTCAGTTCGGACGGCTCGGTCAGTCAGGGATGATCTAAGGCTCACCTGGCGGGATTTTCCGAAACCAACGCTTTTACTTGTGAGAGAGGCTTTTGAAGCAAGGCTGGCAAGAATCAGCCAAGGCCCCGCAGACTAGGCGATTTGTTGGGCGCAGGACTCAGTTTGTCCCGGGTACCGGCAAGTCGGCAACCCCAGCAATTCAACATTAGCACTAACGGTTGCGGAACAAGGAGACTACAATGAAACTCAAAGCTACATCACTCCTCCTGGGATTCTGCCTGACCATTTTGGCCGTCGCAGCCAGTCCCTATGCCCTTGGCCAAGACAACGCTACAGCCGGGCTACCGATTGCCATTGCCAGCGTTTCGTACGACGGAACGCTGCAGTCAGGGACCTCGAACATTACGAGCTCCTACGACAGTCAGACCGGTCTTTACCAGTTGAGCATTACAGGAGTTTGTTTTGTTCGAACCAGCTACACTACCGTTGCGACCGTGTCCGGCTACAACGGGTGGCCCCAGGGTGCTCTGTTCGTGAACACAGACGACGACGGAGATTATTGCCATAAAACCGGCGATCTGGTCGTCGGCCTGAGGGACGTCTACGGCAGCCTCATCCAGGCAGATTTTCAGGTGGTTGTATTCAAGGCCAACTAACCACTCTACCTGTGGCCGCAACATTGACTTTGCCGATTAGCAGTGAGTTTAACCCCACTGAGCTTTACGCGCGATGCGCACCAGGGGCGTGGTCGAGATGAGAAAGGGATGAATAAACCCGCCGCCGTCCGCGCCCGTGAGCTTCTAAGGGTTGCCGTCCAGAAACTCAACGACCACGTGCTCGTTCACATGGGCGTGAAGCTGGTAAACTCTGGACGACCTACAAGAAACTTCGCGGAGTTCTTCGCGCACCTGAACAAACTACAGTTCAGCCCAGGCACTGTAATAGATGTTGGTGTGGCATGGGGCACTCCTGATCTATATGAAGCGTTTCCCAACAGCAAGTTCTATTTGGTCGAACCGCTGAAGGAATTCGAGCCTGACTTGCAGCGCCTGAAGTCCACCTATGATACGGAATATGTCCTTGCGGCGGCAGGAGCCACACAAGGCGAGGTGACTCTTAATATACATGCCGATCCCCGGCAGACAACATCTCTGGCTCGGGCAGCGGTTGACCACCGTGTGGTGCCAGTCGTAACCGTCGATAACATCATCGCCACTCGCGAGCTGCGCCCGCCCATCCTGCTGAAGATCGACACTGAGGGGCAGGAACTTTCGGTGCTGCGCGGTGCGGCCGAGACCCTGCACAAGGTCGATCTTGTCATTCTTGAGACACGACTTATTTCCTATGTCGATGGCCTACCCGAAGTCGGCGATATCATGGAATACATGGCTAATGCGAACTTCAGCCTCTATGACATTTTAGATGGGGGCTATCGTCCCTTGGATAAGGCGCTGGAGATTGTTGACCTGGTTTTCGCTAGGAAGGACGGTCCGTTACGTGCCGACCGGCGGCACACCTCTATTGGGACTGATGCGTGGTGAACAACTGCGACAGCATCGCCGCTTCGACTTACATGGAACTGTTGAAGCTATCTTTTGCTCGCCTACACGAGAAGTAATAAACGCCTTCCCATGACCGACAGCTTGAATCCAAAAACGGCAGGGCGCACCACCTGGCTATCGCCTTATGGCCTTGCGGTTGTGTCGTTCACTTTCTTTACACTGGTCTGGATGCTCCCGCCTGGTATTTACAGCACCTATCTGGAAGAGCGCGATTTCTTGTTTCTTGATCCAGCGTCGATGCTGCTCTACCTGTTGTGTGTAGGCGCCTTCATGGGTGGCCTTGCAGCTATCGACTCCTTCTTTCCCTCTTGCTTTGCTCCCTTGACTAGTATCAAGACGCGGCTTCCCGGTCCAGCCTTCCTATTGCTGCCCATAGCGATTGCGAGTGCTTTCACTCTCGCGTCCATTGCCTTGCTACTCCAAGGCAATCCGACGCTCGTGGGTCTGATCCTGCTGGAGCAGGGGTCGCAGATAAAAGATACTCTCGATGTGCGTCAACCTTTGGGGTTATCGAGTATGTGGCTATTAGGAGTCTGCTGGTGGGCGATGTGGCGATACCGACAGGTTGAAATACTCTCCCGATGGTGGCGTTGGATTGTTGGCTTCAGCACCGCAATGGGGATCCTGCTGGTACTGGTATCAGCATCTCTCAAATTGGCCCGTGGCGAGCTGATCCCCGTGGTGGCGGGCTGCGCCCTGCTCTATCTTGTCCAGCGTATTGGCGAAGGACGCTGGAGTACCAGAACCTTGGTGAGAGCTGCAGCAGTCTTAGCACTGGGAGTGGTAGCGCTGTTTACCCTGATGTCGCTCGCCAGAGGCAGTGAAGATCTGGACTCCTTTGTAGGTGCGCTATTGGCCTATACGGTCTCGTCCTACAATCGCCTTGCCGCCTTGGTCAACGGGCGCCTGCATTACCCTTACACTGGAACCGGCCTGTATCTCAGCTCCTTTCTAAGCTTCAACACGTCTCTTAATAGTGTTTTGCCGATTTCTAAACTCATGCACTGGCCGTCCTATGCTGACATGTGGGACTCGCAATTCGCCGCGACTTGGCAAGCCGGCCTTGATGGAACCAGGATATGGTCGGGCGCGTTCGGATATATCTTCGCCGATTGCGGATGGTTCACGCCTTTGGTGCTTTTCGTCTACGGCCTGCTGTGCGGATGGATTTGGCGATCGATCAAGCTGGGCCATCTGCTTGGCATCATATTGTACCCGTGGTGCGGTTTTTGTATTCTGTTCTGGTTCGGAACAAATGCACTCCTGGACACCAAGTTGATTGTTTTCCTCATGGTCGCGCTTGTTCTCGCCGGTTATGAACGCTTAGCTCTTGCACCGGCGATGCCATTCGCTGAGCATCGCTGAGTCCGAAAGATGTCCACCCACTTTCCAGGCAAATCCGGCCCTATGTCGACCTTGGTCCCAGGTGAGGCCGCGCGACGGAACACATCCGACGTCCGGAAGATTGTCCATACCGCAAGGCCGACTTTGTCGGCCCCGATTCCCCGAGATTCATACCTCGAGTCTGTAGGGGCAAAGAGCATCTCTCATCGTTTTCTGGCCAATACTACACAGGCCGTATATGCCCGACAGGTGCGCTATCTGGGTAATATACTGACCGAGGCGACAAATAGATTGCCGGGAGATATAAGCGTTCTCGACTGGGGCTGCGGCAAGGGCCAAATCACCTATCTGCTCCGGCAGAGAGGGTTTTCCGTTACTTCCTGCGACATCCATAATACGGAAGCGGATGACTCTACCTTTGGACAGGAGGTCCCGATAATTCATGAGCAGGCCATCGATGTAATCCCGCTTAGCCATGCCTATCGACTTCCTTTTGGCGACAAGAGCTTCGATTGCGTCGTTAGCTTTGGTGTGCTGGAGCACGTTACATCCGACCGCCACTCACTGACTGAGATTCGGCGCATCCTGAAAGACGGAGGGGTCTTTTACGTAGTGTTCTTGCCTTACTTCTTGTCCTGGACGCAACAGATTGCCCGCCTTCGCGGTGAAACATACCACGATCGCTTGTACAAGAAGCACAACTTTACCCAACTGGCGGAGAGCTCTGGATTTAGCGTAGTTGACCTATCGCACGGTCAACTGTTTCCCAAGAATTCGGTTCCATTGTCTCTGGACCGAGTGCTGGAACCTCTTGACCGATGGCTCTGTGCCTACACACCTTTGAGATATTTCGCGACTAATCTGGAAGCGGTCCTGATGGCGCAATAGGTGCCAATGCAGCATCTGGGCCAAGACCCGCAGCTCAACGCCATGAAAAGCAGACGACCATTTTGCTTTTCTGCTTTTACAGAAAGAAAATAGCTGAGCTATTGCGAACGCGATCGAGAACTGGGAGGACACGTGCGTAACTACAGCATCCGGCTCTGGCCTCGGTCATGGAACAGGCTGTCGCTCTGCGCCAGTTTACTGGTTATAGCGCTCCAATCTCGGTCTGGGCTAGCCTTAGGGCAGGTGCGGGTTGTCACCCAGCATAACGATAACGGCCGCACCGGCCAGAATTTGCAAGAGACTCTGCTGACTCCAGCCAATGTGAACGTAGGAAGCTTTGGGAAGCTCTGGACCACCTTAGTCGATGGCCAAGTCTACGCACAGCCTTTATATGTGCCGAATGTAACTATTCCGGGAAAGGGAGTTCATAACGTCTTCTATGTAGCCACAGAGCACGACAGCGTTTATGCTTTCGACGCCGATAGCAACAGTGGAGACAATGGCTCACCTCTATGGAAGACGAGCTTTATCGCTCCCGCAAACGGTATTACAACCATATCCATTAACGACGTGAACTGCAATTCGGCGGTGGTGCCTGAATATGGGATTACCAGCACTCCTGTCATCGATGCCAGTACCAATACGATCTATGTCCTAGCAGAGACGAAGGAAGATGGTGCTTTCTTTAATCGCCTGCACGCTCTCGATATCACCACCGGATCCGAGAAGTTCGACGGACCTGTTGCCATCCAGGCAACTTATCCGGGAACCGGGGCTGGCAGCGTCGACGGCATTCTCACGTTCGAGCCGGTCATGCAGTTGAACCGTGCAGGCCTATTGCTGAGCAACGGCGAGATCTATCTGGCCTGGGCCTCTTACTGCGATAACGCCCCCTTCCACGGCTGGGTGATGGCTTACGACAAGAGCACGCTACAGCAGAGCGCTGTCTGGGCCGACACTTCCAATGGTGAAGACGGAGGCATATGGATGAGCGGTGCAGGCCTGACCGCAGATGCTTCAGGCAACATCATCTTTTCGACCGGGAACGGCACCTTTGACGCGGTGGGTAGCCCAGTCGATTTCGGTGACAGCATTGTGAAGATGGTCTTGAACGGTTCGACCCTCAGCGTGAGCGACTACTTCACGCCAGACAATCAGGCTTACCTCGATCTGAATGACGTAGATGTTGCCGCAGGCGGAGTGTTGCTTCTGCCCGATCAGCCTGGGCCATATGTTCACGAGGCGATTGGCGGCGGCAAGGACGGCAATACCTACGTTATCAATCGCGACAACATGGGACATTACAATCCCAACAACAATTCGCAGATCATACAAACACTCAGCGGCTCAGCCGGCATGTGGGCCTCGCCGGCGTACTGGAATGAGAATGTCTATTTCGGATGGGTGAACGCTCCGGTACAAGCGTTCAGCGTGAGCAATGGTCTGCTGTCGTCATCGCCCACTTCAACTTCGCCGGGTAGTTTCTATTGGCCGGGAGCCAGCTTGGCCATCTCCGCGAACCATGACGCCAATGCCATTCTCTGGGGATTGAATACCAGCCAGAATGATGAGTCAGTTTTACATGCATACGATGCCACGAACGTAGCCTCAGAACTGTATAACAGTTCGCAGAACGGGGAGCGCGACAGCGTCGGTCTTCCGGTAAAGTACGCCGTGCCGACGGTCGCGAACGGCAAAGTGTATGTTGGGGCAGTGGGCCAGGTTAGCGTATACGGCATCCTTTCTGCTGTAACCGCAACACCTACCTTCAGCCCTGCCGGCGGAACCTATACTTCAGCCCAGACAGTCGTACTTTCGGATTCCACCCAAGGTGCGACCATCTACTATACGACCGACGGCTCCACCCCATCTCAGTCATCCCCTGTGTACACGGCACCGCTCATCGTAAGCGCCACTACAACTGTTAATGCAATAGCCATTGCCTCCGGCGCAGCACCTAGCGATATCGGTTTGGGGGTCTACACCATCACCAGCGGCGGCGGCGGGACGATTAACTACGGAAGCGGCCTCAGCTCCGCCGGCCTGCAATTGAACGGCACAGCGACGATGAACGGTTCACGTCTGCGACTGACCGATGGAGGTCAAGGCGAGGCTGGAACCGCCTGGTTCAAGACCAAAGTGAATGTCCAGGCCTTCACGCAAGATTTCAGTTTTCAGTTGACCGACCCTCATGCCGACGGCATTACTTTCACCATCCAGAACGCCGGGCCGACCGCGCTGGGTGGCAGCGGCGGGTATCTTGGCTACGCTCCGATAACTCCTAGCGTCGCCATCAAGTTCGATCTGTCGAATAATAACGGCGAGGGTATCGACTCCACGGGAATCTACACGGACGGCGCCTTACCTTACACACCTGCCATCGACATGACTGGCACCGGCATCGACCTGCACAGTTCGCATGTATTCAACGTGCATATGACCTACGACGGAACCACGCTGACCATGCAGATCACGGATGCCAACACGCAGCAGAATTTCGTCACCAGTTGGACCATTGACATTCCCGGCACAGTTGGCAGCACAACCGCATACGCTGGTTTCACTGGCGGCAGTGGACAAACCACCGCCATCCAGGAGATCTTGAGCTGGAGCTTTGTCCCTCAGGCTGATATCAGCTATAGCGCCGGTTTCTACTCGACTGGCATGATGTTGAACGGCAAGGCAAGTGTGAACGGCTCGAGTCTACAACTTACCGATGGCGGGCAAGGTGAAACTGCCAGCGCATGGTACGTCACCAAGGTGAACATCCAGAACTTTACCCAGGACTTCACCTTTCAGCTGATGAGCCCCCAAGCCGATGGAATCACTTTTACAATCCAGAACGCGGGATTGACAGCTCTTGGCGGCAGCGGTGGATGGCTGGGCTATGCTCCAATAGGCTCAAGTGTGGCCGTCAAGTTTGATCTATACAACAACGCCGGCGAAGGCGTGGACTCGACAGGACTGTACGTTAACGGAGCTATACCCTATGTACCCGCTGTCGATATGACGGCCAGCGGTGTGAACCTGCACAGTGGAGATGTCTTTCATGTGCACATGGTCTACGACGGGACGACGCTGACATTGCAGATTACAGATACCACTACGCAGCAGAGCTTCGTTACCAGTTGGCCAATCAATATCCCCGCTACGGCGGGAGGGACAACGGCCTATGTAGGCTTCACTGGCGGCACGGGGGGGAAGACAGCCACTCAGGACATCCTGAGTTGGAGCTACTCCGCCGTAGCGGGCGTCAACTACAGCAACGGTTTCAGCTCCGGCGGATTGGTTCTTAACGGTAGCGCGGCTGTGAATAATTCGCGCCTGCGCTTGACCGATGGGGGACAAGGTGAGGCTGCCAGCGCATGGTGTGTCGCCCCGGTCAGTACTCAGGCTTTTGTGCAGGACTTCAGTTTTCAGCTGACGAACCCCAATGCCGATGGCATGACCTTCACCATGCAGAATGCGGGACCGACAGTGCTTGGCGGCAGCGGTGGCTGGCTGGGCTATGCTCCGATAGCCTCCAGCATTGCAGTCAAATTTGACCTATACAACAATGCCGGCGAGGGCATGGACTCTACGGGCTTGTACGTAAATGGAGCAATACCTTATGTGCCTGCACTCGACATGACAAGCAGCGGTGTAGACCTGCACAGCGGAGACGTCTTCAACGTGCATATGGTCTATGACGGAGCCACGCTTAATATGCAGGTTACCGACGCCAGCACTCAGCAGAGTTTCGTCACTAGCTGGACCATCGACATACCGGCTGCAGTGGGAGGAACAATGGCCTATGCCGGGTTCACCGCCGGCACCGGAAGCTCGACTGCAACCCAGGAGATCCTGAGCTGGAGCTTCGTTCCGCTGGTAGGCATTAACTATAGCAACGGATTCAATTTCAGTGGAATGGCTCTTAATGGCAATGCGACTGTGAACAGCTCGCGCTTGCAACTGACGGATGGCGAATCGGGCGAATCAGCCAGCGCGTGGTACTCCACCCAGGTAAATGTCCAGAACTTCACTCAGGACTTTAGTTTCCAGCTGACGAACCCCAATGCCGATGGAATAACTTTCACGATCGAGAACGCGGGGTCGACAGCCTTGGGCGGCAGCGGTGGATGGCTAGGCTATGCACCTATAGCTTCCAGCGTGGCTGTCAAGTTTGACCTATACAACAATGCGGGCGAGGGTGTGGACTCGACAGGACTATATGTAAATGGAGCCATTCCCTACGTGCCGGCCACCGATATGACAAGCAGCGGAGTGAACCTGCATAGTGGAGATGTCTTTAATGTGCACATGGTCTACGGAGGAAGTACGCTGACTATGCAAATTACGGATGCCAGCACCCTCCAGAGCTTCGTCACCAGTTGGACCATCGACATACCGGGCACCGCAGGAGGGCCAATGGCCTATACTGGCTTCACTGGAGGAACAGGCGGAGAGACGGCTACTCAGGAGATTCTGGACTGGAGTTTTGTTTCAGCCTATGCGCCACCTGCGTCACCGGGACCTCCCCAGCTCAGCAGACGGGCTATACCAGATATCCACGCGCGATAACGTTGAAGCTTGCTCAAGGATAGACACAAGGGCAAATCCAGAGATCTTCACTATCAGCGCTAATCAGGGCAAGCCCGATATTTTGCCGGCGAACTTCTCATTTACCAGGGTGTTGGACTTCGACAGTGGCTTACCATTGACCGTAAGATTCTGGAATTGCACACCTTCAATATCACTCTGCTCGCTGGCCCCTTGCAAATCGATACGTATCTTGGGGTCTTGCGGCGGAAGTAGTACCTGGGTGTCGGAGAAGGTAATGTCGCGAACGGTGCCCAGAGCTTTCGATTTATCGGCAGCCGCTTCCCACTGCGAGTGCTGAATATACACATAGATCACTCTGCTTGCGCCAGGCGCATCGATCTGATTGCCGGAGCGGTCGATCCGGTTGTTTTCGAAGCGGATGTTGCTCACTGTACCGGTGCCGGCAAGGTTGATGCCCTCCGAGGCTCCACGCGCTAGATCGCGGATCACGTCATTGTTGGTGAACGTGACCCCGCTGATATCAGCTCCCACCGCCGTTCCAATCACCATCGCCGTACCGGTCTCATTCCAAAGTCGATTTCCGCGCACCATCACATTGCTAACCACATCGGTTGGGCTAACTGCGTTGGGATGCTGCGTTTTGGACTTGACGGTGATCACATCATCCACAGTGCGAATGAAGCAGCCTTCCACACTCACGTCGCGGCTGCTATAGATATCGATCCCATCTGAGTTGGCCCGGTAGCCAAGTATCTTTAAGTTCGAAACCACTACCCGGTCGGAGAAAAAGATCGGCATAAACCAGTTTCCCGAATTCATAAGGATGACATCATACAGACCGATGTCCTGTCCTTGGATCGACAACAAGCGCTTGCCGGGGGCTTCCAGGCCGTCCAGAATTCCACGCCCGCGGATCTTGATCCGCGTCCCGTAGATCGCGATCGCCGGTTTCGTGTACACCTTTGACGTTTGACCGGCTAACGTGTCGGTGACGAAAGGTTCGTCTGCGCGAATCGTGCTTCGCACTACTGCCCCGCCAGCTATATAGACCATCTGCCCATCGCTGAGGGCAAGGTTATCGATGTTATGGATTCCCGGACCAAAGTACAGAATCGACTTGTCCGGCGGCATCTTATAGGCCGAAAGCGCATGGGTTCCGGGAGCCAAGTAAACTACATTCGCGTCCTTCGGAGAAGGAGCACCGGTCTCTATCGGATTCATAAAAATATGCAGGGTGCGGACGAGTAGGTGATTCACCTCCAAAGTAAGGTTTTGCGGCGAATTCGCGGTGAACCGTATGGTGTTGCCTTGGACCGCCACCGGGATCGCGGGGGACGTCGGTAGCAACCGTGCTGCGGTGACCGGCCCACTGAAGGTCACTGTCACATCGACTGGACCATCGGCATCGAAGTAGGCAAAACCCGCCTCCTCGTATTTCAAGCCGTACTGTGACTTATCATCGACCGAGTTGAGGCGCAGCGTTTTATCCTGCGGTGAAACCCGCTGTAAGTAAACCGGAACGTCCCGGCCGCCGACCTGCACCTTATAGGCACTCGAGAGTGGTTGCCCCGCTGGCGCGGGATAGATCACTACCTTAGCAGCCGTCGGGGCTGTCTGAGGCGGCAGAGCGGCTGCCGCAGAGGCGTGAGGCAGAAGCATCGTGGCTGTGAGGAGTAAAGTAGCGAGCGACGAAACGAATGCCGTGTTTCTCATGGGCTAATTATCACCTCGAGCAGGGTTTTGGGAACCGCAGTTGGTCAACAGTGTATCAAAAGTGCGAAAGTCGGAGCTTGGCGCCAATCAGTTCTCGCTCAGGAATCTGCGATAGATCGTGAGATGTCGCTGTGCGAACTCCGCGCAAGTAAAGCAACCCACACGCTGCAAACCTAGCTGTTGCAACTCGCCCCATCGATCCGAAGACAGCAACACCGTTTCGATGGCAGCTGCGATGGATTCAACATCGTAGGGGTCGAAGTATTCGGCCGCTGGGCCTCCCACTTCCGGCAGTGAGGCGCAATGCGAGCAAGCAACGGGAGTGCCACAGGCCATCGATTCAATAACCGGCAGTCCGAAACCTTCTTCAAATGAGGGCATTACAGTCAGGTCCGCGCCTGAGTAAGCCGCACGAAGTTGTTCGTCGCTGACCCGTGGCACGAATATAACGGTGCCTTCCAAGCCTAGCTGGTGAGCCAATTGCATCATCGCAGGTCGGCCCGTTTTGTCATCACCGATTGCCAGCAGACGGTGCGGTATGCGGCCCCTCGACTTCACAATGGAGAAGGCTCTCAGCAGGCCCGCGACGTTTTTGCTCGGCTTGAGATTGCCGACAAAGACTATATAGGGCCCGTCGAACGAGAAGTTCTGCTGCATCTTCGCGCGGGCTGCATCGCGGGGCTCGGAAAAGATGTGCGGCCCGATTGCGTTATACACGACCGTGACTTTGCCCTCATCTACGCCCAAGTGCTCTATAATTTGACGCTTCGAATACTCAGATACAGTAAACACGTGGTCAGCGCGAACAGCAGCCAGTCGCAACATTGGCTGAGCGTATACCCAGCTTTTGAGCGAGTTCCGCTGGGTCGCATCCAGGATGTGGGTTAGATCATGGATGGTAACAAGTAGAGTGCCCCGGCGCATGATCGGGGCATTATAGTGAGGTACATGCAAAAGGTCTGATCCGTGAGCTGCCCAGGCTATCCTGAACTGCTCACTGATCGAATAAATTGGGACATCTGTTATGGTTATTTCGTAATTGTACTGCCGGAGACAGTCCCGATATTTTGGCAGGGTTAATAGCCGAACGCCGAAGTTACCGTACTGATGAAGCCCGCGAATGAGATTGAGCGTATAAGTCCCAAGACCAGTATTTAACCAGCGTGCATCCAGCACTAAGGTACTCATATCGAATCATCTCGATGCCTACTCCGGCAACTCTTTGGCTGCGAGCTACCGGTCTGCTAAGACCGAACTGAACCAGCCGAAGTTAATGCCTGCCGATGGCGCCAATCATCATAAGCGCGCTCAAGAATCTGCTCGAATTGGCTCAGGAAGCACTCCGGCGCAAACCTGGCCGCTCGGCTCCGTAGCTCGTGCTCCGGAAACTCCCGCTTCTCAAACCTGACAATGGCTTCCCGCAGGCCTTCCACAGTTTGCTCGGAATAAAGCTCTGCAGTTTCGCCTGTCATAGAGTCAAGAACGCCGCCCTTGCGAAAAGCAACTACCGGACAACCTGTGGCAATTGCTTCCACAGGAACAATGCCGAAATCCTCTACACCCGGAAACAACACACCCTTAGCGCGACGGTAGTATTCGACCAGGTCCCTGGCATTGACGAATCCCAGAAATTGCACATTTGCGCCAATATCACGGGCCAGCAACCTTAACTTCCTCTCTTCGGGACCAGAGCCGACTATCCTGAGTTCCCTGCCCAGCATCGCACACGCGCGGATGGCATGATCCACACGCTTGTAAGGAGCTAGAGCGCTAACCACCAGATACCAGTCCTCAGGCGATCGCTCAACGGCGGCGAAGCATTGCACATCGACCGGAGGAGGCAGGATTTCAGCGTCCCGTCCATAGAGACGCTTCACTCTGTCAGCTACAAATCGGGAATTTGCGATGAACACGTCAACCCTGTCGACAGTTTCCCTGTCATAAATCTGAAGCACCTTAGCCACAGGTTTGAAAAAGCAATGCGAGGCGAAGGAGCCCACCTTATCCGGACCGAAGTAGTCGTCGAAGCGATCCCAGATATAACGCATGGGTGTATGGATATAGCAGATGTGAAGAGGCCTGGAATCACTTGTCTTTTTAACCATCCCCTTCGCTACAGCATGAGACGAGGAAATTACTATGTCGAAACCCCGCACTCTAGTTAGTTCCGCAAACAATGGAAAGAGCGGAAGATAGTGCCGGTATTTTGTCTTTGCAAAAGGTAGAGCCTGCAGAAGGCTGGTCTTGATTTGACGATTTTCTATCGTACTGCTGACCGATCCCGGGACATATAGCAAGGTCCAAAGCGGTGCGTCCGGGAACCTGCGGCAAAGGATTTCCAGCACCTTTTCGCCGCCTCGCATATTTACAAGCCAATCGTGGATCAAAGCGACTCGTAAAGATCCGAGCGCGAAAGGCGCCGCAGCAGGTGGCAGGACCGCAGTCGATCCCGCGGAATCGAAAATTGCCAGATTTTCTCTCAATCGGGACGCTATTTGATCATTACGGACCATCGCCCTGAATCGCGAAAAGACGGAAGACGAAACATTCTATCGCATACCCGGCATCCCCCGAACGGTTCACGGGAGTTGGCGAGCTGGTTCAAACCAGCACCACTAGCTGCTCATCTATCTTATATCTCGGGCGGTAGCAGGACAATTTGCGCCGTGGAGCTGGACTGCCGAGCAGCATACGAAACGTAGTCTGGTGGGTCAAGACAATAAATCACACCGTGCTGTTCTGCTCCCCAGAGCTCATAGGGAACGAAGTGTCTGCACGACAATCTTCGGGGATCGGCCCAGCCTTCCCGATGGCGCCGGAAAAACTGAGCCGATGTCCCGTCTAAATGGGGCTACAGAAAGCTAGTACGTAACCCGTGACACGTTGTTATCAGCCTGCGTATTGCCGATACCGTCGTAAATGCCAATACGCGTGTTGTTGGTAAAGCCAATGTATGCGCGGCTGCTACCAGAAGCTGAGCCGCCGTGCGCAGCCAGGCCCACATAATCTCCGAATACACCTCCAAAGTCACGGGCAGTTCCATCTCCCTGGACGGAATCGTAGGCGCTGGTTACGAAGATGGTGCTCTCAGGCGTGACCGAACCGGGAGCGAACTGGTTCAGCGCCATGAGCACGCGGTTCTTATAGTAGTCCGATCCCGTCGTGTAGTACGAGACATTGATTATGTCCTGACCGGAGTCGAAGGCAATGGATGGGAGGAAATGCTGACCGGATGCCCCAGTGAGGTGGCGGTAGGTCCACGTCGGACTGCTAACGGTTGTTGTGGTTGCCATCACGATCTGGGACTGGGGACAGCCTGACAATCCGCTCCCAGATGGCGAAATCTTACAGTTCGACCACACCAGAAACAGGGTCTGCCCGCCCGTGTCTGTCCGGGCCGCAAGCACCGGCCAGGTAGGCGGTTCGAAGCCTGGGTTGTCTGTGAGAGTAGTGTAAACGTTGGGGTCCTGATAGATCAGGCTGGAGTTCGAGCAAACGGGCGGATTCGGCGCGCCCGCCGGTGTGCACGATACGTACTGGAAACCATTTGCATCACTGACGAACGAAACCGCAATTGCGCCGGCATTGGGTCCTCCACCGACAACCGCAACACCGGGCAGTCCCGCATCGGCGCTTCCATTAAGCAGGACCGGGCTCGAGCAGTCGGACGCGGTGTTGAAGGCTGCTTTGCACGCCGTGAGCAGGACCACGGTGCGCAGATATCGCACCGATGCGCTGACAATGTAAATATCGCCCGCTCCCGTTCCGCTGGTCCGCGGATCCTGGGTAATGACCGGTGCGTCTGCGTAGTTGTCCTCACTCGCCTCGACGATAATCCCAGTCGAGCCGGCACAGGTTGCCTCCTGAGTTAGAGTAAGCGTGCCTGCCGGACAGGTCGACGTGGATTCCAGGTTGGTGGCCGGAATTCGACGCAGACCAATGCCTGAGGTGTAGTAGTCGTATCGCATATCGGCCAGGATGAACTGCGCGGGGCGCGTGGAGGTACCAGGGTCTGCAACGATACGCGCTCCCAAACCACCGGGCATCGGCTCGCCGCTGTTGAACGGGTCGGCAATGGAAGGATTGCCCATCTCGAAATCCGTCCCGCCATAGCAGGACACCGTCGGATCGCGGTGCACGTACATTGCCGACTCCGAATCAAATGTTCCTGAATAGTAACGTTGATCCTGACCGTATTCGGCCACCAGGTCCTGACCGGAGCCGAGGGCGCTCAACAGAAAGTCGACCATAGGTTCGTATTGGCCTACGGCGTTCGTAGCAGACTCCAGGTTCATAACCGTGCCCGAAGCGGTGCCGCAACCGGTCACGCTAACCGCACCTCGGTGGGCATCCGGGTGCACCGAACCGACGGGGCCCCGTTTGATGAGCGGTTCCTGCGGATACTGGCCAACAGCTTCGGGATGGAACCACTTCAGCAGCGCCGGCGCCCCTGGATTTGGCGAGTGCAGCAGGGCCTGCTTTGCGGCGTCGGAGGCCAAATACCGAAGCGCGGGAGAAAGAGGAGCCGTGGATCCATTAAAGACTCCTGTGTTTTGCTGGTGTTGAGGGGCTTGGGCGAAAACTTGCGTCGCGCATACAGCGACCAGAATCAGCGCGGCTTGGACAAACAATCTTGACGATCTCATGCTTCCTCCTGCAGAGTGAGCGCTACAAAGGCGCCGGAATTGAAATTTCGAAGAGCGGCCGACCGGGCGGGCATCGCTAAATCACTGCCGGAAGCGGCGTGTCGACAATCTCACGATGGCAGTGATTGAGGTCAACCGGATCCCGGTTAATTGGTTGGAGCTTGCGGGATTATACTGCGGTTTGGGTTCGCTGCGAACTCTTTTATTTCTACTCCCGAAATCGAAGTTCAACTCTGGCTTCAACGTGAACGAATCGCACGCATACGGCTGGCATTAAAGGCGCCGGACAGGGAGGGGTCAAATCACGTTGACCGTGGCGAGCAGGAACATTTAAGATGAAAGTCGCGGGGGTGGTGGTGAAGCTGGTTATCACGTCGCCCTGTCACGGCGAAGGCCGCGGGTTCGAGTCCCGTCCACCCCGCCATCTTCCCTTCTGATCCAACCCCCATCTATTGACCAACTTCGCAAAGCGTGGGCGGATCCGCCTCTACTGGCCGAGCATCCCTTTTTTCAGGTCGGCGTTGGGAGGCTTCGGCCCGAGCCATACCGAGAAGATCACGGGCCCAAAGGCCGGAGCGGTAATGATTAGCTTTTCCTTGCCGTTCAGGGTGTAGGTTGTGCCCGTGCCTGGGACATAAGTAAAGACCATCTGGTCGCCTACCTTAACCGGCTCAAGCGAGCTGAGCAAACGGTCGATGTCGGGCTTCATGGCCTTTAGAGCCTCGGGCGAGTTGTCGTGGAACGACTCGTTGAATGCATCCGACATCTGGCTCTTGCTGGCACCGTGCACGAACTGCATGACGATCTGCTTGGGCGCGTCGGCGTTGATGATGGCATTTGCATCCGACGACTTCTGCTGCAGGTACAGCCCCGCAACATAGACCTTCACCATGTATTTGGTTCGCACTCCCAGGCCATTGAGCACCAGTTTTGTGTTCCCGACCTGTTGCGTGTCCGGCAGGGTCACACCGGCCAGACTGCCGGCCTGTAGATCGAGCATCGATGCCAACATGAACGTAACAGCAATAAGCGATAGGACGGTTTTCCGCATGAGGGCTCCTTGATAAGCACCGTGAAAAGCTAATCCGAATGAGAACCGCGATGGTAGCACACTCGAAATTCGCGATGTGCCTGGCTGAGTCGCGATCAGATCGCGTTTACTGGTTTGTATCGCGGCCAGGGGTCAACGACTTCAGGTATGCCAGCACCGCCTCGGCATCAGCGCGCGTCATATGGAAACTGGGCATCGGCTGACGAAGAGGTCTACCACTGTCCGAAATCCCAGTGGTCAGCAGCGTAATCATGTGAGCATCGGTCATCGGCGGCAAGCCTGCAATGCGCGGCGCCCGGATCGGCCAATCAGGGTCGGGGCGCGCCGACAAGTACGGCACCGGCGCACCGGCCAGCCACTGGCTGTAGTCAAGCTCATCATTGTCCTTGCGGGGGGTGTGGCAGTTGCCGCAAGCTGCGACCCCCACGACGATGTACTTCCCGCGGTCGATTTGCGATGCATTGCCGCTGTCTTTCGCCGGCTTCGCGTCCTGCGCGGTTGTGAGCTTCGCTCCAACCGCGACGAACAGCAGAAAGACAGCGATGGACAATCCGATGCTCAGGCGCCTGACAACACTCGTGGTACTCAGACTTGGAAATGTCATAAGACTGCAATTTTCCTCCCTATCTTAGTTTGTCGCAACTTTACGTGGCTTGGGAAGATGTTCATGGGAAATAACTGGCCTTGGTAGCGACAACGAAGATGCTGAAGCCGTATGATTCCGGGCAGAAGCGACGTTATGTCGTGAGCAAGGGTGAACCAATATGCGGCACTACAACCTCGCGGTAATGCCCGGTGACGGCATCGGGCCGGACGTCATGAGTGAAGCTATTGCAATCCTCCAAGCACTGGCCGAACTTGACGGTGGCGTGAAGTTTGAAACCCAGCACTATGACTGGGGCTCGGAAAGGTATCTTCGCTACGGAGCGATGATGCCGCTCGACGCGATGAAGGTATTGGAGGCCGCTGGTTTCAACGCAATCCTGCTTGGTCCAGTTGGCGATCCGCGAGTTGCTGACCACATAACGCTTTGGGGGATGCTGCTGCCCATCCGTCAGGGCTTTGACCAGTACATCAACCTTAGGCCCGTTCGCCTGTTGCAAGGTGTCACTAGCCCGCTCGCGGGTAAACGTCCTCAGGACATCGACATCGTCTGCGTTCGCGAGAACTGCGAAGGCGAATATTGCGGAGTTGGCGGCCGAGTCTACCAGGGAACTCCGCAGGAGTCAGCGGTGCAGTCGGCGGTCTTCACCTACCACGGAACGGAGCGCGTGATACGGTATGCCTTCGAGTATGCGCGCCGGCACGGGCGCAAGAAAGTGACCAGCGCAACCAAGTCCAACGCCATTAATTACAGCATGGTCTTCTGGGACGACATCTTCCGCGAGGTTTCCGCCAAGTATCCGGATGTTCAGCACGAACAACAGTTGATCGACTCGCTGTGCGCGCGTTTTGTCACCGCGCCCGAGAGCCTCGACATGGTGGTGGCCTCGAACCTCTTCGGCGATATCGTCACCGATCTCGGCGCTGCTATTGCCGGCAGCATGGGGCTTGCGCCGAGCGCCAACCTCAATCCTGAGGGCCGTTACCCGAGCCTGTTTCAGGCAATTCACGGCTCGGCGCCCGACCTTGCGGGCAAAGGCATCGCCAATCCTATCGCCACCGTCTGGTCAGTCTCGATGATGCTGGATCATCTGGGTGAAGCCAAGCTGGGCAGCGCTCTTTTGCACGCGATCGAAAGCGTGATTGCGGAACGAAAAGTTCGGACGCCCGATCTCGGCGGAGAGTCTACGACGAAACAGGTCGGGCAAGCGATTGTTAGCGCCTGCAGAGACAGAAACGCGTCTGAAATCAGTTCTCGTTAGATCCCGAATTCTGGCCCGCTCTCAGTGCAAGAACTTGATGGCGAATGGCAAGCCGACCGCCAGCAACACGGCCAGATACAGCGCTCCCATGATGGCGCCAAGTCGCCAGAAGTCTTTGGTTGGGATATATCCGCTGCTGTACCAGATGGGCGCAGGCCCACTGGCGTAAGGAGTGAGCACGCCCATCAGACCCAGCGAATAAACCAGAATCAGCGTTACAGCCTTTGCGGGAACGCCTGGCACCGACAAGACTGCCAGCAGGAAAACCGGCAGCAACGCGGTCGTCTGCGCCGTGATGCTGGCAAAAAGATAATGGATGATGAAGAACACTGCGACTGACGAAATCAGCATCGGGATCAACGGGATGCGGGTCATGTACGCGGCTGCCCGCGAGCCGAACCAGGCGAGAAAGCCCACATTGCTGAGTCCTTCGGCCATCGCGACTAACGTGGCAAACCAGACCAGCACACTCCAGGCTTGCTTATTGGAGAGGATGTCATTCCAGGTAACAACCTTGGCGAGCAGCATCACCGAGATTACAACCAAAGCAACGGTGACAGGGCTGATCCAGCGACTGCCAGCAATCCAGCCAACCAGCGCCGCCACCGCCAGCAAGCCCATGGTCACTTCGCGGCGTGTGATCCGTCCCATAGTGATGAGTTCACCGCCCGCCCAGGTAGCAACCTCGTCGCCACGCTTGACCTCCGGCGGATAAAGAACATAGGCAAGCAGCGGCGTCGCCGCGAAAAGCAAAATCCCGACCGGCAGAAAGCCCAGGGCCCACATGCCCCAGGAAATATCGACGTGCGCGACCTTGCGGGCAATTTCCACTGCCAGCAGGTTGGGCGCGAGCGCGGTCAGGAACATGGAACTGGTCACGCAGGTGGTTGCAAAGCCAGTCCACAGAAGGTAGCCCCCGATTCGTCGTGGATTATCGTTTGGGAAGGAACCATAGAGCGGCGGGATGTTCTTCACAATGGGATAGACCGTGCCTCCGCTGCGCGCCGTGTTGGACGGCATCACCGGAGCGAGACATAGATCGGAGAGCGCGATCGCGTAACCGAGGCCAAGGGTGCGACGGCCCAGAGCCTTCACCAGCATCAGGGCGATCCGCCGGCCCAGCCCAGTTGCTTCATATCCCAAGGCGAACATGTTGGCGGCAAAAATCAGCCACACCGCATCATTGGAGAATCCGGAAAGCGCCCATTTCGTAGCCTCGGCAGGCGTTTTCCCAACCAACAACAGTCCCGCGGCGACCGTCACGCCAATAAAGCCGATGGCGGCGCCGGGCAGCGGTTCGGTGATCAGTCCGGCGATGACAGCGGCAAACAGCGCGAAGTAATGCCAGGCCGTCGCGCTGAGGCCCGAAGGCGCCGGAATCAGAAACAGAATGACTCCCAGGGCCAGTGGCCCAATCCATTTTCGAAGCTGTTTGGAAGGAGCGGGTTTGGTGTTGACGGACGCAATCGGCTGCGGGGGCGCCACAGTTGGCGAGGACATGGGTTGGCCTCCTTCGGATCGGAGAATGATGTCCTGACGCGCTCAGCATCGCATTAATGCGACCTAAAGGCGGTGATGAATGACCGTGTCCGAGGTGACGAGCAAGTGCACCGTCACAGCATCCGCTATTTCGTTCTTCTGAGCACTGTACACTGCTACCCGACGGGCTGAAGGGAAATCGAAGCCGCCATGACGCTCCTGAATTCGCGCGTAGTCCGCATCTCCGTTGCCAGCGTCCTCACTGGAGTTTTGATCGGACTGGTCGGCGGCGCGTTTCGCTATTGTCTGATTGCCGCCGATAAAGGGCGTGATGCGTTAGTCGCATGGGCGCACGCATCGCCTTACATTGGCTGGCTGGCGCCCGTGGCGCTTGGTCTTGCCGGCGCCGCCCTGGCGCGCTTCCTGGTGGCTCGTTTCGCGCCAATAGCGGAGGGGAGCGGAGTCCAGCGCGTGGAGGCCGCGTTCAGCGGCGAGGTGAAACCGGCGCCACATTCCATCGTGCCAGTCAAGTTCTTCGGCGGCCTGATCGCCATGGGCTCCGGTCTGGCGCTGGGCCGCGAAGGCCCCACGGTTCAGATGGGTGCCTCGCTTAGCCGTTTGGCATCGCGATTCCTCATAAAAGACGACCAGGACTTGAGGATTATCGGGGCAGCCGGCGCGGGCGCGGGACTGGCTGTCGCCTTCAACGCTCCCATCGGCGGTTCCATCTTCGTCTTCGAAGAACTGACCAGCAGCTTCACTCCATGGCTGCTGGTGGCCACGCTGGCCGCGGCCTCGGTGGCAGTCTGGATCATGCGCTTGATGTTGGGCAACGCACTGGACTTCACAGTGCAGCAAGCCAGCCCGACCCAGGCCTGGGGAGTCGCGCCGTTTCTCGCCTTGGGCGCTTTGCTGGGCGCCGCCGGCGCCCTCTACAACACCATTACAGTGCGCTTGCTGCGTCTCGCGGATCAAGTCTCAAGCCTGTCCTCGATTAGTCGCGCTGCCATCATCGGTGCGACAGTCGGACTGGTAGCCTGGTTCGCTCCCACGCTGGTTGGAGGCGGCGATAACCTCACCCAGGCCATCCTCGCCAATCGCTACGCGGTCGGGGGTCTGGTGGGTGTATTTCTCGCGCGCTTTTTCCTCGGACCCTGGTCTTATGCCGCCGGCGCCCCGGGAGGGATCTTCGCCCCACTGTTAGTGCTGGGCGCTTCCTCCGGCGCGCTCTTCGCCGGATTGCTGAATCACTCGATGCCGACGCTGGGGCTCTCGCCGGTTGCCTTTGCGGTGGTCGGGATGGCAGCGCTGTTCTCGGCCAGCGTGCGTGCGCCTCTCACCGGAATCGTGCTCACCGTTGAAATGACCGGGCGAGGCGATCTGACTCTGGCCTTGCTGGGGGCTTCGCTGGTGGCCATGGTAGTTGCGATGCTGCTCCGGAGCGAGCCTATTTACGAGACGCTGAAACGCCGCATGCTGGAGCGGGAAGCCATGGCGGACAGGGCATCGCAAGCCGGAAACACAGCTCTCGTGCGTTGAGGTAGGACACCGGGGACATCGCAGAAGTTGTGAATCCTGATGTTCGTTGCGCCCGTTCCGCACAAATGCAATGAATACTACTTGTAAAGCAATGCCCGGAACTTATACCTTATTGGCACTCGTGAGGATGCAGCAACCGTGAACAACTCTACGGAACAAAAGCCGAACGGCGTGAAGCACGTCGTGATCGTGGGTGGTGGTTTCGCCGGGCTGAACTGTGCCCGCCAACTGGCGGCGCATCCGAATCTCCGGATCACACTGCTCGACAAGAACAACTATCAGCAGTTCCAGCCGTTGCTCTACCAAGTAGCCACCGCAATCCTTTCTCCCAGCAATATAGCGTTCAATTTGCGCGGCACGTTGAAAGGCCACCCCAGCGTCGACGTGAAAGTGGCAGAGGTCGTCTCGGTCGATCCCAACACTCGTACCGTGCAAACCGCTACGGGGCAGCAATACCAAGGCGACTTCCTGGTGCTGGCGGCGGGCTCGCAGGCAAACTTTTTCGGCACAGCCGGAGCGGTCGAAAACAGCTATCCGCTCTATTCGCTGCGTGACGCCGAGCGGCTACGCTCACGCATCTTAGCCATGCTGGAATGTGCCGATCGCGACCCCTCACTCATTGCCAAGGGAGCGCTGAATTTCGTCATCGTAGGATGTGGGCCGACGGGCACCGAGATGGCAGGCGCTTTCGGAGACATGATGCAGGCGTGGCTGAAGAGAAAAGCCAACAAGAAGGAATTCGAGGACCTCGCAGCGAACCGGGCGCAGGTTCTCCTGGTGGATGCAGGCAACGCAGTGCTGAGCGCCTTTTCCCCGAAGGCGCAGAAATACGCAGCCAAAATGCTTAAGGAACGGGGGGTAGAAATCCGCTTCGGCACAAAGGTCAAACAGATTGGAAACGGACATGTGGAGCTTTCGGACGGTGTCAGGATTCCCACGCATACGGTCATCTGGGCAGGGGGACTCAAGGCGGCGTCGTTGTCAAACAACATCGGGATCAAGACTGGGCATGGAGGCCGCATTGACGTTGAAGCTGACCTTACCGTGCCAGGTTTGACGGGTGTTTATGCCTTGGGAGATTTCGCCAACATCGCGGGCAAGGACGGAAAGCCGCTCCCCCAGCTGGCCTCCGTGGCCGAACAGTCCGGCAAGTGGTGCGCCAGAAATATCGTAGCGGACACTGAGGGAAAACCAAGAGATTCCTTCCGCTACTTTGATAAAGGCATCATGGCAATGATTGGACGTAACTCGGGCGTGGCCGAAGTTGGTGAGCATCGCCACGAGCTGCAAGGCGCGGTTGCGTTCGCCGCGTGGATCGGGGTACACGCCGCCCTCCTGACTTCGATGCGCTCGAAGGTCGAGGCCTTTGTGGAATGGGCCTGGGATTATTTCGGAAAGTCTCGCGGCGATGCGATCCTCGACCAACCCCAGGAAATGCAGATCGACTGGAACGACGACTCGGATCCGGCGCCTCCAGCGGCAGCCGCAAGCGGCCCGGCCGGCAAGGCATCCTCCAGCACTTGAATGCCCGGTGGGCACCTGCGATAGAACATGATCTCACCTCGACGTCAGCTCTTCAGAAGCAATTCGGTTGCATCTTTGCGCGCGTGTCGAAACAACTCGTATGAGCTTGGCCGGCCTTTGCTTTCAGAACAAAAACTTTCCAGCCAATTGGATGAGGCGAGGTGGGTCGGCGCTGACGACTTGGCCGAACGTTGCGGTGTTTATGTTGCCGCCCACGGTTTGAGAGCCAAAGAATTGAGCGTGGTTGAATACGTTGAAGGCTTCCAGACGAAGCTGCAGCGACTTGGACTCATTCACCTGAATATTCTTTGTAATGGCCATATCGTAGTTGTCCAGTCCGGGGCCGTAGAAGAAACGCCTCGGGACATTACCCGGCGTGCCGAGAGCGTTGGCAGTGAACAACGAGGTATTGAAATAGGGCTGTCCGTTGCGCGGATTGTGATTTATATCGAGCGGTCCGCCAGTGTAATCCGGCACATCCACGCTGTAATTGTTAATGCCATTCGGTTCAGTTCCCAACAGGGAGTTGTCACTATAGCTGACCAGCGTCACAGGAAAACCGGTGCTGAAATGAGTGATCCCTGACAACTGCCAGCCCTGTGTCCAGCGGTTCGAAGCCTCTAACAGTCTTTCTACCGGTAGTTGGTAGCTATAGCTGATAACGAAATTGTGCCTTATATCAAAGGACGATGGGGCACAGCTAAGGGAAGGATTAATGGGGTTGACCTCTTCGCCTAAATTAGAGGAGTCGTCCATCGACCTTCCATAGGTATATCCGGCTGCGAATTCCAACCTTCCGCTGGTGTGCCGTACGCTGACTTGAAGGGCGTTATAGTTCGACTTCCCAATCGTAGCCTGCAGAGTATCACTCGCGAAGCTGGATCCTAGCGGTCCACGAGTTCCATTGATCACCTGGCCCGAAGCGGTTGTGTAGACAGTATTTTCTCCAAAAGGTCCACACGTCGGAGAACCCGGTGCTACCTGGTACGGCTGGCTTAGGCTTAGGCAAAGTCCGGGATTTCCGGGGTTCGCTTCTACCATCACCAGAAGGCGATGGCCTTGGTTGCCCACGTAGGCGGCACTCAGCACCGTATTGGCGCCGACCTGCCGCTCGATGGACAGCGTGTATTCCTCGACATAGGGAATACGGTTGCTTGCTGCATAACCGGGGATGCCGCTGATCGGCTCGAACTGCGACCAGTTGATGTTCCCATTGGGATTGCTGCTGGAAGCGCTTCCCGTGGCCAGCGCCACTGGAAAAGGCTGCCCTTGGAATTGTCCTGTTGATGAGGTGATGAAGGGGGTGGCGAACAGCGGTGGCGCAGGGCTGGTATAGGTAATCCCGAAGGGCGCGTTGCCGGCCAGAATTCCCAGCGACAGTGCCTCAATTGCTTCGTAATAGATGCCATAGCCGGCCCGTATGCTGGTTTCGCCTGGACCTCCCAGCAGCTTGCCGAGAAAAGTGTCCGCACCAGCACTCGGCGAATAGGCCAATCCAATACGTGGAGCGAAGTCTAGATTGCCAGGAGGGGCCAGCGTCCGAGATACGCCGGGATCAGTAGGAAAAAGTATCCCCGCAGGCGCGCCGGGAAAGACAGCGGAGGACTTTCCGGCTTCGAAGGTCGAGATCTCATTGTTCGTCTCATACCACGGCTCGATACGATCCCAGCGAAGACCATAGTTCAGAGTGAGATTAGGCCGCGCGCGCCAACTGTCCTGCGCGAAGAGGCCCCAATACTTATTGCGTCCATAGAAAGGCTGCAACTGGCTCTGGTTGTACTGACTGGGAACCCCCAGCAGAAAATCGGCGAAGTCCGATCCCGTCTGGCTTCCGGTAAACAAAAAGCTGCCGTTGAATTGAGCGATCGGGTTAGTGTTGACTTGATCGTAGTGAAATTCAGCGCCGAATTTCATGGTATGACGTCCCACTACCTTTGAAATAGTGTCGAGCCACTGAAACGTATTATTGATCTGCTTCAGTTCGTTAGCGTTCGTTCCGATTGAAAAGGCATTGAAAACGACATTCTCCACTCCTTCGTTTTGTGGATTCAGGGGCACAATACCGGGAGTACCCGGGCCGGTTACAAATCCTTGCGAAGCAAGGCTGACTCCAACGCCTCCCACAGGTTTGCCCAGGTCGTTGTTGTCGCGCATGTAACTGAAGTGGAATTCGTTGACTGCGGTCGTGCCTATGGTCTTGCTGTCGCTGAGGGCCAGTAGCTGAGCCTGTCCCAGATAGAGCGCGTTAAATCCGGGCACGCTGGCCCCGCTTTGTCCAACCGGATATGGGTTATTAAGAGTGTAGTCGTCAATAAAATAGTAGGCGGAGAGCATTCCCCAGCCACTGTTGTAATCGAGACGATACGCTCCTTTGTCGTCCCGCAGAGTTTCGTTGTAAGCGGATGTTGAGAATATATTGCTTCCCGTGTTTGGCTGAGGAATATATTGCAGCAGGTTTCTCGCCGGCGCCGACCATGCCGACATGGGGATTACGGCGTTGGGGAAAACGCACTGCGACGAACTGGTGCAGCCGGAAGTATAGTAGCGTTCGCCCGGAAAGACGGTATAGCCCAACTCTTTCGTCAGCGTGTTTCCCCAAGATTGCCCGGTGACATTTCCTGTCAGCGAACTCGTAATGTCAGACAAATTGCCGGATCGATCCTGCGCGGAAGGCACGGGAATAAGGCCAGTATCTATTCCTTCGGTGAGGCGAGTTCCTTGATAGTCGGCGAAGAAAAATACGTTGTTCTTGCGAATCGGCCCGCCTAAAGTTCCGCCAAATTGGTCCTGATCGAAGACGCCGCGTGACGAAGAGAAGTAGTTGCGGGCGTCGAGGTCAGTGTTGCGGAGAAACTCGAATACATTACCGTGAAAGTTATTGGTGCCCGATTTCGTAATTACGTTGATGTGGCCACCAGTATAACCTCCGTATTCCGCGTCGAAGTTGCTGGTCAGGATGCGGAACTCGGCGATAGAGTCCAAGTTAGGGACAATGGCTGTTCCTGCGTTAACGTCCTCCTCGGTGTCGCTTCCATTCACGATGAATGCGTTCGAGAACTCCCTTTGTCCGTTGATCGAAATCGTTCCCGGATTTAGGTTCCCCGAGGGAGACAGCGCGCTCACACCGACGTCTTGCTGAGTGTCCGAGGTTAGCGACGTAGCAGGAGCAACGCCAGCTTGGAGAGAGAGCAGGTCCGTAAAACTGCGGCCGTTCAAAGGTACTGCGACCATCTTCGTACCGGAGATTACCTCGCCCAGTTGGGTGTCTGAGCTTTCGACGCGAACGGCAGTCTCCTTGACCGTGATTGCCTCAGTGGGTTCGCCCACCTCAAGTACAACGTCAACAACTTCAGAACTATTGGCATCAATCGCTATGCCTGTTCGCCGGTAGGCCTTGAACCCGGCCTTCTTGATTGAAATGTCATACCGTCCGACCGGCAGGTTGGGAAACGAGTAGAACCCTACCTCGTTGGTCGAGACCTGCTGCTGCACCCCGGTGTTGACATTGGCGGCCCCGACGAGCGCGTTTCGCACTACGGCGCCGCTGGAATCCTTCACGGTCCCCAAGATAGTTCCATCAACCCCGGCCCACAAATCAACAGAAAAGAGCGCGGTCAACAACACACAAACGAGAAACCAGAGAGAATTTCTGATGTAGGATGGCGGCATTGCTATAACAGTTGCAACCCAGTTGCAATACGAGAGTACTTCTCCATTAGGCACTTTCCACGGCGAACGGGTCAAGCACTGGGCAGAGAATTGATTGCAAATCGAGTGCAATCGACTGCAACAGGCCAAGGTTTCGCATATGTTCAAACGTTCCTCTACACTTATTGCAACGGCTGCCGCCGGCATTTCGTGGCGTTTGCTTATCGCGACGCGGCAAAGCCTCATCCAACTCATGAGGAGATGGAGCTAATGGCACCTCTAGCGTCTCAGGATCAGGGTTCCAGCCTGCTGACCCCGTTCGACCTGCATCTGTTCAACGAAGGCCAGCACACGAGGCTCTTCGAGAAGTTCGGTGCTCACGTGGTGGAGATCGACGGCCGTCGCGGCACCCATTTCGCGGTGTGGGCGCCCAATGCGGAGCGCATTTCGATTGTCGGCGACTTCAACGGCTGGAACCCCGATTCCACTCCCATGAACCCGCAAGCCAGTTCAGGCGTTTGGGAGGCATTCGTTCGCGACCTCGGCCACGGCGCGGTGTACAAGTACCACATCCGCTCGCGCTATCACATGTACACCGTCGACAAGGCCGATCCCTTCGCCGTCTATAACGAGGTGCCGCCGCGCACCGCTTCTATCGTCTGGGACCTCAGCTACGAATGGGAAGATCAGGAATGGATGCGTACCAGGCACGAACACAACAAATTCGATACGCCGATGTCCATTTACGAAGTCCATCTCGGCTCGTGGATGCGCGTCCCCGAAGAGGGCAACCGGTCGCTCAGCTATCGCGAACTAGCCGTGAAACTGGCCGACTACGTTTGTGACATGGGCTTCACTCACATCGAGTTCATGCCCGTCATGGAACATCCTTTCTTCGGCTCGTGGGGCTATCAGATCACCAGTTACTACGCGCCCAGCGCACGCTTTGGCACGCCGCAGGATTTCATGTACCTGGTCGACCACCTACATCGGCGCGGCATCGGCGTCATCCTTGACTGGGTGCCCTCGCACTTCCCTACCGACGAGCACGGGCTTGGGTTCTTTGACGGCACGCATCTGTACGAGCATGCCGACCCGCGCAAGGGCTTTCATCCCGATTGGAAGTCCGACATCTTCAATTACGATCGCAACGAGGTGCGCGCTTTCCTCATCAGCAACGCGATCTTCTGGCTCGACCGCTATCACGCCGACGGCCTGCGCATGGACGGCATCGCTTCGATGCTCTACCTCGACTACTCGCGTAAAGCAGGCGAGTGGATTCCGAATCAGTATGGCGGACGCGAAAACCTGGGCGCGGTGTCCTTCCTGAAAGCCGTGAACCGCGACGCCTACGAGAACTTCCCTGACATTCAGACCATCGCAGAGGAGTCCACGGACTGGCCCATGGTGTCGCGACCGCCTTACATCGGCGGGCTTGGCTTTGGCATGAAGTGGGACATGGGCTGGATGCATGACACGCTGCTTTACATGTCCAAGGACCCGATCCATCGCAAGTATCAGCACAACAAGCTGACCTTTCGCGGGCTGTACACGTTCACGGAAAACTTCATACTGCCTCTCTCGCACGATGAAGTGGTCTACGGCAAGGGCTCGCTGTTCGGCAAAATGGCGGGAGATCATTGGCAAAAGTATGCCAATCTACGTCTGCTCTTCGGCTACATGTTTACTCAACCGGGCAAGAAGCTCTTGTTCATGGGCGACGAGTTTGCCCAATGGAGCGAGTGGAACCACGACGGCAGCCTCGACTGGCACGCGCTCGGCTTCGCGGGCCATCAGGGCGTGCAGAGCTGGGTGCGCGATCTGAATAAGTTCTACTGCAATGAACCGGCGCTCTACCAAACCGATTTCAGCCCTGATGGCTGGCGCTGGATCGATGCCGACGATTCGGACAACAGCGTCCTGAGCTACATGCGAATGCGCAAGGACGGAAGCGAGCCGGTGGTGATGGCCTGTAATTTCACTCCTGTGCCACGGCGCGGCTACCGAATTGGAGTTCCTCACGAAGGCCACTGGCGCGAGCTGCTGAACAGCAATGCTGCTATTTACGGCGGCACCGATGAGGGCAACTTTGGAGGCCGAATGTCGGAAGCCATCGCCTGTCATGGCTTCGATAATTCTCTGCTGCTGAACCTTCCGCCGTTGGCGATTGTCGTGCTGAAGCAATAAGAACCGCACTTGGCACTTAGCACTTTGCGGTTGGCAATTCGCCAAACCTGTCGATCGGCGATTGCGAAGCTCTGTTGTCAGATTCTGCGGTTCAATCTTGCGCTCAGCTGGGGTGTTAACTAAGTGCTAAATGCCAAATGCTAAATGCCAGATGCCAACCGCTGCCCTTCCGGTAAACTAGTTAGTTGTGCGCATTCTGACTCGCTACATCCTGAAGGAGATAGGCTCGCACGCCCTCATTGGCGTCGCGCTGTTCACCTTCATCATCTTCATGCGGGATCTTGGGCGCCTGTTGGAGTTGATTGTCCGCAACAGCGCTCCTCTGCCCAGTGTCGCCGAGATCTTTCTGTTCACGCTTCCGGCGACCTTCACCATCACTCTGCCGATGGGCGTGCTGGTCGGCATCCTAGTGGGACTCAGCCGCATGGCTGCCGACAGCGAAGTCACGGCCATTCGCTCCAGCGGCATGGGCGTGGGAATGTTCATTCGTGCCGTGTCCATCTTTGCCATCGGGGCATTGCTGCTCGGCTTGCTCAACAGCATCTATCTGGCGCCCCAATCAGCCATTGCCCTCGACCATCTACAGGAGCGCCTGAGGTCTTCACAGGCTTCGTTTGAGATCGAGCCCCGAGTGTTTTACGAAGACTTCAAGAACATAGTCCTGTACGTGCAGGACGCCATTCCCTCGAAGGGGCAGGCGCTGTGGCGTGGGGTGTTTCTGGCAGACATCAGCGATCCATCGTCCCCAAAGATCACGCTGGCCAAGCGTGGCGCTTTGTTGAGCGATGCTCCCGACAAGCTGCGCTTTCATCTGGAGGACGGGACCCAGCAGGAGGCGGTTCCCAAAGTCAAGGACCAGTACTCCATCACTACCTTCGACAATACAGAGATCCCCATCGCCGTGCCCACCGACGAAACTCGTCCGCATGACCTGCTCCCCGTCGCCGAACTCGGTCTGCGGAGCCTGCTGCGCAACGCTGCTCGCGAACGCAAGCAGGCGGAAAGCGTCCGCAGCTGGGACCCGGGCAGCTACAACTACGGCCTGATCAAGGCCCGTTATTACGAGATCGAGTTCCAGCGCAGGTTTGCTTTGCCTACGGCCTGCCTGGTTCTGGCGATGGTCGGAATTCCTCTCGGGCTGTCGGCGCGCAAAGGCGGCAAGAGCACGGGCTTTGTTCTCACCATTCTGTTGGTCGTGGTGTATTACTTCTTCTCCATGGTCGGCGTTCAGATGGCGCGCCAGGGAAAGATGTCGCCCTGGCTCGGTTCCTGGATGGGCAACATGTTCTTCTTCCTTTGCGGACTGTTTCTGCTGTGGCGGGTCGACCGCATGCCCATTGAGATTGCCAATCTGACCGCGGGATGGAAATTGCTGCTGCAGAAGCTTCAGTCGCTGGGCGCCGACCGCAGGCTCGCCAGGGGACGCAGAGCGACGGCCGAGTCCGCTCTGCACCGCCATCGCTTTAGCGCTCGTTTTCCGCTCATTCTGGATGACATGATCCTGCGCGACTTCGCCTTGTATCAGACCCTCATCCTGACGACGTTTCTTGTCCTGGCCCTGGTGTTCACCTTCTTCGAGCTGCTCACCGACATCGTGCGAAACAAGGTGCCGCTGGTAACCGTGGCCGAGTATCTCTGGAACCTGAGCCCTTCGATGATTTACCTGATGGCGCCCATGGCAGTGCTGCTGGGCGTTCTGATTACCTTTGGCCTGATGAACAACTCCAGCGAATTGGTGGCCATGAAGGCCAGCGGCTTCAGTGTCTATCGCGCTACTCTGCCCGTCATTGTTCTTAGCGGGATCTTCGCCGCCGGGCTGTTTCTCTTCGATCAGGTCTATATTCCCAGCACCAACCGCAGGCAGGAAATTCTGCGCAACGAGATCAAAGGCAAGCCGCCGCAGACTTACCTTCAGGCGGATCGCAAGTGGATTTTCGGGCAGAATAACGAAATCTACTACTACCGTGTCTTCGATCCCGATCAAAACCACTTCGGCGGCATCTCCATCTTTGAGTTCGATGCCGACACCTTCCAACTGACACGCCGGATCTACGCCGAACATGCCCACTGGGAAAACAATCTGAACGAGTGGGTCTTCGAGCAAGGATGGGTGCGAACGCTGAATGGGGCCTCGATCCAGGACTACCGCACCTTCGACGTGGCCACCTTCAACGAGCTGCACGAGAATCCCGGCTACTTCAAGAAGGAAGTGAAGCAATCGTCGGAGATGAGCTACGACGAGCTGCGCCGGTATATCGATGACCTCCAGCAAAGCGGCTTTGACACCGTGCGCCTGAAAGTGCAATTGCAGAAGAAGATCGCCTTTCCGCTGATTACGCTGGTCATGGCGATTCTGGCAATTCCCTTCTCCGCCTCTGGCCGTCGCGGCGGCGCGCTGGTAGGTGTAGCCGTAGCCTTGGGAATCGCGCTGGTCTACTGGGTGACGGCAGGATTGTTCGAGGCAATGGGCAATGCCAATCAGCTTCCCGCAATGCTGGCCGCCTGGGCGCCCGATTTCATCTTCGCATCTGCCGGTGGGTACTTACTGTTGCGAGTGCCGACGTAGAAGCCGTCAAGAATCCGGAACTGAGTCCCCACCATCTACATATGGTTACAATCCACCCAGCTCGACTCGCCGCTCCTCAGCTGACGGCCGAGAGCTGACAGATCATGTTTAAGAACCTACGCCCGCTGGTTCCCTACCTCCGCAAGTACCGCGCCACCTACGTCATTGGTGCGGTCTGCGTGCTGTTTAACAACGGGATTTGGATTCTCTTCCCATTGGTGATTCGCCGAGCCATCGATGATTTGAACCAGGGCGTCACGCGCCACAAGCTGTTGACCTATTCCCTCCTGCTGCTAGCGATCTCCGGCGCTAAAGCAATTTTCCAGTTTCTCACCCGCTGGATCATGATCGGGGTCTCGCGCGAAATCGAATTCGACCTGCGCAACGATCTGTTCACTCATCTCGAGCGGCTTTCCTACAGCTTTTATCAGCGCACCCGCACCGGCGACATCATGGCCCGCGCCACCAACGATCTCAACGCGGTCCGCATGCTGGTCGGCCCGGGAATCATGTATACCGCAAATACTGTCGTGTTCACGGCAGGAGCGCTGGTGTTCATGCTCTCCATCAGCCCTCGGCTGACCATTTTCGCGTTCGCGCCGTTGCCCGTGTTCAGCGTCGTTGTGCAGTACTTCGGGCGCAGGATTCACGAGCGCTTCGAGCGCATTCAGGCCATGTTCTCGGACATCTCTGCCCGCGCCCAAGAGAACTTTGCCGGCGCCCGGCTGATACGTGCCTACGTGCAGGAAGAAGCCGAGATCGAGAACTTCGAGCGCGACAATACAGAGTACATTGCACGCTCGCTGAAGCTGGTCCGGCTGATGGGCATGTTGTGGCCGACGCTGGAGACGCTGCTCGGCATAGCTATCGTGATTGTGCTCTTCGTTGGCGGACGCGAGGTTATTCTTCATCGCATCACGGTAGGCAGCTTCGTGGCCTTCAATACCTACATGGTGCAGCTAACCTGGCCCATCATCGCGTTGGGATGGGTGATCAACCTCTTCCAGCGTGGCACTGCCTCCATGGGCCGGATTCACAACATCATGTCGGAGCAGCCAGAGATCACCGACGCGGCCGTTCCATCGAAGGAGATTCCTACCGATGTCCGCGGCGACATCGAGTTCCGCAACCTCAGCTTCCGCTACGGAAATACTCTGCTGGCGGCCGAGCGCGGCAATGGCCGATCGCATGGCGATGAGGAAGTGTTGAAGGTCAACCTTCGCGTATCGGCGGGAACCAGTCTGGCAATTGTCGGCCCGACGGGATCGGGTAAGTCCACGCTGGTGTCGCTGATCCCTCGCATTTATGACGCCGATCCGGACACAGTGCTGATCGATGGCCGCCCCATCCGCGAGTTCCCGCTCCCGGTTTTGCGGCGCAATATCGGCTTCGTTCCGCAGGAGACGTTCCTATTCAGCGACACTATTCGCGACAATATCGCCTTCGGCGCCGAAGATGCCAGCGATGAGGATGTGCGCCGCGCCGCCGAAGCCGCCAACATCGCCGCCGAAATTGAGGGCTTTCCCGACGGCTACAACACGATGGTGGGAGAGCGTGGCTTGACGCTATCAGGCGGCCAGAAACAGCGGACCGCCATCGCTCGCGCCCTGGTTCGTAATCCGCGAATCCTGATTCTCGACGACGCGCTCGCCAGCGTAGACACCCAGACGGAAGATCGCATCCTGAATCATCTGCGCGAGATCATGCAGGGGCGTACCACCATTTTTATCTCGCACCGTGTCTCCACCGTGCGCAACGCCGATCGCATCGCCGTGTTGCATGATGGCGAGATAGTCGAATTGGGTACGCACGACGAACTGATCGAGCGCGATGGGTATTACTCCGATCTTTACAGCAAGCAATTGCTGGAAGAAGAACTGGAGACAGTGTAGAGGATGCTTGCGTGTGGTTGATGTTGGTCTGTGTCAGTGCGCTCGTGGGTTGTATAGTACACGGGTTTGTTTCAGGGCACGGCTTCAGCCGTGCCGAAGCACTCCCAATACGTTGGGCTTAAGCCCCTGTGGGTTGATTCTAAGCTCTCTGCCGTCCCTACGGGACTCTTCTGAGAAACGGCGGGTTTACGGCAAGACTAAAGTCGTGCTCTGATACAAAATCAAGCTGCTTCAATCATCACTCATGTTCACTGACTCCCACTGCCATCTCGAGAACAAGCGCTTCGACGCCGATCGCGCCGAAGTCATCTCCCGCGCCAAAGACGCTGGCGTCACCACAATGCTCGCCATCGGCAACGGCGATGGTCCGGGTACGGGCACGCTCGACTGCGCTATCAAGCTGGCGCATGAAAACCAGGGCGTCTACGCAACCGTCGGTATTCATCCCCATGAGGCTGCGCTTGCCACGTCGGCCGACTTCGATGAACTCGAGCGCCTCTCGCGCGATCCCAAGGTGATTGCCTGGGGCGAGATCGGCCTCGACTACTTCTACGACCACTCGCCACGCGACGTGCAGCAGCGCGTCTTCCTTCAACAGATGGAGATGGCACGAGCGGCGAAGCTGCCCATCATCATTCACTGCCGCCCGTCGGATAACAGCGAGAACGCCTGGGGCGACGTTCTACGCCTGATTCGCGAACACTGGGCCAGCAGCGGCCTTGCCGGCGTCTTGCACTGCTTCACCGGCACCATCGATCATGCACGCGCCGCGCTCGATCTCGGCTTCGTCCTGTCCTTCGCCGGGAACATCACTTACCCGAAAGCACCGAACATCCGCGACGCCGCAAACTTGGCGCCTCTTGACCGCATCTTCATTGAAACCGATTCTCCGTATCTGGCTCCGGTACCACATCGCGGCAAACGCAACGAGCCGGCCCTCGTGGTCGAAGCCGCCCGCCAGATCGGCGAACTGCGTGGACTCTCGCGCGAAGACATTGGCCGCCAGACTACGCAGAACTTCTACAGCTTTTTCAGCCTCACAAAGCAGGAATAAGGTGCCAGGCTCTCTTGCCCGATAGTGCGCCACGGCGTCGTAAATTGCGATCCTGCCTGCCTCTCTTGTTACACTTAATCGTTATGGCTGAATCATTCGACATCGTCAGCAAAGTCGACCTCCAGGAGGTCTCCAACGCCATCCAGCAGGCGCTGAAGGAAATCCACACCCGCTACGACCTGAAGGACTCGAAGTCCGACATCCAGATGGACGATAAGGAAGCGCTGGTGCTCACCTCGGCCGACGAGTTCAAGCTGAAGGCCGTCAACGACGTGCTGCAAAGCAAGCTGGTAAAGCGCAGTGTGCCGCTGAAGGCGCTCACTTACGGAGCCATTGAGGCCGCTGCCGGTTCCACCGTCCGCCAGCGCGTCACCATGCAGCAGGGCGTCCCCATCGAGAAGTCGCGCGAGATCGTCAAGCTCATTAAGAACTCGAAGAAGAAAGTGCAAGCCGCCATTCAGGGCGATTTGGTTCGCGTCAGCGGCAAGGACCGCGATACACTGCAGGAAATCATCGCACTGCTCAAGCAACAGGATTTCGGCATCGATATGCAGTTCACGAACTACCGCTCCAACTGACGAGACGAACAATTTGAAGACCGTAATCCGCAACGCCAAGGAAGTTTTCGACCTGTTGCACGACGACCTCGCGGCTATCGAGCGCGAGTTCGGCCGCGACACAGTCTCCGGCGTGCGGGCCATCACCGAGATCGGCGAATATCTGCGCGCCGGCGGCGGCAAGCGCCTGCGCCCTGCCCTGCTGCTGCTCTCCGCCAAGCTGATGAACTACACCGGCCACGGCGCCATCAAGCTGGGCGCGGTGGTCGAGATCATTCACACCGCGACGCTCGTACACGACGACATCATCGACGAAGCTCAGACCCGCCGCGGCCGTCCCGCCGCCAACACGCAATGGGGCAATGCAAAGTGCGTCCTGGCCGGTGATTGGCTCTACATGCAGGCTTTCAAGATCGCAGTACAAGAGCGCAATTTCGCTGTCCTAGACGCGCTCATCGACCTGACGCAGGCCATGGTGGAAGGCGAGCTCCTCCAGATCGAGCGACTGGGCAAGGCCATCTCGCTGGACGAACATTTCGAGCTCATTTTCCGCAAGACAGCTTGCCTCTTCTCGGTTTGCATGAAGCTGGGCGGGATTCTTGCCGGAGCCAACGACGCCGACCAGCATCGCCTGGCCGACTACGGCCGCAATCTAGGTATGGCGTTTCAGATTGTCGATGACGTGCTCGACCTGACCGCGTCCGAAGAAGTTCTCGGCAAGCCTGTGGCCAGCGATCTGCGCGAGGGTAAAGCTACCATGGCTGTTCTGCATGCGCTGGAGCGTTGCAGTGCTGAAGAACGCCGAACCATCGAGTCTGTGCTCAGCAACGGCGGCTTCAATGGCATCACCCCCGGAGACATTGTCGCCATCCTGAACCGTCACGGTTCCATCGACGCAGCCTACGCGCGCGCTGTCGAGTTTTCCAACAAAGCACGCGAAGCTATCTGCACCTTCCCCGACTCCGAGATCAAACGCGTGCTGCTTTGGGTACCGGAGTTCGTGGTGGAACGGGAAAGCTGAAGCCATCTGCTTTTCGCTTTTCGCCTTTCGCTCTTCGCTATCGTCGCTGAGCAAAACGGCTGCACCTGTGTTCTTGCCGCAATCCTCGAGGCAGTTTTTTACCTCTGGCGAAAGGCGAATAGCAAAGAGCGACTCCGCGCTTGATTTAAACTTCATCCATGCCCGCACCACAGGAAGTCGAAATCAAATTACTCGTCCCCGACCTGAAAGCGATGGAGAATAAACTTCGCGATCTCGGCTTTCGCTGCGAAACTCCCTCCACGCACGAGGTCAACACACTTTACGATCTCCTCGGCCAGAAGCTGCGCCGCAAGGGTGAATTGCTGCGCCTGCGCAAGTATGGCGACAAGTGGAAGCTCACACACAAAGCCAAGGGCAAAACCGGACGCCACAAGTCGCGCGGCGAATTGGAGACTGCGGTGAGCGATGGCAAGACCATGGATGCCCTGCTGAGTGCGCTGGGCTTTTCACCGACATTCGTCTACGAGAAGTTTCGCTCGGAATGGACTGACGGTGAGGGATGTGTGGTTCTCGATCACACTCCTATCGGTGACATCGCCGAGATTGAAGGCAAGTCACGCTGGATCGATCGCACCGCGCGCAGGCTTGGGATCGCGACGAGCGATTACATCACCAAGTCCTATGCTGAACTTTTCTTCGACTGGAAACGTAAAACAAAATGCAAGGCAGCGAACATGACATTCGGCGAGTGCGGAAAATGCAGCGGCTAGAGTTTAGAGAGTAAGAGAGAAGTCAGTTTCGAACTTTCGAACTCGAGTGGGCAACAAAGTTCTAACCGATTCCAGCCATACAGGGCGGGATTGGTGAGTGACCGAGCTAAGCCGCGTGGGGCGGCACCAAACTTTTCCGCGGAAGCCTGCGCCGGCTAGGGAGTTTAGACCTCGCCGGGCCTGAACCGGGGCCGGAAGCAGCGGCTGGCGTTACGGAATTGCAATTGTGTCCGATGCCGTCCGCCAGAATGCATATATCTCTCCGACGTAACTCCTCCTTTTTTGTACTTCCGCGAAATGAATTGGTGTAGAGTTCAGCCCATCCCTGAATCCGGTAGAATTACGCCACCAACTTGGTTCTCGAGGGAACGTTATGCGCATCGCCGTTTTTCTCGACGTAGATAACACGCTCACCACTGACTTCATTCAGAAACAATATGCCCGCGTTCTGGGTTGCGAACAGGAGTATTGCAAGCTGGAAGACGACTTCCAGAAGCAAGTCGTCGATTCGGCGGAATTTGGCAAGCAAATCATAAAGTTGTTTGCCTCAAAGAACTTTACCGCTCTGGCAGCGAAGAAGCACTTCAAAGACGTCAAGCTTCAGGCGTGGACGGACGAACTCCTGAGGCTGCCCGGGATTGACAAGTATCTGGTTTCCAGCGGCCCAAGCTACTATATCGACGCACTGGCTGAACAATATCAAATCCCTGCCGAGCAGCGATGCCGGTCTGTTTACAAGTTCAACGAGGAAACCGGGATCGTTGACTCATGCGCGGCCGTCAGCTCGCAGAACAAAGCCGACTTTGTGGCCACGCGGAAGGAAAAATATGACATCACCATTGGCGTGGGAGACAGCGACAAAATGGACGGCCCTTTTCTGTCTCACTGCACCATCCCGCTGTTGACGGCGCGAACCGCCAACTATATTTCCATCCCCGATTTTCAGTCAGTGATCCTCCTCATACAACGGCTCTCGGCCATTGGGGAGGAGATAGTGGTTTTCGATCCCGACAACTGGACCCTAAAGCAACTGGTGCGGTCAATGGGACTGAAAGGTGCGGGATACATTGCCGCCATCTTCGCCGGCGGATATGCCTCCTGCGAGTTCCTGAGCCGTGTTTTATTCCGCCGCTGATCCTGTGTGCAGTCAAGCTGGTGGCGCCGGGGATTGCCGGCTTTTGTGGCAAGGCTCACAGGCTGTTGTGACACCTGCACTTTTGCGCCGGCCCTGACAAGCCCATGCTCAACATTAGGAAGTCGGGGTACGGCTTCCCAAGAATCCGCGTGTGTTTGCAACCCAAGGCGCATTGTTGCCGCAACTTAGATTTTCCTTTCGCCGTCCTGTGGTAAGGACCCGTGCCGCAGACGCGCCTTGGCAATTGTTCCCACCCACGTGATCCAAGTTCAGGCGGAGGCCACATTATGGCAATCACTAAACAGGATGCTCTCGATTATCACAGTAAGCCACGGCCGGGTAAGATCGAA
The DNA here is from genome assembly GCA_049511915.1 of Candidatus Korobacteraceae bacterium. GTDB lineage: Bacteria > Acidobacteriota > Terriglobia > Terriglobales > Acidobacteriaceae > Bog-257. The sequence goes on from JBEKXQ010000005.1 coordinate 57,017, forward strand.
GTCGTTTCCACCAAACCTTGTCGTACACAACGCGATCTCAGTCTTGCCTACACCCCTGGCGTAGCTGATCCCTGCCTTGAGATCGAGAAGAACCCGCAGGATGCATTCAAGTACACGGCTAAGGGCAACCTGGTCGCCGTGGTGACCAATGGTACGGCCGTGCTCGGACTCGGCGACATCGGCGCGCTCGCAGGCAAGCCCGTAATGGAAGGCAAAGGCGTCCTGTTCAAAAGATTCGCCGACATCGATGTCTTCGACATCGAGCTGGATACCAAGAATCCCGACGAGATCATCAAGGCCTGTCAGTTGCTGGAGCCCACCTTCGGCGGCATCAACCTGGAAGACATCAAGGCACCGGAGTGCTTTTACATCGAAGAAACCTTAAAGAAAACCATGAAGATTCCCGTCTTCCACGATGACCAGCATGGCACTGCGATCATCTCTGGTGCAGCCTTGGCCAACGCCGTGGAGCTGACTGGAAAACGCCTCGATCAGATCAAAGTTGTGGTCAATGGCGCTGGGGCATCCGGCATTGCCTGCGCCGAGCACTACATCTGCATGGGTGTAAAGCGCGAGAACATCACGATGGTCGACACCAAGGGCGTCGTGTATAAGGGCCGCAAGGAAGGCATGAATCCTTACAAGGAGCGCTTCGCGAAAGAGACCACGATGCGCACCCTGGCGGATGCCGCCAAAGGTGCGGACGTGCTTCTCGGCTTGTCAAAGAAAGGCGCATTCACGCCTCAAATGATTGCGTCCCTGGCGCCGCGTCCGGTCGTCTTCGCCATGGCGAATCCTGATCCCGAAATTACGTACGAGGAAGCGCGCGCCGTCCGCGATGACATCATCATGGCGACGGGCCGCTCCGATTACCCCAATCAGGTCAACAATGTTCTTGGATTCCCGTTCATCTTCCGCGGCGCGCTCGATGTGCACGCCACTACCATCAACGAGGAAATGAAGCTGGCGGCAACCTATGCTCTGGCGGCCTTGGCGAAGGAAGATGTTCCAGATTCCGTCTGCCGCGCTTATGGCGTCGAGAGCCTCAAGTTCGGCGAGGACTACATCATTCCCAAGCCGTTCGATCCCCGCGTGCTGGTATGGGAAGCGGCAGCCGTCGCCAAAGCGGCCATGGAAACCGGGGTTGCGCAGAACCCGGTGAACATCGCCGATTATCGCGAGCAACTGGAGAAGCGACTGGGCAAAGCGCATGAACTGATGCGTTTGATGATCCACAAGGCGCAGGCCAATCCCAAGCGTGTGGTCTTCCCCGAGGGCAATCACCAGAAGATCCTGCGTGCCTGCCACGTGCTGATCGAAGAGAAGATTGCGATTCCCATTCTGCTGGGCCGCACCAATGAAATTCAGCGAGCGGCGGCTGATCTGGGTGTTTCGCTCACCGGCATCAGCATTATCGAGCCGGAGACTGCGCCTCGCCGTCAGGAATACGTCAACGAGCTGTTCCGGCTGCGGCAGCGGCGTGGAGTCACTCTGGGAGCGGCCGACGAGCTGATGAACGACCGCAACATCTTCGGCTCAATGATGGTCCGCATGGGCGATGCGGACGCCCTTGTATCCGGTGTCACGCAAAACTATCCCGAAACCATTCGTCCAGCATTACAGGTCATCGGGGCGCGCGAGGGAATTCACAAGGTCTCCGGCATGTACATCATCATCACTCGCACCGGAGAGTTGTACTTCCTGGCCGACGCCACTGTCAACATTGAACCGACCGCGGAAGACCTGGCGGAGATCGCACTCTGTGCCGCGCAGGAGGCGCGGCGCTTCGAGATCGAACCCCGCGTGGCCATGCTGTCGTTCTCCAGCTTTGGCAGCACCAGGCATCCGCTGTGCGACAAGGTGCGGCGCGCGGCCGAATTGGCCCGCTACGCCGACCCGACGTTGATCATCGACGGCGAGGTGCAGGGCAATATCGCCGTCAGCGCCAAGAAGCTGGAGGCGGCGTTCCCATTCTCCACGCTCAAGGGTGGAGCAAACGTGCTGATCTTCCCGGATCTGCAGTCCTGCAACATCGCTTGCAAGTTGCTGGGCTCGATTGGCGGGGCAGAGACGGTGGGTCCAATCCTGGCTGGCATGGCAAAGCCGGTCCATCTGCTGCAGCGCGGCGCTGAAGTAGAAGACGTCGTCAACATCGCGACCATTGCTGTGGTGGATGCTCAGGACAGCGCGATCCCTGAAGCCGCCCGCCTGGCCAGTGCGGTTGCCAGCGTCGGATAGAAACTCAACAATGTCGTAATCTAGGCGCGTCAGCGATGGCGCGCCTTTTTTGTGACCGCTGAAAGGAGGGCGTGCTCGGCTAGGCCTCGTTAAGCCGAGCTAGAACTCTGCGGAGCTGCCACAGAACGGCCGTCAAAGCGGCGAGCGCCGCGCTCCACACGACAAAAGCAAGCTTCACGACCCATGCCGGCGCGGCGCCTACCCGCTTCAGCAGGAAGGGCAGAAAGTTCCACGTCGTTATGTGAGCGTAGTCCCACGGGTCCCAATGCATGGCGTAGGTGTTCAGGCCCCAGGCGTTCATCTTCCCCAGCGCGAACGCAACGATGTTCGTCAGGCGCAAGGCAATCACGAAAGTCGGATGGCCAATGGTCTCCATCTGGTAAATCTCGAGTGGCAACCAGAAGGCAAGCGATGAGACCTGGACCACCGCACTGATGATGCAAAGCGCAATTCCCAGGCTCCAGACCACATTTCCTACAGCGTCGCGGTAACGCAGCAGCAGCGGGATCGCCAGCAGCGCCGCCAGTTCGGCGCTGGTCGAGACGTAACGGTCACCCCAGGCAAAATCGCCGCTCCAGACGGTGTATCGCGCGTAGAAGCCGATGTAGGCCAGTAACAGCACGAATCCGCTTATGACGTAGCCCTTGACGACTGGGCTGAACCGTTTCCAGGCCACGGCGGTAAGCAGAATCATGAGGACCAGCAGCGGATCGAAGAGAAAGATCGACTTTTCGGGCGAGAACAGTGCCCCGAAAAATCCGACGTGGAAAGGTGTCTCCCACGGATAGCCAACGGGCAGAGTCGGCTCTCGCTGCCGGGCTTCGCGAGCGACTATGCTCACGTACGTGTTGAGGAACGAACCAAAGCGGTAGTACTGATAGAGGCGATCGATCAACCCAAAAAGCAGGTATACAGGAAGAGCAACCGCGATATAGCTCCGGACGCGTTTCCACAGGGCGCTGCCGCGCTGGCCTTGGAACCACAGAACGAGCAGCACGAAAAGCGCTCCCGCCAGCAGATCCATTCCTGTTGTGAGCCGTGTAAGCAGATTGAGCCCAAAGGCGGCCGAGCCAATCGCCAGAGCGCGCCGGTTATCAGTGCTCAGCCACTCATATTGGTAGGTCAACCCGATCAGGGTCAGTAGAAAGATGTAGTTGTTCTCCATCATGTTCTGCGTGTAATGGAGATGCGTGGTCAACACCAGAAGAGCTAGAACGCCCGCGACAGACTGTTTCACGCTAAAGTTCAGCTGCCGCAGAAAGCGGAAGCAAACCAATGCGGTTAGCACAGTAACCAGAATGTTGATGGTGTAGCTGACGAATATATTCTTTACGCTGGGATCGTTTCCGTTGTAATTAGCGAAAGCTGGAAGCCGCTCGATATAGGTCCCGATCACGTCGGCCGGCAGCAGGAGCAGAGATTGTCCCATGCCATACCAGCTCTGTAACTTGCCGCCACGGCCATGCACGCCGAATTCCGGGTACTCGTTAGGAAATACGGGCGGTTCGGCGGTCCACCACGCGTGAGCGGATTGCAGCCGATGTTGTGTGTCGGCGGTGCCCAGCTCTCCGGATTGCACGACGAATGCAATCAGACCCGCTGCAACGGCCAACAAGAAGACCGGATCGCGGAACCAGCGTGCTGTCCTCACGCGCTACGTTTGCCCATCGGTGGCAATTCTCGCACATCCTCATCCAGCGCGTCCTGTGACGTCATCGCCTGCTCAGCGTACTCCATCGAAGATACTGGTACTACGCGCGATTCCCCGGTAATTAATCGCGCGCCCCGTTCGTAAGTAAGATAGCTCCAGGCCCATTGAATCATCACCAGGATGCGGTTACGAAATCCAATGAGGAACATGATGTGGACGAACAACCATGTTACCCAGGCAATGAAGCCGGAGAGGTGGACTTTACCAAGCTGCGCGATGGCAGCAGCGCGTCCGATGGTCGCAAGCGATCCCTTGTCAAGATAATGAAACGCCTCGCGTGAATTCCCGCCCAGGTCCGCTGCGATTTGACGGGCGACGAACTTGCCTTGCTGCATGGCTACCGGCGCAACTCCGGGCAGAAGTTTGCCATGCTCGTCTTTCAGGGTGGCAAGGTCGCCAATGACGAAGACCTCGCGATGTCCGGGAATGCTGAGGTCGGGCTCCACAAAGACCCGTCCCGCACGATCGACGCTTGCGCCTAACGCGACGCCCAGTGGCGAAGCCGAAACTCCAGCGGCCCACAGCACCACCTCGGCCGGCACGATTTCATTACCGATCCAGACTTGTCCTGAACGGACATCGCTCACTGCCGAGTTCGTCCTGACTTCAACCCCCAGATGTTCCAGCTGTTTCACCGCGCTGGCGCGCAGGTCTTCAGGATAGGTGCTCAGGACCGACGGCCCAGCCTCCAGCAACAAGACCCGAGTTTTTGCAGGATCGATATTGCGGAAGTTCTCCGCCAGCGACTTGCGCGCGATCTCGGCCAAGGTACCTGCCAACTCCACTCCGGTTGGTCCCGCACCCACGACAATGAAGTTTAGCGGCCGGTGAGTTCCAGTTAGCGCAGCCTCGCGCTCAGCCAGCTCGTAAGCCAGCAGAATGCGGCGGCGAATCTCCAGCGCGTCTTCAATGGTCTTCAGGCCGGGGGCAAACGGCTCCCATTCATCGTGCCCGAAGTAGGCATGAGTGGCCCCGGCGGCGACGACGAGGTAGTCATAACCCAGTTCGAAGCCGTGCACCTGAACCGTGCGGCGCTGAAGATCGAAGCCTCGCACCTCGCCGAGCAGTACCTCGACGTTCTCATGCTTGTGCAGCACATCACGGATGGGCGCGGCAATCTCTGCCGGCGATATGCCGGCCGTGGCGACCTGGTAGAGCAGCGGCTGGAAAGTGTGGTGGTTCTTGCGATCAACCAGCGTGATCTGAACCGGCAGCCGGGCCAGCGACTCGGCAGCCTTCAGGCCGCCAAATCCGCCTCCCACGATGACCACCCGCGGACGGGATTTCTGTTTCATCGCCATACACCATCAGATGCCTGGAAAAGCATGTGGGCGGCAATTTCAGGTGTTGGGACCAGCAAGTCGCTCGTTCTAGCGACTCTCATCTTCTGTGATACTGGCGGCGCGAGCTTTAGCGCGCTCGGCATCGGCGGAGCGGCCCTGCGATTGATAAATATCGGCAAGGTTGAGCCATGACTGGCGAACATTGGGAGCAAGCTCCACCGCCTGCTCCTGAAACAAAACAGCCTGCTTGGGATCGCCGATTTTGCTCAAGGCTTCTGCCTTGCCAGTCGCTACCTTGTATGCGAACGAGTCTCTGCCGGTTGACTTCTTCTCGCTCGCGGATGCGCTGCGCAAAGCTTCGTCGAAGGCCTCCAAAGCGTCGTCTGGGTGCCCGCTGTTAAGCGCAAAATAGCCCAACTGAACCAGCGTCTCCTGCGGATCAGCTTGGAGTTCGACCGCCTTTCTGATGGCGGGGATCGCATCGCTGGCGCGGCCTTCTCTTATATAAAACTTGGCTAAATCCGACCAGGTATATTCGCTGGGGCTTAGCGCAATCGCGGTCATCAATTCTTTTTCCGCTTCGACCCCTCGATTCATTCCCGTGAGCGCTCCGGCTCGCGCCAGGTGAGCGCTGGCGCAGCCGGGAAAAACGGCGATCGCTTTGTCGCTGGCTTCCATCGAATCCAGATTGCGCCCCAGCACCGCCAGAACGCCGGCGGCATTGACCCACGCAGCGAATTCTTCGGCTCGGCTGCCAAACTCCGTCTCCGCAGGCAGCGGCGCGGTGGCACAGTTCACCGGAAAGCGCTGAATGAGCGCCTCCGTCTGCGGCGTGCGGCGAACGAAGACCGCGGATACCTCATCCAGGTAAACCGGACGCCACGTGCTGCTGGCGCAAAATGCCCTCAACTGGCCATGGTCGATGCCATCGCCGCGTGAAAGAAGAACCGTGTTGATGTGGTAGCGGTTCGTCTCCTCATCCCAGATAGCCAAATCCGGCGAGCTCTGCAACAACAGACGTTCGCGTTCCACTCGCGGCAGGCCGAAGAGTGTGTCCCGTCCATCAATGTAATCCAGACGCTGGGGACCGAGGCGCCAGGCGACATAGCCGCCTTCGTCGTAGGTGTTGAAGATCTCTCCCGGAAGGTTTTCGCGCTCGATGAACTCAGCCGCCCGCCGTGGAAACCACCAGCTCAGTCCTGTGCCGAAAGTCGCCAGGTCCGTTGAGGCGCCGAAATAATGGCGGTCTGTAACCAGATCGGCGGAACGCGCATAGGTGAGCATTGCAAGCAGCATAACGGCAACGCCGGCCAGCGCCGCGCGCAGTCGTGGCAACCGTATCCAGGAGCTGACGCGAGCTATGCCCGCGGAAAGATTTTCGCCCCCGATCACGACCACCACGCAGGCGAAAACCGCTCCCATGCGGATATGGCGCACCGGAGCATAGGCGGCTGCGAAGAGCAGGATGGCCGCTCCCAGTTGGCCTCGCACTAAAGCGACTAGCCCAGCCACGACCGCGATTGCCAACAGCGAAAACAGGGCGCTTCTTAACCCTCCCAACGTAAAGGCAGCGCCGGCCGTGTGCCAGTTCAGGCGAACACCTCGCCATTCCGCAATCCACGTCTGCTGTTCTGAGCTGGCGCGCTGTTGCAAAAGCAGTGAGCGATAAATTCCCCAGCCCCAGGGATTCACCAACGTGGCCGCGGCCGTTCCCACAAACCAGAAAGAGGCACGCCGCAGTCTTTGCAAAGCAGCTTGTCTCCGTACCGCACCAAAAACAAACTCCAATACTTCCGTACCGACGTAGGCGACGATCAATCCCAGCCCGGCAGCAAATCCAAAATGAACGTTGACCCAAACCACCATCAAAAGCGGCAGCAACCACAAAGGCGCGCGGCCCGTCTGGTAGTTCTCCCACAAGATGGAGAGAAATGCCGCGAACAACACCACGGTAAACATGTCCGCGCGCGGAGGTGTGCGCTCGGCGATAAGAGGGACGGCAAGTATGGCGATGGCGGCGCTGGCAGCGGAGCCTCGCCGCAGCAGCAACGCGACGGTACCGGCACACGCCGCCGCGCTCATCCACGACAACAGCGCGTATCCGCCAAGCAGAAAAGCGAGGTAGAACACCACTCCCGCACCCACCGGATAAAGCCAGTGCTCCCCTTGCGCGGTGTACGACAAGACATCGGCAGAAGGGACTTGATGATGCTGGACTACCCAGCGTCCGGTCGCCATCTGCCAGCCGGTATCAAGGTCGGCGACCGTCCGCAGTCCTGCCAGAAAGGCGTAGATCAGCGCCAGGCAGGCGAGAATCAGGAAAACACGCCGCTCGAGAGAGGAATCTTCTCCTGTTGTGGGGCCTATGGTGGTCGGGTTCACAGTTCTAGAGTATAGCGAGTGGAGTATTGATCGGCGAATGCCGATGTTCGTCTTTCGCCTGAAGTGGACATGAATTCGCGTCGGCGTTTATCACTCGAGATTGCAATGTCTGTCAGGTTCCTTGTGGTAGATTAAATTCACGTGGGCCCGTAGCTCAGTTGGTAGAGCAACGCACTTTTAATGCGTGGGTCGCAGGTTCGATTCCTGCCGGGCTCACCACCGCAAGCAATTAGCAACTAACTCACGGCAGCCACCCTCGACATAAACGGATTCCATGGTAAGTGCTAATTGCTTCTCTCAATATACACAGCTGTACCGTACGCCAGCACTTCAGTTACGCCCTGCATCACCTCGGTCGCGTCATAGCGCATGCCGATCACCGCATTCGCCCCTAGTTCGGCGGCGTGCTGCAACATCAGTTCGAAAGCATGCTCCCGCGTCTTCTCGCACAGGTTCGTCAGCAGCGTGATGTTGCCGCCGACGAGCGTCTGCAAGCTTGCGCCAATTGTGCCCACGATAGAGCGGGAGCGCACGATGATACCGCGCACCAAGCCCAGATTCCGCACGATTCGGTAGCCGTCGAGGGTGAAGGCGGTGGTAACCATATTGTGGGGTACGGTAGGAGAATAAGAGTTGCCGGCAGGCGGAGTACTGGTGCTCATAACGCCCTCCTCAGAGAATTCCGGGGGCAGAATATCACGGAGCGATGCACCTGGTCAGTGCAGCCGTGACCCTGGCGCACTACACTGAGACGGGAGAACCCACAAGCGTGGCGCAGAGGCCCGGCTCAAAAGAACAATACTTGTTGACCGCACTTTCCATCAGCTTTGTCCTGGGGATGGGCGTTGCCGTTGGGGTGTATTCTGCGTGGAAATTCGGCGCTATCGCGCCCGGGCTTCACGATGTGTTGAGCGCCGTCGCGTTGCTAGTTTGCCCGCCATTCATCCTGTCCGCCGCAGTCGGCCCCACGCCGGACTCCGATCTAGCCCTGACGCTGATTGTCGGCACCATCGTCTTCGCCAATGGGTTTCTTTATGCCGGCGTGGCGGCAGTTGGATACTTCGTTGTCACCGTATTGGCGACCAAAAAGACGAGCGGTGGAGCACGCCCTTAAGGCGTGAAGTCCTTTATTTCTTGGCCTCACGAGCCGACTTTAGTCGGTGAGGGATCTGCTTTTTGGGGTTTGATAAGCAAAGTGCTCAGCCGCTGAGGCAGGTTGGGTAAAGCGTCACCTCAGCGGCTAAAGCCGGCTCGTGTCTACACTGTAATTGCACCGCTAAAGCGGGGCTCCGCCCTGCGTCCCAGGTGGGCGAAGTTGTTATCCCGCCGGCTGCTGCTGCGTCATGCAGTGCAGTGCTCCCAGCCCCCAGATGAAATCGCGGCAGTAGATGCCGACAACCTCACGCTCGGGAAACAACTCAGCGAGAGTATCAAGTGCGGTGCGATCGTTGGCATCGCCAAATACCGGCACCAGCACCAGCTTGTTGGCGATGTAGAAATTGGCATAGCTGGCGGGCAATCGCTGTCCCTCAAAGTACACAGGCTTGGGCATGGGCAGTTTAAACACCTTCAGCGATTTGCCTGATTGGTCTGTGCTCTTCTTCAGCCAGCGAAAATTTTCGCTTAGCGGCTCGTGATTGGTATCGTCAGGGTCAGGCTCGTACGCGGTGACCACGGTGCGCGGGCCCACAAAGCGGGTGATGTCGTCGACGTGCCCGTGGGTGTCGTCGCCGGCGATGCCGCGTTCCAGCCAGATGACCTTCTCGATGCCAAGATAGTCGGCGAAGATTTCCTCCAGATGTTCCCGCGAGAGTCCCGGATTGCGCTGTTGCACTTCGCTAAGCAGGCATTCTTCCGTGGTGATCAGGGTTCCGCGGCCATTCACGTCGATGCTGCCGCCCTCCAGCACGATGCGCTGCATCTCGCCATCTACTCTTAGTTCCGGCTGCCACGCTGGAATCCGCAGACGTGTTGCAATGTCCGCTCCGGCGAGCGTGTCGAGCTTCCAGTCGCTGTACTTGGCCCAGGCGTTGAATCGCCATACGGCCGCCGCGACGGCAGGCAGTCCACCCTTGCGCGAGTCTCGGCAAAGGAAGATTGGACCGTAGTCGCGCGTCCACCCGCGATTAGTGGGAATGCGAAAGAAGTGAATGTTGCCGGCCGGTTTTCCCGGCGTGGCGGCTTTCGCGGGCACCACATGCGAGCGCACCAGGATCTCCCGAGCTTTCGCCTCCGCCGGCTCGTCGTTCACCAGAATATTTACACGCTCAACCCGTGCCAGATGACGGACGATTTCCGCATAAATCCAAGGGATTGCTTCGAACTTCCCCGGCCAGTCGGAGCGGTTGTGCGGCCAGGCGATCCAGGTCGCTTCATGCGGCTCCCACTCGGCGGGCATTCGATAGCCAAGCGCGGCCGGAGTCTGCGACAGTCTCTTTGGAATTTTAGGCACGGTTAGACCATGAACCGCTGGGTGATGGGCGCGTAAGCATCGACGCGACGGTCGCGCCAGAACGGCCAGTTGCGCCGCACATCTTCCATACGGCGAAGATCGACCTCGGCGACCAGCACTTCTTCTTTGTCGTGCGAGGCCTCGGCAATAACCTGTCCAAACGGGTCGGCGATAAACGAACCGCCCCAGAACTCCAGACCTTTGCCAGGAGCCTGGTTGCCGCGAATGTCGCCGCTCTCGAAGCCGACGCGATTGGGCACGGCCACATACACTCCGTTGGCTATGGCATGGGCCCGCTGGATAGTCCGCCAGGCGTCGTGCTGCGCTTCACCGTATTGCGCCTTTTCGTCGGGATGCCAGCCGATCGCGGTTGGATAGAACAAGACATTCGCGCCTTGCAACGCCGTCAGCCGCGCGCCCTCGGGATACCACTGGTCCCAGCAAACCAGCGTGCCGAACTTTCCGAAATCAGTTTCGAAACTCTTAAACCCCAGATCGCCCGGCGTGAAGTAGAACTTCTCGTAATAGAGCGGATCGTCGGGAATATGCATCTTGCGATAGATGCCAGCGACCTTGCCGCCAGTATCAAGAATCGCAGCGGTGTTGTGGTAAAGACCGGGGGCGCGGCGCTCGAACAATGAGGCAATGATCGTGACCTTCAGTTCGCGCGCCAATTCGCCGAGACGCTTGGTTGCCGGACCGGGAATGGGTTCGGCCAGATCGAAGAGCGCCACATCTTCCCGCTGACAGAAGTACTGCGTCTGGAAAAGTTCGGGCAAGCAAATGATCTCCGCGCCCTTGCCGGCGGCGGCGCGAACGTGTTCGACAGCGCGCTCCAGGTTCTGCTCGGGTTCAGGCGTGCACGACATCTGCACCACGCCGATGTGGAAGTTTCGCTCGATCAAAACTGCGCTCCGGTGAAATGCATTGCTAGCATAGCATCTCATAAGCCCGCAGATTCTGCTGTCCCGACGATTGTTACTGCACGATTAAAGCCGCCGCGCGATGCTCCCTCCGCTCATTGACGAGAACCGTGAAGAACATGTAGCTTCGATTCTTCAACAACCGATCTTACATTTGCGCGTGAACGGTTTCCGCGCATGTTTAAAAAGTCAGTGAGGTGAACGGTGAACAACGAGCACGAGAAACGTCACGGCGAAGGCATCGACCGCGTACTGCATGATCCCATCTCCGACAAGCTGGTGCCACTGGAGCCGCTGGATCTCTCGCAGGTCCGCAGCGTCGACGATCTGGTGCGTGGGATGGGCCGCACCGCGTTTACCGGACGGCAGGTCGGCGAGGGTGCTGACGTTTTGGAAGCGATGGCGCGCGACCAACAGTGCTTCATTGTGATGACGCTCGCCGGCGCCATGACGGTGGCAAAGCAGGGACTCATCGTCACCGACCTCATCGACCGCGGCGTCGTCAAGGCCATTATCTCGACGGGAGCGTTGATGGCGCACGGACTGGTGGAAGCCGCCGGCCGATCGCACTTCAAGTATGACCCGCGGATGGACGATCTCGAACTCTACGAAGCCGGTTACAACCGCGTGTACGACACTCTGGAGCCGGAGACCAACCTCGACTTTGTGGAGACGATTGTCGCTCGCATTCTGAAAGCCTGGGACCACAACGAAGTGCTGTGCTCCTACAAGCTGAACCGCGAGATTGGGCGGTACCTGAGCGAGCACGTCAAAGAACGCGGCATTCTGAAATCGGCATTCGAGAAGAACGTGCCGGTGTTCGTGCCCGCCTTCAGCGACTCGGAGATTGGCCTGGATGTGGCACTGCACAACCGCGCGCGGCGCAAGAACAACCTTCCACCGCTGCACTACGATCCTTTCGAGGACCTGGAATATTACGCGGAGACACTGCTGAAGCAGGAGCGGCTGGGGATCTTCACAATCGGCGGCGGCGTTCCGCGGAATTGGGCGCAGCAGTTTGGACCGTACATTGAACTGCGTCACCGGCGTGGCGGCGAAGATCTGCCTCTCAAGCGCTTTCACTACGGCGTGCGCATCTGTCCTGAGCCGGTGAACTGGGGCGGACTGTCAGGCTGCACCTACAGCGAAGCGGTGTCGTGGGGCAAGTTCGTTCCGCCCGAAGAAGGTGGCCGCTTCGCCGAGGTGTTACTGGATGCGACCGTCGGCTTGCCGCTGATTGCGGGCGCGGTGCTGGAGAGAATTAAAAGCAAAAGCTAGTCGTCAGTGGATAGTGGTGAATAGCCGACAATCTGAGTTCGGCTTGGCTTCACGAATCCTTCCCGGTCACGCTCCCCACAATCTCGCGAAACTCGTCATCGCCGACGAGGCCGTGGTTGGCAATCGCTTTGCGCTTTACTTTTTCCAGAACCGTTGCGCGCTGCGATTCGGCCACATCGAGCCGGAGTTCTTCCGCCTTCAGCCGTACGCTGTCGAGGCCACTTTTCTTCCCAAGAACAATGCCACGCGTGGCCCCGACCAGTTCCGCGGCGTAAGGTTCGATGGCTTCGGGAATGTGAAACTGGCTGGCGACTGCGCCGCTCTCGCGCAGAAAAAGATTGTCTCCGATCAGCGGCTTCCAGCCTTCCAGTTCGTACTTCCCTGCCCTGCGCACGAATTCTGAGACATCGCGAATGTGCTCCAGTTTCATCTCGACTGGAACATCGTAGAGGCATTGCAACGCCAGCGCGACCTCGGCGATATCGGCATTGCCGGCGCGTTCGCCCATCCCGTTGATGGTGCCGTGAATCCAAGTTGCACCGCCTCGCACGGCCGCGATAGCAACCGCCGTTGCCAGGCCGAAATCGTTGTGCCCGTGCCAGTGAATCGGCACACCTTTGCCGGCCCATTCCTTCACCCAGCGCACCAGAAACTCCGCAGCCTCGGGCGTGCAGACTCCGATGGTATCGACCAGCACGATTTCTTTCGCACCAGCTTCAATGGCCGCGGAGTAGATGTGCCGGAGGAATTCGAGGTCGGCCCGAGTGCCGTCCACGCCGAAAAACGCCACGCGAATTCCATTTTGACTGGCATAACGAACCGCGTCGCTGGCGCGGCGCACTGCGTCTTCACGCGAAATTCCGTAAGCCTTCAGCTTGATATCGCTGACAGGCGTCTCAATCACGGAAGCCTGCAAGCCCAGGCGGACCAGTTCCTCGACATCGCCTCGCGTAGCGCGCGCAAATCCCCACACTTCGGAATGTTTCAGCCCGGCGCGCAGGATCAACGAGATGGCTTCGCCGTCTTCGGCAGAAACTCTGGGAAATCCGGCTTCAATCCGTCCCACGCCAAGCTCATCAAGCTTCTTCGCGATTTCAAGCTTCTGCTGCGGACTGAAGATGACGCCGACGGTCTGCTCGCCGTCGCGCAGCGTCGTGTCGTAGAACCGAATGGTTCGCGAGCGATCAAATTCCAGGCGAACGCCGGGCCGCGAATTCAGATCGCTCGTCCAGACTTTGCCGACGAGATCGCTCATCGCGCGGCTCCCTGCTCCTCGGCGGCCAACGCGGGCGGCTTTGCGCCATAGGCTTGCTCCCACGAAATCACCGGATTGCGAAGAATGCCAATCTGCTCGATCTCGCACTCCATAACATCGCCCGGCTTGAGGAACCACGCCTTGGGATCGGCGCTGAATGCGGCTACACCCGACACCGTACCCGTGGACACCACATCACCCGCGCTATATCCCATGGGAGAATAATGGGCGAGGATTTCCGGAATCGTGACCGACATCTTGCTGCTATGGGAACGCTGGCGCACCTCGCCGTTAACGCGCAGCTCCATCGCAAGGTTGTGCGGATCTTTGATCTCGTCGGCCGTAACGATGTGGGGACCAAGCGGACAGAAGGAATCAATAGCCTTGCAGAAGCTGAAGACGCCCGATTTCATCTCCTCGCGCTGAATGTCGCGCGCGGTGATGTCGTTGAAGATGACGTAGCCCCCGACGTACTGTTCCGCCTCTTTCGCTCTGAAATGTTTGCCCGCCTGCTTTAGCACAACGGCCAGTTCCAACTCGTAATCCAATTCCTGCGTCAGGTGAGGCGGGAAGATGACCGGCTCGTCCGGACCGATGATGGCATCGACATTCTGGAAGAAAACAATCCACGGCAACACGGGATGAGAGAATCCAGCCTTCTCGGCTTCGTGATGATGCTCGCGAAAGTTGCCGGCAGTGTGAAAAAACTTCTTGGGGATAATCGGGGCCTTGATGCGAGCGTCTGCGCGATGGTAGAAGAGCAGTTCGTTGTCCACGCCGACATTCGGCTTCTGCGCGGTGACGTAGTCAATGGCAGCCCGAGCGGCGTCGAGGCTGCGATCTCCGCCCTCGAACAGCAGACGCATGTCAGGCCGGACGCGAGCGTCGGCATTGCGCTGGTGCGGAGCATCGCCCTGCTTCTCGCGAAGGAGCAGCTTATGCGCGGCATTCAAGTCGACAATGCGACCGTCAGGCGCAAGCGCGCCAATTCGCTGGTCAGCGGACTTGGTCAGAAATGTGACAAGTCTCATGAAATTCTCGGCGATTTAAGAACGGGATGACCTCACCCGCGAATCGAGTTTATTGGGGATGCCGCAGTTTCGCAAACCTCACTGCGGTTGAGATTGCTCCGGCGGGAAGTTGCTCCCAGGCTGCGTCGGTTGCTGCGGCTGGAACTGCTGTGGCATGTTCTGCTGCTGGCCAAAGCCGCCCTGTTGTCCAAAGCCATTTTGCTGTTGTCCAAAGCCGTTTTGCTGTTGTCCGAAACCGCTCTGTTGTTGGCCATTCATCTGGCCAGCGGGAGTGCCAATCTGCGCTCCACCGATGGTCATCGGTTGGTAGGGTCCGCGCAACAGCACATTCTGCTGGTCCATCATCGGGTTGTAGATGAACTGCCACTCGTTGTAGGTTTTCTTCTTGTTGTAAATGCGAATCGTGGGATCTTTACTCAAGCTGGCGACACCGACGATTGCCCCGCCACCAAACTGCGTATTGCCGCCAGTGGTGTTTTGTCCGAAGGGCGAATTACCCTGCTGATTGCTGCCACCGGCCTGGTTGCTGCCAAAACCGCTCTGCTGGTTATTGCCCAAACCGAAGCCCTGATTGCTTCCCGACTGGCTGGATCCGGTATCGCTGCTGGAGACTCCCTCGGAGTTATTGCCCTGGTCGCTGTTGCTGGGAAATCCAACCGTGCTCCCAGGATTAGCCTGGGGATAGTATCCCTGACCGGAGTTCGCTGGGAATCCACTGATGGAACCCGGCTGTTGGGACTGCTGCTGTTGCGACGAGAAGCCGAAACTTCCCTGACCAGGAGACGGCACGCCTTGAACGAGCGCGCCTCCAGGCGTTAACGTGCCTCCCTGCGAACCCAGCGCGGCAGCGGGTGTACCCGGCGCTGCGGCATTCAACAAGGTTGCAATGTCGGCATAGTTCAGCAACTTCCATTTGCCGTCTTTGGTGAGCGGGTCTTTGAAGCGCTTGCGGAGATAACGAATCTGGCCTTTGTCAAGGTCGTCCAAAGTGGCGGGATAACGTCCGTTCTTCTTGTAGAACTTCTTGATCGCGCGTGCGTACTCGGTGCCGCGGTGGATCATCTCCTCTTCACGATCGCGCTTAATCTGCTGCACCACTTTGGGCGCCACATAGTAGGTCGCGGTGATGACCATGAAGGCCATCATCAGCATGATGGCGAGCAACAGGTATCCGCCGTCGCGCTGGCGGCGCGTGGCCGAGATCTGAGGCGGATTGTGGCGATCCTTCTGCATCATGTTGCGGACTGACCCAACTCACCAGACTTCAGGCTAGCGTCCCAGCGTCATCCTGCACTAAGGGGAAGGGTTTGCGTGTTATTGGTCAGCACGTCCTGCACCTCCACCGAATTCGGGCTAATGTGCATAATCTTGTAGCGCCGGTCCACGATGTCACCTTCCTTGGCCAGGAAGATGTCTTCGCCCTTCAATAGAAAGATGCGCTTGCTGCCACCCTTTGGGCCGGCAAAGCCATAAAACTTCAGATCGATGGGCGGCGGAGGCGGAGGTGTATAAACCTGCTTCGGCTGTACGTCCGGATCCACTGGCTTCGGAATATCTGGCGGCGGCGCAGCATTCGTAAAGATATTTCGGCCCGTGCCCTTATAAGTGACGTCTTCAGCCGACTTGAGTAGATCGAAGCGCAAGCTGGGGTCGAGCGAGTGCGCCAGCAGCGCGCGTGGCGCCTTGTGGCCCGTCTGCGAAGCACCGTGCTGGGCGGATGTAACGGCCGGTTGCGCGGGCGCGGTGTCCTCTCCTCCACCGGTAAAGGTGCGCACCAGGAGAACCGCAGCCACAACCACCAGCACGCCGGCGATGATGGTCTTCCTCTTGTTCTCGGTTCCCAGCTTCACGACTTAGGCGCTCCTGCGCGGAGATACGTTTCCAGCTTCAATTGCAGACGAACGTTTCCCTGCTGCTCGCCCAGGGCTATCCCATCGATCAGGAAAAACATTTTGTCGCGCTCCAGTCCATTGATGAACTTGACTTCCTGCAGGTAGTCACCGGAGAGCGCAATCTCGATGTACAGCTTGCGGAGGTCTTCAACCGGAGCGGGCTTTTCTTCATACTTGATGCCGGAAAGATGCACGTTCGTATCGGCCGCGACCTTGCCCAACTCCTCCGAGACATCGGAATACTCGGCTGGAAAACGATGGGCGTAAAAAACGGTGATGTCGTCCGACGCCTGCGTCAGCTTGTGGTCCATACCGCGGGTAGGAAGAACTTCCTGCTGCTTCTCGACCAACTGCGCGTGCAATTTGTAATAGTCGCGCTGCCGGGCCTGGCGCGAGCGGCCCGCCGGCGACAGCAAATATCCGACACCAGCCAGATCGAGCACCACCAGCACAATCACGACGGGCATCAGCTTGGCGCGCGTCTCGCGAATGCTGGCCATCAGTGCCCCCTCATGTTGCCCGGAGGAGCGGACTGGTTCTGTGCCGCATTAATGTTGGGCGCCATAGTAGGTGGCGCGAGAACGGTTCGTTTAGGCGCGCGGGTAACGACCGGCGCAATAGCCGCTTTTGTTACCGGAGCCGAGGGCTCCGGCGATGGAGCGACCTTCTCCGCGCTGCTCGTTCCGGCATCCGGTTTGTCGTCGTTATCAGCCGCTGAGGGAACATAAATCGCGGCAATGTCGAACTGGATAGCCCCCGAACCCGCAGTTTGTTCGCTGGTATTGGCCACGACATTCTCCGCTACCACCTGCGGCTGCCGGAAATGGCTGGACTTTTCCATATTGCGCACTAACTCCACAGCGCGGTCACGGGAATCGGTGGCCACCACGACGTGCAGCACCAGATCGTTGGTCTTGCTGTACTCCGGCTTCATGGACACGACATGGAGTTGGGGCGGTACGATCTTCTCCATCACTGTAAAGATATGTGTCCAGGACATTGCCTTGCGGGCAAACAACTCGTTGAGGAACTCCGACTGATCGGCAATCACCCGGTTGGCGGGCTTGTTCAGGATGGCTCGGGCTTGTGACTCCTCATGATTGAGGGAATCAATCTGCCGCTGCGCGTCGGCCAATTGGCGATTGATACTGCGGGAATGCGCACGCTGATAAAAAATGTAGCCGCCCAGAGCGATGGCAACCACGGCCAGCGCGGCGATCAGCACCGTCATCCGGCGCGTGTATTCCCGGGCGACTTCGTACGGGTGGCTGGCGAGATTGATGTTAAGCCGCATCAGGAAACCAACGCCCCCACGACTCCGGCGAGAGACGACCGCGCCACATTACCGGCCGCAGCGCCCGCCATGCTGTTCGTCACCAGTTCTTCGACACCAATATTAGAAGTACCGCTCAGCGCCTCTTGTAGTGCCTGGGTTGATTCCACGCCGGTGACCAATACACGATCGACGCCGACACCATAGCGATCCTCGAAATAGACCAGCGAGGTGTTCACGTCGTCCACCAGCGACTCGCCGGTAACGGCAGAACCGCCGTTCTCCAGCGCTCGATACAGCAGCAACTGGTCCTGGTCGACGATGGCAAACGTCGTAGTCCCGTGTTCCACCTTGATGATCATGGTGGGATGTGACGAGTCGGCCAAACCCAGCGCGGCGACCATGGATGGCAGCACGGTGCCTGCGTTATAGCCAGCCTCGCGAACCAGCGACTCATATTCTTCCAAAACGCTGCGTGGGGTGACCGCAGCCACCACGCGAATGGGAGTGGCTGTCCCCTGCCGGTCGAACGACACGGCCGCGTGTTCTACTTCAAAGGGCAGCGATTTCTTCAAACGAAAACGGACGACAGCGTCAGCATCCTGGTGTTTTTCGGGAAGGGTCTCGAAGTCGAGCAACATGACGCGAGTAGTCGCGTCGGGAATGACGAGGCAAATGTCTCGCGAGCGCGCGGCCACCGCAGCCAGCGAGTCGCGCAAAATGGGTACGGCCTTGGCACGCTCCGGAATGTTGGCCTGCAGCAATCCCGGCGTAAGCAAACCTGGCGGCAACGCCGCAACCACCGCCGCTTCCAGATTCGCGCCTCCCTCGGCTGCGCGCGCGGCCACAATGCGATCGGCGCTGATCTCGCAGGCAATGCGCGGACGGGAGATGTGGGCTTGAGTCATGATGTATTTGTCAGCAACTAGCACACAGCCCCTGACGACAACTAACTCGCGCGGTCGACTCGAACGCCCGGAGCGACGCTTTGTGCCAGTTGCTAGCTGCTAGTTGCTAATTGCTTATCTTGTCGTCTCGATGAACGTGACCTTGTTAATCTCCTTCAGCGTAGTCAGTCCACGTTTCACTCTATCAATTGCCGACTCGCGAAGGAAATGCATTCCTTCTTCCTTGGCGGTGCGGCGAATTTCGCTGCTCGGCTTCTTGCTGAGAATCATTTCGCGAACGTTGTCGGTAAGCTCCAGCAACTCGTGGATCGCCGTTCTGCCGCGGAAACCGGTGCCTGCGCACTCGATGCAGCCTTCGCCTTCGTAGAACGGAATGGTCGCCCATTCTTTCGGATCGAGGCCGCTGGCCTCCAGCTCTTCGACCGAGTAATGCACTTCTTTCTTGCAAAATTCACAGATCAGCCGCACCAGCCGCTGCGCCAGAATGCAGTTCAAAGCCGAAACAAAGTTGTACGCCTCGACTCCCATGTTGAGGAAGCGCCCCAGCACATCGACCACGTTGTTGGCGTGGACCGTGGTGAACACCAGGTGTCCCGTGAGCGCCGAGTTGATGGCGATCTGCGCCGTTTCGGTGTCGCGAATTTCGCCGACCATGATCTTGTCCGGGTCGTGACGCAGAATGGAACGCAGTCCGCGAGCGAAGGTCAAACCCTTTTTCTCGTTGACGGGAATCTGGGTGATGCCGCGGATCTGGTACTCGACCGGGTCCTCGATGGTGATCAGCTTGTCTTCGTCGGTCTTGATCTCGTTAAGCGCGGCATACAGCGTAGTCGTCTTACCCGAGCCGGTCGGACCGGTGACCAACACCATGCCGTACGGCTCCTTGATGTAGCGCCGGAACTTGCGCAGGTCTTCGTCGCTGAAGCCGACAACGTCGAGTGTGAGCTTGTGAAACTTCTCGCTCATTGATTCTTTATCGAGCACGCGGAGCACGGCATCTTCGCCGTGGATGGACGGCATGATGGAGACGCGGAAATCGATGGATCGCCCGTTGTAGCGCACACGGAAGCGGCCGTCCTGCGGCACACGGCGCTCAGAGATGTCGAGCTCGCTCATGACCTTGATGCGCGAGATGATGGTGGAATGATGTTCCTTAGCGATGGGCTGCATCGCCTGCTGCAATACGCCGTCGATACGGTACTTGATGACAACCGAGTCGTCGCGGGTTTCGATGTGAATATCGCTGGCACGCCGCTGCAACGCGGTAAAGATCGTCGTGTCAACCAGGCGGATGATAGGGCTGATGTCGGTCTCGGCCGTCAGCTTCTCGATCGAGATGGTCTCGTCGGAGTTCTCGTCTTCCGCGATGACATCGAGCGCAAACCCTTCGCTGGCTTCCTCCAGCACGCGCTGCGATTGTTCGGTCTTCTTCAGGATGTCGTTAATCTGTGAGAGGGACGCAACCTTGATGGAGATGCGGCGCCCCAACAGCAGGCCGATCTCGTCGATCATCATCAACTGGCTGGGATCGGCGATGGCGATCAGCAGGCGGCCGTCCTCCTTGTCCTCCAGCGGAACGAAGTTATAGCGGAACATCAGGTCCACGGGAATCTTGCGGAACAGTTCGTGCTGGATGTGGAAGTTCTTCAGATCCAGGAATTCGCAACGATAGCGCCGCGCCAGGTCCTTGCCACGTTCGATTTCGTCGCCTGTGGCCAGGCCGCCGTTGCCGCCTACGAAGATTACTTTTGGTGGTTCTGGCATGTTGAAGCCTCAGTTTCCAGTTTCGAGTTTCCAGTCTGGCACTTAGCAGTTAGCAATTAGTGAAAACCCAAAATCCGTTGTGCCGTTGCTAAATGCTAAGTGCTGCCTCTAATGCATCGCGCCGGCGCCCAGGCTGAAAATTGGCAAGTACAGCGAGATCAGCACAAAGGCGACAACCACGCCCATCACAATCAGGATGACCGGCTCAATCAGCGACATGGCCGTGGCCAGCGCGTTATTCACGTCCTCTTCATAGAACTCGGCAATCGAGTTCAGCATCGCGGGCAAGGCTCCCGTGGACTCGCCAACCTCAATCATCTCGATCGACATTTCGGGAAACACTTTGGTCTCTTCCATGCTGCGCGCCAGGCCCTGGCCTTCGCGGACGCCGCGGGTTGCGGTGCTGATCCCCTGGCTCATCAGGCGGCTCTGCATCGACTCTTCGGCCGTCTCCAGCGAAGGCACCAGCGATAATCCGCCCGACAGGAGGGTGGAAAGCATGCGGGAAAAGACCGCGACCTGATATTTCAGCCAGATATCGCCCAGCATCGGGGTGGCCAACTTAAGGCGGTCCATCTGGGTCGAGCCGCTTGGGCTCTTCATCCAGCGCCAGAGGAAGAAAATCGCCACTCCCAGCACAGCCACCGAATAGAGAAAGTAATGCCTGGCATTGACTCCGATGGACAACATGAATGAAGTCATCGGCGGCAGCTCCGCGCCCAGCGTGTGGTACAGGTTTGCGAACTGTGGCACGACAAAAGTGATGAGGAAGGTCATCATCACGATGAGCACGGCGACCAGCAACGTGGGATAGACCAAGGAAGAAATGAGCTTCTTGCGGAAACTCACGGCCAGGCGTTGAAAGGAAATGTAACGGCCCATTACTTCCTCGAGGTTGCCGCTCTTCTCACCCGCCAGCAGCGTCGTGGTGTAAACCTTAGGAAAGACGGCCTGGGCCTCGAAGGCGTCCGACAGTAATTCTCCGCCGCGCACGCGGTCGCGCACATTTTGCAATACGGACCGGAAGAAGAGATTGCGCTGGCGCTTGATGAGGAGTTCCAGTGCCTGGATGATGGGCAAGCCAGCGTGGATCAAGGTAACGAACTGCTGGTTGAAGATGACGAACTGTTCCTGCTTGATCTTGCGACGCCGTGGCAGGCTGACTTCACCTGATAGCAGGCCCTTCGACTTGATGGAGTAGACGAAATAGCCCTGCTGGGCAAAACGATCGCGGATCTCCGCCTCCGAGGCGCCGTTCTCGATCTGCTCCAGAACGTGGCCTCGCTCGTCGGCCATCTTGATGGTGTATTCGGCCATTATCTCTAGAGATTTCCTTGGGGAGAGGCGTTAACTATAGTCTAACATTCGAAGCTGTCAGCTATCAGCCGTCAGCTATCAGTTCGCGTGAATAGCAGCTGACGGCTGAAAACTGAGAGCTGATAGCTACTCCATAAACTCCGTGCCCTCCACTACCTCGACGCCGGGCGCAGGCACAAAGTGAAATTGTGCGTCTGGTATTTCGACGTTTTGCTTCTGCTGAAGAAAGCGGAATTCGGTCACAGAGCCGTCAAGTTCTTCGACCGCTATACGCACGATCAATCCATCGGGAGCGATTTCAAGCAGGGTTTGCGCCACGCGGTCCCGCATTCCCTTGGGAACGCCCCGCAGCATCACATCGCCAGCGACCGCCGGCTTCTGATCGGGGGCGACCGAGAGTCCCTCCAGCTCTTTTTCCAGCTTGGTCTTGCCCAGCAGATAACGCAGCGGCGAGCGCAAGTCGTCGAGCTGCTTGACCGTTGTGCGGCGCGCCTGGTGCTCGCCCGGAACGTAGAACCAGGCCGTTTGTCCGTCCGTGAGGAACAACTTGGGACGGGGCTGATCGTAATTCCAGCGCATGCGGCCGGGCTTCTTCAGCAGCAGCGTACCGCTCTCGGTGCGCGACATGCCCGCGCCAGTGTAGGTTTCCGAGAACTGCGCTTCGAGGGTGTGCATGCGGTCGTAACGTTGGTCTACTTTCGCGGCCAGCGCGTGGACGTCCATCTGGGCGAAGAGTTGGACGCTGCAAAGCAGCACGCCCAGAATAGCCAACATATGTTTCTTGAGTGTGAACAGGCGTGTACTTAACGGTTCGACAGGTGCGAGAACGCTCCCGTTCATGCCATGGGAGCTTTCCTGGAATCGCGGGGATGGAGCGCGGCCAAACAAGCAAACGATGAACTGAATTTTCCTGCCATTAATTACTGATCGTGGGACTGGTGACGTCAGCGACGCCGTCAGCGTTGTAGTGAACGTCGCCCGACTCATCGGAGAAGAAGCGGCGCTGGCCGGTCGTGCCCACCTGATCGGGTACGGCGGTGATGGTGTAGGAGCGGATCGCCCCATTGACCTTCTCACCCGGCGTATAGGTAAAGGTGTAACCGCTCTTGCGGCCGCTCGCCAACGGGTTATCGATGGTCTGCTCGCCGCCGCTCTGGCTGGTGCCGCCCAGCATAGCCAAGTCCGCCGTAAATCCAAGGTCGGGATGACTGCTGGCATAGATCATCTGAGCTTCGTTGATGGCCTTGATACTGGCGATGGCCGAGGCCTCGTGCGCCGGAATCGTCGATTTGGTGAGCTTGGGGATGGTGAACGCGGCAATAATCAGAATGATGGTTACGACGATCAACAGTTCGATGAGGGTGAATCCCCGCTGCCGGTTACGTCTACGCATATGGGACCTCTTTTTCGTCAGCTCACGAGCGCTGCAAATGTCCGGGCTGTCCGCAGAATTCGCGATCGTGGAGGGATACATGAACAAAAGAGAAACTGCGGCTTAAGCCGGAGCTGACAAGCCGATTATTCTTCAGTCGCACGGCGATGTCAAAGTAGCCGCTGTGGGTTGGACGGGATTGACGGGAAAAGGTGGGGTTGGCAAGTCGCTATTCGCTGCTCGCGTTTCGCTCTTCGCCAGGCGATCCGAGCTTTGAACAGATCGCATGGTTGAAGACGGAAACCGGCGAGTGCGCAGCCGCCGGTCCCCTAGTCCCCAATCCCGAGCGCTATTCTTCTTTGGCCTTCTTCGCCAGCTCACCGTGATAATTCAGCGCCTTCAATCCCAGGAACCGTGCCGCCGGGCCGAGTTCTTCCTCGATGCGCAGCAACTGATTGTATTTAGCGATGCGATCGCTGCGTGAGGCCGAGCCCGTCTTGATCTGCCCAGCGCCGGTGGCGACCGCGAAATCGGCGATGAACGAGTCTTCTGTCTCGCCTGAACGATGCGAAATGACGGTAGTGTAGCCGTTCTGGCGCGCAAGGTTGATGGCGTCGAGGGTCTCGCTGACCGAACCGATCTGATTCAGCTTGATCAAAATCGAATTCGCGACGCCCGCGTCAATCCCGCGCTGGAAGATGTCGATGTTGGTGACGAAGATGTCATCTCCGACAAGCTGAATCTTGCCGCCCAGCTCATCCGTCTGCAGCTTCCAGCCGTCCCAATCGTCTTCCGCAAAGGCATCTTCGAGAGAAACGATGGGATATTGCCGCACCCAGTCGGCCCAGAACTTCACCATGTCTTCGCTGGAGTGCTCGCTCTTGTCGGACTTCTTGAGGACGTACTTCTTTTTCGCGCTGTCGTAGAACTCGCTGGCTGCCGGATCGAGCGCAATCGCGATCTGCTCGCCCGGCTTATAGCCCGCTTGCGTGATGGCTTCCAGCACCACTTCTATCGCCTCGACATTCGACTTGAGTGACGGTGCAAACCCGCCTTCATCGCCGACCGAGGTGTTGTAGCCGCGCTTCTTCAGCACGCCCTTCAGCACATGAAACGTTTCGACACCCCAGCGGAGCGCCTCGCTGAACGATGTCGCGCCCACCGGCATCACCATGAATTCCTGGAAGTCGACGTTGTTGTCGGCGTGCGCGCCGCCGTTCAGGATGTTCATCATCGGCGTGGGCAGCAGGCTGGCGGTAAATCCGCCAAGATACTGATACAGCTCGATGCCCAGATGGTCGGCCATGGCACGGGCTGCGGCCATCGAGACCGCCAGGATCGCGTTTGCGCCCAGCTTGCTTTTCGTGGGCGTGCCGTCGAGGGCAAGCATCGCATTGTCCAGTTCATGCTGCTCGCTGGCGTCGATGCCTTCCAGTTCGGGGGCGATAATCTCGTTGATGTTGTTTACCGCCTTGAGCACGCCTTTGCCCGCGTAGCGGCTCTTATCGCCGTCGCGCAGCTCCAGGGCTTCGTGCTCACCGGTGGAAGCTCCGCTGGGGACGGCGGCGCGGCCACGGGCTCCGCTGGATAAGATCACGTCGGCTTCAACGGTAGGATTTCCGCGAGAATCAAGAACCTCGCGGCCAAGAATCAGTTCAATATCGGTCATAAAAGTCCTGCTCTGGCGCCCATGGGATTCGCGGATGCGAGGCGCGAGCGAGCCAATTATACGGGAGGCAGCGGGCGGCTTCTGTGACGGCTGGACATCCGTTCTAAGTCTTCCGGAAGCTCCCCGGTGACCTGAGAAGTCATCCTAAAATCCACATTTCGTGTAGAAAAGCGTTTGCGGCTTTGCGGGCGGTTGAGTATGCTCTTTCGGAGCGACTTAACTGCACTATAATTGAGGCCTACCGACGGCGCCCCTGAGCCGGCGCCGCGGCCACCTACGGAGCTTGATAAAACACTATGTGGAAGCGGAAGGAAGACGAGTACACAAATCCCCCCGAGTCCGGCTTTGCCGGCTCCTCAGCGATGCCGGTTGCCCCTCCTGCGCCGTCACGTCCCATCGAGCCTGTGCGCAGCGATAGTCCGCGCGGCAGCGAGGTTGCCACCATCGGGAAATCCGTCGTGGTCAAGGGCGAACTTTCGGGCAGCGAGGATTTGATCGTCGACGGCGAGGTGGAGGGGTCCATTACCCTGCGCGGCCAGAGCCTGACGGTGGGCCCGAATGGTCGCGTGCGCGCCCATATTGAGGCGCGAAACGTGATTGTGCATGGCCGTGTGGACGGCGATATCCATGCCACCGAGCGGGTTGAACTGCGCAAGAGCGCTTCCCTTACCGGCGACATTGCAACCGCGCGCATCTCTATCGAAGATGGGGCGTTCTTTAAGGGCGGCATTGATATTCAGAAGCCGGAGACCACTCCGAGAATCGAGGCCAAGCCGCAAGCTTCGGTCACCACAGCCCCGGTTGCCACACCGATTTCCACGCAGGGATCGCTGCTGGAGTCCAAGAAGCTGTAAGAGCAAGGCACACTGCAGAGTAACCGCGCTGCTTATGTAAAAGTGGCGCCAGAGTGCCTTCTTTCTGGAAAGATTGCCGCTTCGGCAGCCAGCCCCTACAATGGTGCCTTGTGGCCCCAGGCATCTTTCATAAACTATTCGGCTTTGGCCGGCAGTCAGAGGACGAGGACGCCGTCCCCGGCCAGAAGATAAGTCGTCGCTCCACCGGTTTCAGCGAGTTCATTCGCGCCATCTCGCGCGAAGAGGGCCTGAAGATCCTGGATCTGGGCTCAACCTCGCCCGCCAATATCACCTTCATGACGGGGCTCGGGCATCGCTTCCGGCAGGAAGATCTGTTGCGCCTGGCCAGCGACAAGTCCCTGCTCATTCCGAATGGTGATGGTGGCTCCGTCATCGATGCGGAACGTTTTCTGCGCGAGAACCTGTGTTTTTCCCGCGAGGAATTCGATGCCGTGATGTTCTGGGACCTCGCCGATTTCCTGGCTGAGCCCCTGGTGCAACCGGTGATCGAGCGGATTCAGGTCGCCATGAAGCCGGGGGGCATCATGCTGGCGTTCTTCCACACCAAAGATGCCGGACCAGACGCGCCGTTCTACCGCTACAACATCATGTCGAAGGACAGCCTGGAACTTCAACCTGTCCGCGGCTTCCGGCTGCAGCGCGTCTTTAATAACCGGCACGTCGAAAACCTCTTCCGCGAATACACCTCGAAGAAGTTCTTCCTCGGTCGGGATAATATCCGCGAAGTGCTGGTGATCAGGTAGCCCGCTTTTCGCTCTTAGCTAACTGCTAAGTGCCAAGCTCGGATTACCGCGTCTTAACGCCCAATGTACTTGGCGTGGGCAGAGCTACGCTGAAAACGCCGAGGCTCTTTCGGGAGAAAACCGAGGTGGCTTTGAAAGTGATGAGCTCAGTTTGAGTTTGGTGGTGTGGCTTTCGGCCGAAGTTTGACGTCGATGTACACCGTTTCGCCCCGTTTGGCCTGGATGACCGCCACGGCACCGTCGCGCGTGTACCACCAGTCTTCGTATCCCTCTTTAATGGCCTTCATCGTCACCGGAGTATCGGAGGGAATGTTGAGCCTGAATTGCGCCGACAAGCGTTCCCCTCGGAATCGACGTGTGTCGGGCAAACAGCGGATCTCAACGTAAGAGTCGATAGGCCCTCCCGTATCGGCATCTCTCACCGTTCCGGCTACCATACCTGCCTTCTTGCCTAGTTTCAGATCGATGGTTGCGTTTGAGTTCGTCTCCGAGAGAACTACTTCAATCTGCTGGTCGAAAGGGAAGAAGAAACCGTCGGGTCCATCGGCGTAACCGGCATCGGGTTTTGTTGCCATGAGGTGGTAGGGTCCATACCCGAGTCGCTCGAAGGTGTAATGGCCGTCAGCGTCAGTCTCCCGCTCGGGAATAGCACCGATCCAGCTGGCATTAGACTCTATAAGACGGGGAGCATAGACCGCGGCACTTGAGACGGGCTTTCCATCTTCGCCTGTCACGGTCCCGGAGATTGATCCATATCCCTGCGCGAAAGAGCTGCCGACAAGTAGGAAGAGCGAGAACAGCATGCGACGCGTCACCATCAGCCCGTCCTCCTGTGGCCATGATCAGGTCTTAGCTAATTGCTAATTACTTCCCACAGCCGGCACCGTGAAGTGAAACACCGAACCGCTGCCGGTTTGTGACGTCACGCCGATGGTTCCACCGTGGGCTTCGACGATGGCTTTGGCAATTGCTAATCCCATCCCTGTGCCTTGAATTCGATAGCGCTGGTCGCGGCCGCGATAGAACTTCTCGAAGATCAGCGACTGCTCCATGTCGTCGATCCCAGGACCCCGGTCTGCCACGCTGATGCTCACCATCTTGCCTGCCGGCTCAGCGGTAATGGTGATAGGTGTATTCGCCGGCGAGTATTTGGCTGCATTTTCCAGCAGCTGCACCAGCACCTCCGCAATGCGTTCCAGATCGACTCCCACTGGTGGCAACGCGTCGGGGATATGTACTTCAACCTCGCGTCCTGCCACAACCTGCTTCGCCCGCTCCAGCGCGGCTTCAATTACCTCGCGGACAGGATGAGACTCGCGGCGCAGTTCCACCTGCTGCGCGTCGAGCTGCGCCATCTCCGCCGCTTCGCCAACCAAACGGTTCAGGCGGTCGCTTTCCTCGTTGATCACTGTGAGCAGCTCCTGACGGGCCTCAGTGCTGACGGGATCAGAAGCGAGCAGCGTGGTGACGGAGAGCTTGATTGCGGTCAGCGGCGTGCGAAATTCATGCGTGACGCTGTCGAGCAAAGCCGAGCGCAGCTTCTCGCTCTCGCGTGAGGCCTCATTGCGCGTCAGCGTTTCCACGGCGCCGGCGCGCTCAATGGAGATGGCGACCAGGCTGCCGACCGCTTCCAAGGTCTCACGTGAGAGCACGACGCCTTCCAGTCCAAGGCTGCCCACAGGTCTTACGCCGATGCGCAACGGCACGAAGCACAACTGCTGTTCCTCATCCACCACCAGCTCACCGCGGCAGCTCACCGATTCCAGTTGCTCCTCGCTGAGTTCCGGATGGTCGAAGCCGGTCCGATAGACCTCTCTGCGCTTGGGCAGATACATGGCCGCAGCCTTCAATCCAAAGGCGTCGCGCACGAACTGCGGAATGGAGTTGAGCAGCTCCATTACATTTTCCGTAGCCAGCAACTGCTGGCTTAGGAAATAGAGCCGCTCCACCTCTTTGCGGCGGCGATGGGCATTTTCCGCCTCGCGGCGGGCGCGCTCGGAAAGCCGGCTGGCAACAATTGCCGTGACCAGAAATGCCAACAGCGCAATCCAGTTCTGAGGATCGGCGACCGTGAAAGTGTGGATCGGAGGCAGAAAGTAATAGTTGAACGCCAGCGTGGCCACGACCGCCGTTGTGGTCGCGAGGGTCAGTCCCCAGCGGCTGGCAACGCCCAGCACCACTAACAGAAACGAAAGCGCTACCGTGGTTGGGTTGACCGGCAGGCGAGTGTAGGCGATGACCACGATCGCGACCGTCACCATGGCGACCGCGTAATGGTAGAGCAGAGACTGCAGACGCTTCGGGGAGATCGCGATCCGCCCCTGCTGCTTCCCTTCCCGTCCCGACTCGTGTTGCGCACTCACGGCACGATTGTACAGAATCGACTTTTTCGGCGCGGTGACGCAGAATGGATTCCTCATGCAAAAGACGCCCGAGCAATGGCTGGAGGTAACCGCTCCGGAGAAAAAGAGCGGTGTCTTCAAGCTCTTTCTGGGATACGCGCCGGGCGTTGGCAAGACCTATTCCATGCTGAGCGAAGCCATCCGCCGCAAGAGCCGGGGCGAAGATGTGGTGATTGGAGTGGTCGAAAGCCATGGCCGCCTGGCCACGAGGGAGTTGGCCGGACGCCTGGAAACCGTACCGCGCAAGCAGCTCAACTACAAGGGCACGATGTTCGAAGAGATGGATGTGGACGCCATTCTGGCGCGCCATCCGCAGGTGGTGCTGGTGGACGAACTGGCGCATACCAACATTGAAGGCAGCAAGCATCACAAGCGCTTCGAAGATGTCTTCGAACTCCTCGACAATAAGATCGATGTTCTCTCCACCATGAACGTGCAGCACCTGGAGAGCGTGACTCCGCTGGTGCATAAGATCACCGGCATCGTGGTGCGTGAGACCGTTCCTGACTGGGTGTTGAAGCGGGTTGATGAGATCGTGTTGTCCGATGTGACGCCGGAGGCGCTGGCGACGCGCATGCGCCGCGGCGACGTTTATCCCATGGAGCGGGTGGACCGCGCGCTGGGCAGTTTTTTTCGCCCTAGCAACTTGATTGCACTGCGTGAGATTGCCTTGCGTCAGGTAGCGCAGGTGGTCGATCGCAGCCTGGAACCCTACATCCAGACCGAGATCGATCCCGGCCGTGAATTGCAAGTGCGGGAACGCATCGCCGTGGGCGTCAGCTCCAATCCGGCGGCGCAATACCTGGTGGCTCGCGCGGCCCGCATGGCACAAGCGGGAAATGGTGAGCTGTTCGTGGTCTATGTCGATATCGGCGGCGACAGCGAACCCGAGCGGCAGCGTTCGTTGCAGGCCAACTTTCAGTTTGCGGAGAACCTGGGCGCGCAGGTCGTCAAACTGAAGGGGAAAGATGTTGCCTCGGCGATGGCGGAATTTGTCCGCGAAAAACACATCACGCAGGTAATCTTCGGACACTCGGCCACCAGCGGCTGGCGCAGATACTTGTTCCTCTCGGCGGTGCATCGCTTCCTGCGCGATGCGCCCGCAGTCGATGTCCACATCGTGAAGCAGCAGATGGATTGAAGAAGTAAGTTCCAGGTTTCCAGCTTCCAGTTTCGAATCGGCTTGCGGTCGATTCCGGCGTTGGCTCGCAATAGTGATAGGTAACAGCTTGAAACTTGAAACTCACTTGATTCCCGCTAAAGTTATTGCGCTTCTCCGGACTGTCTGTTATTTTCGCTCGAACCATGAGTGAACTTCGGACCGAGTCTCCCACGTCCGGTTTCAACTCCGATCGCTGGCATGCCATGTCCGCGGGCTTCCTCGGCTGGACGCTGGATGCCTTCGACTTCTTCGTTGTCATCTTCCTCTTCGACACGCTGGCTGCTCACTTCCACGTTCCCAAGCGCGACATCGTGCTCAGTGTCACCGCGACGCTGGCTATGCGTCCCATCGGTGCGCTGCTGTTCGGCATGATGGCCGACCGCTACGGCCGCCGCCGTCCGCTGATGGTCAACGTAGTGTTTTTCGCGACCATCGAGGTGCTGTGCGGCTTCGCCCCAAACTTCACCGTCTTTCTGATCCTGCGAATGCTGTTCGGAATTGGCATGGGCGGCGAGTGGGGCGTCGGCGCATCGCTGGCAATGGAGCACGCGCCAGTGCGCTGGCGCGGCGTGCTCTCCGGAATTCTGCAAAGCGGCTATTCCATTGGCTACCTGCTGGCTGCAATGGCAGCACGACTGGTGCTGCCGAATTGGGGATGGCGCGCCATGTTCTGGGTGGGTGGCGCTCCCGCGCTGCTGGCGCTCTACATCCGCACCAAGGTCCCGGAATCCGAAGCCTGGCAGTTGCATCGCGTGGCGCGAACCATCGACGGGCCGCGCATTGCATGGCAGCACAAATGGCTGTCGCTGTATCTCATAGCGCTGATGTTCCTGATGAACTGCCTCTCGCACGGCACGCAGGACCTCTATCCCGATTTCCTGAAGCACGGACATGGCATCGCGCCCAACACCGTCGCGTATATCACGATCTTCTACAACATCGGAGCGGTGACGGGCGCCATCCTCTTCGGCCTGCTCTCCGAGCGCATTGGACGCCGCTACAGCATGTTGG
Organism: Candidatus Korobacteraceae bacterium; assembly: GCA_049511915.1. Lineage (GTDB taxonomy): Bacteria > Acidobacteriota > Terriglobia > Terriglobales > Acidobacteriaceae > Bog-257. Next base: position 87,958 of record JBEKXQ010000005.1, read on the forward strand.
CAGCCTTGGCGGTCGCGCTGGCGATCATCCCGGTATGGGCTTTCGGCAGCACCATGATCATTCTGGCCGTCGGCGCGTTTGTCATGCAGATGGGGGTGCAGGGCGCATGGGGAATCATCCCCGTACATCTCAACGAGCTGTCACCGTCCTCGGTGCGTGGCTTGCTGCCCGGATTCACCTATCAGGTGGGAATTCTGTTTGCCGCCTCGACCCCAACCGTGGAGTTCATGCTGCGCGACCATCTGGGATATGCCTGGGCGCTGACTGCGTTCGAATTGGTAGTGATCGCGGCTCTGTCGCTGACGTTGGTCTTCGGCCCAGAAAAGCGCGGTCGCAGCTTCCTGCACGACAAGCAAGAGGTGGCAGCGTAATACCAGCCTGTACCGAGGAAATCAAACTCCAGCGGGAGACGGGGTGTTAGCCGCGCAGCGGCGGCATTTGTGTTAGTCGCGCATGTGAGGGGCTGTTACGACAGTGGCGTCTGAATTAGTTCGTGGATCAAGGCGATCTAACTAGGCGATGAAAACAGCCGCAACACGGCGGCAATGATGTTAGGCGGGGGGCGTCAGCCCCGCTCTAGTGGGAAATGATGCGAGCCGTAGAGCGGCGGAACAAGCCATTGCATTTGGGATCGTCTCAGCCGCGCAGCGGCGACATTTGTGTTAGACGCGGGCGTGAGCCCGCGGTGAAGTGGGAAAAACAATCGAGTCGCAGAGCGGCGGCACTCTTGTGACATAGACACAATAACGGAACGCCTACTACCCGAAACACATTGCTATTCCAGTTCTTTAGAGGTCCCCCCCCACCATATATCATCTTTATTATAAAGGACTTATCGCAAGATATTGCGAAATAAGGACTTAGGTGACATGCTAAAGGTAGTGTTATGAATCACTTGCAACTAAGATCCTAAAATATTCAAAATAAACGACTTGCGCGATCATGTAAGTGCATTATTTTCGATACATTGCAGGGCAAGTCTAGAGTACTCAACACGAAGAGGGAGTTTGCAAGGTCTCCTGGAATAATGGATTAGCTCTCTTGGCTGTCGATCCTCTGCGAACCGCCAGCGGATCACCCATAACGAGTTTTCAACGAACCTTACGCCTGTCCGACTGATCGGCGGCCGTCTGGCAAACATCACCCAACCTATCAGCCTACCGCGCCCGCTCGATCTGTCAAGTTACGAAAGTGCAGTACCCCGATTGTCCTTTCGTAACCCCGCTAGTTAGTTCGATCCCGCCCCTGCTCCAAGCACGACTCCCCTCTTGGCTGGGAGCACATCACCCTCACGGAGCATACTATGACTGCACTTGGCGCACGGACGAACCGGCGTCAACTCGAACACCGTCCCGGCCTCGTAAGCACCGCCATATTGGGTCGTGCCGTAGAGATTGCCGGCGGCGTCGAAGATGAGGCCAGCTGTGGGCCAGTAGCCGTCCGGGCCGGTGGGGTGGGCCTCGAAGTTATGCAGCACCTGTTCCGTCCAGCGTCCGCCCGATGCGGGCGTCACCTCGAACACCGTCCCAACGCTATGAGTGCCGCCCTGGAAGGTCGTACTGTAAAGATTGCCGGCGGCATCGAGGATCAGGTTGGCCCAGGGCCAGTATCCGTCCGTGCCGCTGCCGAAGTTATGCAGCACCTGGTACCACCAAGGCCCCACCTGAATATGTCAACTCAAACACTGTCCCGCAGCTGTTACAAGAGCACATGCTATTGTTAGTGCCCCCAAAATAGGTTGTACCGTAAAGATTGCCGGCGGCATCGAAGACAAGGCCAGCGTTGGGCCTGGCCCCGTCCGTGCCGATGCCGAAGCTATGCAGCACTTGCTGCGTCCAGCTGCCGCCCTCTGTCGGCGTCAACTCGAACGCTGTCCCCGCGCCGGCATTGCCGCCTTCGGAGGTCGTGCCATAGTGATTGCCGGCGGTATCGAAGATTAGGTCACCATAGGGATAAGCCCCGTCATTGTAGGCGCCGGTGAAGTTATGCAGAACCTGTTCCGTCCAGCCGCCGCCCGCTGTGGGCGTCAACTCGAACACCGTCCCGCACTCGTCACCGCCGAAGCACGTGTAAGTGCCACCCGAGACCGTCGTGCCGTAGAGACTGCCGGCGGCATCGAAGATCAGACCGGCGATTGGCGCAGTCCCGTCCCCGGTGCCATTGCCGAAGCTGTACAGTACCTGCTCCGTCCAGCCGCCGCCGGCTATGAGCGTCAATTCGAACACTGTCCCTTCGCCGTAGGCGCCCCCATCTTCGGTCGTGCCATACAGATTGCCCGCGGCATCGAAAATCAGGCCAGCGAAGGGCGTGGACCCGTCCGTACCGTTGAAGGCATGTAGCACCTGCTCCGTCCAGCTCCCGCCACCCGTGGGCGTCAACTCGAACACCGTCCCGCATCCGTACGTGCCGCAGTTGCCACCAACGTTGCCGCCAGATTGGGTTGTGCCATAGAGATTCCCGGCGGCGTCGAAGATCAGGCCGGCGTAGGGATACTCCCCGTCCGGGCAATTCGTCTGCGCACAGAAGCTGTACAGCAACTTTTCCGTCCAGCCCCCGCTCGTTGCCGGCGTCTGCGCTTGCGCTAATGGGGTCAAAACAACCGTCAGCGCGAATACAACTGCTATCGCCAATGCGGCCGTGACCGCGCGCCAAATGATGTGCAAGAGTAAATTGCGGAATTGCTGTTTGCATTGCATGGGATTTGCCTCCTTTCCATGCAGCGAAACGGAGACTCACTAAAAGGATGGGGCGCACGCGGATGCTGGGGAGAAGAACGGTCGGCGCTTCTTACTTCTGGCTGCGCGATTCGAGATACGTGAAAGAGGGCCGGAGCAAGGTCTCCCGATACACCCACCAGACTTTCACGCCGCTGGCGGATAATTTGTCAGTGACGCCTGCTGCTTCGCGATGTGATAGCCGGAATGCCGAGTCGGAACAGCGGCTTTTGTCTTCCAGAGGAAATATGATTCCAAGATGCCTGGAGCGGGAGACGGGGATCGAACCCGCGACCAACGGCTTGGGAAGCCGTGACTCTACCACTGAGTTACTCCCGCTCAGCTCGTAGTGAGCAAAGTGTAACACCGCCTATATTGCATCGCAATTTGCCGGCTTGATGCTGACGTCGACGGCAGAGCGGCGCGGGATGCGCAGCGTCACTGCCGTTTGCCCACTTCTCTGCTGCCGAACGAAAACGTGCCAGCGCACGACGACGATGACCCTCGCTGGCTCAGGTTGAACCTCTTAATTGAGACAGCCCTCACTCAGGCTCTTTGACACGCTTTCGCAGCGGCTGCTACTATCGAAGATTCTGCCCGCCTTATCAGCGTCCCCGTCGTCTAGCCCGGCCTAGGACATCGCCCTTTCACGGCGGTAACGCGGGTTCGAATCCCGCCGGGGACGCCAAATCAACAGCTTAGATGGTAAATGTCTGTGCGACATGCCCCTTCGGCGCTTTTACCTCTTCTTCCCTGTCACATGAACGATCCAACACTCCGCGACGCTTCACAGAATGACTCCCGTACGGGTGACGCGGCCATGCACCCCAAGGTTTGCTGGTCGGCAGGTGTGAGATTGGGACCCGATGCAGGCGGGCTAAACCGAATTCTTCTTGCTTAGCACGTCCATTACCAGCGGAATCGTGGTGAGGCCTCCGACCAGGGCGAGGGTCCATCCGGCGGCTTTGCGTTGGTCATTGTTTAGCCGACTGGAAAGCAGAAGGCCGATCCCCGCGCCCAAGGCGACGCGGGTCCCGGCGAGAAGCATAATCTCGGCAATGCTGAGCTTCCGTTCTATCATTTCTCAAACCTACTCTCTTTCCCGCAACGGACTCGGCGGGAGTCAGTTACGGACCGGCTTCTGATAAAAGGTGGGACCCGAGGTCTGCCAATGCGACTTCTTGTAGAGGTCGCGGAGGGTCATCGTATCCGCGAGGAGTTGGTTGAGTTGCTCCGTCATTTCCAGGCGTATAGGCTCTTCGAGCTCCAATGGCAACATGTGACTTACCGTGCCGTAGGCCTGTATTTCGGGCGATTTCTGGTGGAAACGAGGTTGCCCGTTGAAATCGCTACGGCCTGGATTGCTTTGACTTCGCTTTGAGGACATTACACTCTCTCTTATCGTGTGACGCGGGTAGCTGGCGGTGAGCAGGCTCTGAGCGCGCTTCCATCAGAGACATTTCTTTGATTGCCGCGAAATCGCTTGCTTCGGATGGATTGAGGTTAGCGCTCTACACCAAACTCTTCTGAGCAGAACTGCTCAGAGGGACAAAGCTACCATTTGGCGATTCCTCTCCACGATCGGAATTGACGGGGAGAGACGCGCGACACACTGCGGCGGAGGCTGCCGTACTCGGGTAGGCAAGTATAAGCGCCTGCGCACCGGAAGGATTCGGGAACGGAACCTCTGCGTGCTTCTGGCGATGAGATTGCGCGCTAGTTCGTTAGATTTAGCGACTACCCAATTTTAGGCTTACTGGTTAAAGCGGCTTCCTTCGCGAGCTCTTCCGACAGCTTATGGGCATTCCAAGAGTGCTCATGCGCCTGCTTGCTAAGTTCGTGGGCGGTGAGATGATCTCCTTTGCCGTGGGCGGTAGCAGCGGCGGCGTGGGCGTGTGCCGCAAGATTGTGTAGCTCAGCGGCGCGCTTGTGGATACGCTGTGGCATAGTGTTCTCCTCGCAGTGAAAGGTTATTCGTAAAACGCGGTCAGTCTGGCCCATAGATCGTCTTGGAATTCGATTCAAAGACAACGCGAGCGGACACATTGATTAGCTGCTCTTAACAGCACAGGTTTTCTAAGATCCTTACCCAGACGACTGCTTTAACCGGCTGTCAATGTACTCGGCATAGAGTTTCGCAGCCTCGGCATCGTGGTGAGTTGCGTGTTGATTGTGCCCGTGAGCCAGATATGCGTGATGCGTAGCCTTTTCATGTTCCTCGGCCTGATCGTATTTCGCTGCGCAGCGATGATCTCCTCTGGTGTGCTGGAAGGGGCGAGAAGGATGGCCTTCATACCGGGCGGGATGTCACGCATCTCCTCGATCAGCGCGAGACCTTCATCGATGGTGGTTTCCGGATCGGTGATCATAACGTCGAATGAGTGTTGACGCAGACGGCGAATCGCGCCCGCGCCGCCGCTGGCCCGATCACATTGGCAATCATGTGCAGCAAGCGCTCGCGCTATCGAAAGCACGGCGTCCGTCTCTTTTCCGATAAGAAGCACGGTGCTCATGCTTTGCTCCGGAACGCAATCATTGCGGTGGTTTCGGTGTTGGCACCGCAGAAGCCTGGACCGGTTCGGTCGTGGTTGTGTTGGGCAAGGCACCAGCGTGCGGTTGCTTGCCAGGCGGCATTTCGGTCCCGGTTGGATAGATGAGAATCCGCAGCGTTCCCCAGCCAACATCAGGATTCGCATCCGTCTGCTTACCCAATCCCAGAGTCTTGAGGTGACTGTCATCAAATCCGAAGTTCTCAACCAGATACTCACGCACAACCATGGCGCGGCCTTGCGTCAGCACCAGGTCCTTCTGGGTGTCACCTTCCATACCGGCGGACGCCACGATCACCGCGAACCCGAACTGGTTATTAGCGAGAAACTCGCCTCCAGCAGTTAGCGATTTCTGATTCTTCAGCTTGGCCGAATCCTGCTTGTCGAATAGCTGTTTTGCTGGATAGGTAAACTCCTTCACCGGTGAGCCTTGAGGCAGCCGTTCGACCTCATTTTGGGTCAGTTCGTTGGAATCTTCGTAGCCGCGTGTCTTGAAATACCCTCGCAAGAAGAAATTGTGCTTCAGGGCTTCCATATTTTCCTGGAAGTCAGTAACCCCTGCCTGCGCCTGGACCATGGTGTCCCGCATCGTGTTCGCAGTCTCTTCCAGGCTGCTATAGAGCTGTTTGTCGTTAACTAGAGCTCCCGCGGTTCCCTGGCCGCTATCGATCTTGGCGCTGATTGAATCCAGGTTCGCTGTCGCCCGAGTCGCGTTCTGAATCGCCTGCCGGCTCCCATCGAGAATGACGCTTGTCTTCTTGAGCAGGTCCGACATTTCGAGAGGCGGCCGACTGGCGATAGTATCGCCGCCCCGCACGTTGGCTGAACCAGTAGATCCAAACGAGATCGCTAGATACTGGTTCCCCAATAACCCCTCGGTCTCGATTGACGCCACGGAGTCTTGCTTGATGATCTCGTGCGTCGACTTGCTGAGATCCATGACTACCGTGACCTTGTCGCCCGGCTTGTGGGGCAACTCGATGTTGCGTACAGTTCCACTGTGAACGCCGCCCACGCGAACATCGCCGCCGGCATCCAGACCCGCCACATTTTCGAACTGCGTTTTCAACTGATAGGTGGAACTGAACAGATACTGCTTACTTCCGATGATGAAGATACCAGCCACCAGAATTGCGAGTGTCGCAACGATGAAAGCCCCTATTCGCGCCGCTCTCGACATGCGTCCTCCTACGATCACTTTAGGAATTCCCTAACAAATTCGACGTCGCTTTCCTGAAGCTGTTCAAAGCTGCCTTCAATCACAACCGTTCCCTTATTGAGCAGGGCTAGCCGGTCCGCAATCGTCTTGGCGCTGTGCAAATCGTGCGTTACTACGATGGAAGCCATGTGATGTTCCTCCTGGAGTTTCAGGATTAAATCATTGATCTCTGCGGAACTGATGGGGTCGAGACCAGCAGTCGGCTCGTCGAGAAGCAGAATGTCCGGCTCAAGAGCCAGCGCTCGGGCCAACCCAACTCGTTTCTGCATGCCGCCCGAGATATCCGATGGCATCTTCTCGAAACCGTCTAGCATGCCCACTTCCGCCAGCAACTGTCTGACTCGGTCTTCCCGCTCAGAGCTCGACATTGCCTTTTTGTGGTGCTGTAGGGGAAAAGCGACGTTCTGCTCCACGGTTAACGAATCGTAGAGTGCGGCGTGCTGAAAGAGGAACCCCATCTTCTTCCTGATTTCCCCGATCTGATCCAGTGCCAAGCCAGCAATGTCACCACCGTGAATTCGAACCGAGCCGGAATCAGGCTTCTCTAATCCGATAATGAGTTTCAGCAATACGCTCTTACCGGACCCACTACGCCCCAGAACTGCCAGGGTTTCTCCGCGCCTCACGGTCAGGCTAACTCCATCTAGGACGTGCTGACTTCCGAAAGATTTGTGCAAGTCCTCGGCGACAACTGCTGCGCTGCTGTCTACGTCAGCCTCTCCCGGTTTCACAGCAATTTGATCGATGGTGTCCATAGTTGTTCGAGCTCGTTGAATCAAACATCAAGGGAAAAACATGATGATGAGTTTCACCAGCACCACGTCGGCAAGAATTACAAATAAGGAAGACAAGACTACAGAGCTTGTCGCCGCGCGGCCCACGCCCTCGGCGCCTCCCTTTGTCCGCATGCCCTGGAAACAAGCAATGAGGCCGATGATCAAGCCGAAGACAGCGGTCTTAAACGTCGGCGGCAGGAGATCATTGAAATCGGCCCCTTTGAAGCCGCTGGTGATGAACTGGTGGAACGAAAGCGGCTCAACCAGGGCTTGTGCCGCCCACCCCATAACCAGGCCGCACAAATCGGCGCCGAGAGTCAGTAGTGGCAACATCAGAATGCAAGCCAGAATGCGGGGCGCCACTAATAGCCTGTATGGGTTTACCGCAGACGCTTCGATAGCATCGATCTGCTCTGTCACTTTCATCGAAGCCAACTCTGCGCCAATGCCTGCGCCTACTCGTCCACTCACGACCAGGCCGGTGATAATCGGACCGGTCTCGTGAATAACAGAGAACACGATGGCGGCGGGAAGCAGAGATTTGGCCCCAAATCGAGTTAGGCTGTAGCGGGCTTCTAAGGAGAGCACAACTCCGGTGGCGGCCCCGGCCAAAGCCACCAGTGGCAGAGACTTTGACCCGATCTCGTCGAGCTGGCGAAATAACTCGCGGAACTCATATGGAGGCGTTACTGCGGCACGCACCACTTGCCAGAGAAATAGGCCCAGATCACCGAACCACTCGAGGGACTCGATGATAGGGCCTTTGGCGGAACTCACCGTAGGCGGTACGAATGGGGTCTTTCGCCCTATAAGTGAAGGGTCGATGTCTGCGATCGCGATGGGTTTCGCATCGATCACGTATTCGAACCCTAATCTGGCGGTGCACGCCGACCGATATTGTGGTCCTGTGATCTAAAGTCCAGGCTGCCTGCCAGCAGGCTATGCATCTTCATACAGTCAGCGGACAAGCTCCATGGTCGCACTGGCATGCAATCTCAACTTCCTCGGATCCGGCTTCCTTACAGGCGTGGCCGCAGTATTTGTTGCCGGGTTGCACCTTGCACTTGCATGGCAGGTGCGCACACTTACTCTGCTCATTTGTCGTCATAATGGTTATCCTTGTTCCAATTTAAGCTCAGGTTTTCCGAGTTACGACTAAGAACGTTGGCTACAGTGCCGGCAAGAGTCAGAGCTCCGTCTGCTGACCACACCGCAATAATGGAAGAACAACGGCGGCGCTCGACCGGCCTGGTTTTCCCTTCATAACCCTCACCGGCAGGGCCGCGACTCTTCGATACCCGGTGTGCCTGGAAGGCACACCGGATGATCTCAACTACTTGTTTTCGGCAGTTTCGTGCGTCTGCTTTTCGGCTGCCTTTACCGCTGCGAGAAACGGGTCACTTCTCGCCGGGGCGTGCACATCGCCTGACAACGTTGCACGGAAGGAAATATTCTTACCGTAAAACGCGAGCGTAGAGTCATTGTCCTGCTGGATCTTGGCGCCATCCAAAGCGACTCCAACAAACAAGCCTTTGGTACGCGAGTAGCTCAAGGCTTCCGTGTTCATCTTCCAGTCAGTACCCGCCGAGGCATGCCTGCCAACCGGACCCGCCGCAGCTGATGCTTCTCCAGTGAGTTCAAACTTGCTTGACAGCAGCCCCTGTACACCCTTGTCATTCATGAACAACATGACAAGATCAACTGACTGAGCGCCAGCCTGGAAGCCAAAGTTGCCGCCACCAATCGAAATAAATGCCGGTGCGCTCCACCCATGGCTAGTGCGGCAGGTGACCACACCACGTCCGTGCTCGCCGCCTACAATAAATCCGCCCTTCCCCATGCTTGGTACCACAGCGATGCACTTGGCGCCATTCAGCACTTCCTCCGGGATGCCCTTATCGGGAGCAGCCATGATCTCGTTCATGACCGTGCCGGCTGCTTGTAAGCGGGCCGCGGTGTCTTGCTCGCCGGCAAAAGCAACGGTGGACAAAGATAAGGTCAACAAGGCGATTGCGTATTTCTTCATAAGACATTTCCTTTTTATTCCACGCTATTTTGTGGACTACTTGTGAGGGCGATTGTCGCCGCGAAGATCAGGCTGTCCTGCGGCCGCTTATCAAGTTGATAACCAGGACCACGACAGCAACGACCAGCAAGAGGTGGATCAGACCGCCTGCAATGTGGAAACTGAAGCCCAGAAGCCACAGAACCAGCAAAATAACGAAAATTGTCCAAAGCATGAATGCCTCCCTTTGGCTTAGTTGAGTGCGGCTAGGCAGTGAAGACAGATTTGTCTTCACTCCCACCGAAGTTCACTGTGAGGTCGCTGCGTTGGCAAGGGCAGCAGGGCGTGGGGCTCGTCGAGCGTGAGTACCGTTCAACTAGATCCGGCCAAGCAGCAGCAAAACGACCACGACGACCAGTATCAAACCGAGTCCGCTGCTGGGAAAATAGCCCCAAGAACGACTGTGATTCCACGTCGGCAACGCACCGATTAGAAACAACACCAACAGAACGATCAAGACGGTTCCAATCATAATTTCCTCCTCGTTCTAAGAATCCAGAGTCGGCCGAGCGCGGTTTTCGTAAATGCTCCTGCCGTCCTGACTCTCGATCAAGCTAGCGATTACGGTTAACAAATTGTGAGGATGCTGTCCTTTCGGATAGTACCTGTCTGCGATGATGCCTGCGGGCACGGAGTCGCCCTGGTAGTCGCCGCTCATGGCGACAATTAACGTCGCCGGATGCCGGCTGCGTACGTGTGAGATCAACTCCATACCGGACATCCCTGGCATATTGATATCGGTTACGATCAGGTCAGCAACCGTTCGATCCAAGTGCGATATAGCGCTAGCGCCATTTTCTGCGATAGCCACGTCATATCCGACCGATGTAAGTAACATCCCCAAGCTTTCGCGAATACAGGCTTCGTCATCCACTACCAGAATTTGCGGCTTCGAGCCATTCGGCATGTTTGCTCCTGACTGGGATTACCGGTGGGGAAACATCACACCATTACTCTCTCATTCAGGGTTCCCCTAGGTCTGAGCAAAAAAGGACACCTCCTACCAGCATGTCTTTCAAGGCCTTCAGTCCTAATTTGTTTGGAACGCGAACCCGATGAGCGTGGAGTGTCGAACAGGGGGCCGGACTCGCCAGTTTCGAGAAGGGTGAGCTGCTGCGACTGACCCAAAGCACCACTACGAGGAGCGGTTATTCGGCACGCAACCTAGTGTCGCCTATTCGTGGGAAAAAAAGGTGAGCAGTGCCCGGTGCACGCGCAAGCTGCCGTTGTAATCGATGAGGCCCAACTTGCGGAACCGGTTCATAAAGAAGCTGACTCGCGATCGGGTGGTGCCAATCATCTCGGCCAAGGTTCCCTGACTCACCTTCAGGATGGCGGGGTCCAGCTTAGATTTCGTGCCGAACTTCGCCAGCAATAGGAGCGTTCGAGCCAGCCGTTTCTCGCTGGAATTGAAGAGTTGGTCCAGAAAATCATCTTCAATTCGGGAAACACTACAGAGCAGGTAAGCGATGAATAGCCTCGCGAACGCGGAGTCGTCGTGAATCATCTGAACGATGATCGCCTTCTCCACTCGCGCGATCGTGGTCGCGTGCACCGCGGTCGCGCTGGACGTCCGTCGGGATGGAGCACCTAAGCAGCCCTCCCCGAAGAAATCTCCTTGCTGGAAAATCGCAATTACGGCTTTCTTGCCGCTTTTGGATAGAACCGTCAACTTCACATTTCCAGCTTCGACATAGAAGATAGCGTCCGCGGCATCTCCCTGAGAAAATATGAGCTGTTTATTCTGGTACTCCCGACTGGTGCGACGGCTGCCAATTCTCTTCAGAAACGTCGCGGTGCTAAAAGTAAACGCGCTTTTACGTGGCATAAGTGTCTCCAAAGGGATGATTGTCCAGGCGTGATACTGATTAAAGCCTCACACCGATGACGCGCCTAGATGCCGATCGAGGTTGACATCGCGTTTATATCGATCCCCGATTCAGGGGTTACCAACTTCCCTGCAACCGAAGGCTACCGCGTCGAGCCGGATGGGGCTGTGCAAAAGCGCTCACACACTGGTTATCGCTGAACGATCAACTGTGCAATACTGAACACATGAGCCTTTCGGGGGTTTGAAATGAGCGCGAGGAGCAGTGCGAGCCGCAGCCATGACGTGTCAGCCCACGGGATTGCGCCCGTTGGGCCCGAGTCGCTCCGCCTTTCTGGAGAGAGCTGGGTTGGGCAGAAGAGTTGTCAATCTGAAGAAAACCGAAGCCCCCTATTCCGGGGCGACCTGGCCGACACGATTTTTTCCGTGCAGTCTAGCGCTTTGTTTGTGAAGATCTGATTCCCACCTGTGCAATTCACCGAAATTCCTGCACTGACTTGCGGTCCGACGCAAGTTCCGGGCGCCTTCTCCGTGTTTATCGGCCCAGCCGGCTTGGCCTCGACGCGTCCGAGCAATATTCCATGAACTGTGCAATTTGCGAGAGCTTGGGGCCTTGCCATATGAGAGGCTTGCGGACGACGGAAGAAAAATGGCGCGCGGCTATAGCTATATATATTGAGGATGCGATCTCCATGTAGCAGCGAGCAATTGTGACCAGATTAAGTGGGAATGAAAGCCATACCATTGCGTCTGACAATGTAGTCAAGGAGAATCAATGAAATCCAAAACGCTATTTGCTGTTGTTCTGGGGTCGCTCATCTTGATCGCTCTGTCGGTGCCGATGCTGGCGCAGAGCACCACACAATCCACCACTACCACTTCACAGGATCCGGCTGCACCGATGCAGGCCCAGACCAGTCAGACTACTGATACGACGGTTACACCCGCGGAGCCTCAGGTGCAGCAGACCGATTCGACGACGACCACAATCACCCCCCAACCGAAGGTAACGCAGACCGACACGACGACCACCACAACCGCGCCACCGCCGGAAGTGAGAAGGGACAACACGACGACGACCACAGTCACTCCCCAGCTGTAGTTGAGGGTACTCCGTCTTAGTTTCCTGTAATTCACCCACCTTTCCATTCACGCGATCGGACACAAAGCTGTCGGCGTTAACCCGTTGCGGCGACTGCATGTCTGGAGGCGGGCGACAAGCGAGATCACTTGAAGATCGGCACCCGAGCGGCTCCAGGTTTTTTTGCTCCCACCCTTTTGCTTGCTGGCGAGAAGGGTGGGGTTGCGCCAGCGATAAAGTCCTGCAAGAAAAATACGCAGAAGAACTTTTTCCTAATAGGCCGTCCTACGATGGCGAGCGCAAACTTTCTCCTTATGTGAGCTATCCTGCTCAGGTTTGCGAGCTTCCCTCTGTCACTCTGATTGTGGAATCCATCAGCAATTAGCTAGCGAGTCTGGGCTAGCGGGAGTACCGGTTCGCACTATACTTCAAAGTCTGGAAAAGGAAGAAGAAATGATCACGGCAAATTGCGGGTTGGATCCTTGGTTGACCAGGCAGAATGTCGACAGCAAGACCCGCCGAGTCATGCTCCTGCTGTTGGTAATCGCGAGCCTCGCAGCCCTCCCAGTGCGGGCAAAAGCGCAATCCCTGGTGATGGCCGATGCGGAAGACTCCTCCAGCACCACCACGGTTGCACACACAGCCCCGGTACAATTCAGCGTGACCTACATGCGTCCGACGCAAAGCACGAAGCTCCACAACTACCTCTTCGACCTAGTCGGCCCGTACCCGATCCTGGGCGCGGCGTTCGCTGCCGGCATCAGCCAGGCGAATAATACTCCGCCGGAGTGGAAGCAAGGGGCTTCAGGTTACAGCAAGCGATACGCGTCTGACTTCAGCATTGCGGCCATCAGCACCACCACGCGTTATGCGCTGGCCGAAGCCCTGAAGGAAGATACGTTGTACTACCGCTGTGACTGCAAGGGCGTGTTTCCGCGGCTGGGCCATGCTGTGTTCTCAACCTTGACCGCACGCCGCGGCGAAGACGGCCATCGCGTCTTCTCGTTGCCTGCGCTGGTCGCGCCGTATGCCGGCTCGATGATCGCCGTCTATGGCTGGTACCCCGGTCGCTACGACGATAAGGACGCGTTCCGGATGGGCAACTACGCCCTGCTGGGATATGTGGGCTGGAACATTGCCCGCGAGTTTGTCCGTGGCGGACCTCACTCCATGTTTTCTCGCGTGCATATGGACAATTCGCACGCAGCGCCGGCTCAGAGCTCAAATCCGTGACACGCCCAGGGATGTGACGCGGCGGTCGTCAATGACTGGGTTCGCAGACAGACCGCATAAGACTAAAGCTGAGGCGGAGGCCGTAGAATTAGCTGAACATCGCTACCAACGCACCATCTATATCGCCAGTCGCCGGTAGAATTGGAATCGTTGCCTGCACGCAAGAAGTTCCGCACCGGATATACCATCCCGGCTCTTGACTTTGGCTACAAGAAGATCAGATCATCTGCCAATAATACGGCTGGTGCGCCATGCTGAATGTCAACAACATTCTTCTTCCGGTTGATTTCCCGAATACTTCGCTGGGCGTGATTCATCAGGCAGCAACGTTGGCCCGTCATTTCGATTCCGAGATCGTGATGCTCCACGTGGTGACGGCACAGAGCTATGCCGCCGGCGTGCCGGAGGACGGTCCCGAGTTCGCTGCCTGGGATGTGCTAGCTGAAATCACTAAACAGGCTCAGAAAAACTTGCACCAGTCTCTCGAGCCTGAGCTTGACGGCCTCGCGATCCGATCCGCATTGGTCAAAGGGGACCCGGCCCGCGCCATTGTGCAGATGGCTCAGGAGGAAAACGCCGACCTGATCATGATGCCGTCCCATGGTTTCACGTTCAATCGGTTTCTGCTGGGCTCGGTAACGGAGAAAGTACTAGGCGGAAGTGAGTGCCCGGTTTGGACGAGTGCGCACGTGGAAGGACCGCCAGTGGAGGAGTTTGCGATCCGCAACGTACTGTGCGCTGTGGATTTAGGCCCCCGCAGTGACAATGTTGCGTGGTGGGCCGCGCAAATGGCTGCCGAGCTCGGCGCCCGTCTTACGCTCGTCCACGTAACGCCCGGGGTGGAGCTTTGGGGCCCCGGCGGCACCTATGTCAGTGCAAGGTGGAAAGAGGCGCTTGTCAGCGACGCCTCCCGGCGTCTCGCAGAGCTTCGACAAGAGCTGGACATCGAAGCGGACATATTCATCGCCAGCGGTGACACACCTAGGGTGCTGAACGACGCTGCGAGGCAGACAAAAGCGGATCTGCTGGTCACCGTGTGCTATCCCTATGGCGGAAATCTGCGGATCCACGGCTACGCAACCATTTGCGCGGTGTCGATTCCAGTTCTGAGCGTGTGAGGGTTCTTGACAACGGCGAGATAAGGATCGTTCGCGCTACTCGCGATCTTTATCTCGCGCTGCTTAGAACCACACTTTTCGCTACCCGGTTACAAGGTCTCTCCGGTTATTAGCGAAAAAACGCCAGTTTAGGACCCTGCCAAGAAGTGAGCAATTGTGTACAGTTAGTGCATGGGTGCCGGCGGTATCATCTCACGGTGACGGGTTTTTCATCAGCACGCTCTGGCAATATCCCGCAGCATTGCCTTATGTCCGCTGCATTGAGACCGTTGGGTGGCGCATCTTCTCGCGCTCTTAACCTACGGAGCGGGTTCAAGCCAGTCTGTTGCCTACAGATAGGACGTGGGCTTGGCAACGAAGTGCGCTCTCAAGCCATCCATAGATTCACGCGGTACCTTTCGAACACGGTGCGGAACTGTTGACTCTGGGGAATATGCTGGGCAAGGGCAACATTGGCCCGAAGGGATGTGGCGATGCCGAATTAGCCCTTTCTTCTGGTCACGATTCTGAGCGACGCTAAGCCAAGACAGGATTATCCCTTTTGACCGTTGACACGAATGAGCCCCGTTTCATCGAGCGTGGCCATCAACTCCCGGCCCACGGTTCTCAATCTCGCCGACACAAAACGGTGGTGTGGGTCATATGGATTCTGTTGTTGCTGGTTCTTGCGCTCGCAGTCGTGCTGGTGTGGCGCCATCACGATGCCGCGAAAAAACCCCCGCCCGCGCCGCCGAAAATCACCATTACGAGCACGACGGCCAAGAAAGGCGATATCGGCGTTTACCTTGACGCAATCGGTACTGTGACTCCCGTCTATACCGATTCGATTACCAGCCAGGTGACTGGCCTGGTCGTCGCCGTGCACTATACGGAAGGTCAACTGGTCCATAAGGGCGACCCGCTGGTTGACATCGATTCGCGTACCTACCGCGCCACGCTTTTGCAGGCCCAAGGCGCGCTGGAGCGAGATGAAAACGTGCTCGCACAAGCCCAGATGGACCTTGAACGCTACCGTGCTTCGTGGGCCCGCAACGCCATCGCGAAACAAATTTTGGATGACCAGGAAAAGCTGGTACTGCAGGACCAGGGCACCGTAAAAAACGACCAGGGAACGGTGCGCTATGACGAAATTCAGGTGGAGTACTGTCACATCACGGCTCCCATTGCCGGACGGGTCGGTCTGCGGCTGGTGGATCCGGGCAACGTGGTGCAGTCTTCTGGAACGGTAACCCTCGCAGTCATTACGCAGTTGGAACCCATCACCGTAATTTTCACCATCCCGGAAGACAGTCTGGGTCCGGTTGAAGCTCAACTGCACAAGGGAGCTAA
>JBEKXQ010000006.1:0-88342 GCA_049511915.1 Candidatus Korobacteraceae bacterium
GACGTAAAGACCAAGTTAGTGCTTCTTTTTCTTTGCAGCTTTCTTAGCCTTCTTTGCAGCCTTCTTAGTTGCCATGGTTTCTATTCTCCCTTTCCATTTGTCATGGAATATTGCGACATTCAATTTCATCGCAATTTGTTAGTTGTATAGAGTTAATGAAAAAAATAGTCAAGCAAAAAAAGCGCCTCGCAACTGCAAAACCGCCGACACGAGATGCGGCATCGTTGCTCCCGATCGCCGCAAATCTTACGCCTGGTGTCGTTGCACTCGCATCGTAATCTTCACACACGCGTGAAACCCGCATAAACACTGGCTATTTCAGCATCCGCAAAATTGCTCCGCTCAGCGCGTCGTGCCATGCGTGCGCCATCATTCCCGTTCGAAGGCTTTTTCGCCACCACGAGAGTAACCCAAACATTAATCCGAAAATTGCGATCAAAATCATCCGCGCAGCGCCTTCGTAGCCGTGTGACGCCCCAAACACCAACGCCGAGAGCAGCACTCCGGCGAGCATCGAATTGGCGATTGCGGCGAACTGCCGTTGCAGATATCCGCGGAAGATGATCTCTTCGCAGAAGCCGGCGGTGACGCTCACGCAGAACCAGACTGCCAGCTCCAGATTCGTCCCCGGGGTCAGAAACCCGAGTTGCTTGCGCATACTCTCGATCTTGCCCGCCTGGTCGAGATGCATCAGCTTAGCCGCGACCAGCAGCACAAACATCGCGCAGCCCCAAAAAGCGCCGGCGTACACGACATCGAGAAAGAAATCCTCCAGCGTGGCCCAGCGCCCGCCGATCAATTCACGCAGGCGGACGCGCTTGCGGATACCGAGCCAGACAAAGCCTGTCAGGATCCACTCCCACATCATCGTCCAGAGATACTGCGGTATCTTGCTGCCGGCGGCCAGAGGATGCTTGCTGCGGTTGCCGTTCAAGGACGCGATCAACAGGACCGCGATCAGGATTGCGGTGTGCCACCAGGGAGCCAGCAGGCGATCGCGCCCGGCGGGAGCGAGTTGCGTTTCAGGCGGTATTTGTGCGTCTCCGGACAAGGCTCTCCATCTTATAATGTGGGGTACTCACTCTTACCTCAGGACTTCACGTCATGGCATTCCTAGAAGATGTTGTCATCGTATCGGCGGTGCGTACTCCAATCGGAAAATTCCAAGGTTCGCTCTCGGATTTCACCGCGCCGCAACTGGGCGCAATCGTGGTGCGCGAGGCAGTGAAGCGCGCCGGCATCGATCCCACGACAGTCGATGAATGCATCATGGGCAACGTTGTCTCTGCCGGTCTCGGGCAGAATCCCGCGCGACAGGCGGCCCTCGGCGGCGGACTATCGGACAGCGTCGCTGCCATGACCATCAACAAGGTTTGCGGTTCGGGATTAAAATCCGTGGCTCTCGCTCAGCAGGCGATCCAGACCGGCAACTCGCACATCGTCGTTGCCGGCGGCATGGAGAGCATGACGAACACTCCTTATCTTTTGCAGACCGCGCGCAAAGGCTTTCGCCTGGGCGATCAGAAAGTCCTCGATTCCATGGTCCACGACGGTCTGTGGGACGTTTACAACGACTATCACATGGGCAACACCGGCGAGAACGTCGCCGACAAGTACAAGATCACGCGCGAGGAACAAGATGAGTACGCGCTGAACTCACATCGCAAGGCGCTGAGCGCCATCAACGAGTGCCGCTTCAAAGACCAGATCATCCCCATTGAGCTGCCGTCGAAGAAGAAGGGCGCGCCGCCGGTGCTGTTCAGTAAGGACGAATCGCCGCGCGAGGACACAACGCTTGACGTGCTGCGGAGTCTGAAGCCGGTCTTCAAGAAAGACGGTACCGTGACTGCAGGCAATGCGCCCGGCGTGAACGACGGAGCCTCGGCGCTGGTGGTGATGTCTGCGGCGAAGGCGAAGGAGCTTGGGCTGAAGCCGATGGCCCGCATCGTGGCGCAAGCCACCAGCGGCCTCGCTCCTGAATGGGTCATGATGGCGCCGGTTGAGGCTGTCCGTCAGCTCTGGAAGAAGACAGGCTGGAAGAATGAAGACGTTGATCTCTACGAGCTGAACGAGGCGTTCTCCGTTCAAGCGATCGCAGTCGCGCGCGAGCTTGGACTTGATCTCAACAAAGTCAATGTGAATGGTGGCGCGGTCGCACTGGGACATCCTATTGGGGCCAGCGGCGCGCGTATTCTCACCACGTTGCTTTATGAGATGATTCGCCGCGACGTGCACAAAGGAATCGCAGCGCTCTGCCTCGGCGGCGGAAATGCTGTGGGCCTAGCGGTGGAGCGGTAATCCGATTCGCTGCGGGCATAGGGTGGAGCACCGCTTCAGCGGTGCAGTCGTGTCTGAAGAGAACCCGGCTTTAGCCGCTGAGGTAAGTAAAGCATTACCTCAGGCGCTAAAGCGCATGGTGACTTTGGCTGATCCTCCTGCACGCCTGAAGGCGTGCTCCACCCGCTCGGGACTTACGCAATCAAAGCATGTTAAGCTAACCGAAGTCCCGCGGAATCGGACGACCCATGATGCGCATCGATACAAATCAGCATGTCCAAGCTGAGATTGGCGCGAGCCGCTTCCCGCACCCCTGCCCTTGTTGTTGTTGTCGCTAGCCGTCCCTTCACGTTTTCCACCAAAGTCAAACCTATATCGCCGGCCAACGTGCCACCATCGTTTGGAGATAGCCAATGAAAATAGCCAATGATGTAACCGAATTGATCGGACACACTCCTCTGGTTCGTTTGAACAAAGTGACCAATGGCGCGCGCGCCACCGTCGCTGCCAAACTGGAGAGCTTCAATCCCTGCAGCAGCGTGAAAGACCGCATCGGCGTCAGCATGATCAACGAAGCCGAGCGTGCGGGAAAGATCCAGCCCGGCAACACGGTGCTGGTCGAGCCAACCAGCGGCAACACCGGCATCGGCCTGGCCTTTGTCGCCGCCGTCAAAGGCTACAAGCTTATTCTCACCATGCCGGAGACCATGAGCACCGAGCGCCGTGTGCTGTTGCGCGCCTTTGGAGCGGAGATCGTCCTGACGCCTGGTGTGAAGGGCATGAAGGGCGCAATCGCAAAAGCCAATGAGATCCTGGCACAGACTCCGAACGGCTTCATGCCGCAACAGTTCGACAATCCTGCCAATCCCAAGATTCACCGCGAAACCACCGGCCCGGAGATCTGGGACGACACTGACGGCAAGGTCGACATTCTGATATCGGGCATCGGCACCGGCGGGACATTAACTGGCGTATCGGAGTTCATCAAGCCGAAGAAGCCTTCGTTCAAGGCGATTGCAGTTGAGCCCACAGAGAGTCCGGTGCTTTCCGGCGGACAGCCCAGTCCGCACAAGATTCAGGGAATCGGAGCCGGCTTCGTCCCCAGCATCCTGCGCACCGATTTCATCGACGAAATCATCCAGGTCTCGGGCGAAGACTCGATCGCCATGGCGCGCCGTCTGGCCAGCGAAGAAGGTCTGCTGGTCGGCATCTCGTCGGGCGCGGCGTTGGTGGCCGCGTTGCGTGTTGCCCAGCGCGAAGAAAATGCCGGCAAGCTGATTGTCGTGGTGTTGCCTGATTGCGGCGAGCGCTACTTGAGCAGTGTGCTGTTCGAGAAGCTGCGCAACGAGGCTCTTGCCCTGCCCACGGCCGAGGTTACTGTGTGAGCATGTTTTCCTGCATGCGCGAAGACATCGCCGCGGTTCTGGATCGCGATCCCGCGGCGAAGTCTGGCCTGGAGGTGGTGCTGCTCTACTCCGGGCTGCATGCGCTGTGGGGTTACCGCGTGCACCATTGGCTGTGGATCCACGGATGGCGTTTTCTGGCGCGGGCTCTGTCGCAGTGGGCGCGGCTGATCACGGGAATCGAAATCCATCCCGGCGCGGAAATCGGTCACCGCTTCTTCGTCGATCATGGCATGGGCGTCGTGATTGGCGAGACCACAATCATTGGCGACGATGTAACGCTCTACCAGGGCGTGACCCTGGGCGGCACGGGAAAGGAAACCGGCAAGCGGCATCCCACCCTGCGCAACAACGTGGTGATTGGCGCGGGCGCGCGCGTGCTGGGCAACATCACCATCGGCGAGAACTGCCGGGTGGGCGCGGGTTCGGTGGTGTTACGCGATGTGCCCGACAACTCGACGGTCGTCGGCGTGCCGGGCCACATTGTTTTTCGTCATGGCAAGCGGGTGGTGATCACCGATCCCAAGCAGATCAACGATCCGCTCTCGGAAGCGCTGGCCGCGGTCGCCAACGAAGTCAAGCAACTGAAGAAAGAAGTCCGCGAACTAAAAGGACGAGAGCTGGTGTTCAGCGAGGGCGAGGACAAACTGCAACAAGTGATCGAAATGGACTACCAGATCTAAGTCCCGAGGTTTGTCATCACGAGCGCCCAATCCCGAGCGCCCGTAATGACGTGTCGCTGTCTGCTGGGTTCAATCGATCAGTACGTGCGCCGGTCCCAAACCTCGGCGGACCCCCACTGGTGGTCAACGTCCTCAGCCTTCACCTCGAAGTGGTGAACTCCCATCGTGGTCGATACCCATGCCTGGAACGACGAACCTCCGCCAAGGGTCTTCACCAGAGTTCCGTCAAGATAGATTTGGTACTCGATGATATGTCCGTTCGGACTGGAGGCTTCGCCTCCGAGATTCGTGGCTGGCCCGGCATCCTGGCCATTGTACGGAGACGTGATGGTGACAGTCGGTATCTGTTGTCCACCCACGGTGTAGACCGCGCTGGGCGACATCTGGTTGATGATGCTTGGCTTGCCCACGGCTTGTACGAATACGTAGTACGTTCCCGGGGCAAAGTTGAAAGGCGCCAGATTCAGCGAACCGCTCCCGACACTATATTCACCCAATGACATCAGGTTCTGGCCATCGGCCGAGATGTAAACCGTGTAGTGATCGAGGGTGGATTCGTTGGGCACGCTCCAGCTCAGAATGCTTCCGTTGACGCTGGCCGAAACGCTAAGGCAATTGTCAATGCCAGTCTGGATCTCGGTGCCTTCTTCGTAGTCGTGCCAAGTCACAACCTGCACCGCGGCCAGCCGATCCGTGTACGAGGCCACTGCGGCCCAGGAGTCGAGCCAGGTCTTTCCGCATAACTGCTGGATGTGGCGCCCACCTGGAGGAGCCCAACTCGCCACCACGTCATTAAAGCCCTTCCAGGTGGAAGCCCAGTTCTTTTTCGACTGATTCTCGCTGGCGATCTTCAGAAAATACTGCGTGTAGTCGAGTCCCTCATAGCCATTCTGGAGGGGATCCTTCGGCGAAAGCCATCCATACGCGCCAATGGTGTACTGGTTGGTGAAGGCTCCGGCGTTCTCGAAGATCCATTCCAGGTCGGTATTCTGATTTTCGATAGTCGTCCAGTTGATGTCGTAGGCTTCCATGCCGAATTGCAGGACGACGGTTTTGCCGTCGCTGTTCTTGATCGCGGCCGGGGAGCTGAAGTAGCCTTGCGCCCGCGCAAACGAAATGATGTTCAGCAGAGCCTGAGTTGCCGAGCAGGTCGGATAACACGAGAACCACTCAACGGCTCCCTGGTCGATCATCAGGGCAAACTTCAAAACGTTCTGCTGTTCCAGCTGTGGCTTCAGGATTTCGGTCGCGCCCTCTTCATAGCTTCCCGGCCCGTACCAGTCCACCAGCACGCCATCGAAACCGCGACTGGTCAAGTCGGCAATCTCTTTAGTCACCTGGTTGGGGTCCTGCGAGCTGTAACCAATGTTGGGGTGGGTGCCATGGACCCAGTAAGGGATGTACGTGGTGTAGATCTTCGCGCCCTGCTGCGATGCCGACAGCAGCGAGTGAACATCGACCTTGCTGATGTTGCTGGCTGCCAGATCGCCGTTGTTGACGCATTGCCCGTTGGTTACCGTGGTGATTTCGCACCCCGGAAAAGAATTGGCGGCGGACGTGTTGTTCGTCGTCTGGAGCGTGAGCGTAGTGTTGGGAACGATCTGTTGATACTGCGTGGCGCCAGCAGGAATTGTGAGACCTAGCACAAGCGCCAGGAAGCAAGCTGCGTACATTCTTGACATCAGAGCTCTCCGGCGGACGCAACTTACGCATCGGCGGTTGGAATATGGGGCCTGCACAGAACTTGGGAATGCGGCGATCATAGGCTTCCAACGGGTTAAGGTCGCCCCCGTCAATCCCTGAGCTTGGCTGGCTTTTTCTACTTAGTTCTCAACCTGACACTGCCCCGGGACACTAAGGTCACAAGATGTTGACGGCGTCGAATAAGTGAGGCTGTCACGGCTGGAAGCGAAGGGCGTGCTGCTGAACAGTGAGTTGCGAATGATTTAAGCGGTGACGCTGGGAGAGGTGCAACGCCGCAGAGTGCGGCGGGGCTGTCTGGTCCGCGACCTCTTCTGTGCTGCCGCTTTCAGCTGTTCCATCTCGGCAAACTGACGCTCTGCCATCTCCTGGATCATGTCCAGGACCGTCTTCTGCTTGGTTTCGCCAATCTGTATGAGTTGCATGGTGGGAAGGTTACCCCAGGCTGAAATGGCGAACATCCCCTAACGGTCGCATCGCCACTACAACCTCTGGGTTAGACGGCTAAATGGTTCAGCGTCCACTGGGACGCTGCCCTGGCGCCTGCGCCTCTCGGACATCGCCAGCCGCCGTTCAGCGCGTAAATACCGATGTTGATTGAGGTTTCATCGATGCTTACCGCTTCCGTGAGATAACATCCTGAGTGATGCGACAACACTATCGCCGTTGGATCCATGAATGGGAAGCGCGCATGACGTCGCGCGACAACAACCGCGTCGTCCGGCCGTTCGAGTGGGGTCTGGACTGGACAACAGGATGGCCGGGAATCGAGCGCTTCACCGTGCCGCAAGACCAGGGCGATCGCGAAGCCATGCTCCGTTACATGACGGCGGTCAACGATTCCATGGCCGAGAACAGCGACGAGTTCTTTCGTTACCAGACGCCGACGGACTTTCGCATCGAGCATCGCAAAGTTGAACTCTTCCACACCGGCAGCGAACCTCCCAAGAAGCAGCCCAAGAACGAGTGGGGAAAGTTTCTGCGCTTCACGTCGCCGGTGAAATCGCCCTATCCCGAGAACAATTGCGCCAACGCGCGCTGGTTCCCGGCCAAGGGACATCGCGCGGTCGTGCTGCTGCCGCAGTGGAATGCCGATGGAGTCAGCCAAAACGCGCTCTGCCGCATCTTCAACCTGCTGGGCATCGCGGCGCTGCGGCTGAGCATGCCCTATCACGATATCCGCCGCCCTGCTGGTCTAACACGCGCCGATTACGCGGTGTCGGCCAATGTGGGACGGACCATCGACGCCACGCGACAGGGCATCGCCGATATCCGCTCCTGCATGGACTGGCTGGAGCAGCGCGGCTACTCGCGGCTGGGCATTGTGGGTACCAGCCTGGGATCGTGCTATGCGTTTCTGGCCAGTGCGCACGATCCGCGCATTCGGGTCAACGTGTTTAATCACGCCTCCACGTCTTTCGGCGACGTGACCTGGACCGGGCAATCGACTCAGCACATCCGCCAGGGCGTGGAGACGGTGCTGACGCAGGAAGATCTGCGGCAGGTGTGGATGTGCATAAGCCCGATTGTGTACTTCAACAAATTCGAGCGGTGGCCGAAGAAGTCGCTAATGATCTATGGCCGTTATGATCTGACATTTCTGCCGGAGTTCTCAGTGCAGACGGCGGGCGAGTTCCTGCGGCGCGGCCTGGACACCACCATCAAGGCGCTGCCTTGCGGACATTATTCACTGGGCGAGACACCCTACAAGTACATGGACGCCTGGCACATCTCGCGGTTTCTGGCTAAGGCCTTCGCGGGATAAGAGACAACTTTCACCACAGAGACACAGAGAATTCAAGAATCACACTCCGTGGGCGCTGTGTTCAATCCTGATTTCTACTATCGCAAACTTTGCCGCGGAAGGCTTGAGATTAAAAACTCTGTTCCTCTGTGTCTCTGTGGTGAATTGTCTTTAGACGTCTCGATCGTCGAAGTCGGTCAGGCTGCTGACCACGGTTCTCGCCAACGCATGGACGCTGAAGAGGCGCGCTTCATCTTCGTTGGCGAAGCCCATCAGCCGGGGAGTAGCGGCAGTGAGTGCCGCCAGCGCAGCATCGACTCGCGCGTGAGTTTTGTAGTCGATAAGGTCCAACGCCCCGACGGGGTGATCCGTGAGAATGGCATTGGCGGCGGTGGCTCCGCCGCAAAGCAGCGAACCGACCGCCGCGCGTCGATTACGCTTCCATAGCCACGCAGCCATCACAAACAGCGAGCCGGCGAAGGCGTAATCAAACGCAGCGTGCGTTGCGGGACCAACCACCTTGGGCATTCTGTGTGCCGCGTAGCGTACACCCTGCTGCCAGAGAACCATGTGCAACCTCGATGGAGTGAAATTTCCGCGCACCCAACGGCGCGGTCGATTGTACGCCGAGAAACGACCACATCAGGGAGAAGATGCTGAGAGGCGCGGCGGAGTTGGCGAGTCGCCCGCCTTGGCTAAAAGAGGGCGAAACAGAGCGCCCTGCGAAATCCCGCCCTAGACAAACGAAGGCCAGACCCGGGCGCCCGTTCCGCTTGGCTTGCCACTGCTTAGCTGTTCTTGCTTCTCGCCAGCGCGCGCTTGATGGTTTCGTCCAGCGCGGCCTTGGCCTTGGTGTATTCCTCAGGCGAGACCTTGCCTTGCTGGCGATCGATCTCCAGTTGAAACAGCTCTTCCTTCATGGCTTCCAGCAACAGGGCATTGCGATCGCGCGCCGGTGCTACCGGCTCAACGAAATCTGCAAATGCGGCGGCTGCGTCAGGCGAGTCGGCCTCGACCTTGCCGGACAAGCCTGCCGCGGCAGTTGCCGGATGTGGCCGATTGGATCGTGACACGATATAAGCGCCGCCCATTACCAGCACCAGCGCGAACGCGCCAAGAATAAAGGCACGATAGTCATGCAGCGGATCGGGCGCGTCGATGGGGGCGCCTAAGCCACCGCCTGGTCGGCTGTCGTTGGCGGCAGCCTGCGATCCACCCATGGCGCCGCCACCGGAATCACCTGCACCCTGTGCGCCCTGCTGGTTGTCAGCCTGGAAAATTCCTGTGCCGGCGACGCGGAAGTTGAGATCGACGCCCGGCTTAACGTTGGTGGCTACCATGACAGTCGATTGCGGGTCCGACATTGCCTGGAATTGTTGCGGGTTCGCCGCCGTGAAGGTCATGCTCTTAGGCACCATCACGACAAAGTGCTGCACGTCCTGAAGCGGCTTGGGCGAGATGCTGGCTTCGCCGCTGTAAGGCATGTGATAGGCGATTTGAAACTGAGTGTCGCCAGGACGCAGAGGGTAGCTCAGCAGGTAATGATTTTTCTGTGCGCCGGGAGTGGTTTCAGTGGCGATCGGCTGTCCCCCGGGACCCTTGGCCTGCGCCGATTCGATCTCCGCGCCATTGGGCAGCACGATTTCGAAAGTGCCCTTGTCATTGGCGACGGTGCGCGGCGGTTCCGACTTGTTAGTCACCGCATACAGCGAGATTCCATCCAGCTGTTTGCCGTCGCTCTGGAAGCGATCGACTTCAACCGTCTGGCTCAGGCCCTCGATCTTCTTCGCGGAGTCATACACCGTAAGCTCCGCAGTCGTGCTGCCAGGCATCAGCGGGCCGCCTTGGGGAAAGTAGCCTACGCCCTGGTGATTCACGCGAACCATGTGCGGCGCCTGGCTGTCGGTGGGAGCGGGAAATGAGAAGCGCCCCTGGGCATCGCTCTTGGTGTTGGCGATCTCCTGCATGCCTTGCGAAAGCGAGAGCAGCGTGACCTCGTCGCCGGCGGAAGGCTTGCCGGTGGTGCCGTTCGTCACCGTGCCGGTGATGTTCTGGGCGACGGCGAAGGAGCTGAGAGCGAACAAACACAAAAGTACAGCTAAGCGTCTTGGGTGGAGCACGCCTTCAGGCGTGCATATACGCTGCGTCGTTTCTCTCCTGGTTTTGGTCTCTGAGCTCCGCTCAGAGACCAAAACCAGTTTCCCTCTTGGCCGCTTTCTCTGCACCGCTGAAGCGGTGCCCCACCCGCCGGGTTTCGCGTACTGATCCAGGAACCGAATGTTCACGCGCGGCCTCCATTGGGAGGCACGCCAGCGCGGCGCGTGCCATGACGGAGCACCACGCGCGCCTTCTCAATCGATTCCAACTCGGCGAGAATGGCGGCGGCCTCGTCTTCCAGCGAGGCGCGTTGAACTGCGTAATCCTTCTCGCTCAACTTGCCGGCTTTGTATTCGAAGTTCAGGTCGCGCAGGTTTTCGTAGGTGGCTTCCTTGCGCTCCAGCAGATACATGTGGCGCGTCTTCTCCTCGCCGGCTTCAACCCGATCCGGTTGATAGAACACATAGACGAACAGAGCCGCGGCAAACAGCGCACAGCCGAAGAGCACCAATACCATCTCTTGTCCCATCATCCCAACCAGTCCCACGGCAGGGCGTGTTCCGGGCATTGCTAATAAGGCGTACATCAGAACTCCGTATCCTGGCGGGCCTTCTTACGAAGGTCGTCGAGTTGTTCCGCGCCGAGTTTGGGACTCGGGACGGGTTGGGCGACGGCCCGCGCCTTCCACACGCGCACCAGCCACACGGTCAAGACTATGGCAAGCGCAAAGACCGCGAAAGGCATGATCCACGCAACGCGGTTGAAGCCGGTCGTTGTCGGCGCGGCCAGCACAGTGTTGCCGTACTTCTGCACGAAGCTTTGCAGGACGAGCGAATCGCTGTCGCCACGGGCGAGACCGGCGGCAAGCTCATTGCGCATGCGGTCGGAATAGGTGCAGCCGACGTGATTGCATTCCAGCAGAATCTGGTTGCAGCCGCACATGCACATGAGCTGATGGCCCAGCTTGTTGAAGCGGGCGTCGGTGTCAGCTCCCAGGAAGACCATGGCCAGTAGCGCGATGAGCACAATCTGGGCGATGCGAAGTTTCGAGTTGCGAGTTTCGAACTTCAAGAGCGGGATACCAGCTTCCGTTTCTTCATTTACCGGGCGAGTGAATTGCCATCCTTAGTGGGCCGGACACCTTCGGGCCGCGCGCGTCGGGAATCTGCTTTGACCTGACGCGGGGGAAATGCCTGTATGTAGTTTACCGCTAATCCCTTGTCGCCTGTTCCAGCAATTCGACCAGCAGCTTCTCAGAGGTTATCACCCAGGCGATTCGGCGTCCGCCGAACGCCACCGCGGGCAGCGGCCGCTTGGCGATTAATGCACCGCGCGAACGAAACGCGGCAAGTTCTTCCTCCAGATCGGCGACTTCATAACACACATGATGCAGCCCGCCTCCGCGTTCCTGAAAGAAGCGTAATACAGGCGAGTCGTCGCCCGCCGGTTCCACCAATTCGATCGCAGGATCTTGCGCTCGCGTGGTAAGAAATGCCACCCGGACTTTTTGCAGCGGATCGTGGAAGATTTGCCCATCCCACTCCGCAGCCAGCGAGCGCTGAAACCCGGGCATCGCTGTCTGGATGTTAGCGACCACGAAACCCACGTGATGAAGGCGGAGCGGTAGGGCCATCAGGCCACCTGAAGGCGCTTTTGAAGGTAGGAGTAGAGCTTCTCGAACGAATCCAGGTCGGCCAGATCGTCCAGGTCCATCTCGAAGCCGAACTCATCTTCCAGGACGTTCATCAGGGTGATGGCGGCGACCGAGTCCCAGGTAGCGACGGTGGCAGTGGACGCGGTCGCGATCGCCTCCTGCGGCAGATCGGGGAAAACTACCTGGAAACAATTGGTCAGCCGTTGTCTGGTCTCATCCATGGGCTTCAGCTCTCCTCATCTGGCGTACCTCATGATACAGCGCAGGGCATTTCGCCTCGAACTGGGAACGCGTCAGGCGGAACTCCGACTGCGGCTCTTCGCCCAGCAATGTTGCGAAGAAATCACGCAGAGGCCCATTCTTCGCGGTGGGGGTGAAGCGGAATTCAATCTCCTCTGCGCCGGTGGTCGCGAAGAGCATCTTCAGCGTCTGGTGCTCGATGCGTCGCGCAAACGCGCGACAGCTCATCACCCAGGTGTCGATGGTCAGGCGCTTGCCATCGGCCTGGCCAGCGACCGCCGCAATTGTGCCTAACGGGCCGAACTTGTCTTCGTAGCTGACCGCGACCAATACCGCGCCCGGAGATGACAACAGCTTCTGCCAATCCGGCTGCGTGTAACGCCCGCCGTTCAAGTTGAACTGGTTGGTCTTGTTGACCAACTCCAGCACCCTGGGCTCACTGGCCGCGGCAAAGTCGAACGTTACTACCGCGCTGATCTGTTCCAGAAAACTTTCCGGCGCCGCACTGCCAGAGGCTTGCTCGCGAAACGCCGCGCCTTGACGGATGCTATCCAGACGCAGAGCGTCATCTCTTGAGACCCGTTCCTTGCCGCAGCTATCGCGAAGGTGGCGCAGCATCGCCAAGCCGGCATGGTAGTCGTTCTTGGGAAAGAGCACACACTCGATGCCGGGATGCGCCGCGGCAACTTCGGCCAACTCCATCGGACTGTCATCGACGAAGATCACGCTGTCGGCGGCAATGTTCCATGCCTCCAGAATGCGCCCGACGCTGCCCGACTTCGCGTTCCAGTGCACTTCGATTGGGAACACCTGCTCGGGGCGCAGCAGCAGATCCTTTCGCTCAAAGGCTTTGTTAACGACCACCGGGTCATTCTTGCTGGCGACACCGATCAGCGTGCCGGAATCGGCGAGCGAGCCGAGGAGTTTTTGATACAGGCCATGCAGTTGAGCATGACTCTCCAGATCCCAGGTAACGGCATCCGGGCCCACTTCGCCAGCGATTCCGCTCCACAGCGTGTCGTCGAGATCGGAGATGATGCCTTTCTTCGGAGCCGGCGGCGCCAGCGCCTGCGCAAGCTGGGATGCCAGCCGGTCAGCGTGCTCGATCGTGAATGGCAGGCCAGTATAAAGATCGCTCTTGAGATCGAGCCGCCCGGCCGCAGGCGACTGTTCGGCCAGCCGCTGCGAATTGATGACGGCGATTCGTCTTTCTTGCGCGATGTCGGCGGCGAAGTGCATGACGCTGGCTTCGAGCGCCAGTTCGTGTTGCGAAGCCTGCCAGCCGGGTGTGTGGAACAGCGGCGGCAGAGGGAGAGTAGGCAGCGAGAGCGCGATCCGCGGGCCGGCCTGAATCCGCAGCAGCGCAGCCGCGATACGATCCAGCATGCTCCGCGGGCTGACGACGATGTCATTTACTGCACTCGCACTCCAGCTGCCCGCGCTTCGGTAATCCAGGCGAGGATCGAGATCAGGCCACTCCAGCGCGATCACCAGGCCGTCGGGAAGCGCCGCGCCAGATATATTCTCCAGCGTTCCCACCAGGTTTCCGTACAGACCCGAAGTGATCGTTACCTTGCGATCGGTCAGCGCTTGCTGCAAGTGTGCCGCGAGAAACGTCTGCAGGTGCAGAGGCGTGAAGCCGCACGCGAGAGTAACGGCGAACGGCCGGGCATCACGGGGCACACTTTGCGTGATCCTCAGAGCTTCTGTGATGGTCACTGGGCGGTTACCTTAGGGGAGTGGCCGGATGCTTCAACGCCACGTATTACGCGGATTCACTCGCTGCTCAAGGCGAACGATCAAACCCAAATATATGCAAATGGCAAACGGCACGCAAGACAGGTTAAGCTGCCGCGGTGCCTCGGGATCGGAGTGGGCTTCCAATTTGGAGCGCGCCGGAAACTTGTGGTCGACAAATGCAACGCAACCCAGTAACGCCAGTTAGAATGGTAGGCAAATGAAAACCCTGCAAAGAATAACCATCGTTGGTGGATGCGGGCATGTCGGATTGCCGTTGGGTATCGTGCTTGCCAGCAAAGCCGGGCTGCAAGTTGACCTGCTCGATATCGATTCAGCCAAGGTCGATCTCGTCAACTCAGGCGTCATGCCGTTTATGGAGCGCGGAGCGGACGAGTTGCTGCGCGACGTTGCTGGAAAATCGCTGCGCGCGACGCTCGATCCGAGCTGCATCAGCTCCGCGGACGCCGTCATTACGGTGGTTGGCACTCCGGTTGACCGGCATCTCAATCCCACCGTCGGCGATGTTTACCGCAGCATCGACGCGCTGCTCGATCACATGCAGGACGGCGCGCTGCTGGTTCTGCGCAGCACCGTCTATCCCGGCGTCACCAGGCTTGTGTATGAGCGGCTGCGCAAACTCAACCGCAGGATCCTGCTTTCCTTCTGCCCGGAGCGTATCGCCGAAGGCAACGCAGTGGAGGAACTGATCAAGCTGCCGCAGATCGTCTCCGGCTTTGAGCCCGAAGCCACCGCTGCCGCCAGCCGGCTCTTCGGATTGATCGCGCCCTCGCTGATCGAGTTGACTCCGCCTGAGGCCGAGCTCGCCAAGCTCTTTACCAACGCCTGGCGCTATGCCAACTTTGCCATCTCCAATCAGTTTTATGTTCTCGCGCAGAGCCGCGGCCTGGACTTCTACCGCATTCACGATGCGGTCACGCGCGACTATCCTCGCATGCGCAGCTTCGCCAAGGCAGGATTCGCGGCCGGCCCGTGCCTGCTAAAAGACACGCTGCAACTGGCCGCGTTTTCCCAGAACAATTTCTTTCTCGGCCATGCAGCCATGCTGATCAACGAGGGCCTGCCGATGTTCCTTGTGGAACAACTGCGACCGTATGATTTAGCGAACAAGCGGGTGGCGATTTTGGGCATGGCGTTCAAGGCCGAATCCGACGACAAGCGCGACAGCCTTTCCTACAAGCTGAAGAAGCTGCTCGAGGTGGAAGCTCTGGAAGTTCTCTGCACCGATCCCTATGTCTCCGACAGCTCCTTCGTCCCATTGGAAACCGCAATCCGCAAAGCGGACATCGTGATCGTCGGCGCTCCGCATGCGGTTTACCGCGACGTCGAGATTCCGAGCGAAAAGATCCTGATCGATCCCTGGAATTTTTTCCCCGCCAGACAACTTGCATCGGCAACGGCGTGAAGGATTAGAATTTTGTTGAACTAGAGTTTGTGGGGATCCGGGAGGCCATTTCCGGAGTGATGGTGCTGTATCGATCATTGCTTTTGGAAAGGGGAGTTTATGAGACGATGGTTTCTCGTTTCGCTCTTTGCCTCGCTGGTAATTTCCGTGTCCGTGAGTTTGGCAAACTCTGCAGCCCATGCCGGACAAGCCGCCACCCAATCTTCGACGACGCCGGCTGCGGGCGCGGCCGGTCGACACGGCACTTTTACGGTGGAATTGATAAAGCCGCTCGATTCCAGGAAGCTAAAAGAAGGGGATTCGGTTGAGGCCAAGCTAACCGGGGGTATTACTCTTCCCAGCGGCGTCGCAGTTCCTCGCGGCACGAAGGTACTCGGACACGTCACCGAGGCGAAAGCTCGTTCGAAGAACGACTCAGAATCGGCGTTGGGAATTTCCTTCGACAAGGTTGCTGGGTCGGGCGGCGGAGAGACGCCGATACACGGCGTTATCCAAGCTGTCGCTCCTAATCCCAACGAGGAGATTAGTACGGGAGGTTATATTGACTACGCCGCCGATCTGGAAAAAGGGTCGGCCACCCTCCCCGGGCCGGACACTCGCCGAGGGTCGACGTCCGTTCTCAATGAAACCTCGGTGGGCGTGCTGGGGATCAAGAACATGCAGCTCGCAAGCGGAGTGTTGACCTGTACCGGGAAAGAAGTCAAGCTCGACAGCGGCACGCGAATGCTGCTCAATGTCACGATGCCATAAGAGGAAAGGGAGTTTATGAGACGATGGTTTCTCGGAACACTCTTTGCCTCGCTCGCAGTCTTAATGCTTGTCGGGCTGGCACCAAATTCCACAGCTCATGCCGGACAAGCCGCCGCCCAATCTTCGACGACGCCGGCTGCGGTCGCGGCCAAGTCGCACGGCACCTTTACGGTGGAGTTGGTAAAGCCACTGGATTCCAAGAAGCTTAAAGAAGGAGATGCGGTTGAGGCCAAGCTTACCGGGGGTATTACTCTTCCCAGCGGCGCCAATGTTCCTCGCGGTACGAAGGTAATTGGCCACGTCACCGAGGCGAAGGCCCGTGCGAAGACCGACTCACAATCTTCGTTAGGAATTTCCTTCGACACGATTGCTCAGCCGAGCGGAGATACGTCGATACACGGCGTCATCCAAGCTGTGGCCCCGAATCCGAATGAGGAAATTACTACCGGGGATTACATTGGCTATCATGGATTGGACGAAGCAACGGCGAAACCTCCGAAGCCCGATAACCGCCGCGACCCAATCCCAATTCTGAATGAAACATCTCAAGGAGTGCTGGGGATCAAAAACATGCAGCTCGGGGCCGGAGGCGTGCTCACTTCAACCAGCAAGGACCTCAAGCTCGATAGCGGCACGCGAATGCTGTTGAATGTGACGATGCAATAGGTATAGGCGGCCGACACGCGTTGAGTTAATCTTGCGGACGATTAGGTGTGTAACAGGGCACGACTTTAGTCGTGCCGAAAGATGCGAAAATAGGAGCAGGGTTTGAACCCCTGCCATCGCAGGGGTTCAAACCCAATTCTTGCTAAAAGCTTGCTACGGCACGGCTGAAGCCGTGCCCTGTTTTAAAGCGACACAACACATATTCATTCAAAGGATATTGAGCCCGAAATCATGAAAATACTTGTCACCGGCTCGGCCGGCTTCATCAACGGATATCTCGTCCAGGAGCTTCTCGACGTCGGGTACGACGTCGTCGGCCTGGACAACTACAGCAAGTACGGTCGTGTCGCGAAGAGCTACGACTCGCATCCCCACTACCGCTTCGTTGAGGGCAACGCGAAAGACGGCGCGCTGCTAAATGAACTGCTGGAGGACTGCGACCACTTCGTTGCTGCCGCAGCCATGATCGGAGGCATCAGCTACTTTCACGAGTTCGCCTACGATCTGATCGCCGAGAACGAACGCATCACCGCCGCGGCCTTCGACGCCGCGCTGCACGCGCACAAACACGCCCGCCTGCAGAAGATCACCGTGATTTCCTCCAGCATGGTTTTCGAGAACACGAAGGAGTATCCAACGCCTGAGGGCGCGCAGCGGCGTTGTCCGCCTCCCAGCTCAACCTACGGCTTCCAGAAGCTGGCAACCGAGTATTTCGCGCAAGGCGCATGGGAGCAATACCAGCTTCCTTACACGATTGCGCGCCCCTTCAACTGTGTTGGCGTCGGCGAAAAGCGCGCGCTGGCCGACCGTGACATCATGAGCGGTAACGTCAAACTCGCCATGTCGCACGTCGTCCCCGATCTGGTGCAGAAAATTCTCAAAGGCCAGGACCCGCTGCACATTCTGGGCAAGGGCAACCAGGTTCGCCACTACACCTACGGCGGCGATCTCGCCAAAGGCATTCGCATTTGCATCGAACATCCCGCGGCGAAAAACAACGACTTCAATCTCTCCACGCCGACGCGAACCAACGTCCTTGAACTCGCCGAGCTGATCTGGAACAAGATCCATCAAGGCAGGAAGCCGTTCCGCTATGTCTGCGATCCTCCCTTCGAATACGACGTGCAGGAGCGTTCGCCCGACGTCACCAAGGCGCGCGAGGTCCTCGGTTTCGAAGCCCTGACCACGCTGGATGTCATACTGGACGAGATTATTCCCTGGATCGAGGAACAAATCTCCGTCGGACAGATGTGAGGGAAGCAATTAGCAACTAGCAACTAGCGATTAGCAAACAACGACTTGGCTTCGAGCAGAACTACATCTGGCGCCGATGCGGGGTTTGTAACAGGGCATCTTTCGGCTGCGCTCAGGGCAGGCTCTTTCAGTCGTGCCGAAGAGGGCTGAATAACTGAATGGGCTTTAGCCCCTGCAATGCACGACAAGGGCACTATCAGACCATGCAGTCAACTCCTCCACTCACCGTCGTGATCCCGGTTTACAACGAGGGCGCGAACTTTCCCGCGCTGTGGCGCGAGATCGCTTCCAGCATCAAGACTCCCTTCGGAGCGATGGTTGTCTACGACTTCGATCAAGACAACACGCTGCCCATCGTGCAAGAGATCATTGCATCCGGCGAGACGCGGCTCACTTTGCGCAAGAATGCTTACGGCCGCGGCGTGACCGGCGCCATCAAGACTGGCTTGGAAGCCGTGGAATCGGGGCCGGTGCTGGTCACCATGGCCGATCTGTCGGACGATCTGACCCAGGTCGACCAGATGTATCAGCTCTACCTGCAGGGATTCGATGTGGTTTGCGGCAGCCGCTACATGAAGGGCGGTCAACTGATCGGCGGCCCGTTTCTCAAGCAGTTGATGTCGCGGGTCAGCGGACTCACCCTGCATTACTTCCGCGGAGTACCGACCCACGATGCCACCAACAGCTTCAAGCTTTACGACGCGGTCATGGTCCGCGATGTCAAAGTGGAAAGTGTCGCGGGATTTGAGCTCGGTCTTGAGCTAACCGTCAAAGCTTTTCTTAGCGGTTATCGTATCGCCGAACTTCCCAGCACCTGGCGCGACCGCACCGCAGGCAGCTCGCGCTTCCGCATCCTGAACTGGCTGCCACATTACTTGAAGTGGTACTTCTATGCCTTCCAGCCCGCGCGGCAGCGCACCCGGGCGCCGCGCGAGCGCGGCGCAGTCAAGTCAGCCGAGTAGGACACACAGGGTTTGCATCCTGACGCACTTTTTCAGCAGCCTGGTAGGACGTGCCCTGGCAGAAACCGAGACCGCCCTCATCCGATCCCCTCGATGACCTTCGCCAATTCCTTCGTCTGATTCCGGGCATTAAAGTTGGACTGAAACCACTCGTTGGGCTCGGTTGCCGTGTTCGGCATACGCAGAAACTCCAGCAGCTTCATGTCCACGCCATCGCGCGGCTCGTCGCCATAGATACACACATTCGGCGTCGAGGCTTTTTGAAGTATCTGCTCCACTCCCGACGAACGCGGCACCAGCGCGAGAATCGGCTTGCCAATGCAGATGTATTCGAACAGCTTGCCCGGCACCTGCACGTTACTCTGCGGTTGCACCAGTAGCAGCCCGTCCGCTTCTTCCATCAGGCGCTGGGCTTCATTCCTCGGAACACTGGGCCGCAGCTCCAGCCAGCCGTCGCGCTGCGCCTGGTTGTACAGAGCTTGATCGACACCTGCCTTCGCATCGATCCAACCCACCAGAAGGATGCGAGCCGAGGTAGCCTCGAGTGTTCCCGTCGCGCGCAATCGCGCCAGCGACTCGATGATCACGTTGGGATTTCTGCCGTGGTAGAGCGCACCGGCGTGGACAATCAGTTTGTAGTCGCGGCGAGCTATCTCGCGCGGCCGCGGCACGTCTTCCGGGTCGAAGCCGTTATAGATGACGTGCAATTTCCGCTGCGCCCAGGGATATCGCTTACGCCAAACCTCGGCCGCACCCTCCACATTGGCGACGACCGCATCTGCGTTGCGAAAGCTGAATCCCTCGAGGAGCCGGTTCCAGAAGCGCGCCCGCAACGATAGGAGCTCCATCGCCGTGCCGCTGATCGGATCGCGAAAGTCTGCGATCCAGGGGATATTCTCCCGCAAGCGCACGAGGAGACCAGCCGGCAGCGCGCCCATCGGCGGATAGGTGGAGTACACGACAAACCGCTCGCCCGGATGGTCGCGGATAATCTCATGACACCGCAACGCAGCCTTCCGCGCCCAGATGAATCCGACATGCCCGGGAAACAGCGCTTTGCGAATCAGCAACTCCTGCCAACCTTCGAACGACAACCGTCCCGTCGGCCCCCGATCCCAAACCGTCTGCAATTCATCGGCAACGAAAATGGTGTCGGCGGAGCAGTCCTGCGGCTGCGGCGACGCCGTGATCACGTGGCAGCAATAGCCCAGGCGCTGAAGATATTTGCGGAAGCGAAATGGCCGCAGCCCGCCGACCTCCGGGGCAGGAGGGAAGTGATAGGCAATCATGATCACATGTGGTTTGGCGTCGCGCACCGCTTCGATTGCCTCAGCTTCCCATCGCGAGTCTCACGCGGCAACAGACTAGCAGAATTCATTTGCCGCCGGTCATTTACAATGACGCAGAACCCGACGCAAGACTCCCGGCGCATGGACTCGTGACGAATTCAGGAACCCCAATCCGGCTGGCGATGGTCGCCGGCGCACGCCCCAACTTCATGAAGATTGCGCCGCTGATGAAGGCGCTCGCGGGCGATCCCGGCTTCGAAGCGACCCTGATCCACACCGGCCAGCACTACGACGACAACATGTCGGGCCAGTTCTTTCGCGACCTCGGCATCCCCGCTCCGCAGTATCACCTGGAGGTTGGCTCCGGCAGCCATGCTCAGCAGACTGCTGAGATCATGCGGCGGATTGAGCCTGTGCTCGAGGAACTCCGCCCAGCCGCAGTGATCGTGGTCGGCGATGTGAACTCAACCGCGGCGGCGGCTATGGTTGCAAAGAAGCTGGGCATCGATGTGGTGCATGTCGAAGCCGGTCTGCGCAGCTTCGACCGCTCGATGCCTGAGGAGATCAACCGCATCGTCACCGATGCCATCGCCGACCTCTTCCTCGTCACTGAGGAAAGCGGGCGCACGAATCTTCTGCGCGAGGGCGTAGCGGCCGAACGGATTCACCTGGTTGGCAATCTGATGATCGACTCGCTGCGCCAGCACCTGGAGCGAGCGCGCAGCTCTGACATTGGGGACAGGCTTGGTGTTCGCGGGAAGTCGTACGGGGTCGTGACGCTGCATCGGCCGGCTAATGTTGATGACCCGCTTGCGCTCGCTGAAATTCTGGGAGCGCTGGGCGTGATCTCGGAAACGTTGCCCCTATTATGGCCGGTGCATCCCCGCACGCGGGCTCGTCTGGCAGACGGCAGTATCTCGTTGCCATCTGGCATTCGCCTGTTAGAGCCGCTGGGTTATCTTGACTTCTTGAGTCTCGAAGCTGCCAGCTCGCTGGTGTTGACCGACTCGGGCGGCATCCAGGAAGAAACCACCGTTCTGGGAGTTGATTGTCTGACCCTGCGCGATAACACGGAACGACCGGTCACTATCGAGCTCGGCACCAACCGCTTGGCGGGGACGAAGAAAGCCACTATTCTGGCCGTGTGGGACGAGATGAAGCGCTCACCACGCAAGAAACAAATTCCGCCGCTGTGGGACGGGCAGGCCGGCGAGCGCAGCCGCGAGGTCCTGCGCGAGTTTTATAAGGGCAATGTTCGAACGTGATTGACCTCGAAAAATACCGGCAAAGCGAATCGGAAAAGGCCCGCATCGCCGACCTGTTTCGGATCATGCCGCGCGGCCGCACCTCCATTCTCGAGATCGGAGCGCGCGACGGCTATCTGTCGCGGCCTCTGGCGGAACACTTCCAGGAAGTCACGGCTCTAGATTTGGAGAGGCCGGCCTTCGAGTTCCCGCGAGTGACCACCGTCGCCGGAGACGCTACCAACCTGGAGTTTCCCGACGAATCCTTTGACTGCATCTTGTGTGCAGAGGTTCTGGAGCACATACCGTCAGTAGAACAGGCTTGCCGCGAACTCAGCCGCGTCGCCCGTCACGAGCTGATCATCGGCGTTCCGTATCGTCAGGACATCCGCGCCGACCGCACCACTTGCCCCAAGTGTGGAAGGACCAATCCCCCTTGGGGACACGTCAATACCTTTGACGAGGGGCGGATCGCGGAACTGTTCCCCGGCCTCGCCGTCAAGACCAAATCCTTCGTGGGCTCGACCAGGGAAGGAACCAACGCCGTTTCCGCGATGCTGATGGAATTCGCCGGCAATCCCTGGGGGACATACATTCAGGACGAGCCGTGCATTTTCTGCGGAGCAGTTCTGGTCGCACCGGAGCGAAGATCGTTTCTCTCGAAGATCTGTTCCGGAGTGGCAGCGCGACTGGACAAGCTGCAGATGTCCTTCGCCCAGCCACACGGCAACTGGATCCACATCGTGTTCTCCAAGGACGGAAGTTGAAGTTGGTGAACGCAACTGCTTAAGAGGCCGCTGAAGAATCTGTCGCCGGCTAAAGCCGGCTCAGAATCTATTTACGCATCGCGTTCGGCACGACTGAAGTCGTGCCCTGACACAAAGCTTTCGGAGAAATCTCCAGGGACCCGTCTCTCATGAACGTCAGGACGCTGAAGAGATTCGCCAGGCAATGCCAGAACGGGGCCTATTTCCGGCCAGCGAACTTCCGGGTTGCGCTGGGGCAGGTTGTGGACGTGGAGCGAAATCTCCGCGTGCACTCCGACCGCGAGCACTTGCTGGCCGCCGCCAACTGGCTCAAGCGCGCTCAGGATGCCACCAGCGACGGCGGATTCGTCGGACGTTACTACCTCAGGAGCGGATGGTCCTCGTCCTATCCCGAGACCACGGGCTACATCATTCCTACGCTGCTGAAGCTGGCCGACGAGTTACACGATGAAGAATTCCTGACGCGGGCGCAGCGCGCCATTGACTTCCTGCTGTCGGTGCAACTTCCCAGCGGCGCTTTTCCGGGCGCTGAGATTGCCGAGAACTCGACCAACCCGTCGCCGTTTAACACCGCGCAGATTATGCACGGCTTGCAAAGCTGGACGGAGCGAACTCAGGACGAGCGTTCCCGTGCGGCGCTCCAGCGTGCGGGAAACTGGCTCTGCGAAATTCAGGACCCCTCGGGCGCCTGGCGCAAGTTCTTCTACCAGGACCTTGTAACCACCTATAGCGCCCATCTCACCTGCTGGCTGGCGGAGGCAGGAGCTTTCCTCGGCGATAACCGCATGCTAGAGGCTTCGTCGCGGCATCTGGCCTGGGTGCTGCAACACTACGACGCCGAGCATGCCTGGTTCGATCTGTGCGGCTTCTCGGAAGAAGACCACGGGGCGCGCAGCGCCGTAACGCACACCATTGCCTACACGGTGTGGGGCGTTATTCGAACATCTGAGGTATTGGGCTCCGCCGAAGGCAAGGCCGCCGCAGAAAAGGCTGCCTATGCGGCTCTGCGCCGCCTGGAGCTCTCGCGCCGTATGCCCGGTGTGTTGGATTACCGCTGGCGCCCGATGTCGTCCTACGCCTGTCTCACAGGGAACGCTCAGCACGCCCTCATCTGGCTGCACATGTACGAAGAGCGGGGCGACCCGCGGTTGTTGAACGCTGCGTTGAAGGCCATCGACATCGTGAAAGCTGCCCAAGTGATGGATGCCGAAGACGTCGGCATGCGCGGCGGCATTGCCGGCTCCCAGCCCATCTGGGGAGATTACATCTCCCATGCCTTTCCCAACTGGGCAGCCAAGTACTTCATTGACGCACTGCTTGCGAAGCAGAAGGCGCTGGAAAAGGAAGTAGCGTTTCGCTCTAAGCCGGTCGCAACAGGCGATCCCGTGCCGACAGCTCTGCCGGCGATAACAGGCTCGAACGCGCAAACCACGCCGAAGGTCGCATTGCTGACCAGCCAGCTCTCGACCAAGGTGATGGAGTTCTGTAGCGCTTGGTCGGAATGGGGTTTCCGTCCTGACTTTG
Organism: Candidatus Korobacteraceae bacterium; assembly: GCA_049511915.1. Taxonomy (GTDB): domain Bacteria; phylum Acidobacteriota; class Terriglobia; order Terriglobales; family Acidobacteriaceae; genus Bog-257. Next base: position 23,419 of record JBEKXQ010000006.1, read on the forward strand.
TTCTCATCGAGCGCAGGAAAATCCCGCCGTTCTGGAGTCGAGTGCGGACGCGCGTCTCCGAGGGGCGAATCGCGCAGATGCCGAACCTTGCGCCACGCTCTGGCCCTCCGCTGCCAATCGAGAATAACGGAGCTCACGCCGCAGTCTCCGTGCTGGAATTCTGTCAGCAGGCGGGCATTCCGGCAAGTGAAGTCGACTCGATCAACTCAGCCGAATCCGTGCGGCTCTTGCAGGAGCACAAGATCGACTTGTTGGTCTATGCGGGCGCTGGGATTCTGAAGAAGCCGGTGATTGAAGCCACTCCGCTTGGCGTGTTGAATGCACACATGGGGCTGCTGCCGTTCTACCGCGGCATGAATGTGGCTGAGTGGGCGAGCTGGAATCGCGACCCGGTGGCTTGCTCGGTCCACCTGATCGACAGTGGAATCGACACCGGAGACATACTGCTGGTCCGCGAGGTGAACGTTTCCAGAGCCGGGAGTATCAGCGAGTTGCGCAAATTGGTGGACCAAAGCCAGATCGAGTGGCTGGGCGAAGTGCTCCGGTACGTACTGAAAACCGGCAAGCTACCGCAGCGCCGTTCTCAAGCGGAAGCCGAGGGGCTGCAGTATTTCACCATGCATCCGGTGTTGGTGGATGCGCTGAACCGGCGGCTGGGCGGATCGTAAAGATGGGCTCGCCGGCCGGACGTGCTACGCTTGAGAACAAGGCGGCCATCGCAATACTAATCTGCTTACAAGTGGCAAGGATCGCCGTTTGAATTACGTTTGTTTGGGGGCTCCTAAGGCATGCAGACTGCACCGAAGGTCGCGGGGATATTCCACGCTCTAAAGGAAAAAATCGAAGCCAGGACCGCGAGGGTTGGGATCGTCGGGCTAGGCTATGTTGGCCTGCCGTTGGCGGTGGAGTTTGCGAAGGTCGGTTTCAACGTCACCGGAATCGACGTCCAGCAGTCGAAGGTTACGGGACTGAACCGCGGCGAATCGCACGTCCAGGATGTTCCTTCCGCCGAGATCGCGAAGCTGGTAGGCGAGAAGCGCTTCAGCGCGACCACCGATTTTTCCGTGGTTCGCGACCTGGACACCATCAACATCTGTGTTCCTACGCCGCTGCGCAAGACCAAAGATCCGGACATGAGTTTCATCGTCTCGGCGGTGGAAGCCATTGCCAAACACTTCCATCCTGGCCTGCTGGTGATTTTAGAATCGACGACCTACCCCGGCACGACCGACGAACTACTGCTGCCGACCTTCGAAAAGCTCGGGTTCAAAGCCGGTGAAGACTTCTTCCTGTGCTTCTCTCCTGAGCGCGTCGATCCCGGCAATCCGGTTTATCAGACCTATAACACTCCCAAAGTTGTTGGCGGCATAACGCCCGCCTGCACCGAGATGGGCAAACTTTTCTTCTCGCAGGCGTTGGAAACCGTTGTCCCGGTAGCCAACACGCGGGTTGCGGAGATGGTGAAGCTGCTGGAGAACACCTTCCGTATGATCAACATCGGGTTGGTCAATGAAATGGCCTTGATGTGTGACGGGATGGGAATCAACGTCTGGGAAGTGATCGACGCCGCCGCCACGAAGCCGTTCGGCTTCATGCCGTTCTATCCCGGTCCGGGATTGGGCGGCCATTGCATCCCTATCGACCCGTTTTATCTTTCGTGGAAGACGAAGCAGTCGGGCATCGAGGCGCGCTTCATCGAACTAGCCGGCTACATCAACGGCAACATGCCGCACTTCGTGGTCGATAAGATTCAGACCGCTCTCAACCATCACCGCAAGCCGGTAAACGGCTCGCGCATCCACGTGGCCGGCGTCGCCTACAAACGCAATATCGATGACATGCGCGAATCTCCCGCGCTGGACGTGATTCTCCTGTTGAAGAAGCGCGGAGCGGTCGTTTCCTATAGCGACCCATTTGTACCCACTCTGAAGCTGGACGGGTTCGCTTTGCAGGCTGAACCGCTGCTGGAATCGGCCGCCAAGGCTGACTGCGTCGTTATTGTTACCGATCACACTGATTTTGATTACAAAGGCCTCCTCGACTCCGCGCAGCTGATCGTCGACACGCGAAACGCCATGAAGGCATTTTCATCGGATAAGATCGTCCGCTTGTAGGCGCGCGGTGGCTTGATGGTTTTTCTTTGGCAGGTTGCTGAAGAGGTCGAGGCTGCGCCCTGGTTCCGCCGGCAGAAGCCTGAGATCACGCCATAGCCAAGTTCGCACCGAGGTAACCAATCTGGGATTACTTTTTCGCGGAAGATTCCTGCTGGAGCCCCGGATTGAGGCAGGGGTGGCAAGTGAATTTCACTAGAACCGATGTGCAACGAATTGCACATCAAGTGGACAAGGTCTTGCGCTTCCCAAGAATGAGTCGTATAAGTTATCTGTTATCAATTTGATAGAAATTTCGTTCTCGGTACATTCGGCTAAATAATTGCACACACATCCGAGTTTACCAATGCAATCATGAAGGAGTGATTCGCCTGTGGCGCTTGCTGGCACCAAGACGACGACGCAGACAGCCCTGACCCAACCGGCACAAGAAGTCCTGCCGGGCGGAAAACCTCCCTCGAAACTGGCGTCCTTTGGGCAGAACTCTTGGCAGACCTTGAAGCCTTTCGGCTGGCATGGCCTGCTTCTTGTGGCTGTGCTGATTCTGCTGTACGCCTCGGTACTCAAGCTGCTGGTCTATCAGTGGTATAACGATCCCGATTACTCGCACGGATTCCTGGTCCCTGTGCTTTCGGCCTTCCTGATCTGGCAACGGCGGGACAAGTTGCGTTTAGTTCCGCGGCAGCCGTCGCCATGGGGCATGGTCATCGTGGCGTGTTCGCTGGGGCTTCTGTTCCTGGGGAGCCTGGGGGCTGAATTGTCGATGGCTCGGCTGTCGATGCTGGGGACAATCTGCGGATTGATTGTTTATTTTGCGGGCTCAAAGTTTTTGCGGGCGATGGCGTTTCCCTTGGCGTTTCTGCTGTTTGCCATTCCCATACCGACGGTGGTTTATAACTCCATCGTCTTTCCTCTTCAGTTCATTGCTTCGCGTTTCGCGGTCCGGGCGCTGGAGTTACTCAACCTGTTTCCGGTCATGCGGGAAGGCAATGTGCTGGTTTTGCCGCACATGCACTTGGAGGTGGTGGAGGCCTGTAGCGGCATTCGCTCCCTCATGTCCTTGCTTGCGTTAGCGGCCGGTTATGGATATCTTGTTGAACGCAGCGTTCCTGTGCGCTGCTTCCTCATACTTGCGATGGTGCCGCTGGCCATCATCAGTAACGGCACCCGGGTCATGATCACAGCCATCATGGCGAACTATATTGGACCAAAGGCTGCAGAAGGGTTTATGCACGAGTTTTCCGGTTGGGTGATTTTCGTGGTCGCCACCATTTTGTTCCTGCTGCTACACGGCGCGATTAACTTCGTTCGCAGGAAGCTTGGATGGCTGGATAACGGTGAAGGCACTCCGCTGGCTCCTACGGTGAGTCAATGAAGGCGGGGGCGCGCTATTGGGTCATGATCGCCGTGCTCCTGGGGGCCACAACCGGAATGGCTTACCTTTCTCATGGCGAGTCGGTTCCGCAAGGCAAGCCGCTTTCCGAATTCCCCTCCCGCGTCGGCGATTTCACGCGGGTGGTCGACTGGAAAATCGACCAGGCAATCCTGGACTATCTGCATGTGAGCGACTATCTCGATCGCGGCTACTGGAAGCCCGGCATGAACCAGGATCTGGTAGGGCTTTACGTCGCTTATCTTCGCAGTCAGCGGACGGGCGCCTCTATCCATTCCCCCAAGAATTGTTTGCCGGGCGCAGGTTGGAATCCTGTGGAAGCCTCCATCTATCAGTTGCCGCTCGACGATGGACGCAAGGTGCCCATCAATCTCTACATCCTGCGCAAGGGTTTGGACGAACAACTCGTGCTGTATTGGTACCAGTCGCACGGTCGCATTGTGGCCAGCGAATACTGGGGCAAGTTCTATTTGGTGTATGACGCGTTACGCTTGAATCGCACTGACGCCGCGCTCGTTCGTATCACCATCCCGGTTGAGAAGGGAAACGAGGCGGGGACTCAGCAGCAGGCCATGGCGTTCGCAAAACAAGTTGCAACTGATGTTGATCAGATTATCCCTCGGTGAACCCAGGAGAAGTCATGCGGAAGCGCTACATCGTTTTTGTCCTAATGGCTGTACTAACCGTCATGCTTGCCGGTTGCAGCCGTAATCCCGACGTCGCCAAGCGTAAGTACCTCGAGAGCGGCAACAAGTACATGGATCAGCAAAAGTATGATGCCGCGGCGATTCAATTCAAGAAAGCTATCCAGATCGATCCCAAGTTTGCCGAAGCTCACTTTCAGCTCGCCCAGGCCGATCTGAAACTGGAAAAGAACGGGGAAGCTTACAAGGAAATGAGCCAGGTGGTGGAGCTGGATCCCAACCACATCAAGGCGCGCGTGGCTCTGGGAGGCATGTACTTGGCCTCCGGCCACAACTTTTTCGGCAATGCCGAGGAGCAGGGACGTTACATCATCGACCATGATCCCAACAACGCCGATGGTTACGTGTTGCTGGGCAATGTCCTGTTGGCTGAGAAACATCTGGACGATGCACTCGCCAACTTCAGCAAGGCGATCGCTCTCAAGCCCACGGACCCCAACGGTTACCTCAACCGGGGGGCGGCATACGTTTACCTGAAGCAGGATGAAGCCGCCGAGAAGGACTTCCGCCAGGTCATCGTTATCGATCCGCACATGCTTCCGGCATACACCAATCTGGCCAGCTTCTACCTTTACAAGAAAGACCCAAAGGCGGCCGAGGAAGTCTATCGTCAAGCGATCCGCAATAATCCCGATTCTCCCATCCCCTACCTGCGCCTGGCCGGTTTGCTGCTTCAGGAAGGCCGCAAGGATGACGGCGAAGCGGTAGTGCAGCAGTTGCGCCAGGCTAAACCAAGCTCCACTGACGTGGCTTCCGCCATTGGCGATTACTACCTCGCCGCCCGTAACGCCGACGGCGCCTTAAAGGAATATCAGCGCGGTCTGACTTTCGATCCCAAGAGCCAGCAGCTGCAGGTCAAGGTTCTTGAGACCATGATCAACATGGGCAAGACCGAGGACGCCCAGAAGATGGTCGATCGGCTGCTCAAGGACGATCCGGGAGACGTTACCGCACGCCTGACCAATGGCCGGTTGCTGGCCATTAAGGGCAACAATGCCGAAGCCACCACAGTCCTCCGGCAAGTGGTAAAGGATGCTCCGGAAAATCCGCAGGCCCACTTCGCTTTAGGTCAGGTGCTTCGGCAGAATGGCGACATGGCGGGTGCCAAGAGTGAACTGCAGGAGGCCAATCGCATTTCGCCTAACAGCCCCATGATCCTGCAAGCCCTCGCCGAGGTTTATCGCGATAGCAAGGATTATGACACTGCGACGGAGTACGCGGCACGGTTGCAGAAGCTCAACGAAAACAATCCCATGGCGCATTACCTCAACGCCACCATCTACCTGGGACAGAAGAATTACGATAAGGCCCTCGATGAGTTAAAGGAAGCGCAAAAGAGCGTTCCCAGCGATCCGATTCTGTTCGTCAACATGGCTTTTTGCTACGCCGGACAGAAGAAGTACGCCGATGCGGAGCGCATGTTCCAGGCCGCTCTGCATTTGAATCCGACCTACGACGGCGCAATGGCGAACTACATCTCATTGATGTTCATGACCAATGAGCCAGCCAAAGCCGTTGCTTTGGCGGAACAGTACGCTACCGCCAACCCCAAACGGACGACGGCACTCTTCATCTACGCCTCCGCTTTGGCAACGACCAAAAAGTACGACCAGGCGCTGACCGAATATCAAAAAGCGCTGCAGATTGATCCCAAATCTGCCGCAGCCTACATGCACATCGGTCAAATCTACCTGGTCACGCAAAAGTACGATGCGGCGTTGGATTCCTTCCAGAAGGCGCTCGCAATTCAGCCTGGTTCCACGTCCATCAACAACGCCATCGGCAACGTTTATCTGCAGAAGGGCGATCTGAAGTCGGCAGGCAAGTACTTCCAGACCACTCTCTCGGAGAACGCGCACGACCCGGTGGCAGCCAACAACCTGGCTTGGGTGTACGCCGAACAAGGCGAGAACCTCGATATGGCTCTCAGCCTGGCCACCCAGGCGAAGCAGGTAGCGCCGGACATGCAGTCGGTGAACGATACTCTCGCCTGGATCCAGTACAAGAAGGGGAACTACAGGGTTTCCGTTTCGCTGGCTGAAGACGCGGTTAAGAGCTCACCGGACAATCCGGGCTTCCGCTATCACCTCGGAATGGCCCTGAGTGGCGCAGGAGAAAAAGACCGGGCCAAGGCCGAGCTGCAAAAGGCCTTGCAGTTGAACCTGAAAGGTCAGGACGCGGAGGACGCCCATAAAACCCTCGCATCGTTGCAGTAGCGCGCGGGCATTGGTGTAGCCGCGCAGCCTCGAATAGCCCATCTCACAAGCGGCCTGATGATCCTTCATCAGGCCGTTTTTTCTTTGACAGCATCCCTGTTTGAGCCCATGAGGGTTTCGCGGGTGCCCCAAGTCTCGCGGTGTTCGAGGTCTGGGAATCCTGCGTCCTCGGCTTCCCGCGCTATCCTAGTTTCCGCCTGCCACTGGTCCTCCTGAAACCTGCGCCATTAAACGGAGGTGAACCATAATATTCAGGTGGTTACCGACGACGCCATTGAAGTCCGACGGAGCGTCCGCGTACTCGAAGTCCCCTGCTGCGGTCTGGAGAACAGGCCCCCCGGGAAGACCAGAAGACTCCATAAAGGTTCCTGTGCACCGGAAGCCACGATAACTCTGGCTGCCGCCGGACGGGTTCTGGCAATCTTCGTCCTTAACTACGGGCGGCCACGCGGTGGCGATTACCGCCTTCACCAACTGCGGAAAATTCTCGCGGCCTATGTTCGCAGTCGCCGTCGCCTCAATCGCGCCGTCCTTCGGGTTACCGTCGGCAGGGCGGAGGTCGAAGACGAAAGTAGCTTCGCGCGAAACCCGGTGGACGATCGGGGGGCCAAACGTCGGCCCAGAATAGGCTTCCGTGGGGTCCAGCTCGACGTTGCGGTCCACGCGAGTCAAGATCAGATCGCCGGTAGCTTGCAGCCGGCCGTCAGGCGTCTTCTGCACCGCCTTGGAATGGAAGGACACCAGCGTCTGGTTAGCCACGTTCATCAGCCACTGGCTCAGGAATTTTCCATTTTCCGCAATGGCAGGCGTCATGTTGGTAGCGGGATAGAACCGGAAAACGATGCTCGACTTTGTAGGATCGGCGTCATCGATCTTCATCTGACCGTTCGCTCGTCCGAACCCCATCGTAAAGTCCACTGGCGTTTCCCGTAATCCGTCATTCCGTCGGTTACCAGTTGCACATCGGAATGGCGAGTGTCCACTTGCCAGGCTCCGGTCGTGGAAACAGGGGTGGTGGAAACGCTCAGGCCGAGAACACCAAGAGCGAGAACTACAGCGATCGGGATTACCGCTATCCGCTTCAGCATTTTCCCCTCCTCGAAGGCTTTTAGCCGTTGATGTGGACAGCCGCAAAAGGATGCGTGGAATCGTCGGGGATTTGGATCCGGCATATTCCACCCCGGGTGCTCCACTCATTCGCGGGGTGCCCAATTCAAGGCCGTCGTTTGGCCTTGAGTGGGGATTTTCATTTCTACAACCGAAAAACCCCCGCTCCACTTTGCTTGAACCAGATTCCGGAGATACTCACCTGATCCCCGCAGCTCTGACGAACTTGGGTCGGCGGCGGTAACAACTGAAGTTATGAAATGCGGCTGTCCCGATTCCTGGAAACGGCGCAGACCATCTCGTCGGGTGCCTGGTGCCCCAGGTTCGCGTCCGTCTTTTGGACGCTAACCTGGGTAGAGGAAGGTTCATGCCGGATCACCGAATCGAGTAGGAATCCCGACCACCACTTACCCGCGTCTTAACGCGCCTGCCAACGTTTCGGATTGCGCTTGCCGTGGAAGCAGGCGATTACCACAATACGACGCTCTTGGACCTCGAAAAATATTCCGTAGGGAAAGCGTCGCACCCCAGCACGCCGCCGTCCTCTATGGACGACAGGGAACTGCAACGGGTGCTCCGCAATCGCATCCACTGTTGCTTCGATTTCCAGCGCGAAACGGTCTCCGAGCCCGGGGCGTGCTTTCTCATACCACGCTCGCGCGTCTTTCAAGTCCGCGTCCGCGTCCGGCAGCCAGACGACCGGTAACATCACGGCTTGCGGAACAGGTCCGCCTTGACTTGCTCCCAGGGGATCACATCGGAAGGGTTTTGCTCATGACGCGCAATGCGGTAATCCAGCTCGGCGCGTTGCGCTTCGGTCAGGGGGAGCGCGTCGGCTTCCAGGCTCTCCCAGACCGCATCCAGCAGCTCCGCCTTTTCGGCAGCCGACAGACTTTCTATCTGATTTCGCAAATCGCTCATCGTCTATAACCCTAGCGCGGTTTCTCCCCTCAGGCAAGCGCGAGGGGACGGCCGACTGCCCCAGGTCTCGCGCTTCTCGAGACCTGGGAATTCCATCATGGATACGCGATCTGGCTGCTTTCAGTCGGGGTAAACGAATGAGCGCCGGAAAGCTGAAGCCGTGATCGAAGACCACAACCTTCACGCACTTCCATGTCATCCTCCCGGGTCTCGAACACCGCGAGATCCGGGGTACCCCACTGCAGCTTACGGATAATCGCCCTGCGCCTGCTGTACTAAGGACGGCATCTCCGAGCCACCAGCCAGCCAATTGGCGGTGCGGACTATCGGATCGGTGATGACGGGATCGAGCGAACCCTGGGCACTTACCACGGCCACAATATAAGGACCCGACGGCGCATTGCCATAGGGGCCGTTCGACCACCAGCCGAAGACTGGCCCTCCTGAATCCCCGTGATTCAAGCTGGCATAGGTCTCGATGTCCAGCCCCGATCCGGCTTCAAAAAATCCCGGTGGCCAGGAGTCCGAAATACTGAACCACAATTCCCAGGCCGGCTCGGTGCCACCTCCCACGTCGCCCGGATATCCGACATGGCTCCAGTAATTGCCGCCATCCCAGTCATCGGTGTACGTGGTCGTTCCAAGCCATCCGAGTTGATCGCCAAGGCGGTCCTGCAGCACGCAAACCACATAGTCCTCGGCGACGTCGTACTCTCCGCCTACGCTGGTTATCTGCTCGTAGGAATAAACAACTTCGCTGTAGGACGAGGCAAATACGTCGCCGTCGTAGTAGTCGGGCTGGAAGAGCAGCCACCCGGCGTCGTTTGGGCCCCAGCCAATCACATGGCTGGCGGTGAGCAGGTGGCGTGGGCCGACGAGAGCTCCGGAACCCTGTCCGGTGTTCGTCGTTACCCGGCCACAGGCGCGCCAGGGGTAGGAGGTGTCTTTGAAAACGTGCCGTCCGTCCGGTGGATAGACGAAGAGGGGATCAACCGATCGTCCGGCCGCCCGGAGCCTTCTCGCGGGTATGATCGTTTCCGGCACGACGGTGATGTCACCAACCTTCGGCAGGCCGGGTGCTGTGACGTGCCGTTTGGGGGCTTTCTTGGCATCGAGTAGCCCTTTGGGACGCGCAACCGCGTGTCGCTTGGCACGCGGCGGTTGCGGAAAGGCATACTTCTTGATGGCGTCGCGGGACCAACGCCGCTCCGCCTGCAATCGAGTGAGGGGATCTTCTGGCATGGTTTACTCCTAGCCGACAAATGTCTTGTATCTTGGAAGCCGAGATGCGGACGTGCGCAAGACGGCGATGAAAGGCTTATTTGCAATTGTTCCTCCAGCGCCGGGCAGAGGATGTTTCCTCCACTCCAGACTTCGTCAAGTACTCAAGAACAAAGAACCAATAGAGATCTGCTGATGGAAGACAGAGAGGAGGCCAAGGGGGGTTACTATCCACGCAGATAGTGGTCATATCCGGTTTGATAGGACGCGCCAGCCTACCCACCGTTCCGCTAACGGCAGGTGGCCCAGGTCTCGCACTTTTCGAGACCTGGGAATCTCATCAGCGATACGCGATCTGGCTGCTTTCAATCGGAGTAAACGAATGAGCGCCGGAAAGCTGAAGCTACGATTGAAGACCGCAACCTTCACGCACTTCCATGTCATCCTCCCGGGTCTCGAACACCGGGGGACCTTGGCGCCCGGCATACCGTTTGAAAACGGTGAGCGACTTGGCCTAATATGTACGCCACACCAACACAGGGCTCAGCGCATCGGGGAGGTTATTGTGGATTATCTCCTGCAAATTTTGCGTTTCCAGCCGATGATGATTACGGCTGGCGGTCTACTTGCGATCCTGCAGTTCACGGCGAACAAGTTCCATGCCCGGCAATCCATACAAAAGAAACAGCGCTTCGGGAAAGAGTGATCGCGCTGAATGCGTTTGTCGCCAGCATGAACGAGGTCTCCGATGCAGGCGACTCTCATGCTGCGTGCCTGCATGATGCGCTGCGGGAGCGTGATCTCGTCCTCCGGCAGTTGGCGGCCCATGGGCAAAGGCGGTCTCCCCGGCTCTTCTCGCGGAACGCGGCGCAACGGCTGTTTCTCCTGTATGCGCCTTCTAATACGGCCGGATGGCTTCTGCGTTGGGCATTTTTCTCGCTGCTAGCCGCGATGGTAACCAGTACTGCTCGGGGGCTTCTTCACATGAGCCGTCTTCCGCTCCATGTTCGCATGACGTTCCTGATAGTCACCTTCGTTTTGGCTGTGCTGGTGCGAGTGGCCGCGATCCATGTTGAAGGTGTGAAGCCTGAAGAGCGCATTCTTCATCATCCTGAGCGGGTGCCCGGGTGAACACTCGCCGGTGGCCTTGGTCTCGCGCTTTTCTGGGCCGTGGGAATCCCACGCGATCTGGCTGCTTTTAGTCGAGTAAACGAATGTGCGCCTGAAAGCTGAAGCTCCGATCGCGGGGCTGCAATCCAGCGACCAGCAGCGCCTTCGGACTACTGCACTTGGGGTTGCTGTGCCTGGGGCTGCTGTGATTGCCTCTCGTAAACCCACTTGCTGGTAGTGCTCTTAGATCCCGCCGTCGCCTGGTGCTCGATGGCCTGCAGCATATTGCCATCGCCGGAGAGGCTGTAAGTCACCTGGTCTGTCGCCTTGGTGCCGTCGCTGGCCGTGATCTTCTGATCGAGCACCAGCGAGTTGCCTTGCCAATACATGCGGATGTTGGCCGTGTAGAGTCCCGAGTTTTGCACGACTTCTTTCTGACCGTCAGCCAAAATGTCGAGCTTCCAGTCGTAGCTCTTGTCGCCATAGACCTGGGTGCGCGATAGCGTGACCTGCGGGTCGTTCTGTTCGATCTGCAACGTCATGCTGGCAGGAGGGGTCCACTTCAGGGCACTCTTCTGGGCGTTGAAAACCCACGTGCCGGAGAGATTCGGCTTTGACTGTGATTGCTGTCCCTGCGACGAAATGGTCAGGGCAAAGAGTGCAAGCAGGAGCGAAACTCGTAAGACTTTCATGGGCGCGAATTCTAGCAGGCGAGATATAAGGAATTTATAAAGATTGGCGGAATGCGTGTGTTCTTACCGAGGGAGTTTTTTGGCGAGGGAGCACCCCAGAGCGCGCGACGAAGGATTGACTTTGGCCAAACCGGGTGATTATACTAACTAACTAGTTAATTAAAAATGAAAAACGTCGCGCGAACAAAAACCCATCGCGGCAGCCGTCGCCAACCCGAGGCCAGCCGTAATTCCATCCTCCGCGCGGCCTTGGTCGAGTTCGCCCAGGAGGGTCTGGCTGGGGCTCGCACGGACGCCATTGCTGAAACTGCGGGCGTCAACAAGGCCCTGCTTTATTACTACTTTCGCGACAAGGAGAGCCTCTACGGCGAGATCCTGGACAGTTTCTTTGCTCGCTTGCTGGACCGCGTGATGACAGTCTGCGATCAGCCGGGAACCGCCGGCGAGCGCTTCCTGTCCTACGCAAAGGCACACTTCGACGCCGTCGCGGAATCCCCCTACTACGCGCGCATCTTCATGAGCGAGCTGATGAGCACCACGCGTGGTGGGTCGCCTCATTTCGACCGTCTTTTTGCTCAGTACCTGCAGCCGATCGGCACCCGTGTGTCGGCCCTGCTGCAGGAGGGCGTCAGCAGCGGCGAGTTCCGCCCCGTAGACCCGAACCAGTTCCTGCCGTCGGCCATTGGCTCGATCGTCCATTATTTTCTGACAGCACCACTGCGACAGAAATTCATGCCGGAGCACTACGCCTCCACCAAACAAGCCATCCAGCAACGTCGCGCCGCTGTGCTTGACTTCATAGCTGCAGCCCTGTTCAAGGATCGTGACGCGGGCATCACACTGGCCGCGGGGGTCGCGACGCAGCCCACGACGAGGCCCCGCAGCAACCTTGCCGCACCAGCAAAGAGGGGCAAACATCGTCGGGCCGCCTTGCCGCCGTCACGACCTGCGCCCCAGAAAGAGCAGCCACCAATTGAAGGTGTCGGTCCTGCTGCCGATAAACCCGGCCCGCACACTGGATACAGATGGCTTAACCGCTGGTTCCCGGACGTCGAAACCGCCCGCAGAGTCTTGGAAGAGGAATCGAAGCGGCACCCAAAGACGAGGAAACCAAAGCCGCCAGCCACACTCCGGGAGAGAGGGTCCAAGTGAAACCGCACAAATTCTTCGTCTTCTTAATCGTCCTCTTGGCAATCGCAGCCGGCTACTATTTTTATTCCACGGATCGCACCAGCGACACTGTCCTCATCGGCATTGTCGATGCCAATCAGGTCATCGTCAGCTCCAAGATCATGGGGCGCGTCGAGAAGCTGTACGTCGACGAGGGATCGAAAGTGAAGGCCGGTGATCTGATCGCCGAAATTGACTCCGCCGAACTGGTTGCGGAGAAGAACGCTTCGGAGGCGATGATCCGGGCTTACGGCTCGCAAGTGTCTTCTACCCAGGCTACCGAAGCGCAGACGATGGGCGAGACCAACAGCGGGGTGGTGAACGCACGGGCTCGTCTGGCGGCTGCGAAAGCCTCGTTGGCGCAGGCCAAGGCCGACCTGGTGCGCATCCAGAGCGATTCGCAGCGCATGATCGAGCTGGCGAAAGCCGGGGTGGAATCCGACCAGGATCGGGTACGCGCGGAAGCTCAACTTGACGCTCAACACGCAGTAGTTGAGAGCGCGCAGAAAAATGTGGACGCAGCCCAGGCCGATCTGAACACCGCCAACGCGAGACTCCATCAGCAAGGTGCGGCAGCCAGTAACGTTGCCGCGAACCAGGCGCAAGTAGCCAACGCCCGTGCTCAGTTGGCCGAAGCCGATACGCGACTGGGGTACACGAAAATTTATGCGCCGGTCAGCGGGACGGTTTCGGTTCGTGCCACTCGGCAAGGCGAAGTCGTGAATCCGGGAGAGCCCATCGTAACCATCATCGATTTCGGCGACACCTGGGTACGGGCCGAGGCGCCCGAGACGGAAGCGCGATTCATTGCTGACGGCGACAAACTGAAAGTACGCCTGCCCGCCGGCCAACCCATCGAAGGCACGGTGATCTTCAAGGCCGTCGAAGGCGATTACGCCACCCAGCGCGATGTCAGCCGCCGTAAGCGCGACATCAAGACCATCGGCCTCAAGCTGAAGGTCGACAACCCGGACGGCGCATTGGTTCCCGGGATGACTGCTGAAGTCCTGTTGCCGAAAGACCTGACCAAAGATCTGGCGAAGGGCGCGCAATGAGTTGGTTCAAACGCACGACGACTGCGGCCGACGCTGGCTGTCCCGAGCCTCCCAGCGGCGACGCCATCGTCGTCGACCACATCACAAAAAAATACGGCGATTTCACCGCCGTCGATGACGTTTCGTTCAACGTGCATCAGGGCGAGATCTTCGGCCTGCTCGGGCCGAACGGCGCGGGCAAGTCCACGTTGATCCGCATGATGACGACCCTGCTGCCGATCACCAGCGGCCACGCCCTCATTAACGGCTTCGACGTCTCGAAGCAGCCGGACTCCGCTCGCCACTGCATGGGCGTTATTCCGCAGGCCCTGACCAGCGACATCGATCTGACCGTCGAAGAGAACTTGAATATCTATGCGAAGCTCTACGGGGTTTCCGCTCAGGACCGCAAGCGCAACATCGATGATCTGCTGACGACTGTCGATCTCGACAAATGGCGTCACGCGCAGACCAAGACACTCTCCGGCGGCATGAGAAGGCGTCTGGAAATCGCGCGCGGCCTGGTCCACAGTCCAAAGATTTTCTTTCTCGACGAGCCGACCACGGGCCTCGATCCCGTCTCGCGCGTCGCCGTTTGGGAGATGCTGACCAAGATCAAGAACAGCCGCGCCCTGACCATCCTGATCACCACGCACTACATGGACGAGGCCGATCGTCTCTGCGATCGCATCGCCATTGTGGACCACGGCAAACTGGTCGCTCTGGATTCACCGCAGGCTTTGAAAGCCAGCGTGCCCGGAACCAACGTGATTGAAGCGCAGTTCCTCAACGCGCCGCCGGATTGGCAAGAGGAGCTGGGGAAGCTTGACGACGTTACCTCGGTGCAACCGGAAGCCGCGCACATGTACCGGATTCTTACCAGCAACGGATCGAAGACTACGACCGAGCTGGTGGAACTCGCCGTGCGCTCCAATGTTCAGGTGAAGTCGCTCTCCGTTCAGAACACCACGCTGGACGATGTCTTCGTCCACTTCACGGGACGGCAACTGCGTGACGAGCAGGTGAAGGCGTTCGCCTTCGTGATGCCGGACCGTCCGGGGATGCGGCCATGAATCGAATGTGGGCTATTGTCGAGCGCGAGCTGCGCAAATTCTTCCGTTCTCCGGCCCTGATGCTGGTGGCGATGGTCTTCCCGCTGGTGCAGCTCATCGTGCTGGGCAATGCGTTTGGCGGAAAGATCAAAGATGCACGGCTGGGCGTGGTCGATCAAGACCGTGGCACCCAGGCCGTGAAGGTCCGCGAAGCGCTGGCCGCTGTCCAGTCTAACGCTCACACATTCTTCGCCATCCCTTATGACAGTGATAAGCAGGCAATGAAGGATGTCCGCACCGGCAAGCTGGACGGCGCCATTATCATTCCGCCGGAATACTCGCGGCGCGTGTACGAGCAAAACCATCCCCGGATCGCGTTGATTGTCGATAACACCGACAACTTCATGAGCTCTACCCTGGAGCAGGAGTTCAGCGACCTCACCAAGGCGTTGAACAACCCTGACGTTGAACCTTCGCGAATTCTGCAACAGATCTCGCTGGATACCGTCGAACTCTATCCCTACATCGAGTACATGAAATATCTGCTGCCCGGCTCCATCACGCTGGCCATGTTTGTGTCGGTGATGATCGGCGGAGGCATGCTGTACATCGACGACAAGGCGCGCGGCGTACACGAAGGTTATCTGGTCACACCAATTACGAAGTTCGAGCTGGTTGCCGGTCTCAACATTGCCGGCGCGCTGAAAGCAATCATGGCGGGGGTGGTGATTACGGTGCTGGGCTCCCTGCTGGCCGGACTGGGAACTGTCTTTACGCCGCTGAATATGGTTTACGTCTTCCTCATGATCGTGGTGACCTCACTGGCCTTCAACACCATGATGTTCTTGATGATGGTGCGCGTGGAAGATCCTCTAGTGCCGCGCGCCACGTTCGGCATTCTGAACACGCTGCTGTTCTTTCCCAGCGGGGCGATCTATCCCATCGCGGCATTTCCCCCGTGGCTGCGCTGGATCGCATACATCGATCCCTTCACCTACGCCGTGCATGGCTTCAAGGCGCTGTTGTTGAAGGATGCAGGCTTCATCGCTATTCGCGCGGATCTCCTGTACCTTACCTTCTCGGCCGCCGTAATGATCACGATTGCCACGGCACTGTTCAAAAGGACGCTATAACAGCGCCGCGGGCGCGGCATATCTCAGCCCAGCGTTTCAACGCTGGGTAGCGTGCCGAATTGACACTGAGTCCCGCAGGGACGGGATATGAACTGCGTCCTGTGCCGTGCGTCACCGAACCTGCGATGCCCGGCGGATAAGCTGCTCCTATGTCCCATACCCATGCTTGGGTCCTCGTACATTGCATTTTCAGTACGAAAGAGCGCGCCAATCTACATTCCGGACGCTGACGAGATGTGTCGATATCTAACCGGCGTAGCTCGGGCGAAGAACGTCACGTTGCTTGCCGCCGGAGGCACGGCGAATCATATCCATTTGCTAATTGCCGTGCCCCCTACAATTCCGCTGGCGAGGGCAATACAGGAGTTGAAAGGCAACAGCTCACGTTGGCTGCACGAACGAGGAGTGCGGTTTGAGTGGCAGGAAGGCTATGGGGCGTTCAGCGTTAGTCAGTCGCAGAAGCAGGTTGTCGCCAGTTACATTGCGCGCCAAGGCGAGCATCATCGCCAGTGGAGCTTCGAGCAGGAGTTCATGACGCTCTTGCGCAAGTCGGGCGCCTCGTACGATCCGCGCCATGTGTTCGGGTGATCCATATGGCGTCCCCGTGGGACTCGCACCGCAATAACACGCCGACCCAGCGTTGAAACGCTGGGCTTAGATATGCTGTCCCCTTCGGGGACGGACGCACAGGCCTATTTCCCACGCCCAGGCAAACTCCCGTTCTTCTATCTCGCATCTCACCAGATATTGCGGATCTCCCCGGCCTTCTTACTCCGGGGGCAATTTGAATAAAATATCGATCATCTTAGGAGGACATATGAAAAGTTTTCTGATTGGATTTGGGGTCGGCGTTGGCCTCGCTCTCCTCTTTGCTCCCATGAGCGGGGAAGAAACCCGCAGCAACCTCGCTGACCGTGCCAACGATCTGGCGAACTCTGCGCGTGAAACGTACGAACAAAATCGCGATCGCGTGCAGCGCGGCGTCGAAACCATTCGCAGCACCGCCGAACGCGCCATGAGACAGGTTCGCTCTACTGCCAACGAAGCCGCCAAGGCGACCGGCACGCAGAACAGAATGCCTGACACTCAGGCCATGTAGTTCCATCGTCAACGGCAATTTTTGATTTGGGCAGGCGAATTCGCCTGCCTGTTTTGTTGCAACACAATCCGGGACGGATGCTGATGGCTCCCTTGTCCTGCCAGCACCATGAGGATTTGATTTATCCTAAGTTTGCTTCATAAGCGAGGGAAGGAACCAACCATGCAGGTACTGGAGAACTGGCATCCTCAGGGCGTCACCGTCTACATGGATGACAAACGATTCGTCAATTGCATCCTCACCGAGTGCAAGCTGGTGTATGGCGGGGGCGACGTCACCTGGGAGAACACGCAATTCGTGAACTGCCAGCTCACCTTCGACGGAGCGGCGCAACGCACCGTCGCCTACTTGCAGAACTTCGGCTTGATGCGCCCGCCGGAGAAGCAGGGCGCTCCAACCATTCAGTCGAATTCGGGCGTGAATTAGGCGGGAAGCCTGCCCAGCCGCTGCGTGCATCGCCTTGGGTATCCGTCACACCGGGCCTGTGACCGGCCTCACTGACAGTCCGCCAGCTGGCAGGGCAGCCTAGTCTTGCGGTAGCCAGACGTCCGTTCCGTGGGCGCTAGCGCGAGGCAAACTACGATCTTCCAGCCTGCACGCACGACCTCATGCTGCAGTTTCCTCGCGCCATCTATTCATTTCCGTCTATCTCGAAGCGGGCGTCCCGATCCTTGCCGCACTTCTCTTGGAGGTTCTTATGCTTCACCTCGATACCGGTAATACCGGCTTCATGATCTTGTGTACCAGCCTGGTCATGCTGATGACGCCAGGCCTTGCCTTTTTCTATGGCGGCCTGGTCGGCCGCAAGAACGTCCTGGCCATCATGATCCAGAGCTTCGTCTCGATGGGCTGGACCACCGTCATTTGGTATCTCTATGGATATTCGCTGTGCTTCAGCGGCGACTGGCACGGCATCATCGGCAATCTCGACAAAGTTTGCCTGCATGGTGTCAACCTGACAACGCCTTCCGGTCCCAATGACACCATACCCGCGATGGTCTTCATCGCCTATCAGATGATGTTTGCCATCATCACTCCGGCCCTTATCTCCGGGGCCTTCACCAATCGCGTGACCTTCAAGGCCTATTGCCTGTTCCTCACCGGCTGGCTCACTCTGGTTTACTTCCCCTTTGTGCACATGGTTTGGGGCGGAGGAATGCTGCAACGCTGGGGCGTGGAAGACTTCGCCGGCGGCATCGTGGTTCACAACATAGCTGGACTGGCTGCCTTGGCATCCGTTCTTTACGTCGGCAAGCGGCGTGTGTTGGACCGCGGTCCCCACAGTATTCCGCTGGTCGCGCTGGGCACCGGCCTGCTCTGGTTCGGCTGGTATGGATTCAACGCGGGCAGCGAGATGCGCGTAGATTCGGTGACTGGCACTGCTTTCCTGAATACCGACATCGCCGCATCGTTCGCGGCCATATCCTGGCTGATCGTGGCCTGGATCCGCGAGCGCAAGCCCAAATTCCTCGGCTTGCTGACCGGCGCGGTTGCCGGACTGGCGACCATCACTCCTGCCGCAGGCTATGTTTCGCCCACAACGGCAGTCATCATCGGTGTGGTCTCGGGCGTGGTTTGTTACTTCGCCGTGGAAATGAAGAACAAACTGCACTGGGACGACGCGCTCGACGTGTGGGGCGTGCACGGAGTCGGCGGCTTCCTCGGCATCCTGATGCTGGGACTGTTCGCCAACAGTGCGTTCAATCCTGCCGGGACCAACGGCCTGTTGTACGGTAATCCCGGCTTCTTCTTCAAACAGCTCGTCGCCGTGCTGTTCTCGTCGGTGTGGGCCTTCGGCTTCACCTACGGCATGCTGAGAATCATCGACATGTTCACGCCGGTGAAAGTTGAGATGATGAGCGAAGAAATCGGACTGGACGAGTCACTCCATGGCGAACACGCCTACGAAACCCTGGAGGTCGAGGAGCTGTTTAACGGCGATCGCGTGAATGCGACGATCGAACACACCGAGCTCGAAGAAGAACCGGAGCTGGTTGGTCCGCGGAAGTAGGTTACGCGGCGGCTACCAGCTTCTACCGGCTCTAGGTGAGTGTTGGATTGGCAGGCGCGATCATTGCATCGCGCCTGTTTCTTTCTCCGCAATCACGATTGCGTCATACCTTCTTCCATCCAAAGCGGCCTATCCGGTCGACGTATCGGGAGACGTTGATGACGACACCGCCGCACCCACCGTCTTCCCACAGTACGGGCAGCACGCGTAATCGCGACGGATCGCGCGGCCGCAGCCTGTACAACTCGGCGTGAGTGCATAGCCGCACTTTGGACAAAAGGTGAAATCCGCACCCACCGGCGCGCTGCATTTCGGGCACGGCGCCAGCATAGGACTGCGCAACAGGAAGTACGCAATGAAGCCGATGGGCTTGGGAATCAGCAGCACCAGCACCGTCCACAGCACGGCATTCATGCCGCGCCGCTTCGCGTCGGCATAGATGTAGCCGGTCAACAGGATGGTCGCTGCCAGGAACAGCGCGCCCAACGCCCCTATCACGTCGAACCAGGGCCAGGGTGGCAGATCGTTATGCGCAAAATGGGGTATGACAAACTGGAAGAGTGCTTCGACCACAATGATGCCGATGGCCGCCGCCACCGTCCAGCCGAGTGGGATAATCCGCAGTTCCTGCTGTAGTCGCGACCTACGCTCCGTCACCGTCATTGGCGGCCTCCTTCCTGCTTTTCGAGAATCCTCATGGTCAGCGACCGGTCAATGACGGGATGCGATGAAGCCAACATGGCAACCGCAATCACCACGGCGGGCAGCATCCAGGCGACAAAAACCCCGGGTTCCACGATGGATGGAGGCAGCGCCAGCCTCTGCGCCACCCAGCCTCCGAACCTCCACCAGAGCCATGCCGACAGGGTGGAAGACATTGCTCCGATGCAGAAGGAAATTGCGATCAACACGGTGCGCGATTGCCGCTCCTGCAGCTCTGCCGCGCGCGCCCGCACCCGAGCTTGCGTTGCCATCACCAGCCGCGGGCTGGCAGTGACGGCGACCGCTTGCAGCAAGCGTCCGGTACTGTCGAAGTCAGCCGCAAAGTTCGCGCACTCGGAGCACTCGCTCAGGTGCGAATTCAGCCAGGCCGACTCCGGCGTGGCCATCTCTTCCGTTCCGCGCCGCATAATCAAATCCAGCGCGCGCTCGTGTTCACGAGCCGTCATTGTGGGCCTCCCTGTAACAAAGGACGAAGTGCCGCTACGCCGCGATAAATCCGCGTTTTAACGGTAGCGACAGGAATCCGTATCAAGCTTGCAATTTCTTCCAACTTCATTTGCTCCTGAAAGCGCAGTACCAGAACTTCGCGAAACAATGGCGCCACTTTTTCCAATGCCGCGTTGAAGCGCTCGTGCTGCTGTTGTTCCGCCGCTATGTCGAACGGCGTTGGCCCGCTGGCTTCCGGCTCGAAAGGCGTGCCTTCCTCCGGGTCTTTCATTTCGTCGAGGCTGGCGGGACTTCGTTTGCGCAGGTAGTCGATCGCTACGTTGTGCCCTATCGACATCAGCCAGGTGACGAAGCGATTGCGCCCGTCGTATAGATGACCTTTTTCCAGCACGCGCAGCCAGGTTTCCTGAAACAAGTCCTCGGCCACAGCGCGATTGCCGGTCAGATGCAGCAGATAGCG
Organism: Candidatus Korobacteraceae bacterium; assembly: GCA_049511915.1. Taxonomy (GTDB): domain Bacteria; phylum Acidobacteriota; class Terriglobia; order Terriglobales; family Acidobacteriaceae; genus Bog-257. Next base: position 44,023 of record JBEKXQ010000006.1, read on the forward strand.
CAGCAGCCGGTGCTGATACTGCTCGATGAGCGCGTCCAACACCTCGGGATCGCGACCCCGGAGCCCGCGTGCGATTTGCGCTTCTTCCGTCTCCATCGGAACCAGCAAACTGAAGGCTGTGGCGATCATACTAACGGCATATACGAGACAGGGGGAGAAAAAGACTCACGGGCAGCACTTAGCATTTAGCACTTAGCAGTTAGCTATTGCGGGGTCGAGCCGTGGGTTCGAGGCGTCCAGGACAAAACTGCTTCGGACATTAGCTTGAACGTATCTAATGCGGTGTAAGCTAAGTGCCAAGTGCCAAATGCTAAGTGCCGCTTTATGATCCACGTTCTCCATCTCGGATTGGTCCCCTACGATACCGCGCTGCATATGCAGCGGACGCTGGTGCAGCTTCGCAAGACCGGCCGCATCGACAACACCCTGCTGCTGCTGGAGCACCCGCCGGTCATCACCCTGGGACGCAATGCCAAGCTGGATCACGTACTGGCGTCGCCCGAATTTCTGGCCAAGCGCGGTGTCGAGTTGTTCGAGATCGACCGCGGCGGTGATGTCACCTTCCACGGCCCGGGGCAATTGGTCGCCTATCCCATCTTTGATCTGCGTAGCTTCCAGCCGAAAGTTGGCGCAGTGGAGTTTGTCCGCCGACTGGAAGAGGTGCTGATCCGCACCTGCGGCGACTTCGCCATCGGAACGCAGCGTATCGGTGGCATGACAGGTGTCTGGACCTACGCTTTGCGTAACAAGCCCGAGGCCAAAATCGCGGCTCTCGGCGTACACATCTCGCGCGGCGTCACGACGCACGGATTTGCTCTGAACGTCACCACCGACCTGGACTACTTCGACCTTATCGTTCCCTGCGGACTCGCGGGCAAGCCTGTCACGTCGATGGAACGGGAATTACAGAAATCGTTGACCATGGAAGAGGTTGCAATCGCCGCCTCGCGCACCTTCGGGCGTGTCTTTCAGTCGCAGATGCTGTGGCTGGAATCGCTGGACGATCTACTGGGACAGGCTTCTGTCGCTGAAACGAACATCGAACCGTCGCAAACTCCGGTGAATCAGGACACGCCTGCCCACCCGCCCAAAGAACTGCGTCAACTGCACGGCGACGGCAACGAGCTTTCGTAGCAAAGCCGATAGGGAACTCTGATTAAGTCCGGGGTCATTGAAGGGGACGGCCTTCAGGCCGTCCCTTACACCTGCAACATCAATGCGGCTTTAGCTGCTGAGGGAAAAAATCGGCCTTCCCTCAACTTGCCTCTCCTGCCTCGTCCATTTATCGTTGCTTCTGCGACTATGCCTCACAAGAAGCGCCGAAGTTCCGTCACTACCGCAAAGAAAACTGCCAAGGTTCCTCTTGCTCCGGCGAAAGCGTCCAAAACGCCCGCTCCGTCGGAACAGGCCGATGGCTCGCCGAAGCCAACCAACGCGACAACTCCGACAAGCGCCCCGGCCAGGGACGATTCCGCTTCGTCCTCGCTGCGTTGCTACAACATTCCCGACTACCGCCTGGAACATCCCGAGTTTCGCATCTTCATGTCGGGTGAGGGATCGAGTCTGGAATATCAAGTTGAAGGCGACCTGAGCGCCACCGCGCCGCCCATTCGAGAATCGAAATATCTCTCGCGCGAGCAATGCGTCGCCATCTATCGCTGGATGCTGCTGAACCGCCGCATGGAAGTCGCGCTGGAAAATCTCTACAAGCAGGGCAAGGTCGTCGGCGGCGTGTACTTTGGGCTCGGTCAGGAGGGTTGTTCCTGCGCCTCGGCCTATGCCCTTGGGCCCGACGATTGGCTGGGGCCGATGATTCGCAACCAGGGCGCAATGCTGGTGCGCGGTTTCAGCGCGCGCGACATCATGCGCCAGTACATGGCCAAAGGCGATTCGCCTACCTGGGGACGCGACGCCTCGTCGCACTTTGGCGACTTCCAGCGGCGCAATGTCTGCGCGCCCATCTCTATGCTGGGCGAATTGATCGGGGTCATGAACGGCGTGTGTCTGGGCGCTCGGCTGCAGGGCAAGAACGTCGCTGGGCTGACGTATGTTGGCGATGGCGGTCAATCCACCGGCGTCACTTACGAAAGCCTGAACTTCGCGGCGGTGCAGAAGCTTGGGCTGGTGCTTATCGTCGAAAACAACCTCTGGGGCTATTCCACTCCGGCCGACATGCAATTCAATGTGAAAGATCTCGCCGAGCGCGCCATCGCTTACGGCATTCCCGGCGTGATTGTCGATGGCACCGATTCCTGCCAGGTTTACGACGCAACCCACGAAGCTTGCGAACGTGCGCGGCGCGGCGAAGGCCCAACGCTCATCGAGGCCAAGATGATGCGCATGAAAGGACATGCCATTCACGATGCCGCGCAATACGTTCCCGCGAAGTTGTTGGAATATTGGCGTGCTCGTGATCCTATCGCCCGCTTCGAAAACTATCTGAGGAACGAAAAGGGTTGGCTGACCGCCGAGGACGATCAGAAACTGATTGACGACGTGGAGCGCGAACTGGAAGCCGATCGAGAAGCGGCCGTCGCCTCACCGATGCCCGACCCGGCGACGGACAAAACGCATCAGGGCGTCTACTGCGATCCGTCGTGTCACGAGATCAAGCCGAAATACGGCCCGATCGTCGCCAAGCCTCGCGAGATCAGTTCAAGCGGCACAAAGGTAGAAGAGGCGGCGGTACATTTGAAGTGAACGGCTAGCGGTATACATCTTTGCGGTGGCCGACTCGCAATATCAGAACTACCACGACATCTTCGAAAATGTCATACACAACACGATAGTCCCCAACCCTGAGGCGGTAGCCGTGTTCGTCTCCCTTCATTTTTCTCGTTCCCGCGGGATAGGGATTATCAGCAAGGGCGTCAATCTTCGTTGCGACACGAACTCGCACGGCGGCCGGCAGTCGTGCCAGGGAACGGGCAGCAGACTCCGCGAATTGAATACTGTAGCGCTTCTCCATCACTTAGCTACAGTCCGAGTTCCTTCTTGACCTTCTCCCATGGAATGGTCTTTTCTTTGCGCGCTTTCCTGATCAACTTCAGGTCCAACTCGTCTTCATAGCGCTCAATCAATTCCAGATCCTCGATGGGCACGATCGCCGCGACCGGCTTCTTTCGCCGATGGACCACAGTACGCTCACCGCCGTACTCTGCGCGGCTGATGATATCGGCGAACTGCGAGCGGGCTGTACTCGTAGTGAATTGCTTTGACATGTACAAATTGTACAACTTGTACTAGAGGATTCGCAATATCAAATTCCACCGATATTGATTCATCCCACGATCTCCTCAAACTTCATCGGATCGGGCCGGACGGGAATCGGTGGAGGTTCGATTTCGCGCAGCACCTGGTAGGTATGCCGAATGCGGTGAATGACGGTGATGGTGCTGAGAACGGCTATGACCCAGAGCACCGGGCCCATGCGATTAAATAGCGCGCCGATGATCACCAGCACGATGCGCTCCGGCCGCTCCATGAAGCCGACCTTGCAGCTTGGGATGAGCGATTCCGCGCGGGCACGGGCATAGCTCACCATCACCGAGCTGACCATCACGAAGGCCACCATCACCACATAGAAAAAACGATTGGCGCGCGCGTAGTAGACGAGCAATCCAAAGAACAGCGCCACATCGCTATAGCGATCGATAACGGAGTCGAAGAAGCCGCCGAACTGGGTGACCTGGTTGGTGGCGCGCGCCACCCGGCCATCGACCATATCGAAGATGCCGGCGGCGATAATCACCAGCCCGGCGTAGAGGAACATGCGGCGCTGGTTGTCAGCGTGCGCGTAGCCGAACAGGATGCCGGCGATTACGTTGATCAGCAGTCCAATGAAGGTGAGCGCATTGGGCGAAATTCGGGTGAGGGCCAGGCCGTGCACGATCTTGTACAACAGCCATTTGCAGGACCGCCCAACTGCGCTTGTCCAGGTCATGCCGGTCTCGTCTAGGCTTCGTCGTGAATGGTGATCAGCTTCAGCACCTCGAGCTCGCGTTTGCCCGTGGGCGTAACCACTTCGCTTACGTCCCCCACCTTCTTGCCCATCAAAGCGCGTCCGATGGGCGAACTAGTGGAGATTAATCCCTTGGTCACATCCGACTCCTCGCTGGTCACCAGCTTGTATTCGATTTTCTCGTCTTTGGTGGAGTCATAGACCACTACGGTCGAGCCGATAGCAGCCCGGTCGCGAGGGATGTTGGCCATGTTGACCATCGACAGGTCGGCCATGCGCTGTTTCAGTTGACCCAGCCGAGCTCGCACAAACTCCTGCCGCTGCTTGGCCATGTGGTACTCGGCGTTCTCGCTGAGATCGCCCATGGCGACAGCTTTTTTCAGCTCTTTGGGCAGTTCGTGGTTAAGCTCGTGTTCGAGGACCGCGATTTCCTCGGACAGTTTTTTCTTGATGTGTTCAGGCATACTTCGGAGTCAATGTTCTCGGGCCACCGGCCGTTACCCGAAGGCATCCAATAATTATACGCGACTTGCGGCCAGAATCGTGCCGTTGCCAAGGTCGATCGTGGCCGGAATTTCCCGAACGGCTTATTCCCCCGGAAGCCGCGTCAATTGACCGTTTCCGAAGAACTGGAATATAATTGAGACATAATGTAGTGTTCCCCTTCATATCCCAGCGCACTCTGGGGACAGTGCTCCGGCCCTCATGAATAACCTAAGTTTCAGCATCGGAGACAAGGTTGTCTACCCAAACCATGGGGTAGGCGTAATTGAGCAGATCAGCAGCAGAACGATCGGCACACAGATCGAAAGATTCTACCTCCTCAAAATCAAAGCAAGCAGCCTGAAGGTGATGGTGCCCGCTCACAACGTGGGCAGCGTCGGCCTCCGGAGGGTGGTGCGCAACGGCGAGGTGCAGAAGATCCTGGATTTTCTCACCGATGGCACCTGCGAAAGCCATGCTGACTGGAAGTATCGCTTTAAGGAAAACTCCGACAAGATGCGAACCGGCTCCCTGCTGGATGTTGCCGAAGTTTTGAAAGGGCTTCTTCTCCTCGCGCAAGGCAAGCCGCTCAGTTTCCGCGAAAAGAAAATGCTGGAGCGCGCTCGGTATCTTTTGGTGAGCGAATTGGCGATGTCGAAGAATTGGGAGGAACCCGACATCGAGGACCTGCTGAACAAGGCTTTGTCGAAATCCAAACTCCGTTTCCCCGAAGCGTCGAGCATGGAATCCTGATTCCAAGCCAATTTGCTTTGCCAGCGGGGTTGAGTCCCCGCTATTTCTTTTTTGCGATGATGGACTAATTGCCGATCCGAGTCATAAAATGCAACGGCCTGTTGAGGACACACTTCTCCCTCCGGGAGCTGAAACCTTATGCCAGGAACTCTGCACATCTTCCGTTTGAAGGCTGACCCCCTGCAATACCAGGTGAACTACAACCTCGGCGCCAACTCCTGGGTCCAGGTGTTCGATCCTAAGGGGCTCGATGAATTTCTGCGGCACAGCAGCGCTTTGCCGGTCGGCGAAGTCGATGCCATGTTGGGCGAGTTGCGCTCCCAGGGCCGCACGACCGAGGCCAACGTCGATATCCCGGAGATGCACTTGGGTGAAATGGGCTTCGCCGAATCGCCCAGCGACGAATAGGGTTGCCCTCGGACCAGCACGACGAGCCTTCCGTTCTGAGTACGCGGCACGCTAGCCGTCCATGCGGGGTCGCCGACTGAATCAGGGGCGCTGGGAGTCGCCCCCTCGAACAGGTCGTTCAGGCCTTGAGCGGTCGCAACGCGAAATAGCGCTGTGAGCCAGCGGCGCAGGGGACTGGCGTACCGGCGCCACCTTGACGCTCCGCGGTGGCTTCTTTCCCATGGCCGCAACGTCGTTGGGAAGCGAGCGCGCGGCCACCTGCCTTTGTCGGCGGTCAGGATGCTCTTCCAACAGTAACCCCGAGCGCAGAAAGATCTCGCTGAGATAATCGAGGGCCTCCAAAAACCAACGGTGGACCGCGGCTCTGGAATAGCGCAGCAGCTCTGCCACTTCGTCCAGCGAGAAGTCGTACAGCCCCACCAGGGTGATAATTTCCGCATGGTCGTCGCTCAGCCGGGAGAGGCAGAGCTCAACATCGCGCGCGAATACGATCTGTTCCTCGAAGCTGGGAATGCTGTGATGGGAAACGCGGGGCGCGAAAGAATTCCCGGCCCAGCAGGGAAGGTAATCGGCCGACCTGGCAGGAAAGCTCAAAGAAGTGCCGCACCAGCGCGAGCGTTTGACCGCGAAAGCACAGCGTCTCCGGCCGCGGATCAATTTCATCTGCTTCCCCGACCGGGGCGGGCTCATGGCCCTCGCGCAGCAGTAACTGCGCTTTGCGGGCTGCTAGTATCGAAACTCTCATTGCGACCTCCCAAACGACATGTGCGATTGAGCATTGCCTTCGAGTTTCAGCGGCGCCTGCGGCTCAGTCCTGGATTTGCGAAGGAGCGAGCCACGGCCCAGATTTCCAGGGAAAGAGTAGTTGATCAGGATTTGTCCGCACGGTTCGCAATAGGTCTCCGAAGATTGGCAACGCCGCAAGCCCAGCGATCCACATCGCTCGCAGTACTTCAGTTCGTATTTAGTTTCATGCATTTCATGCTCCTCTGCTTTGACAATGAAGAAAAAAGCCCTGCGACGCGCCTCTCGAACGATTGGGAGGCGTGCACAGGGCTCGTTTCAGTTACGATGACCTGCTACTGGTTATTTGGTTCTGTGGAGAGCGGCAGCTGGAGCCGCAGCATTAATCCTATCGAGATGATTGCGACAGTTGAACTCTCTCGCTGCACGCCCGGCTTGCCGATTTTCAAGAGAGCATCCGCTCGTCCTGCCGCCGGCTGAAATAGCCCTCTTCATATCCGGACTTCAAAATGCTTCCGTTCTGCACCACGACGCAGAGTCTTCCGGAAAAACGCAGGCTGCGGAGAAGCTTCTCGGTGGCTGCGGAGAGCACTTCAGCTCCCCTGATTTTGCGGCGGAATTCTGCAAAGGTCTTATCTTCCGTGTTCGGTTCGGTGTCCTGCATTCCTCAATACCTCGGCCAGGACCACGGAACTCCGGGAATAGTTCGACTTTGGCACAGGCGAATCGCCTTAGTCAACAAAAATATTGCTTTAAGCATGTTACTAAAGTACATGTATTGCTGTCGGCAATATCCTCATAATGAAAGTCCAAGATCTGCAGGATCAACTGCGCGCCCACATCCGCGCCCGCATCGGCAGGGGAGAGATCACCGGAGTCAGCCTGGCTCGCGCCGCTGATTTCCCCCAGGGCCATCTTTCCAATTTCCTGAATGCTCGCCGCGGTCTAAGCCTGGAATCGATGGACCGTCTTCTGAAGACGTTGGACATCGGGGTGCTCGACCTGGTGGCCGCCAAGGATATTCAAGCGCGCATGGTGCTGCCGCAGGCTGCCGAAGGCGTCGAAAAGATTGCGATGGTGTCGGCCGGGAACGCGACCTTGGCGCGCTTCGCTCCTGATCAGATATTGGAGACACGAAGTTTCAATAAATCGTTCCTGCGCAAGCTGAAGCCGCGTGATGCCGAGGACCGTCGCGACTGGCTGCGCTTTGTGCTGATCAGGATGGCGGTGCGGGGTGCCAATCTGTTTCCTGCGAGAACATCTACTGCGGTCCTGCTAATCGATCGCCATTACAGTTCACTGCAACCTTACCGCCGTCTTCAGCCCAATGTTTATGCCGTCAGCTTCGGCGGACGCTGTGTCATGGGATACGTGTCGGTATTTGACGACTATGTGGTGCTGCGTCCGCGCGATCCACAGCAGGAAGTCGAGATGCTGAGAATCGAGCGCGGCAGAAGCTATTCCGAATACATCATCGGCCGCGTGTGCCACGTCGGACTTGAGGTGTGACTCCATTCGTCTCTGCTATGATTTCGCTACTGATCGAAAAAGGTGGCACTTATGGAGGAGAACGTGGAGGAACGCAGTGCAGCGACGCCCGGCGTACGGCGGGATGAGGACATTGCGCTCGACCTGATGAAATTCGTTGCCGTGACCACGGGATACGGAAGGGCGAGTGCGCCGGGAGCGGGATTCCAGGCAGGCGGAGAATCGAAAGCTGAGGACTATGCCCGGCATCTGCTCGACCTGTATGGGCAATGCCTGACCGCCGTGCAGGGCAAGAAATAATCGTCCAGGATTGGCGGGCACGTCTGAGTCTGCGGCAATCTGTGAGAAAACCAAACCGGGGGCCTTGGCCTCCGGTTTTTCGTCACTCGGAGTGGTGATTGGCATCATTGCCTAACCGTCGTCTCAGGCCGACCATTAGACTAGCGAGGTGTCCCATGGCGAGCCTGGATCCGAACTTCCATCAAGAAACCAGCAGTCTTCATAGTGAGCACGAAGACCTTCTGAAGAGGTTGGACCAACTGGATACGGCCCTGGAGCAGATCGTCTGTTACTCGGAGATATTCACCGATTTGGCCACGGCCAACCAGGCGATGAGTCAGGGCAAATGGATCGCAGAATGGCTGCCTAAGCATTACGCGCACGAAGAAACCACGGTTTTGGAGATGATTGCCAGGATGAGTCCGGAACTGGCGTCGTTTGCTCGCGAGATGAAGCGCCAGCACGGTGAGTTGCGGGTGCGCCTGGAGAACTTTCGCGATCACATTTCGCACGTTGGCGAGCAGCGCGATCTGGAAGCGGCAGTGGCCGAACTGAAGCGGGAAGGCAAAGACCTGACTCGCATGATGCGGCTGCATGTTGCCGTAGAAGAGAAGAAGTTCACCGACCTGGAAAACTGATGCACAAGGCCGTCCCCTCGGTCCGCGGACGGCCTTGCAAATCCGCCCGATAAGCAAAAACTCTTCTGTCCATAAGAACTTCTTATAGGCAGTGGCTGCGTCCCCAGGCGCGACACGTTGATCTATTGAAGTGACGGGCCGGGTTGTCCGAACGGCCCGCGTGGAGCTTCAATGGATAGCACGACTCGCCCACCGACATGGCAGGTTCTGCTTGCCTTCGGCATTGTGTACTTCGTTTGGGGCTCGACTTTTCTCGCCATTCGCGTGGGCGTGCGCGAGGTCCCGCCGTTTCTGCTGGCGGCAATGCGCTTCCTGCTGGCGGGAATCGCTCTATACGCGTGGATGCGGGCGCGAGGCACGGCCTCACCGCGTGGCCGCGAGTGGCTTTCCGCGTCGCTGCTGGCAGTGCTGATATTCGTGGGCGACTATGGACTGGTTTTCTGGGCAGAAACGCGCGTGCCGTCGGGAGTAACCGCCGTCATGCTGGCGACCATCCCGGTGTTCATGGCGCTCTCGGAAATCTTTTTCCTGGGAACGCAACGCCTCACCGTGCGGCTGGCATTCGCGCTCTTAGTGGGTATTGGCGGCGTAGGGTGCTGGTAAGCCATTCTCTCGGACTGGGCGAGAGTGCCGTCGATCCGTCCGGCGCAATTGCGCTGTTGGTGGCCGCGATGAGTTGGTCGGTCGCGTCGGCGCTTACGCGCAAGCTGCCACTGCCTGCTTCCAAGCCCATGAGCTCCGCTGCCCAGATGTTTTGCGGAGGAGTATTCCTGACGTTGACCTCGGCGGCGCTGGGAGAGTTTCGCGGATTTCACCCTCTGGCAGTTTCGCGCACGGCATGGATCGCGCTGGCGTATCTCATTGTCGCGGGATCGATTATCGCATTTACAGCGTATGTATGGCTGATTCATCATGAGTCTCCGACGAGGGTCGGCACTTACGCGTATGTCAACCCCGTGATCGCGGTGGCGCTGGGATACTTGTTCGCCGGCGAAGCCGTAGGAGCACGAACGTTGTTGGGAGCGCTGCTGGTGCTGGTGAGCGTGATCGTCATTACCACAATGCCGGCAAGGAAGCGCGCGACGACGGCGGTGGAAGAGGAGCTTCCCGCAGCGAAGCCCTCGGAAGGCTAGTTGCGAATTTGGCTACATTTGACTCGGCAAGCTCAGACGGCTGGCGACTGATTTGACGGCATCTAAGTTCCGGAGTGCGGAACGAACGAATGCCGGTCGCGACCGAACAAACCGTGCGGCGAACAGCGCGGGAAATCTTCCGCGGCGTCGAGAAGAATGCGCGCGACGAACTGCGCCGCTCAACGCATGCACTGGCATTCTCAGGCTTCGCGGGCGGTCTCTCCATGGGGCTGACCGGCATCGCTGTGGCTGCGGCGATGGTCGCGCTCGACGGTCTACCGGCACGAGACTTCATCGCGTACATGCTGTATCCGGTTGGATTCATCGCGGTGATCATTGGCCGCGCGCAACTGTTCACCGAGAACACGCTATACCCGATTGCGCTGATCCTGAGCGAACGCCGCCATGTGGCCGACACCGCTCGCCTGTGGACCGTCGTATTCGTGGGCAACGTGTTGGGCGCAATTGCATTCGCGGCTTTAGTCATCGATACCGACGCGCTGAACCAGAACATTCACGCAACTCTTGTGCAACTTGGGACAATGGCCGCGCAGGGCTCGAACTCGCACATCTTCTGGAGCGCGGTGATTGGCGGCTGGATCATCGCCCTGGTGGCCTGGCTGGTGACTGCGAGCCATTGGACCATCGGCCAGATTGCTGTCATCTGGCTGCTGACGTTTGTCGTGGGCGTCGGCCATTTCTCGCACTGCATCGCCAGCACCGGAGAGATCATGTCGGCGGTCTTTGCCGGAGCCGTGCCCTTCACACGGTATCTGCACTGGCTGATGCTGGCGACCGCAGGGAATATCTTCGGCGGGGTGATGATCGTAACCGTCCTGAACTTCGGGCAGGTGAAGGCGGGAGAAGATACGTAAGAGAAACGTCCGAGCTTGGACGTTATTGGATGATGCCATCGACAAGACTAATTGACGTTGTGAAGCCGCTACGAATGCGCAGCGATGAAGATCCGCCAATTCCTGTACCGCCGGGAGAGGATCCGCCGCCCCCGATCCGGGAGCCTCCGGACAAACCAGTGATCGGACCGGACGGTCCGGTGCGCGAGCCGGGGCCGCGCGAGCCGCGACGACTGTAGGCTTGGGCGCGCAACAGGTTGCCGCGCGCCTCGTCGATTCTGTCGCTCTCGCTCGTTGCGCATCGTCGTTCGCTGCCGTGTCGCCGTCTGCGCTCACTTATAATCAGACCTCTGACTTGTAATGAGCGCTCCCAGCACGTTACCGGCAAGCCTCGTCCATAACGATCTTTCCGCCAACTCACGTCCGCAGCGGCATCGTTGGGTTTGGATTGTGCTGCTGTGGGCGATCATCTACGTTCCCGGTCTGTTCTCGCCGCCGCTGCTGGACGATGCCGACTCCGTCCACGCCGAAGCCGCCCGCGAGATGCTTGTCCGCCACGATTGGACCACGCTCTATATCGACGGCGTGCGTTACTTGGAAAAAGCTCCGCTGATGTACTGGGGCATGGCCGCCAGCTACAAGATTTTCGGCGTGAAGGACTGGGCGGCACGATTGCCGCTGATCCTCGCCGAGTTGTGGCTGTTGCTGGCGACCTACTCGCTCGGCAAGCGGACATTGGGAGAGCGCGCCGGTTTCTGGGCCGCAATTGCGCTTACCGTATCGATAGGGCCGTACCTCTTTACTCGCATTCTGATTCCCGACATGCTCATCCCACTCTGGCTCACGTTGGGATTCGATTTCTTTCTGCGGACACTGGAGGAACGACCACCTTCGATCATGTCCTGCTGGGGCCTGGCGGCGACCGCCGCGCTGAACGTGCTGACGAAGGGTCTGATCGGACTCGTCTTTCCGGCGGCGATCATTGGGCTCTATTTGATTTTCACCGGAAATCTGAAACACCTGCTGCGCATGCGTCTGCTCTCAAGCACCCTGGCGTTGTTGATCATCGCCGCGCCGTGGCACATCGCCGCTGCCATCGAAAATCCTGCTGCCGGTCAGTCGCGAGGCTTTCTGTGGTTCTATTTCGTCAACGAACATTTCCTGCGCTATCTGGGCAAGCGCATACCGCGCGACTACGACACGGTCCCCCTGCTGGTTTTCTGGGCGCTGATATTCCTGTGGCTGTTTCCGTGGTCGGCATTTCTTCTTCAGGCACTGGCGAAGGTGCCGCATCGCTGGAAGCAATGGCGCAGCGGCATGGGCAAAGCAGAGCGCGCGATGCTGCTGTATGCGATCTGGGCAGCGTTCATTCTGTTGTTCTTCAGCTTCTCCACGCGCCAGGAGTATTACGCCGTTCCCGCTTTGCCGGCGCTGGCACTGCTGATTGGCGGATGGCTGCAACAGGAAGACGACTCTGCAAACGATTCTTCACCGCGCCGGGCTGGCCGGATTGGATCGATGGCGCTGGTCGTGATTGGCGTAGTTGTCTTCGCAGCGGCGATGTTCCTGCTGGCGCAAAGCCAGAGCACGCCCGCCGACAGCGATCTCGCCGACCTGCTCAAGAAGAACCCGAACGAATATGCGCTGGCTTTCGGTCACATCTTCGATCTGACGCCGCGTGCCCTGGGGCTCTTCCGCGTTCCACTGGCGACATTTGCCATCGCGCTGCTCGTGGGCAGCATCCTCAACTGGCTTTATCGGCGCCGCAACTTCGCCGGCGCTGCCAACTGGGTGCTGACCATCATGATGGTGTTCGTGCTCTTCGCCGTACATCAGGGACTGGTGATGTTCTCGCCTATTCTCTCGTCGAAGAAGCTGGCCGATGCGGTCGAGCAGGAGTTTCGGCCGGGCGACGTGATTGTTTCCTACGGAACGTACGAAGACGCCTCCACACTGAACTTTTACCTTCGGCAGCCAGTTCACGTCGTGAACACGCGGACCGAGGGCGACTTGGATTACGGATCGCTGTTCCCCGACGCGCCGGCCATCTTCGAGAACGATGCGTCGCTGGACGCGCTATGGAAGGGACCGCAGCGCGTCTTCCTTTGGGTAGAGGAGGGCAAGGTTCCACCTTACGTCCGACAGAGTGGGAGCTATCAGCTCGCCCGCAGCGGAGGCAAGCTGATCCTCATGAACCGCATGTGGGCGGGCAGGTAGAAGTGGGAACGTCGGGGCTAAAGCCCGCTTGGTAATTGCCCGCTTTCGGCACGGCTGAAGCCGTGCCCTTCCACCGGTGACCAGTCGCAGTTTTCCGTGATGTCCCGCTTGCAAATCACTTGCATTTCGCAAGTCGTCTTTGATATGTTCCTCCCCAACATGTCTGGCAAGCCTAGGTCGAAGCATCGTTCGGGCTGCCCGGTGAGTATTTCCCTGGAGATACTTGGGGATCGCTGGTCACTACTGATCGTCCGCGACCTGATGGTGCGCGGGTTCAGAACTTACAAGGAATTCCAGAGTTCCGGCGAAGGCATCGCTACCAACATCCTTGCCGGTCGGCTCCGCAAACTTCAAGTAGCCGGCATCATCGCCGCCGAGGTCGAGGCAGCGGATGGACGAAAGGTGAACTATCGGCTGACAGAGAAAGGGATTGGTCTGGCGCCGCTGGTCCTGGAGTTGCTCATTTGGGGCGCCAGACATGAGGGTACCGATGCGCCTTGCGCCTTGATCGAAAAGATGGCAAAGAATCGCAAACAGATCGTTGCCGAAGTGCGGCGGAGATGGCAGAAGCGCGATTCAACGCCACTACAGGCAAAGTCGGGCGAGTGGCTGTGGCCGTGAGAGGAAGCGAATGAGGAGAATCCTGGTTTCGAATCTGATATCGCTGGACGGATTTTACGAGGGGCCAAACGACGAGATCGACTTCTTCGTCATCGATCAAGAATTCCTCGACTACGCCGCCGCGATGTTGAATTCGGTGGACACGATCCTGTTCGGTCGCAAGACCTACGAGCATATGGCAGCTCACTGGCCGACGGCACCTGCAGATGCAGTCGCGGACAAGATGAACAGTCTTCCCAAGATTGTTTTCTCAAGGACGCTGCAGAAGGTCGACTGGAACAATTCGCGGCTTGCGATGGGCGAGCTGGTTGAGGAGGTCAACAAGCGGAAGCAGCAGCCGGGTGGGGACATGGTCGTGCTGGGCAGCGCCACGCTGGCGACGCAGTTGCTGCAGCTGGGGCTGATCGATGAGTACCGCGTTCTGATTAATCCCGTTCTGATTGGCAGCGGCAAGCCATTATTCCGTGGCATTACGGAACGAATCAGGGTCAAACTTCTGGCGACGAGGTCTTTGGCGTCAGGGATGGTCATTCTGTCGTATGGCAAAGCCTGATGTCTTAATTGCAGGCGGTTTATTCACGCAACGAGGAGGGCATGATGGAACTGAGCACTTATCTTCACTTCAACAGCGATTGCGAGGCGGCATTCAAGTTTTATGAGGAGTGCACGGGGGGCAAGATTGAAACGATGATGAGGTACGAAGGATCACCGGCGGCCGAGCAGGTGCCGCCGGAATGGCGTAACAAGATTCTGCATGCTCGCATGAAAATTGGCGACCAATGGCTGATGGCGTCGGACGCTCCTCCGGGACGTTATAGCCAGCTGCAGGGCTTCTCCGTCTCGCTCGCGCTGAAGGACGTGAAGAAGGGTGAGCGCATCTTCAACGCGTTGGCCGAAGGCGGAAACGTTTGCATGCCGTTCCAGAAGACCTTCTGGGCCGCCGGCTTTGGCATGGTTACGGATCGCTTCGGCGTTCCGTGGATGATCAACTGTGAAGGGGCTGCATAGGCTATTGGATCGGCGAACACGCAGTACGAGGGCAGGGATTGATTCTTTGCGCGATGCTCGGTTGCGGGATCTTGTCCCGTAGCCGCGCGGCGCCTTGAGGTGGTTATGAAGGAGAAGTCAGTAAAGGCAAACATCGCAATGATCACCGCATCAGCAATGCTGGTGCTGACTGTTGGGTTGGGTTCGGCGAACGGAGCAGCGCCGCCGGATGCCAAGGCGCAGTATCCCAGCATGGCTCCGCTCCCCCTTTATCTCGACGATCGAGATGCCGAGATTGCGATGGCGCGAAGCGCGGCCCCTGAGGCTATATCGCGCGACGCCACCGTCATGGTACTTACAGAGCACGGCTACGTGACCGCGGTCGAGGGTAAGAACGAGTTTGTTTGTATCGTGGAGCGAGCGTGGATGTCCCCCGGCGACTCACCGAGCTTTTGGAATCCCAGGATGCGCGGGCCGGTTTGCTTCAATCCTCCGGCGGCGCGATCCATCCTGCCGGTGACTCTGGAACGAACGAAGCTGGCCATTGCCGGGAAGTCCAGAGCCGAGATTGTCGCAGCCAACAAGGAAGCCTACGACAAGAAAGAACTGCCTCAACTAGAGCCGGGCTCCATGAGCTACATGATGTCGAAGCGGGCATATCTGACCGCGGACGGAGGCAACCTAGCTCACGTGATGATTTACACTCCCCACCTGAATCCTGCGGCATGGGGCGACGGCGTGCCCAACTCGCCGGTCATGCTGAACCCGCAGTTCAAGGACGCCGAGCCCATCGATGTGTGGGTGATTTCGGTTGGCAAGTGGTCGGATGGAACACCGGCTCCGGTAATGTAGGCGGCACTTAGCAATTAGCACTTAGCAGTTAGCCAAAGCGACCAAATGGGGTTGACCAACGAAGTGTGGTGCGCTTATTCACTAATTGCTAATTGCTAAAGGAGCAATCTGAAACCTCGAGGAGCGACGATGAGCAAAGTACGCGTACTGGTTGGCACACGTAAAGGGGCGTTCGTCATGGAGTCGGACGGCAAGCGTGAGAAGTGGGAGGTCAGCGGACCACACTTCGCAGGCTGGGAGGTTTATCATATGAAGGGATCGCCGGCTGACCCGGATCGGCTGTATGCTTCGCAGTCGAGTAGTTGGTCCGGCCAGGTGATCCAGCGCTCGAGCGATGGCGGCAAGACGTGGGAGACTCCAGGCGGTGGGCCGGGGAAATCACCACAGGGGTGGCCCATAGGCGAGAGCAACAAGTTCGTCTACGATACCTCGGAGAGAACCGGCAAGCCGCTCACCACCCATCAGTTTTATGACGGCACGCAGCATCCCTGGGAGTTCAAGCGCGTCTGGCATCTGGAGCCGTCGCTCACCGATCCGAATACGGTTTACGCAGGCGTGGAAGACGCTGCGCTGTTCCGCTCGACGGACGGCGCAGCGAGCTGGCAGGAGCTTTCCGGCTTGCGCGGCCACGGCACTGGGCCGCATTGGCAGCCGGGTGCAGGCGGCATGTGCTTGCACACCATTATTCTCGACCCGAACGATTCCGGCCGCATCTACATTGCAATTTCCGCTGCCGGTGCTTTCCGCACCGACGATGGCGGCGCAACCTGGAAGCCGATTAATCGTGGACTGCGCTCGCAGTTCCTGCCCGACCAGGATGCCGAAATTGGCCACTGCGTTCACCACGTTGCCATGAATCCGTCGCGTCCCGGCGTACTCTTCATGCAAAAGCACTGGGACGTGATGCGCAGTGACGATGCCGGCGACAACTGGCGCGAAGTCAGCGGCAACCTGCCCACAGACTTCGGCTTCGTTATCGACGTTCACGCGCACGAGCCGGAGACGGTTTACGTAGTTCCCATCAAGAGCGACGGCGAGCACTATCCGCCCGATGGGAAGCTGCGTGTGTATCGCAGCCGTACCGGAGGAAACGAGTGGGAAGCGCTCACCAACGGTCTGCCGCAGCAGAATTGCTATGTGAACGTGCTTCGCGACGCGATGGCGATCGATTCGCTCGATTCCTGCGGCGTGTACTTTGGCACAACCGGCGGTCAGGTTTACTTGTCGTCGAATGCTGGTGACAATTGGTCGCCGATCGTTCGCGATCTGCCACCGGTGCTTTCTGTCGAGGTGCAGACGCTGCCATGATTCGCGTGGTTCTGCCGCCACATTTGCGGACGCTGGCGAAGGTCAGGGGTGAGGTGCAGCTTGAGGTCGAGGGGCGAGCGACACAGCGTTCGGTGCTCGATGCGCTCGAGGCGCAATATCCAATGCTCTGCGGGACGATACGCGATCATGTGACGCAACAGCGCCGGCCGTTTCTGCGCTTCTTCGCCTGCGAGGAGGACTTGTCACATGAATCACCGGACGCAGCGTTGCCGGATGCGGTGGCGACGGGCTTAGAACCCTTCTTGATTGTCGGAGCTATTGCGGGCGGCTAAGCCTTATTGATTAGGCTGTATGGGCACCCGGCTGAAGCGCGTGGGAACCGTGTCGTCCCTACAGTGCCTGTGCCGTAACCGGTGTCGCCGCTCCGCGACTCGGATTCATTTCCACTCCCACCCGGGGCTTGCGCCCCGGGCTAACCTCATGCCGCCGCTGCGCGGCTGGTGCAATTACTTCGGCTGCGGCGGTGCCGCAGGTTTGACAAACATCGCGTCATCCATGGGCGCGTTCTCCTTCACCTCATCAATCTTGATGGTGAAGCTGCCGCTGGGGCGGGCGATCGTCCAGTGATACGGAGTCTTGACGCCCCCGATCTCGCGGTAGTCGGCGAAGTCAACCTGCGTTGGATTGAAGCCGAGCGGTGTATCGGCGTAGTGAACCATCCGCACCAGTAGCCCGGAATCCTTGTCGAAGTAGAGCTTCACCGGCGGCTGTCCCTTGGCAAGAGCAAGAACCACGTTGGCATCGTAACCATCCACCTTCTCAGAATGTTCATCGAGCTTCAGTTCCGTAAACTCACGCTCCAGTTGGGTCGGATAGAAGGCTTCGGCGTCTAGCTTAGCGGCTTGCTGATCAGCCGGCGACATTTCACGCGGCGGACGGCCCGTAAAGGAAATCCAGCCAGCCTGGCCGTTGTAAGCAGTGATGCTGTCGCCTTTTTGCATGTGCATGACCGAAACGCGCTGGTCGGGAGCCTTGGTATAGATATCGATCGGGATGGGCGGCCCATCCGGCATGACAGCGTTGCCTTTCTCGATGCGGTTGGAAACTTTGTCGAGCTTAGCCGCTCCTCCGATGGCTTGAATATATTTCGCCATAACGGGGGCGCCTGACGGAAGCTTAGCCGGATCCATGTCGTGCTCATGCTCGTGCATGGCCTCCATAGCTTCGGACTTGGGGGCTTCCGCCATGATGGCCGGAATGGACTGCGGATGAGCCGAGCCACGGTGACAGGTGTTGCAGGTGACCTGACGCTCGCCGTCAAAATTGCCTTTGTTGATGGCGAACATCATCTGCATCATCTCGCGAGCGGTTTTCTTTTCTTTCTTGTCGTCCTTGTCGAACTCAAGTTTGCCTTGGTTGGTGACATGGCAGAAGCCGCACTCGACGCCGAGCGCGGCCGTGATGAACTGCATCGACGGGATCAACTCCTCTGCCGGAATGTCCTTGAGGACTTTGATGTTCTTGTATTTCGCAGCGGCCGTCTGCGACGTGGCCGGAGTTGCGGATGAGGGCGACTGGGCCGGATGAGCCTGAAGTGCGATGAGTGTTCCGCCAAGAAAGAACCCCGCGATACCCGCAGCTAGCCAACCGAAATGGAAGCCGTGGCCAGCCATAGCCTTTGCCTGTTTAGTCACCTACGTCACCTCTTAGGATTGCGTAGTGGAAGTTTAACAAATCGGTTAGTGCAGGCTGGTCGGTCTGGTGTGTCACCGCGCCAGGCGTAGTCACACTGCATTGTGACGTTGGTACTCCCTCCCCGTGACCAATGAAGTACAATCCATTCTTCTGTGGATGTGAGCGTTAGCTTGAGCCGCTTTGCGGGCGTTAGCGAAGCGGGAGCACGCAGGCGAAATCCCGAGCGCAGCGACGGACCTCGTCCAATCAGACGGCGAAAATGCCAGCGACGCGGGCCGGAGTCAAGACGCCCACTTTCCGCCCTTTGCTTCCGCAGAGTTTTTTCGGGCCGCATCGTCCGCCCTCTTCGGCAGACGCTATTGAGAATTCGTCATGTTCAAACGAGTGCTGATCGCCAATCGCGGCGAGATTGCCGTGCGCATCATCCGCGCCTGCCGTGAGATGGGCATCGAGTCTGTGGTTGTCTTTTCCGACGTGGACCGCAAGGCGCTGCACGTCCGCAAGGCCGACTACGCCTATCACATCGGCCGGCCGACGGCGAGCGAGTCCTACCTCAACATCGAAAAGATTCTCGACGTGGCGCGCCGCAGCCAGGCGGAGGCGATTCATCCCGGCTACGGTTTTCTCTCCGAGAACGCAGGCTTTGCGCGTGCTTGCGCCGAGGCTGGCTTCAAGTTCATCGGGCCGTCGCCCGAATCGATGGAGATGATGGGGTCCAAGACGCGTGCGCGCCAGCATATGAAACGCGCGGGAGTGCCCTTTGTGCCGGGCTCGGAACGCGGGCTGGACCTGGATGCCGCCGAGCGAATGGCTGAGCAGATTGGCTATCCGGTGATGCTGAAAGCGGCGGCGGGTGGAGGCGGCAAGGGCATGCGCATGGTCTCCTCGCCGTCGGAACTGCATTCCGCCTACGAGGCCGCGCGCAGCGAGGCCCAGCGCTCCTTCGGCGACAACGAAGTCTACATCGAGAAGTTCATTGTCGATCCGCGGCACGTGGAAATGCAGATCTTCGGCGACGAGCATGGCAACGTGGTATATCTCGGCGAGCGCGAGTGTTCTGTCCAGCGGCGCCACCAGAAGGTGATGGAAGAGTCGCCGGCGCCAATTGTGGACGCCGAGATGCGTCGCCATATGGGCGAAATCGCGGTGCGCGTCGGCAAGGCGGCGAATTATTACAACGCCGGCACCGTGGAATTTCTGGTCGACCAGCAACGTAATTTCTATTTCCTCGAGATGAATACGCGATTGCAGGTAGAGCACCCCGTGACCGAATTCGTCACGGGACTCGACCTCGTCCATCTCCAAATGCACGTTGCGGCGGGCGAAAAGCTTCCGTTTGCGCAGGAGGACATCAAACTCCGCGGACACGCGATCGAGTGCCGCATTTATGCCGAAGATCCCGACAACAACTACTTCCCGTCACCGGGGCTGATTACGCGCCTCATTTCGCCTTCCGGGCCGGGTATTCGCCGCGATAGCGGAATGTACGAGGGTTGGACGGTCCCTATCGAATATGATCCGCTGCTGGCGAAGCTGATCGGCTACGGGGAGAATCGTGAGCAAGCCATTAACCGGTTGCTGCGGGCGCTGTACGAGTATTTTGTCGGCGGGATCAAGACCAATACATCGTTGTTCCGTCGCATCCTGAAGGACCCGGATTTCCGCGCAGGAAACATCGATACCGGCTTTCTTGATCGATTACTGACCAAGCCCAGCAATGAGACCGATGTGCGTCGTCCGATCATCGCCGCTATCGGAGCGGCGATCTTTGCGACCACTGATCCCAAGGCGACATTAACCGGAGGGGCCGCGTCTGCGGCTACGAACGGCAATGGTGCCGGGCCAGCGCCGATTTCGAACTGGCGTCGTACGGCACGAGCGGAGATCTTGCGGGAGAGATGATGTCCGGTTGGTATTGGCCCGGCTAGCCTGAAGATGGCTGGAACGGGGCACCCGACAGCTAATTGCTAGTTACTGATTGCAGGTTGCTATCTTATGACCTACGACGTTGTTGTTGACGGCAAGACCCACCACGTGGAACTGGAACGCGGCGAAACCACCTGGCTGTGCAACATTGACGGCCAGGAGATCGAAGTGGATGCCGCGCTGACTGCGCGAGACGTTCTCTCCGTTCTGGTTGCCGGCAAGGCTTACGAGGTTAAGCGCGAACGATCATTGCAGGGCGAACTCCACATGCTCATCGGCAGCGCCCGTTACGCGGTGGAAGTGCAAGATCCGCGCTCGCTGCGCAGTCGCCGTGCGCTGGCCGGTGCCGAGGTTGGCCCGCAAAAGGTAAAAGCTCCCATGCCGGGCAAAATCGTCCGCATTCTGGTGAATGAAAAAGGCAAAGTTAAGGCCGGACAAGGCGTCATCGTCATGGAAGCCATGAAAATGCAGAACGAGATGAAGTCCCCCAAAGACGGCGTCGTGCAGAAGATCCTTACCGCCGAAGGATCGACAGTTAACGCCGGCGACGCCTTGGCTATCATCGAATAGGCGCCAAGCGCCACTCCGTCGAATCACCCGTGACGCAATACGTGACCCACCTCGAGCTCTCCTGCGGGAGAAACCCATATTCAGCGACATGTTGCCATTGCAAGATAAGCCCATTGAACATAACTTCCATTGAAGCAGGTTGTAGAAGATAGTTAGAAGCCTAAGCGAAGCTGGTGTACTTAGTTTGCGGCAGCTTTGGGAATGATCTCTACAGGACAAATTGCTCCTCGAATGTCAAGATGGTACTCAGGCTTTGCGCTGGAGGTAGAACTCTTGAGGAGATATATAGTCTCAAGGTGCGCAAGAAAACGGCACGAAGGCATAGATGCTGTCGAAGGGTTGGCGACTGGGCCAGGTAAGAAGTATGTAGGCAACAAGTTTGTCGGAGAAGTAGTATTTCCCGAATCGGGAACAATCGACCATGCCAGAGGTTCGAGTAAAACTATCCTACTAGTCATGAACAATTAGTTCCAATTTGGGACTAGCCCGCTCTAGTTGAGCTTTTAGATAAGAGACTAACGCAACCGCACAGAGTTGAAGACAAATCCCGATTTGGAACTTATCATTTATAACTCTGGAAAATCCTGCGAACTATGTTGCAAGCGATTGCAGCAATAAGCGACCCATAAGTCCCATTTTCAGAGACTTGACACGGCAGCATAATTGCACGTTCCAAGACCAGCATTTTCTGTACATAGGTAAAAGGCAGGGCTGTGGTGGGCTAGATGTGTCAATGCTGAAGGTGATGGCCCTGTTCAAATTATTGGTGCCGGTCTCCCGTCCTGGACTCCTCGCGGCACCAGACTCTGACGTACTTCTCTTTCGAGTCTAGGCGGCTTTTCCATAGCCAAGTGTCTTGCTCGGCGGTAGGCGAGTGGAGATGAAGATTTTGGCGATGGTTTTCCCTCTGGTAACAAGACTCTGTTACCGCGGCTATTCTTATTTTTTACCAAAGGAGGATCTTCCTTGAAAATTGCTTCGCTTACACTACTGCTGCTAGCGCTTGTGGCCATTCCAGCGATGGCACAGACCGTTTATAGCAACGGTCCGATCAACGGCAATACGGACGCATGGACCATCAACTTCGGTTATGTCGTTAGCGACACCTTCAACGTGGCCAACAACGGCACCACCATTGGTGGCGCCAGCTTCGGCATGTGGCTGTTCTCGGGCGACACACTGACGTCGGCCGAACTGTCCATCACCTCGGGCGAAAATGGCGGCACCAGCTACTTTGACCAGACCGTAAACTTCACCACGGGCGGCTGCACTGCTAACCAGTACGGCTACAACGTTTGCCAGGAGAACACTACGTTCTCTGGTCCGACACTCAACAGCGGCACCTACTGGCTAAATCTGCAGAACGCCAGCGTACCGAGTGGCGACCCAGTTTACTGGGACGAGAACTCTGGTCCGTCTTCGGCTTCTGAGAGCGAAGTTGGAACGATTCCTTCGGAAGCGTTCACCGTTCTGGGCACTAGCACCACCACCACTACCAGCACCACCAGCACCACCAGCACAGTTCCTGAGCCGAGCAGCATTCTCCTGCTTGGATCCGGGCTTGTTGGCCTGGCTGGCATGCTGCGCCGCAAGCTGTTCTAGAGGCGCGTTCGAACCCTACCTTACTTTCATGACAGACCCAGAAGCCGGAACTCACGAGTTCCGGCTTCGATTTTGTGGCTTGTAATAACAACCTCCAGGACGGAAGGGCCATTGCTAATGGGACTGGTGTTCGTGGGCTAAAAGGACTGTATCGCGACCGGTGCCGCCGCTCTGCGGCTCGGGTCTATTTCCACTTCGACCCCGGCTTTCACGAGCCGGCTAACCCATCCCGCCGTTGCGCGGCTGGTTGGATCGTTTTTCGGACAGTTTATTCCACCGCGAAACTTCAACTTTAGTGCGATGCAGTCTCTGAAGGCCGGAATTCTGGGATCGCACAACGGCATCCACGGCAACCCGGTTCTGGGCGTATCGGCGGCATCGCGAGCGCCTGTGCAGTTCAGGGGCTACCGACCTATTTCATCGTGCCCGCTTTTTTGAGGATGTCTTCAGCGAAGTAGTTCTCCACGGACGCCTTGTCTCGAATGGTCTCGTAGTAGGCGGCCTTTAGCAGTTGTTCGCGCCGATCCCGGAGCTGTTCGCGGATGGCCTGCTGAACGCGAGGATCACGCAGCTCCCGCTGTCCCGCAGCTTCTCTGCTGATGAGCTTTACGATGCGAAAACCGAAAATCTGATGGCTGTTGGGATCTGAGACCGGCAGGATCACGGTGTATTGTCCCGGCTTAAGCTTTCCGATGGCATCAAAGGCGGCTTTATCCGCTTTCAATGATGATTCGGGGATGAATCCGAGGTCTCCACTGTTCTGTGCGGTCTCCGGTTGCTCAGAATAGGTCGCGGCTAGAGCGGCAAAATCCTCTCCGCTGTCGAGCCGGTTGTCGATCATCTGTATCTTCTTGCGTGCCTCCGCCTCGTTCTGGGCCTTCATGTTCTTCACCTGCGGGTTGGGCTGGGTGGTAACCAGGATCTGCGCCAGGTGGTACTGCGGCTCGATCAGATTGAACTCGGCTTTGTGCTGGTTGTAGTAATTGGTGATGTCGTCATCGGAGATGTTGATCTTCGAGGTGACTTCCTTGTTCAGCACCTTGTCGATGGTCAGAGAGCGGCGCAGGTCACGTTTGAAGTCGTCGAGCGAGATCTGGCGTTCCTTCAGCCTTTTATCGAACTCCTCTTGGGTATAGGGTGCCTTGATCTCGGCCAGCTTGGCGTTAACTTCCTCGTCGGTAGCCAGCAAGCCCAGCGCTTCGGCGCGCTGCATGAGGATTTCGTTGTCGATGAGTTCCCGCAGGATATTCAGCCGGAGGGTATCGGCCTGCTCCTCGCTGGGCTTCTGAGGCGCTTCGGCAACCTGGTTGTCGTAATATTTTTGGACCTCGGTGCGGGTGATCTTGCGGCCATTGACGGTCGCCATCACGTCCTCGCCGGCCTGTTTGCTGGAACAGCCTACGCTGAGGAACAGCCCACCCAGAACCAATAGAGTCGTCAGCAGCGCAAAACTTGTTACCCTTTTCTCTTTCAGTTCCAAACTACGCCCCTCCTGAGAGGCAGAACTTCGGTTAGTCGAAGCCGTCGGGCGCAGCGGTGCGACTCTTTCAGTAACTGCAAGACCAGCATCGTGCCAGCTACTTGCTGGACGATTACTGATGTGGTGGCGCAACTGGTGCGGCCGGCGGTGCCGGAGGCTGAACACCCGCAGCCAGGAGCTGGCGGTTCAACGCCGACTTCACTTCATCGGCGTCCATGGCCCCTTCCAGGCGCTCACCGTTAATGAAAACTGTCGGCGTGGCGCTGACGCCCAGTTTGTCGCCCTCAGCCACCGATGCCTTCACGACCACATCCGACTGCGCCTTGACGCACGCCTGCAACCGCTGCAAGTCGGCCCCATTCTGCTTGCCGAAATCCATGGTCTGCCGATCGATCTCAGCAAACGAAGCCGGCAGATTTTGTTGCGAGGCGCCGATGGCACGCTGATTAGCATGCAAATAGTCGGCCAGTTCCCAGTAGGCCGTACTGTTCTCCTTAGCCAGGCAGTTGGCGTCATTGGCGGCATGCTGTGCCCAAGGATGCATCGGCAAAGGATAGTCCTTATAGACGATCTTGATCTTGTCTTTGTACTGCGGGTAGATCTCGGTCATCAGAGTCGTGTGCATCCGGGCGCAGAACGGACATTCGAAGTCGTCGAAGTTAACGATGGTTACCTTGGCGTCCGGATTTCCACGCGCGGGACGCTCCGCCAGACTGATCTGGTCCATGGTCTCTTTGTAGGGATCCTTGGTCAGGTCCAGCTTCGTGAACCGAATGAGCGTCTTGCCATCTTTGGAGAGCAGAAACTCGGCATTTTGCGACTTGTCCTGGCGCGTCATGGTAACGGGCACTATCTCGTAGTTAGCGAACTCGCTCGGAGTCGGCGTTCCGACGGTGATGACCACGTCAGGGGGAATGCTGAAGAAGGCCCGAACCTGTCGCTGAATGCGCTCGCTGACCTCGGGTGGAACAGTGGACTTGTTCGGTTGCGCCGAACACCCCACGCACAACATCAGCGACACGATCGCCAATCGTTTCAAGAACAAGGTGGAAGACCGCCTTTCGGAGGGAAACATGAAGGCTCAATTATCTCATGGGAGGTAGAGCGGCGCTGCCGCGCCCCAATCTTAAAGGAACGGCCTTGACGCCGGCCTGAAGGCCAGCTCTACCCGACCTTTGACGCCGCCTATCGCAGGGAATTGGCTGGAAGCAAAGCATTCATGGATCCCGAGCGGAAGCCTTCGAGATCCAATGTGACGTACAAGAAGCCCAGCGCCTTGAAGATCGCAGTAAGTTCTGCAGCCATTTCGAGCGTCATCGCGCGAGGCAATTCCTCGCGAGCGATTTCCAGGCGCGCTATCTGGCCGTGATGCCGCACGCGGAACTGCCGAAATCCCAGCCGCCGCAGCGCCTCTTCGCCTTGCTCTACCGCCGAAAGAGTCTCCCGCGTTACCGGTCGGCCATACTCGACGCGGGAAGCCAGACAGGCGGAGGCTGGCTTGTCCCAGAGGCGCAATCCTGCCTCCTGGGCAAGCTGGCGGATGTCTTGCTTGGTGAGTTCCGCTTCCAGCAGCGGCGCCGCAATTCCATGCTGCCGAGCGGCGCTTTGCCCCGGTCGATAATCTCCCTGGTCGTCTAGGTTCACGCCATAAGCGATGACATCGAATCCGGAGCTCTGGCGGTATTGTTCCATCCTGGTGAAGAGCTCGTCTTTACAGTGAAAACAACGCGCTGCATCGTTGCGGAGGTATTCGGCGCGTTCCAACTCGGAGGTTTCGATAATGTGCAATGGCATACCCTGTTCTTCGGCAAAAGCCACGGCATCGCGCATTTGGAACCGCGCCAGGCTTGGAGAATCCGCCAGCACCGCCATCATGCCGGTGCCGAGTTCGCGATGGGCAGCCCAGGCAAGAAAGCCGGAATCAACGCCGCCCGAATAGGCAACCAGCAAGCGCCCGAATGAGCGAAGTTGAGCTCGCAGGAAAGCGGACTTGGTCTGGAGGTCTTCCCCGGCCGAGGGTGAGTTGGAGCACAAAACTGACATCGCTTTATTTTAGGGCACTGGCACCGAAAAAAGTTTGCATTTCAATAAGTGGTTTCTGTTCCGCGGGGCCCTGTGAGCTGGACGAATTGGAGCAGACCCTTCGAGCCCGCAAACTCCTCGATCTTCCCGGCGGCGGCCCGCCGCTGATACCAAGCTGGCTCTCGGGTCGAAAGAGCGCGAATAGCGGTCGGATCCAGCCAAACCGATTCGGACGATTGAAGATCGCGATCGATTGAAGTCGTAGTGCTGAGCTGTTTCCACTGGGTCTGGGGATTGAAATAGCGCACAAAGGAATCTTCCACGATGAAGTTATCGTAGTAAACGACGGTTCCCGGTTTGAGCGTCTGACCCATTCGCAAGGCGAACGACAGCGCCGGGTTCGATGAAGCGCGGGAATAGGGAACAATTGCAAAGCTCAAGTTGAAGAGCGCACAGAAGACCGTGGCTGCAATCAGCAAAGATCCAAAATCCGGCTTCCCGGACGAAGTACGATCCGGATCGGGCTTCCAGCAACTGGCGAGCAGAATGATGAATGCCGGCCACGCAAACAGTTTGTAGAAGGAATTTTCCGGCATCCAAAAGAACAAGAAAGCCGCGTACACGGCCAGCCAGAGAGCAGCGAAGCGAAAGACCTGGCGCTGGCAAACCTGGATTGAGATTTTCTTCCGATAACACGAGAATGCGGTCTTCAGGAGGAAAAGAAACGAGAGTAGTGAAACGGCAATTAGAAAACGCGTACTCCAATCGGAGTACCGGACAAGCGACGCCTTCCCGGCCAGAAAGACCTGCGCCCAACTTCGAACTGTCAGCCGAGTATTTCGGATCGCGTTAAAGGAGAAACCGGATCCAGCAGCATGACTGGTAAGGAATGCAAAGAACGCCGGGAAGGTGAAGGCGCCGAATCGCCAACGAAAGACGGCTATATACACGCCGAGAGTAGAGAATCCCGCAGTACATGCGTAAGCCATGGTGCGGCGAAGTCGTACGAGTTGCGATTCGCCTTCCGTGCCATAGCACCATATCCGGTAGGAAGCCGGCAAAACGAACAAGAACGCCAGTTCATGAACCATCATCGCCAGGATGTGCAACAACGCCACCAAGATTGGCCGGGACTGTCGGGAAGTGATCAGCAGGTCGGCGCAAATGATAAGAAGCAGCACGCTGAGGATGTAAGCGTCGGCATCCGTACTAAAGCGCCACCAAATTCCGGCAAAGGCGAACAGCGCGGTGAGTGTAATCGCAGCCCGGATAGAATGCGAGATTTTGGCAACAATGCCGAACACGACATACACCGCCAAGGCCGCAAAGAATGCATTCAGGAATTGCAACAGATAGAGAGCGCGAATCGTACGGCCGAGCGCCTGGTAAACTAACCAGCCGATAGGGGAGTAGAAGAGATGGTTGGGATGCAACAGCGACTTCAGCGAGGCGGCATTCTCAATGTCGAGCGCAAACGTTATCCCATCCCAGTAATAGTTATGGGTTGGGATTGCCAGGTATACGAGGAGGGCGGCGAATGCTGTGCCGATCTGAATTCTGTTTTTCGTTCTAGCTCGCGGCAACTCCACGATGTACCCTTCGAGGCATTCCAGCGCACTTTTCTGATTTGACCGTCACTCCAGGATCGGGATAGATCCGATCCGCCTGGCGGAATCCAAGACGTTGAAAGCAAGCTTCCTTTGCCTTGTTCAGGCACTAATATAATCTTTGCAAACGCTTGATGCTGCCGAAGGTGCCCACATTGGTCAGACTGAAGGAAACGCGATAGGCGTCTTCATTGCGGGGGTTTCCGAGGTCCCAGCGCTGAAACTGGAAGGCAACGCCGCAGCAGTCCCAGTTGTAATTGGCCTGAACAGTGGCGGCTTGAACGTTGTTCCGCACTGAATCAAAACCCACGCTTGCGGCACCGCTAAATCCCGGCTTGCTCATGCCACCGTAAATGACTGCCATACGCCATTGGTTAAAAAGTTCCTGCGTTTCTACTCCGTTCACCAGGGCAACTTCACCCGGGGCGTTCAAGTATGTCTGTCCCGCATTTATATACCACCAATTCCAACGATAGCCGACAAACGCTGTGCTCGAGTTCAGCTGATGTAGTACGGGGTCATAGTCCACAGACCATTGAAAGTCGGCGTTGCCGGCTTGAGCTCGCAGCCGGGAGATGATTGGCGAGAACAATCGTGGTTCCGTGAGGAAAGCGATGCCGGTGAAATCGACGGTGGTGTCGAACACATTGCGCTGTCCGGGCACCAGCGCCCCGCCGAAGTTGGTATTCATAAAATATTTCTGGGCGAGCTCCCAGCTCAACACATTGCCGGCCGGGGGCGACTCGTCCTTACACCCAGCTGCCTGAGTTTCATTGTCCTTGTGGGTCAGACTCTTCGATAGCGACGAGGATTCCTGTTGCTGATAGCACTTCGACTTCAACGTCGTCTTCTTGGCATAGAGCCGATTGATAACGCCGTACTCCACCTCATTGGTGTTAACAAGAATATCGCGGTAGTCGAAGCGAATAATCTGGCTAAAGTCGTTGATGCCCGTCTGATAACGGTAGATGGCGAACGGTTCAATGGTGTGCTTCAGCACGCGACCGAAGGGCTTGCGGTCGAAAACCTTAGACAGCGTCGGCGGGCGAATCTCTAAGGAAGCG
This sequence comes from Candidatus Korobacteraceae bacterium, assembly GCA_049511915.1. Lineage (GTDB taxonomy): Bacteria > Acidobacteriota > Terriglobia > Terriglobales > Acidobacteriaceae > Bog-257. The sequence continues at coordinate 72,676 of JBEKXQ010000006.1, forward strand.
TTCGCGACATTACGATTAATGGGATCCTGGACCGCTGTACCAATTAGGGCTGGGTTGGAACTCGACTCCAGACGCTCTGTGTAGAAGGTTTCTCTGGCGCCGACCTGAGGGCGGAATGTCCATCCGCGAAATAACTTTGGCCAGGCTATATAGGGTGCCACGTCAGCCCGTCCCACGATGGGCGCCGTGGAGAAGCCGATTTCGCTACGGTTCACTCCCTCTAGCGCTGCGTCATAGGAATATACGAAATTCGACCTGTCGAAGGGCCGTTCCGCCGTCGAAAACTCCACGCTGGGCGCATGCACAATGCTGATGTAATCGTTAGGTGCGGTGCTCTCATAGTTTTGGTAGCGCGAAGCTATCACGCCGAAGGCGTAGCCGTCCCAATTCTTGTACACGAACCCGTTGGAGCGGACCTCAGAATTGATGGCCTCGGTAAAGCCCTCGGCGAACGCCAGGCGAAACTCGTAGGACGAGAGAAGGTCGACGTTGAGCACACCCGTAAAGCCGTTGGGCAGGGGCCTGAATCCGTAAGCCTTAAACTCTTCACCGCCCTGTTTCTGGCCGGTCTGCGGATTACCCTCGTTGTCCTGCACCGCTGTAAATTGCATCTGGAAAGCGGAACCAAAGCCGACCCAGCGAAAATTACCGTATTCCGCCGGACCTCGCGCGCTGTAGATAGAGCCGCCTATGGTCGCGTCGGCGTTGCGGCTGATCACCCAATAGAAAGCATCTCCGAAGACGGTCCCGCGGGTATTGGACTCTCCGGCCACCGGTATCAGGAAGCCGCTCTTTCGCCCCAGGTTCTCGGCCGGATGTTCGACAAAGGGAAAATAAAAGACGGGAATTCCATGAAGTTTCATGGTGGCGTGGTGCATCTTCGCTTCATCGCCAAGTTCAATATCGGCAACCTGAGAATCAAGTTGCCACTTCGGATTTGGCAGCTGACACGACGTGACAAGTCCGTAGTAGACGCGATAGTGGTCTGGTTCCACCCGTACCACAATCTTTCCGGTGAAGAAAAACGGGGTGGAGGAGGTCAGAAACATCATGTGGTTCTTGACCTTGGCGCCGGTCGAGCCGGTGGCATCGTAGAAGGTGCCGCTGTCACGGCTGACATCGAAGGTGGCATGGCTGCCGACCACGTGCTCATTGTGCTGACCGCCGTCGAACACGACGTGCCCGATTGCCGTCACCTGACCGCTAGTGGAGTCGTAGGTAGCCTGGTCGCAATGCAAGGTGTCGGTACCAAAACGAATCTCCACGTGACCGCGCACGGAATACACGTCCTGGTTTTTTTCCTGTTCGTCGGCGCGAATCAATACCTCGTTGCGCGCAGGACCAACATTGATTGCCGGTCTCTGCGGTCCCAGGTCCTGCTGGCTGCCTTCCTGCAGTTCCTGCTGAATAATCTGTTCAGTCTTGGTGTCTTCCTTGCTGCTGTCCGTGGTCACGGTGATTTCTGGCTTCGCGGGCGGTTGTGCCGGCGCCGAGCTCGTGGAAGAAGCTGGCGGCTGGCCTGCGGTTTGGCCGGGATTTGGCTGCTGTCCTGAAGCAGGCAACTGGCTGGTTAATACGCCGGGCCGCAGAAACAGGTGACATAACAACAGCGCCGTGATAATCAATCGAATGCGAGAAGTCATCGATGGGCGGGCGTCCCTTCGCCAGTTCGTACTGATGAAGCGGAACCTTGCAACTTAGCACGTTGCATGGACACAGGCAAAACCTGCCGCGGACTCCTTTGATGACGCGCAGCCGTGGCGTACTTGTAAACCCGCTTGGCGCCTCCGGGTTGCGCATTCGATTCCGAGGGCACGGCCAGCTACGACGGATGGACTCTTTTCTCATTCTAGTTTGAACAGCGACGCGTTCCCCTATGTGCGACAGGAAAAGAGAATAGTTGCCCCACGACATGACCGAACAGCAAACGTTACCCTCCGATCCTAGTGCCGATTCTTCGCAACTGCCCGATGATCTGCGAACCGAGATCCAGTCGCGCGTCGAGGGCTATCGCCACCGGCGGGGACGGCGCGTCGTGGGAGCTTTCAGCATGCGCTTTCCGTTTCCTCCCACGGAAGTGGAGGAAAGTCCACAAGATCCGGAAAAAGAAATAGGTGAAGTGGGCGAGGTGGTCTTGGTAGCCGAACAGGTACGCTGCGTCGCCGCTGCCGCTGTGGCTGAACCTGGCGAAACGATAGACTCGGTTCCGGAATCAACTCCCAATGCTGCGGTCGCAAGCGAGGAGCCTCGGAGCAGGACCGAGGCCGACATCCAAGTGCCTGAAGCCGATTCCTGCCTCCCTGCCATCGAAGCGGAACCAGACCCAATGCTCGCTCTGGCTCCAGTGCCACGGCCACGAGGCAAACGAAAAGTTATCGCATTTCCGCGGCCGGCTTCTGCCGCGGAAGAAACGTTCCACCGTCTGGCCGATCCGGTGGTTCCAGAGCAGTTGCGCATTCTGGACGTCCCGGAGGAGTTGGAGGCATTTCCAACCGCACGGCTACTCGACGGATTGCAATCCTTGTCGAGTACGCAGCAAGCCGTCACGCCCACCGACCACATTGAGCTGCCGTTTCAAGCCGTCTCCCTCTCGCAACGACTCTACGCGGGTCTGATTGATTGTGCGATTGTGGCCGCGGGCGCGGTCGTTTTCGGCGCTGTCACCTACAAGATGCTGCCCAAGCCGTCTGCCACCAAACCGGTCCTGATGGCCGCTGCGGGAGTACTCATTCTGCTGTGGGCGGTATATCAGTATGTCTTTACGTTGTACGGCGGAGCCACACCCGGAATGCGGATGTTGCGAATGCGCTTACGCACGTTCAAGGGAGGAAACCTGTGCTGGCGACATCGCCGCAGCCGGGTGATCGGGCTCTACTTTTCGACAGCGTCCCTCATGATGGGCCTGTTCTGGGCGCTGGTGGACGTGGACACCCTCTGCTGGCACGACCGCATTAGCCGGACCTACCTTACGACGCGGGAATAGTTGTGGTTCGCTTCACTTGCCGATGCACCCCGCAGAAGCCGTCAAGATTCACCTACTGACAACTTCCGACCAAGCGAGTACATTCAAGCGGGTCCCACCAACGTGGCACGCACGACACCCCGGATGACATCGGTATAGCGATACACTGATGTTTTCCCTTTGCAGCTCAGGGAGCTGGAGACCTGCCCGAAGATTCGGGAACACTTTATGCCTTCAATGTCGTCGCCGGCTAACAATCTACAGCGGCCCGCAATCAAAGTCTTCGTCGCCACCTCGGTGATGCTGACGTTTATTTCCTTCTGGCGGGCGTCGGCCATTGTGCTCTCCGATCTGGCGTCGTCCGCGTACTACGTGGGCGGCGACGCCGAGAAGGTCATCGGCAAGAGCGCTCCCTGGTTCGTGCTGGCGGTGATGCTGTTCAGCTACGCGGTGCGATCCGTTTACATCGAGTCCAGCTCGATGTTCGTGCGCGGCGGCGTTTATCGTGTCGTCAAAGAGGCCATGGGCGGAAACCTGGCCAAGCTTTCGGTCTCCGCACTGTTGTTCGACTACGTACTGACGGGCCCTATTAGCGCCGTGTCGGCGGGCCTGTACGTGTCAGGATTTCTGACCGACACCTTCCATCACCTCGGTTACAACATTACCGTTCCCGACAACGCCTTTGCGGCTTTCTTTGCAATTGCCGTCACTCTCTACTTCTGGTGGAAGAACACCCAGGGCATTCACGAGTCGAGCGAGCGGGCGTTGCAGATCATGAAGATCACCACCGTCATGGTAGTGATTCTCATCGTCTGGTGTCTGGTCACTTTGTTCAAGCATCCAGCGCCTTTGCCGCCGTTGCCGTCGGCTGCAACCATGCATCACGACAAGGAGTCGCTGGGCTGGCTGTTCCACACCTGGGCCGCGCGCATTCCCTTGATCATGCTGCTGGTGGGCTTCGGCCACTCGGTCCTCGCCATGAGCGGCGAGGAGTCGCTGGCCCAGATCAACCGCGAGATCGAGCATCCCAAACTGAAGAACCTGGAAAAGACCGGGTTAGTGATTTTCCTTTACAGCCTTCTGTTCACCTCGCTGGTTTCGTTTTTCGCGGTGATGATTATCCCCGACCACGTGCGGCCCGATTACTTTGCCAACCTGATCGGCGGGTTGGCCATGAACGTCGTGGGGCCTTACAGCCTGAAGCTGGTCTTCCAGGGATTCGTTGTCATCGTCGGCGCGCTGATTCTGTCTGGCGCAGTCAACACCGCGATCGTGGGCGCCAACGGCGTGCTCAACCGCATGAGCGAAGACGGCGTGCTGACCCCCTGGTTTCGCAAGCCCCATCCCAAGTTCGGCACCAGCTACCGCATCATCAACCTGATCGTTGGGCTGCAGATCTTCACCATCGTGGCCAGCCGCGGCAACGTCTATCTGCTGGCTTCGCTCTATGCCTTCGGCGTCATCTGGAGCTTCGCCTTTAAGTCGCTGGCCGTTGTGGTGCTGCGCTACACCGAGCCGGAGAACCGGGAATGGAAGGTTCCGGGCAATTTCCATATCAAGGGCATAGAGATTCCGGTTGGCCTTGTGCTCATTTCGCTGGTGCTCTTCTCCACCGCGGTCGTCAACCTGTTCACCAAGGAGTTGGCAACCATCTCGGGCGTTGCCTTCAGTCTTGCCTTCTTTGCTATCTTTACCGTCTCCGAGCGTATTACTGCAAGACAGCACGCGCACTCGGAGGCCGGGTTCGACCAGTTCAACATCGCGCAGAATGCCGAGCTTAGCGCCGAGGTCATGGAAGTGCGCCCGGGCAACATTCTGGTCGCAGTGCGCGATCCGCACAACCTGTACTACCTGCGAAAAGTGCTGGCCAAGACTGACACCACCAAAACCGACGTCGTGGTCATGACCTCGCGCGTTTATCAACGAGAAGATTCGTTCGGCCGTGGCGAGCTGGTGGACAGCTCGGAGGTTTTCAGGAAGTACGAGCAAGAGCTGTTCTCCGCCGTGGTCTCGGTTGCCGAAAAGGAAGGCAAACACGTTTCCCTTCTCGTGGTGCCGACCAATGATATTTTCGAAAGCATCGTTGCGACGGCCCAGCGGCTGCACTCGTCGGTCATTGGTTGCGGCAAGTCCAATAAGCTCACCGCCGATGAGCAAGGCAAGCTTACGGGCGACGCATGGGAGCGCTTACCTGAGCCGCGTCCACGACTGCGGCTGGTGGTCTTCGAGCCCGACGGGACAAAACATGAGTACATGCTGGGGCCGCACACGCCGCGTATGCGCCAGGAGGACGTGGACCTGCTGCACGGCTTGTGGAAGGAGCTGACCACCGATCCGCACTATCGCGAACTCCATCACTACCACGTTCTGAACGTGGCTTTGCAGGAGATGGCGTCGCGCATGCACGATGAGGGACGGCGGGAAGAGGTACTGAAAGACATCTCCGACGAGATGGACCGCCAGACCGGCGAACCGATTATCGAAGACGATACGTCGACGACTCCTCCAACCTAGTCCCTCGAGGACAGAGGGGCCAACGAATGCGTACCCCCCTCCCCCCTCGTTTCACAACATCTTTGTTATCAATATTTTCCCCGTAAAATATTGATCTGGCGGCACTGGCGTCGCATCGCAACTATCTTATTTTCAATAGTTTGCTGGCGTTCGCCGGATTTCTCTGCAAAATCTTCATCCCATTGCACTTAGAGCTAAAATATTAGGGACAAATGACTTAGCCGTCAATAACGATCACTGGCACGCTGCTCCAGCCCATTCCAACTTTTCAAAGAACTCTCGATCGGCCACGCCCTGAGTGCGCGGGAGATTAGTCGGACACTAAGCTCAACCTAATCAGCGTAGATCATTGAGGCGTGATGTCAAGATTACGAAAGGTCATGTACTTGTGGGCGTCATACTCAACATGACGCGGGTCGTACAATCGAATTCATATGAAAGCCGTCCTCGTCACTCGCGCAGGTGGTCCGGAAGTCCTCCAAGTCCAAGACGTGCCCGAGCCGCAGCCTGCTCCGGGCGACGTCATTGTTCGCGTGGAAGCTGTGGGCATTAATTTCGCCGACACGATGACCACCCGCGGCAGCTATGGCGGCATGCCGCCTCCGCCGTTTATCTCGGGACGCGAGTTTGCCGGCGTCGTCGAAGGCACCGGCGAGCGCGTCATGGGCTACATGCAGTGGGGCGCGGCCGCCCAGAAGATTGCCATGAAACCGCAACTGCTGTGGCCGCAGCCCAAGGGCTGGACTTCGGCGCAGTCAGCCGCTTTTCCGGTAAATTTTCTGACCGCGTATCTCGCGTATTGGAAGGCAGGTCTCACCAGCGATGCGCTGGAACCGAACCGGTGGAGCGAAAGACATCAGCGCCGTGTCCTCATTCATGCTGCCGCGGGAGGTGTCGGCACCGCCGCGGTCGAGATCGGCAAGCTGCTGAGTATCGAGACCTATGGGACTTCTTCGTCTGCTGAAAAGCTGGAGCGAGTGACGAAGCTTGGGCTGAACCACGGCATCAACTATCGCGAAGTGGATTACGAGCAGCGGGTGAAAGAGCTGACGAACGGCGAAGGCGTGGACGCGGTCTTCGAAATGCTCGGCGGCGAGCACACTGCCAAGAGCCTGCGCTGTTGCCGTCCCTTCGGCCGCGTGATCATCTATGGCACCGCGACCGGCCAGCGGCAACAGTTCGACGCCGGAGTGATGATGGCGAAGAGTCTGAGCGCGCACGGCCTGTGGCTCAGCGTGCTGGCCAAAGATCGCGACCTCATCAACCGAACGCTTCAGGCGATGCAACCTTGGATCGAACAGGGCAAACTGCATCCGGAGATCGGACATACGCTGCCCATGGACCAGGCCAGCGAGGCACATCGCCTACTGCTGGCGCGCGCCAACTACGGCAAGATCGTGCTGCTGATTGAGTAGCTGTCAGCTTTCAGCCGTCAGCTATCGGCTCTCATCTCAGCAATCGCCATCGGCAATTTGAGCCCGCAAGGGCGGTATTTGTGTTAGCCGTGGGCGTAAGCCCGCGGTCAACGAGCATTAGGAGAATCCGAGTCCCTTTAGGGACGGCACCAAAAGCTGCGGGCTGTGCCGCCGCTCCGCGGCTGGATACATCTGGCTGACGGCTGACCGCTCCCCGTTACAATTGCTTCTGTGAGTGCAAAACCCTGGCTGGTGCTGATCGTGTTTTTCGCTATCTGCCTTGGCGCAGGTGGCCTCGGTTCATTTTTCACTGGCAGCAGCGTTCGCGAATGGTATCCGCAGCTACGCAAGCCGGCGGGCACTCCACCCAGCTGGATCTTCGGGCCGGTCTGGACCACGCTCTATGTGCTGATGGCCATTTCGGCCTGGCTGGTCTGGAGACAGTATGGAAACGGAGCGCGTCCCGCACTGCTGATTTTTCTCGCCCAACTGGCGCTGAACGTCGCCTGGTCGGCGATCTTCTTTGGCTCGCGAATGCCGGGCGTCGCCTTCGCCGAAATCGTGGTCCTATGGCTCGCGATCGCCTTCAATATTTTCGTCTTTTATCTGCTGCTTCCGGTGTCGGCGCTCTTGCTGGTCCCGTATCTATTGTGGGTGAGCTACGCCTCATATTTGAATTTCGGCATCTGGCGGCTGAATCGCCGGTGAGATACCTGTCGGGCTGCTGAGCTTTTGGAGCCGCATTGGCAATGAGAATCCGGCCCGCCAATCCTCCGTCATGTCTAATTAATAGGGCGAGTTTAGCGGCAGGCGAGCAGGTTGCCGTGAGCCTTAGGTATACTCAGAAAACAGCCGCCCATAGAGCCGCTCCGGCCAAGTTGCTCGGTTCGCTGGCCCCATTTACGATAAATTTGGCGATGCCTCAGTCCAAGCAGGTCTTTTATGATCCCGACCGTAAACGCTGGCGCCGTTTGCGGCTCGTTATTGATTCCAGCGTCATCCTGGTTACGTTGCTGGTAGTTCTTTTCGTTTTTTCCGTGTTGAGGGGATCGTCTGTTCCCGGCGTTGCGCTGCCCGAAGTCAAGAAGCCCTATCACGCACTGAAGCCCGACCAGAAGCGAAAACCGGCTCGCCGCGTCAACACGCATCGCAAGACCAAGCAGCCGGCCTCGCAAGTAGTTCTGAACTCCGACGAAGGCATTCGCGGCGCCTTCTACGTGCAGTGGGATGCCGCCAGCTTCGCATCGCTCAAGGAGTACTACCCGCAAATCGACATGTTGTTTCCCGAGTGGATGCACGTGCTGACCGACGATGGCCGCCTGCAAGCAGTCACCGAGCTCAACACGCTCTACGACGTGATGGACGACCACGGCAAGCCGCAGCCCATCGACGAAAAGGTGATGGCATACCTCAAAAGTGAGAAGGCGCAGACGGAAGTCTTCCCGCTGGTCAACAACTTCGATCCCGTGGTTAACAAGTGGAATCCGGATTTGACTGCGAAGTTCATGTCCGATCCGGAAGCGCGCCAGCGCTTCCGTCGCGAACTGATGACCTTCCTTGCCAGCGATCAATACAAGGGCATCACGCTCGACATCGAGGCGTTTCCCGACACCTCGCGTGACGACTATCGTCAGTTGGTGACGGAGCTTTACGGCGATCTTCAATCCAAAGGATTGAAGCTCTACGTCGCTGTCCCGGTCAACGACAAGGACTTCGACTACGCATCCATTGCCAAAGTCTCCGATGGCGTCATCCTGATGAATTATGACCAGCACTATCCCGGCGGCGATCCCGGTGCCGTCGCCAGCCAGGATTGGTTCGTCAAAAACCTGCAAGACGCGCTGAAGGTGATTCCCAAAGAGAAGATCATTTGCGCCGTCGCCAACTACGGTTACGACTGGGCCATGAAGAAGGATCAGAAGCCAAAAACACCGCCGGAGAATAATCACACCGTTACCGTGCAGGAAGCCTGGCTTGAGGCCGCCGAGTCCGACACCGACATCAACTTTGATGACGACGCGATGAACCCGCACTTCGCCTACCTTGACGGCGACATACGCCACGATGTGTGGTTCGTGGACGGCGTAACGGCCCTGAATCAGATGCGGGCGGCGCACGCGTTAGGCATCGATACCTTTGCGCTGTGGCGTCTGGGATCGGAAGATCGCTCCCTGTGGGCGGTGTGGGATAAGCCATTCGAAGTTGGCGCCACCGACAAGCTGGCCATCGTGCCCCCGGGTCAGGACGTCGACGATGAAGGCTCGGGCGAGATCATACGTATTCAGTCGCGGCCGTCGGCGGGCGAGCGCACCATCACTCTCGATCCCGAGACCCACCTGGTTAGCGACGAGGTCTTCAAGACCATACCGATGCCGTACGTTGTCGACATGTACGGTGGTACGCAGGAAAAGAAAGTCGCATTGACCTTCGACGATGGTCCCGATCCAACGTGGACGCCGAAGATACTGGATGTGCTGAAGCAGCACGGCGCGAAGGCAACGTTCTTTCTCATCGGCGCCGAGGTGGAAAAGTTTCCCGGCATCGCCAAACGGATTTTCAACGAAGGCCACGAGATCGGCAACCACACCTTTACCCACCCCGACGTCAGCAACATCTCAAAACGATATTTCGAGGTCGAGCTGAACCTGACGGAGAAGCTGTTCGAGAGCAAGCTCGGCGTAAAGCCGGTGTTCATGCGTCCTCCATATGCTATTGACGAGGCGCCCGACACGGCGGACCAGGTGCGTCCGTTGGAGTGGTCGCAGGACATGGGCTACATCACAGTCGGCGAAAAGATCGATCCTAATGACTGGCGCGACAATCCGCGACCTACCGCGCAGGAGATCGCCGACAATGTGATGAAGAACCTGCCGCCGTGCGCGCCCAACAATCAGGTGCGCTGCGGCAATGTGATTCTCTTCCACGACGGTGGAGGCGATCGCAGCCAGACGGTCCTGGCTCTGGGCATGATTCTCGACGGCCTGCAAGAGCGCGGCTACCAGGTGGTGCAGGTCTCGGAGTTGATGGGCAAGACGCGCGCCGACGTCATGCCCCCAATCACTACCAATGAGCGCTGGGCTGCATGGGTCGACAGCCTAAACTTCTCGATGTTCGGGCTGGTGCAATCATTCATCATCTTCGTCTTCTTCGTCGGCGATGTGCTTATGAGTGGACGCCTGATCCTGGTCGGTGTGCTCGCGATTTATGATCGCTGCCGCCGCCGCACTGAAGACCCGAATTACGGTCCTGCGGTCGCCGTGCTCATCCCGGCTTACAACGAAGAGAAGGTGATCGAACGCACCGTGCGCTCGGTGCTGGAGTCCGATTACCCGAAGCTGCGGGTCATCGTAATTGACGATGGATCGCAGGACGCGACCCTCGAGGTCACGCGCACCGCTTTCGCAAACGAGATTGCGGCCGGGCGCGTTACCGTGCTGACCAAAGCGAACTCGGGCAAAGCCGATGCGCTCGATTATGGTCTGGAGCAGGTGACGGAAGAGGTGTTCGTCGGCATCGACGCCGATACCATCATCGCCCCCGACGCGATTTCCAAGCTCGTCCCGCACTTCAGCAACCCCAAGGTTGCAGCCATGGCCGGCAATGCGAAGGTTGGCAACCGCGTGAATCTGTGGACGCGCTGGCAGGCCCTGGAATACATCACCAGCCAGAATTTCGAACGCCGGGCGCTGAACACGCTGAATGCGGTCAGCGTGGTTCCAGGAGCGATCGGCGCATGGCGCACGTCCGCGGTCCGTGCTGCTGGAGGCTATCAGCGCGACACCGTTGCCGAAGACGCCGATCTCACGATGGCTCTCCTGCAAGATGGTTACTGGGTCAACTACGAAGACCGCGCGCTGGCCTACACTGAAGCTCCCACCACGGCGAACGGCCTGATGCGGCAACGCTTCCGTTGGTCCTTCGGCATCATGCAGGCGGTGTGGAAGCATCGTGGGGCGATAAAGCAAAAGGGCGCTTTGGGTTGGGTTGCCATACCCAACATGGTGATCTTCCAAATCCTGCTGCCCCTGGTGTCGCCCTTCATCGACATTATGTTCGCCGTCGGTGCTATCACCTATTTTGTGGACAAGTACCGCCATCCCGAGTCGGCGAACCCGGCCGACTTCCACAAGCTGGTGCTGTACTTCGCGCTCTTCATGGTGATCGACTTCATTGCCTCCAGCATCGCCTTCACGCTGGAGCGCCAGCAACCGGGCGGCAAACGCGATTTCCTTCTGCTGGCCCACGTCTGGCTGCAGCGCTTCGCCTATCGCCAGTTGTTCTCGCTAGTGCTCATTAAGACCCTGAAGCGCGCCATGGAAGGCCGCGGCTTCGCTTGGGACAAACTGGAGCGAACGGCCAGCGTACGGCAGCCGGTCGTGATTCCGCGCGAGAGGCGTGCGCTGTGAGCCCCGCTCCCAAGCCCGCGCTCGACATGAGCGTCAATGTCGCCGGCATCGCCTTCAAGAATCCTGTCCTCGCCGCCAGCGGCAGCTTCGGTTACGGAGTCGAATTCGAGGATGTTGTGACCCTGAGCCGACTGGGCGGCTTCGTCACCAAAGGATTGTCGCGCGAACCGATGGCGGGCAATCCTCCGCCGCGCCTGTTCGAAACCGCCGCAGGAATGCTGAATGCCATAGGCTTGCAGAACATTGGCGTACGCGCGTTCCTGGAAGAGAAGCTGCCGCTGCTGCGCAAGATCGATAACATTGCTTTTCTGTGCAATGTCTTTGGGCACTCACAGGACGAATACGAAGACGTCGTTCGCATCCTGAACGACGGCGAGGGCATCGCCGGCTACGAGTTGAACGTTTCCTGCCCAAACACCAAGTGCGGCGGCATTGCGTTTGGCAGCGATCCGCGGATGTTGTCTGAAGTTGTCAGCGCAGTAAAGAAGATTGCTGCACGTCCGCTCATCGTGAAGCTCTCACCCAATGTCACCAGCATTCCTGAGATGGCGCGTGCCGCCGAGGAAGCGGGCGCGGACGCAATCTCCCTGGTGAATACCTTCGTCGGAATGGCCATCGATGCGGAAACCCGTAAGCCCCGCATCTCGAATGTCACCGCAGGCTTGTCTGGCCCCGCCATCAAACCGATTGCCGTGCGCATGGTGTGGGAAGCGGCGAAGACGGTGAAGATACCCGTCATCGGACTGGGCGGCATCAGCACCGCGGAAGATGTGATTGAGTTCCTGCTCGCCGGCGCCAGCGCCATTGAAGTCGGCACCGTAAATTTCTGGGACCCCTGTGCGTGCGAGACTCTGGTCGACTCCCTGGAGAAGTGGTGTCTGGAGCATCGCGTCGCAAAGATCAGCGAACTGACTGGAGCACTGGAAGTCTAGGAATTGCGGTTTCGAAGTTGACAGCGCGAGGCGTCGAACATAGGGTGAGAGCAATACTTTAGGTCCTGACCCAAGGAGGCATAATGACCGGAATACAGTTTATTACCGACGAAAAAGGCCGCAGAACGGCTGCGGTAATTGACCTCAAGAAACACAAGGCGCGTTGGGAGGACATTGAGGACGTTTTAGTTTCGCGGTCGCGGTCTCATGAAAAACGCATTCCGCTCAGCAAGGTGAAGGCGAAGCTCATCCGGAGCGGGAAGTTACATGGATAGCTACCGCGTCGTCCTGACGTCGAGTGCAGAAAATGAACTGCAAAAGTTGTCGAGGCAATTGATCGCAAGAATCATTCTTCGTCTGGAAAACCTGGCATCCAATCCCCGTCCGCCGGGCTGCAAGAAGCTGAAAGGCGGTGATCACGAATGGCGTATCCGTATGGGGGACTATCGAGTCTACACCATTGACGATGCCCAATTGCTTGTGGAGGTAACCCGCATTCGCCATCGAAGGGAGGTATACGAACGATGACGGTGCGGCACCTAACTGCCACATTCACTGCTTTCCATTCCCTTCCTGCAGCTTCTTAACGCTGGTCACCAGGTCGGAATCCACTGGCAGAATGGCCGCCGTGTGGGTGATATTGAACAGCCGCTTCGCTTGGTCGTTCGCTCCGGCTATGCGGAAATGCCCTCCACGCTCCCCCATCTCTCCGAAAGTGCGCATAATTATGCCCAGCCCTGCGCTGTCCACAAACTCCACATGGGTCAGGTCCAATACCAGTTTGCGCGCACCTTGCTCGATCAACGATTGAATCATCGCCTCCGTCTCGCTCAGCCGGGTTCCCATCGTAAAGCGCCCAGCACACGAAATGCCGGTAATATCCGGCTCAAATTTGAAGACTTCGGTCTCCAACATCATGATTATCAGTTTCCTTTGGGTAGAGTGGCATCAACCGTATCACGCTGCACCCGCCGTTGAAACAACAAACAGGAGGCCGCATCGCTGGGTTTCGAACCCAAGGGTCATACTGCACAAGAGCTCAATGGCTAAAACCTGTCTTGGTTTTCCGATCCGGGGAAATTTCCCGTCCAGCTTGAGAAGCGGTACGAAACGCTCTATCCTATTTGAATCCGTGTCGCGCTCCGTGCCGCGTGTCCACCCAAGGAGTTTTCTTATGTCCCGGTCTTCCTTGTTCCAGGCAATTCGAATCGTCTGCCTCGTCGCTGTGACATTGCTCCTCACCTGCGCCGCTGTTGGGCAAAATTACGTTGCTCCCAGCATGCCTGTGGTCGGCTCCCCTAACACGGTTACCGCCAACGCGCCCGTGCCGCGGCCTGGCACCACTCCCTGTACCGTGACATTGTTCCAGAACTTCGATTTCGATGATTTCAATCCCCGGCCTTTCAGCTATACCCCGCCGTCAGGATGTCCGGGACCGTGGGCGGCGGTGGTCTTTGAGGCGGATTGGTCCGTCGACGCTGGCGTGGAATATGATCGCACCACCAACATCTGGCTTGGCGGCAATGTGATCTTTTTCGGCACGACAGCCGAGCCCTCGGGGAACTTCGTACGCACCTGGCACACGGAAAGCAATCTGACCGAACTCAGCCCGCTGTTCACCATACCGCAGCAGGGTACAGCTATTCTCTTCAACCTGGTCAACAATCAATACACCAGCCACTACCATGGCAGTGCCTATCTGCAGTTCTATCCTCTGGCGCAGGGTCAGAATCCGCCGCCCGCGGCTAATATGGTGCTGCCGCTGTCGGCCGGCTCAACCGGCGGAACGGTCACGCTGAATACGTCCACCGATCAACTCGCGGGAACTTTCACGCTGCCGACCAACGTGGAGCGTGCCTATCTCGAAGTGTTTGCCCAGAGCCAGCACGACGACGAGTTCTGGTATACCTGCGCTCCCACCAATCTTGCCGGCGAGTTATTCAGCTGCGACAACACCGGCTTCCGCGAGGCTGAAGTCAGCATCGATGGGACGCCGGCCGGGGTTGCACCCATTTATCCTTGGATCTTCACCGGCGGTATTGATCCCTTCCTGTGGCAACCCATTCCCGGCGTAAAAACGCTCAATTTCGAACCCTATCGCGTCGACCTGACTCCCTTTGCGAGCGTGTTGAGCAACGGCCAGCAGCATACGGTCGCGGTTAGTGTCTACAACGCCAATCAGTATTTTTCTGCGACGGCGAATCTGCTGTTGTATCAGGACCTGGGTTCGATGCAAGTGACGGGCGGGGTGACCACCAACACGGTCGGGCAGCCCGACCCGGTGGTGAACCAGAACATTGTCACTAACGGGACCTTTGTCGCCGGACCAGTGTCCGTCAACTCCACCCGCGGCTTCACGGTGGAAGGCTACGTCCAGACTTCGCATGGCACGGTGGATACCAAGGTGGTGCAGAGCATCGACTTCAATAACGGGCAGCGGTATTACGTCCTGACCAGCGGCTTGGTCGACAACCAGTTCGTAGGCCAGATCACTGACATCTCTTCCGCCACCACCACCACCGCGGGCAGCGACATTACTACCAACTCGACCCAGTACGCGTGGCCCCTGGGAATCAATTACGCCTACACTGCCAATTCCGATGGCTCGTATGTGCAGTCCACCCAGATCCACCAGACTTTCAGCAGAAGCGTGTTGGTGAAGTTGAATGGCACGCCCACCTATTCCAGCACATTGTTGGACAAAGTCTCGCCGACCGACACCCTCAGCGTAGACTCCTCAGGCAATTACACCACCAGCAACCAGAAGAATTCGGAGACCTATCAGTACTCGGATTCCGACGGCGCTTGCTGGAATGAGACCCTCACAGCAGCGGCGGGACTGGTGACCTCGGTGCAAGGTGGAAGCTGCGCGAGAGGGCAAAAGGTAAAGTAGGCGGGGCGCCATCGCTCGAGATTTGCCACAGACTAGCCGCGCCAGCGGCGGCTTAGCCCGGGGCGTAAGAGGCCGTTACGAAACTCAGGTTCAGAATTGGTTGGTGGATCAAGGGGATCTAGCTAGGCGATCAATACAGCCGCAAAGTGGCGGCGTGATGTTAGGCGGGGGCGCAAGCGCCCGCTCTAGAGGGAAAGAATACGAGCTGCAGAGCGGCGACACGGTTATGACAGAGTTACCTCAGGAACCACACTGGTTCTCACGCAGACTGTCCAACCGTGCCGTCCGGTCGCTAAAGACCGCCTGACACCTCGCGATTTAGTGTCTGATTCGCGATCATGATCCCCTCTTCAGGGTAGTGGTGCCGTTTGGCGTCCACAGGTTCAATGCGTCTTGCTCTGGCTGCTTGCCTGCTGTTTCTTCTTAGGGAGACTCTGATTAAGCTCTCCTTTTCCGCCGCGAATCCAGCTACATTGACAGCCAGATGAAGCAGAGGACACTGGCGATGATGAATGGATTCGAGCGTTACACGAAGAAGACGCGGC
>JBEKXQ010000007.1:0-86358 GCA_049511915.1 Candidatus Korobacteraceae bacterium
TCCAGTGCCCGCAACACCCGCTCGCGCAAGTCCTGCGAATAGGATTGCATTCATGCCTCTCCTTTACCGGCAGAAGCATTATGTCACAAGACTGTATATACTTAAATTAGAAATGCTCTAGTGCAAAAATCATCCAGACAACACGCAATGCGGCTGCATATCACAACGCACAGACGGTAGCAGACCTAATTAAGATATCCGGTTCTTACACCAAATTCGCGATTACGCATCCCTGTCAGGCTCTGTTCTGGGTGGAGAACTTCACAGGCAACTACCTATTGCCAGAAACGATTGAAGATCTGAAAGACGCTGCGATGTTTGTGGTGCTTTAACGAGCCGGTGACGGGTGGCCCAGCCTACGGTATTGAGCGTGCCCCATCCAAGCCGGCTTTGCTTGGTGTGGGGTTGTTCTGTGACCTTCACCCGCAACGGCATCCCCATCCGCTCCCGTTTCCTTCCCGTCCAGTCTGACTCGATCTCCACCACACCTTCCGCACCCGTCGCGTAATGACGAAGGGGCGGGCCACTCGCCGGCGATTTCAAAGACGCGCTTAGCGCCCGCCGCCCATAGCAGCTCGCGCGAAGAGTGTCGCCGGCTGAAGCCGGCTCGGGATTCTATAACTCACCTTACCCAGGACTTACGTCCTGGGCTAGTGT
Source organism: Candidatus Korobacteraceae bacterium (assembly GCA_049511915.1). GTDB lineage: Bacteria > Acidobacteriota > Terriglobia > Terriglobales > Acidobacteriaceae > Bog-257. Next base: position 658 of record JBEKXQ010000007.1, read on the forward strand.
TGTTCCGCCCTCCGGGCTCCGCCATCGTTATAGCGTCGGGCGCCAGTTCTGGGTCGGTGCCCCACTCATTCGCGGTTTTCGAATGAGTGGGATCGCCGCACACCTGAACCCACGTTCCTGACGTGGCCCTCGTCCCCGCAGGGGACAGCATATTCTCAGCCCAGCGTTTCAACGCTGGGTAGAGGTATTATTCCGCCCGGAGTCCCGCCAGGGACGACATATGGATTTCGTATCAAGTCTGACATGCAGACGCCGGAAACTCGTCCCCATCAATCCTGTGCGTGTTTCGCCCGGGGCAGCTTCAGCAAGCGAAGCTTCGGGACGCGACCAAAATGCTCGATATCAGCGGTGACGAGAACGTTCTGCCCCGTTGTAAGCGCGGCGGCAAAAGCGTCGGCGTAGGGCAAGTTGTACTGCGCCTTCAGGCGGCCCGCACGCACAGCATCTTCTTGTGTCACCTCGACCAGAGAGATGGGAACTCGCTCCAGCAATTCGCGCATTAGCGTGTCTGTCTTGACCAAACCAATGTGCTTGACCAGCGTGTAGTAGACCTCGCCCCAGTTGACGACACACATGATGGTGTCCGAGTCGGTGGCGGCAGCGTCTTTAAGCACCCCGGCGACAATGGCAGCGCCCGCGCCGTTAGTCAGATAGCGATAAAGAGCGCTGGCGTCCAGAACGTGTGTCCTCATCGGATTTCATGGTCGGGATCGTGCTCGATTTCGGCGGGCAGGCCAGAGTCGGCCAGAATGCCGCGAAAGCGGTCGATGTCGTACTCGCGCTGCGGGTAGATGCCAATGCCTCCATGAATGCGCTCGAACCGGACTCGAGTGCCCTGCCCGATACGCAGCGTATGGCGCAGCCTGGCCGGGATGACCAGTTGGCCTTTGGATGTAACCACGCCTTCCTGCTGTTTCATGTCTTACATCTTAGCATAAATGTAAGACTACTCCTGGCTGACATTTGAGCCGCTGGATGTCGCCCGCGCTTGTGGGCTGGACCATTGGATGACGCTGCTCAAAGTACACGCGCAGGGCCTCGCGCACGAGTTCGGAACGGGTGCGGGATTCGAGCTGTTTCCGTCCCAAAATGGGACGGGATATTGGCTTGTCCGCGCGCAAACGCGAATCAACATTCACTTGTTCCACGTGGAACAATTTTGAGAGCCCGGACAGCTAAAGCAAGAATGGCGGCTCCGGTTTTGCCGGAGGGGACAACGTCGCTAGAGATAAGGATCGCCGGAAATTCCAGGTGCCAAGCGACGACGGCCGGGTAACCTGACAACTTTTCGCGCGGCTGTGTAAACTTCTCTTGCCTCCCGATTCTGGTAATTATGTCGCGATTCTTTCTGCATTTTCGAATGGCTCTGTGGCGCGCCTTTCAGCACGACGCCTTCGCCGTCGCCAAGGGGGCGGCTTTCTCCGCCATCCTGACCTTGTTTCCCGCAGTCCTGGTTTTGGCTTCGATCCTCTCCGCTTCGCACACCACGGAAAAGCTTTTTCTCGAGGTGAGTCATGCGCTCGGCCGTATTCTTCCCGAAGGCACCCACTCCGCGGTGCTGCAGTATTTCACGGGGAACAAACCGATACACTTTAGGTTTCTTCTCACCGTCATTGCCATCACGTTGTGGACTGGGTCCGGCGTGATGATTTCCTGGATGGAAGGCTTCCGCAATGCCTATCAGATGCCGAAGATATGGGGCCTGGTGAAAGAGCGGATGATCGCTTTCCTGTTGGTCATCCTCGCCGGAGTGCCTCTGGTTTTCGCGTCATTCCTTCTGGTGTTCGGCAATCAGATTGAGCAATGGATCATCTACCGTGTGGGCCACGAACTCGGGCCTTACATTCTCGGACTGTGGACTGCCGTGCGATGGATCATCGCAACCCTTACCAGCATTGCCGTCATCGGCCTCATCTACCACCATGGCGTTCCCCGAACGCAGCCTTGGCATCGCGTGTTGCCGGGCTCCGTTCTGGCGACGGTGCTGTGGTTTGTCTCCACGGTCATCTTCGGAGTTTATCTGCGCCGCTTCGCCAACTACGACGTCATTTATGGCTCGGTGGCAACGGCCATCGCGTTGATGTCATGGCTATATCTGGTCTCGATGGCGATCCTCGTCGGAGCTGAATTCAACGCGGTGCGTTATCCGCGTTTCCTGTTTGGAGCCCACTCGGAGCTTACTTCTCCGCAGAAGCGCGCCTCGGCGAGCTGATCGGCAAAACTATGACGAAGCCCGTGCAGGAAAATCCTTCGCCCAATTTGCTCGGCATCAAACGTCCAGCGCAACGCCGCGCCAAGATCGTGTGCACGATTGGTCCGGCCTGCAGCTCGGAAGAGATGATCCGGCAGTTGATGCAAAGCGGAATGGACGTTGCCCGGCTGAACTTTTCGCATGGCGCGCATGAAGACCACGCTGTGGTGATTCAGCGACTGCGCAAGGTTGCCATCGAACTCGAACGAACAATTTGCATTCTTCAGGATCTGCAGGGTCCGAAGATCCGCACTGGGCGCCTTATGGATCGCATTCCCATAGCGCTGCAGAAGGGACAGAGCGTCACCATCACCTCGCGCGACGTGATGGGCACGGCTGAAGTCATTGCTACGACCTACCAGGACCTCGCCAAGGACGTGAAGCCGGGCGAGCACATTCTGCTTTCGGACGGACGCATCGAGTTGGTGGTGCATGAAGTCCGCGGTGGAGACGTTATTTGCGAAGTGCTGAACGGCGGCATGTTGGGCGAACATCAGGGAATCAACCTGCCCGGAACGAACGTTAGTATTCCTTCCCTGACGCCGAAGGACGAAGTCGATCTCGAGTTCGGCTTGCAGCATGCCGTCGATGCAGTTGCGATTTCTTTTGTCCGCACCGCTGAAGACGTTCTGCGCGCCCAGCGTGCCATCGCCTCGCGCGGTTTCAATGTTCCGCTGGTTGCCAAGCTGGAGAAGCCGCAGGCTATCGAGAATCTCGATTCCATTCTCGAAGCCGCCAACGGCGTGATGGTGGCGCGGGGCGACCTGGGCGTCGAAGTCGCGCCGGAGAAGGTGCCGCTGATCCAGAAGCTGGTCATTCGCCGCGCCCTCGACTTTCGCCGCCCCGTCATCACCGCGACGCAGATGCTGGAATCGATGACGGAAAGTCCGCGCCCCACGCGTGCCGAAGCCAGCGACGTTGCCAACGCCGTCTTCGACGGAACCGACGCCGTCATGCTTTCGGGCGAGACTGCGGTCGGCAAGTATCCTCGCGAAGCGGTCGAGATGATGGCCCGCATCGTCACCGAGGCGGAAAGCGATCCGCTTCCGCCGCTGCTGCCCGACCATCGACAGGGGAAGCACCTGTCGATTGCGGAGACCATCTGCGAATCGATGGCGCATGCCGCCGAGCATCTCGATTTGCGCGCCATCGCGGTCTTCACCGAAACGGCTACCACTGCCCGCATGCTTTCCAAATACCGGCCGGACGCCGGCATTTATGCCTTTACGCAGTCCGAGGCGGTGTGTAACCGTATGAATTTGCTCTGGGGAGTTAAGCCCGTGCGCTGCCCTGCGAATCTCACTGTGGAGCTGATGGCCGAGTTCGCGGCGAGAGAGCTGATGCGTATGGGAGCGTTGTCGCCGGGCGATGTGTTCGGTCTGATTGCAGGCACGACACAAACCGCCGGAACTACGAATTTCTTGCGGCTGATCACGGCCGGCGAAGGACGATAGCATTGCAGTTGGCAGCAACCCTCGACGGCTTCTTGGTCCGCAGGGTGGAGCACCGCTTCAGCGGTGCATGAGACAGGGCCGTTGTTGTGTCCGCGCGGCTTTAGCCGCTGAGGTAACGAAGATATTTACCTCAGGGGCTAAAGCGCGTTGTCGGAGGTTCTGTCGAGCAATGCACGCCTTAAAGGCGTGCTCCATCCTCGACTGCTCGACTGAGAACGCGCTCCAGGCAAGAGCAGATGTAGGTAGATTTTCAGGACACACTTTGCAGCTATGAAGAAAGGTCGCGCCAAATAGCGAGTCCGCGTAGCGGACGCCATAGTCTAGCCCGGCGCGAAGCGCTGGGAAAGCTCGCCATTGTCAACCCGAGACCCGTCGGGGCGGCATAGCTCTCAGACGGCGAGGCTCAGACAGGCAACTCGCTTCCAGGCATCAGGAGGTAAAAGGAACATGGCTGAAGAAATCGTATCCTTGGTTGTCATAGAAGCGCTACCGGGCAAGGAGGACGAACTGCTGAACACCCTGCGCGAGCTCTACACAATGATGCACGCCAAAGGTTATTGCCGCGATGCGCTTTATCGCGACACCTCCCGCCCCGATCGTTTTCTGCACCTTCGCTATTGGACCTCGGCCGAGATGCGCTCCGAGGCCCAATCCGATCCCGAGGTGCACCGCTATTGGCTGAAGCTTCCCGAGCTATGCACCATCACAGTCGTGTACGAGAGCCTGGAGAAGGTTTTCGAGACGTAGTGTCTAGTGGTCAGTGGCTAGTTGCCAGTACTCAGTTGCCAGTACTCAGTTGCCGGTAGTCAGTCGGCATCGAACTTGAGACTTTCTAATGAGGTGGGATGGGTGAATCCTATCGTGACCTTGTGGCATGGCGAAAGCCATGGACTATCTGACATAGCGCAAACAAAAGCCGACGACCGGGGACTTTCGCAAGACCCTCCGTGAAAGGTCACGCCTACGGCGCGAAGTAGCCGGAGATGTCCAGGATCAGTTGAGTTAGCGCATCGGCATAGGCATCGATGGAGCCGTTCGTCGTCGGTACAATCGCCATGTTCGACGTGATGAAGCCGTCATAGGCGTTTAGCGTCGACACCACAGGCTGCTGCTGCCCGTCAGGCCACAACGTGAGGTAAGGCATGGATCCCGGCGGCACTACGGTCGCGTTCAAGACATAGGCCTGGGCGTTGGCGGGTGGAGGACATGGGCTACCGACGACGTTCACTACCTTCGGTCCCATGAAGGGCTGGCCGTTGTTCTGGCGAGTATCCAGCACGCGACACGGTGGGGCTGTATACATCGACAGGCCGTTCTGTGCTGGCGCAGCGAAGTAGCCGTTGATATCGATGATGAGATCGGTGCTGTTGTAAGCGTAGACGTCGATATCGCCATCCGGCGCAGCCGACACAATCGCCGCGTTGGCGACGACCGTCGCCGTTGGATTGTTCAGCGTCGAGACCACGGGCTGCGTTTGGTTGCTCGGCCATACCGTCAAGTAGTCCAGCGGTTGTCCCGCAGGGTTCGGCACTACCGTGACGTTAAAGGAATAGGCCACCGGGTTGGTTATGCCCTGCAAGCACGGGCTCGACAGAATCGGAAGATCGCGTTGCTGCTGCGCCTGCAAAGACGGCGGCCCTAGCCCCGGCGGCTCGTCGGAACCGGAGCGCGTGTCAACTACGCGGCACGGCGTGACCGGGTAAAACTGGTAGGTTTGCGGGCCCGGTGATTCGAAGTAGCCGTCGATGTCGAGAATGAGGTTGGTGGTGCTGCTGGCGTAGACGCTCACAGCTGCACTCGCACCGGCAGGAACGATCGCGGCGTTCGCTTTGACACGCCCATCAGTCGAGTTCATCGTCGAGACCAATGGCTGACTTTCACCCGCTGGCCATACGGTCAAGTATCCGAGAGGGCCCTGCGGCACAACCGTAACGTTGAGGGAATACGCGGCGGCGCTGGCTGGAATATTGCAGTTGCCAAGCTGCGGAACAATGAAGTTCCGATACGTGCCACCTTGAATCGGATCGCCGCTCTGACGCGTATCGACGAGACGGCAGGGAGTAACGGGGACGAACTGCAGCGGGAAGGTTAGCCTGAAAACCGTGCCGTTGTCGCTGGTCCCACCTAGTCCGGTTGTGCCGTAGAGACTTCCATCCGGAGCTTGCAGGAACGCTCCCTCTGTCGCTCCTCCATCGGAACCGGTGAAGTTGTGCAGCGTGGTCAGCGTTCCGCTAGTGGTGATTTTGAATACTGTCCCGTCATCATTGGCCCCCCCCGTTCCAGGTTGTCCCGTACAGGTTACCGTCCTTTGCCTGGAGCAGGCCGGCTAGAGCGAGACCACCATCGGAGCCGCTGAAGCTGTAGAGTGTGGTAAATGTCCCACTGGGAGTGATTTTGAACACCGTCCCACACCCACCGTAACAGTAACTGCCTCCACCGCCGGTCTGAGTCGTACCGTAGAAGTTCCCGTCGGTTGCTTGCACCAGCGCGGCCACCGGGTAGCTGCCATAGTTGCCATTGAAGCCATGTAGCGTGGTCAGGGTGCCGTTCGTAGTGATTCGGAAGACTGTACCGAACCCGCTGGTTCCACCTAGCCAGGCTGTGCCATACAGGTTTCCGTCGGAAGCTTGTATCAGAGCTGCTTGGGGTTGGGAACCGTCAGCACAGTTTTGCAAGGAGCAGAAGTCGTAAATGGTAGTGAGGGTGCCGGCCGGCGTGATCCTGTAGACGGTGCCATCGCCGTGAGTTCCGCCGCCCTGGGTGGTTCCATAGAAATTCCCGTCGCTGGCCAGCACCAGCCCCCCCACCGGCCAGTAGCCATCCAGGCAGCCAGTCTGAGAGCAAAAGACGTATAGCTGTGTGAATGTGCCGGTCGGTGTGATCTTGAACACCGTTCCGCAAACACCTTCATCATCGGGGCAATTGCCGCCGAACACTGTCGTACCGTAGTAGCTGCCATCTACGCCCCGCACCAGTGCGGCATGAGGATATTCACCGTCGCTACAGTTTGTTTGAGAGCAAAAACTATATAAAGAGGTCACCGTCCCACTCGGCGTGACCTTAAAGATAGTTCCGCAGCCTGAATAAGGCGGCAAGCACGTGTCGCTGCCCTTGCCGACTCCGCCGTACTCGGTCGTGCCGTAAAAATTTCCGTCGGCGCCCTGAATCAGAGCAGCTGTAGGCTCGGTTCCATTCGTCCTGTCGAAGTTAGCGAGCGTGGTGTACTCTTGCGCGAAAGAGGCGAGCGGTAGGACTGCGCAAAACAGTGCCAATGCAAGTAGGACCCTGACAAAACTACTTTCCCGAATCGTGACCAACCGTGTAATGGGCATGGCTCTCTTGAACATCTGCCGTGAGACCAGTTTGCGGCACCCAGTAATCGGTACCTTGACACACCAAGAAACTTGAACTGCACTACTATCCTATGCCCTCGTAATTCAGCGCTGATAGCTTCTTCAATTCACCCATGGGCCGCGTGTATCGCCGTTTTTCTTGCGCGGCTCGCGGGTACTGGGATCGCGGAAGTTGCCCAACTCGTCGAAGTAGTCTTCGTGCTTGTAGTCACCGCGGTCATCGTGCTTTCGCATGTAGACTTCGAACTTGCGCGCGGCGCGCTTGCGCTTCCAGCGGTAGTAGGAGTTGCGCAGTCCGAAGGCGCGCTCCGAAGCTGCATAGCCGAAGCCGCGCCGCGGAACGAACTTCAGCCAGATATAACCGAAGAGCAACCCGCCCAGGTGTGCCATGTAAGCGACCGACGCCCCGGGCTGATGGGCGGACGAGAGCGTGAGGAACACCTCGATGAAGATCAGGCCCATGATGAAGTATTTGGCCTTGATCATGAAGGGAATAGGAAACAGCATGATCTCAGCTTCGGCGTGCAGGATGCCGAACGCGAGCAGCACTCCGAAGATGGCGCCGGAAGCGCCTACCGTGGGAATCAGCGGACTGCTTCCCAACAGTCCCGTGAACGATACAACCACGGTGGTCAGCGCGGCGCCGACGGCGCAGAAGAAGTAGAACTGCAGGAAAAGGTTGTAGCCCCAATCCTGTTCCAGTCGCGCGCCGAACATCCAGAGCGCCAGCATGTTGAACAGAATGTGCCACAGGCCGGCATGAAGAAATGCGTAGGTGACCAACTGCCATAGGTAGGCGCGAAAGACCACCAGCGCCGGTACTAATCCGAAGTGAAGCTGGACCCAGCGCTCGCCGCCGGGAACGAACACGCCGAGCAACGCCACTCCCAGAAACACCGCGCCGTTGGCGATAAGCAGTTGCTTCACCGCCCGCGTGAACGGCGGAAAACTCAGTCCCATGCCGGTAGTGCGTCGCATAACTTACTCCAATCTTACTTCGCCGGCTCAGCGTTCCGGCAGCGGCACTGTCGCCAGACTGCGATGCCCCTTCGCATCCACGGCGCGTACCGCAAAAATCACATTGTCTTTCGACATCGGCACCGTGACGCGCGTGACATTTCCCACGCTCTTCACCTGTTGCCAGTCGGGCGCAGTCGTCTCGCGCCACAAAACTTCATAGCCTGTCGCCAGTCCGCCGGGCGAAGCCTTCCACTCTAGAGTGGAATCGTTTTGCAGCTCTTTCGTCAACAGGCGAACATCCACCGGAGGCGCCGGAGCCGACGCCAGCTCCGCCAGCGTGGCTGCGTTCAGCCGCGCTACCTTCGCCGTGTAATCGTAGTCCACGAACTTCGCCAAATCGCCATATTCGATTCCATTCTCCGTGCGGACGTTCTGGTGCTGATGATTGTAGTTCTCGCGAAATTCGGTGAAACGCACCGCCGCATAGCCCTGCTCGTTAAATGAAATGTGATCGCCGCCGCGCAGGTACCGGTCGTGACGGAAAACCAGCATCGCCCGGAAATCTTCCGCCGAAAGATATGTTTTACCGATTTCGGCGACGTATCGCGCCAGCTGCCGCGAGGGACCGTCACTTTCTCCGCCCAGCGAGCGGGTCTTTCGCAGTTCCTCTTCGCTCGCCGTCGAAGCAATTCCTTCGGAAAAAACCCGCACGACGTGGGGATCCTGCAGCGTGTCTCCGGGCGTGCGATCGCCGCCCACGATGTCGTTGTTCAGCACCGCTTCAATGTCCCAGCCGACCGCCTTGGCCATCTTGGCAAAATGGGCGCTGCCGTAGAGGCCCTCCTCTTCACCAGCCACAGTGAGGAAGATGATCGTGGCGGGAAAACGATGCTTGCTCAGCACCCGCGCGCATTCCAGGCTTACCGCCGTTCCGCTGGCATCGTCGTTGGCGCCCGGCGCTTGTCCGGCGGCATCGACGGCGTCGCTGTTGCGGGAATCGTAATGTACGGTCACCACATAAATGCGTCCGGCATTTGCCGGATCGCTGCCGCGCAGGATAGCGTAAACATTAGTGATCGTGGTGGGCTGCGGAATCCTCGGCCCGGGAGGTTGCAAGAACTGGTCCGTCCTCACTTCCAGGCAATCGCCGCACTGGCTGGAAAACCGTTGCAGCTCGCCCTGAATCCACACCGCCGCGGCGTTGATTCCCTTATCGCTGATCGGGGGCACGTCCGACGACAGCGTCTGCCGGGTATAGAAGCCGGCCAGCTTCTCGATCGTCTGCTGAATATGTGCCGGCGAGATTTCGCGCAAGGCAGCGACGATTTGCGGATCGGGTTCAGCCGCCGCCGCGCTTCCACTTTGCTGGGGAGTGAATGCAACCGCGGCCAGGGTCGCCGACATCACCAACATAATTCCGGTCAGGATAATCTTCGATATGGGCATAAAACTTTTGAGACCGTTGCCTCTGGGAAGCGTCCATCACTTGACGATGTCGCCCAGAGAATCTAAATATAAATGCACGGGCGGCGCAACGTCGTTCCGGCCGTAGATGAAGAGCGGAGGCTATTATGGTGATTTGTCCTGAATGCGAGAGCGATCTGGACATTGAAGAAGATGAGGTCGACGAAGGCGAAGTCGTCTCCTGTCCGGAGTGCGGCAGCGACTTCGAGGTGGTTGGAGTTGAGCCCCTGGAATTGTCGCTCGTCGCAGACGAGGACGAGGAAGACGACGAGGACGCGAAAGAAGAGGAAGAGGATGAGTTTTAGCTGTCTGCGCGGCTGGGCAGGCCGGACTTGCGGTGCTTTCGCTCTTTTCCTATTCCTGATCCTGAATGTCCCGTCTGCCGGCGCGCACAATCCTTTCTCTCCCCAATCTACTTCGCATGTCACGAAGAATGATTATGCCTTGATCTACGGCACGGTCTGGGGACCGGACGATCGTCCGGTGGCGGGTGTGCCCATCAGGATCCGCAGAGCATCGGACAAGAAGGCGAAATGGGAGCTCGTATCCGACAGCCATGGCGAGTTCGCGCAGCGCGTTCCGGTGGGGGCTGAGGACTACATCATCCAGGCTGACATCAAGACGCCCAAGGGCCAGTCCAAGCCGGAGACGACCGCGCACATCACCAACAATGAGCGCACCGACGTCGGCATACATCTGACCACGGCAACGCCCTCCCGCTGAGAGGATTAAGGGGAAATGAAATGTACAGGGCCTTGGGCACATTGGTCGTCATGCTGGTTGCATTGAGTTGCACTGCGCAATTGCAGATCCCCATGGGCAGCTCGCCGTCATCGGACAGCACCCGCAAGACCACGCGCAACACAACCCGAACCCTCACCGGGACCGTTCTGGACAAGAGCGATAAACCCATCCCCAACGCCGTGGTCTACCTCAAGAACACGAAGACTTTGGCGGTGAAGACCTACATCGCGCAGAACGACGGAACCTATCGTTTCCCGGAGCTCTCGCCGAATGTGGATTACGACATCTACGCCCAGAAAGACGGGAAGCAGAGCAAATCGAAGACGCTGAGTCAGTTCGACGATCGCGACAAACCGAATCTCAATCTGCAGATCGATACCAACAAGTAAGCTGTCGGCGGCAGGCGATATCAATTCAGCCCTGGCAGTCGGCCTTGATGAATAGCTCAGCTCGAAGGAGGCACCCATGCTTATTTCGCAATGCGGTCGCGCATCGAGTTTTGCGCTCAGGAAACTGGTGTTCGCTGCGTTCACTTTCGCCGGTGTCGGACTCATGGCTTTACCGGCTACCGCGCAAACGTTGACTGTGCTGCATATTTTCACCAGCGAGGCGGGGGGGCCTTTCCTTACGCTGGCCCAATACTCATCGGCGGCAATCTCTATGGCACGACCTACTCGGGTGGCGCGAACTACGCGGGGACCGCGTTCGAGTTGAAACATCAGGGTTCCGGCTGGGTTTTGGCGACGCTCTACGACTTCCTCGGAGGCCAGGACGGCGACGGTCCCTACAGCGGCGTCGTCACGGGTCCCGGTGGCATGCTCTATGGCGCGACATATTCCGGCGGCAATGGCTACGGCACTGTGTACCGTTTGCATCCGCCGGCGAACGTTTGCCAGGCGACGGACTGTCCCTGGGTTGAAGACGTCCTCTACCGCTTCCTCGGCGGCAACGACGGCGCGCATCCTGGCAATGCCGACGCTCTGACCTTCGATTCCGCCGGTAACGTTTACGGCACGACTGCCGGCGATAAAAACGCGGACGGCAATATTGGAACGGTGTTTGAGCTATCGCCCTCGAATGGTGGTTGGACAGAATCTGTCCTCTATCGATTCACTCGCGACGAGCAGCCTCTGGCGGGCGTCACCTTCGATGCGGCCGGCAATCTTCACGGTACTACCAGCGCCGGCGGGCACGGCTATGGCACCGTGTATGAGCTCAGCCCCTCAAGCAACGGCTGGGTCTATCAGACGATTTACGAATTCCAGAACATGGGCGACGGCGCAACTCCTTAGGGTGGCCTCGCAATAGACGCAGCAAGAAACTCGTACGGCACGACGAGTATCAACGGTGGCACAGTCTTCCAGTTGCAGCCTTCCGATGGAGGGTGGACCTTCAACACTATCTATTCCGGATTTCCCAGCACCCTCGGTCCGTTGGACACGCCAACCCTGGACGCTGCCGGAAATGTCTACGGCACGGTCTTGAACGATCACGGATCGAACGCAGGACTGGTTTTTAAATTGACACCGTCGAATGGAGGCTGGACCGAGACGAACCTCGCGGTATTTCAAGTTAATGGCACAGCCGAATTCCCATACGGGAGCGTGGCCATCGACTCGCAAGGGAACGTCTTCGGCACAACGCTGGAATCCCCGTTCGCGAATGGTACAGTTTGGGAGATTACTCCCAAGTAGGTGAATGGCGCGTGAGCGGTAGAGCCGGCCCCACGCTCGCATTCGAGATCCGTCGATACCGACCCGACCAGGAAACTACAAAGGCCGCCATCTCTGGCGGCCTTGCTTCATCTGCAATGAACTTCTATCAGTTGTTTTCGTTGCTGGCTCGCTTCCACGACATGAACTCGCCAATCGTAGAGCCTGCGCCGGAAGACGACGAACTCGCGGCCGGAGCCTTGTAAGCCTCCACATCCGAGCGGGTAGCTTCTTCGCCGACTGCCCGAATGCTGAGCCCGACTTTCTTCTCGGCCTGATTCATCTTGATGATCTTGAACTCGTGTTCCTGATCAGACTCCAGCTTGATAGGAGCGCCGTGCGCATCGACTGCTTCCGAGTTGTGGCACAGGCCTTCGACTCCATCGGCGATCTCGACAAACGCGCCGAAGCTGGCCAGCCGCAGCACCTTGCCGTGGATGACGTCGCCCACGCGATGCTGCTCGAAGAAGGTGTCCCACGAATCGGGCTGCAGCTGCTTCACTCCCAGTGAGAGCCGCCGCTGGTCCGGCTCAATCGCCAGCACAATGGCCTTCACCTTGTCGCCCTTCTTCAACACCTCCGACGGATGTTTCACGCGTTTGGTCCAGCTCAAGTTGCTCACGTGGACCAGACCGTCGATACCGTCCTCGATCTCGATGAACGCGCCGAACTCGGTCAGGTTGCGAACTTTACCTTCGACAACAGTCCCAACCGGAAACTTCTCATGCAGAGTCTCCCAGGGATTGCTCTCCAGTTGCTTCAGGCCCAGGCTGATGCGGCGCTCGGTCGGGTTCACGTTGAGCACCACCGCTTCCACCTGGTCGCCTACATTGACCAGCTTCGAGGGATGCTTCATCCGCTTCGACCATGTCATCTCGCTGACATGTACCAGGCCTTCAATGCCCTGCTCCAGTTCGATAAACGCTCCGTAGTCGGTCACGCTGATGACCCGGCCGCGGACATGGGCGCCGATGGGATAACGCTCGGACGCATCCAGCCACGGATCGGGAGTCAGCTGCTTGAATCCCAACGACACACGTTGCTTGTCCTTATCGAACTTCAGCACCTTCACCTGGATCTGATCGCCTACATTCACCAGATCGCGCGGGTGGGTCAGACGTCCCCACGACATGTCCGTTATGTGCAGCAATCCATCGATGCCGCCCAGGTCGACAAACGCGCCGTAGTCGGTCAGGTTCTTCACGGAGCCGGTGAGGATGCTCTCTTCTTCCAGATGCTCCAGGGTCTTTGTCCGCTTTTCCGCCTGTTCCTCTTCCAGCAGCTGCTTGCGCGAGGCCACGATGTTGCCGCGCTTCTTGTTCAGCTTGATGATGCGGACCTCGATCTCCTGGCCTTTCAAGGCTTCGAGGTTGCGCACCGGGCGCAAATCGACCTGCGAACCGGGAAGAAACGCGCGCGCGCCAAGAATGTCGACGGTCACGCCTCCCTTGATGCGATCGATGACCCGCGCTTTGACCGGGGTCTTCTCGTTGAAGGCCTTCTCGATCTCGTCCCAGGAGCGCAGACGTTGCGCCTTCTGGTGCGACAGGTGGATGTAACCTTCTTCGGTGTGGCCCGGCTCGCGCATCACGGCCACTTCGTCGCCGCGCTGCACGGTCACGTTGCCTTCGTGGTCCTGCAGTTCTGCCACAGGAATCACGCCCTCCGATTTGTAGCCGATGTCGACCACCACATACTGCGGCGTGACCTTCAGCACCGTGCCGGTCACGATTTGCTCTTCGTTCAGGGCGGCTTCGGTCTGGGCTTGTTCCTGCTCAAATGTCTCTAGAGCGGTGGCGAAATCCTCCATGCCCGGCTCCTTTTCGGCGCGCGGCGTGGCGGATGGAGTCGTCTCAACCGGATGAGGAGCGGAATCGGCAACGAGCTCGGGTTGGGGCTGGACAGTGGGTTGCGGAACTGGCTGTTCAGCGGGCTGGATTTCGGGCTGCTCGGCAGCGGCGGTTTCTTGCGTTTGGGTGGTCGGAACGTTGTGGGTTTCTTCGAAGGACATTGGTTTGCATACACACTCTGCGCGTTTTGAAAACACGTAGAGAGCCTGAGTTCAACGGACTGCTGGCTTGAATCGACAGGTATGATTGTCCCGCTTCAAGCGGGTTTGGACAACCCAGCGGCCGGATCCGATGGAGCGGGCTGCGCATCCATGGAACTCTTCGACTATAGCAACCGTCTGCGGGCAGTGTCAAACACCTAAGTGTGACATCAGCATTGATTTTGCAGGGTTTTATCGAACTTTTAACCTGCCCGTCAAGTCGTTCCATCACCGCTCAATGTGACAAGAAATCTCATCCTTTGGGCAAGCCAACCGGGAGTGTTACTCTGCCGAAGGTATGGATTATCTGTGGACTCCCTGGCGCTATTCCTACATCGTTACCGCCGATACCTCCGGCGATGGAGAATCCTGCATTTTTTGCGGACTGCTCCGCTCCAACGATGACCAGAAGGCCCTGATCGTTCATCGTGGAGAGTATAACTTCGTCGTCCTCAACGCTTTCCCCTACACCTCGGGCCACAGCCTGATCGTACCCTACGAACATGTCGATCGCCTGCATAAGCTTCCCCAGGCAGCGGCCGTCGAGATGATGGACCTGGCCCGCCACCTGGAGACGGCATTCATCGAGCTCTACCGCCCCGATGGCGTGAACATTGGCATGAACATCGGCAAAGCTGCCGGTGCCGGGATCGCAGGCCACATCCATATGCATGCCTTGCCCCGCTGGGTTGCGGACGCCAACTTCATGACCGTGATCGGCGAGACCCGGGTGTTGCCCGAGTCGTTGGAGACTACCTGGCAACGGCTGAAGGCGAAGTTCTAGCCAGCCTTTGCACCGCGTTCCAAGGTTTCGAACTTCATTCCGTATAGCATTCCCGAAACAGGACGAGTCCATTCCGGGCACCTCGAATTTGCTATGAGATTCCTCTGCTGCGCCGGATCATAAGGAGTGACCAAGTTCCAACCTGCGCTGCCGTAGCCGGCCCAGGCTGCGAATTGCGGGTCATTTAGCGGTCACTCGGGCCCAGCGTGAGGCGACGCTTCTACTGTTGCCTCACTCAAACTCGTCGCCCCCTTCTACCGGCATTCATTTCTACACCGCAATCGCAGTTTCCTCGCGGAGGTCCGGATGAAAGCTCGAATTCTGTTGCTGGCGATGTGCATTACCTTGGCGGTTGTTCCTGCCATGGCGCAGCTCTACAGCAGCGGTCCCATCAACGGCAACACCGACGCCTGGACCATTAATTTTGGATTTGTTGTTAGCGATTCCTTTTATAACCCCGAGAGCGGCTCGACCATCACTGGCGCAACCTTCGGCATGTGGCTGTTCTCGGGCGACACCCTGACGTCGGCTGAACTGTCTATCACCTCGAACGAAAACGGCGGCACTACTTACTTTGATCAGACGGTGAACTTCACCACGGGTGCCTGTACCGCCAACAAGTACGGTTACAACGTCTGCACGGAGAACACCTCATTCGGCGGTCCAAGCCTTAGCAAGGGCACCTACTGGCTGAATCTGCAGAACGCCAGCGTTCCCAGCGGCGACCCGGTTTACTGGGACGAGAATCACGGAGGCACCAACGCCCAACCCCCTGAGGCCTCGGAGAGTTCAGTAGGCACAATTCCCGTGGAATCGTTCTCGCTATGGGCGTCTTGCTACGGGAAAGACTCGACCGACTGCGCTCGGCTGTCGACGGTTCCTGACTCCACTACTGTTCCTGAACCCGGCAGTTTCGGCTTGCTTGGCTCTGGATGCATGGCTGTGTTTGGCTTTCTCGACGCGCTACGCCGCAAGTTGTTTTAGACCCGGCCGAACCATCGTTGTTCGCACCGGCCTTGCAACCTTCACTCATTCTGGAAGGAGGCGCTTGTGAGAAAAATCATAGTTGGTGTCATCCTGCTGTCGGTCACACTATTTGTTAGTCCCGCTGCGGCACAGGTTCTGTATAGCAACGGTCCAACCGACGGCAACACCGACGCGTGGGCCATTAACTTTGGCGCTATCGTTAGCGACACCCTCAACATAACTAACGGTAACAGCACAATCACCGGCGCTAACTTTGTCATGTGGCTGTTCCCGGGGGACACAATGACCTCGGCCGAACTGTCCATTACCTCGTCCGAATTCGGCGGCACCAGCTACTTCGATGAGACCGTAAACTTCACTCAGGGAAGCTGTACTGGCAACATGTACGGTTACAACATCTGCAACGAAAGCACCAGCTTCAGCGGTCCGACTCTTAACAGCGGCACCTACTGGCTGTCCCTACAGAACACCAACGTTCCTCACGGCGATCCGGTTTACTGGGACGAGAACTCCGGACCATCTCAAGCCTTTCATTGCTGCGGTACGCAAGAGCCGGTGACGAACGCTGTCGGTACGATTCCTTCGGAATCGTTCACAGTTATGGGTTCTTCCTTCGCAGGCAAGGACTCTAAGGACAGCAGTCCGCAATCTACTCCCGAACCCAGCAGCATCCTGGTGCTTGGCTCGGGGATTCTGGGTGTAGCCGCGATGTTGCGGCTGAAGATTCATCGCTGATGAGGGAGCATGACTCTCTCTCAAAAGGAGGCTTTGGTGAAGAAAATCATCGTTGGTCTCATTCTGCTGTCGGTCTCATCGTTTGTCAGTCCAGCTGCGGCACAGATTCTCTATAGCAACGGCCCCATTGAGGGCAACCTCGACGCCTGGACCATCAACTTCGGGTTTATCGTTAGCGACGAATTCAACATGACCAGCCAGGCCGAGGTCACGGGCGCCAGTTTTGGCATGTGGCTGTTCCAGGGCGACACCCTGACTACGGCCGAACTATCTATCACCTCTGGCGAAAACGGAGGCACCACCTACTTCGATCAGACTGTTAACTTCACGCAGAGCGGTTGTACCGTGAACTCGTACGGCTACAACGTCTGCATGGAGACGACTGGCTTCAGCGGCCCGATTCTGAACGCCGGTACCTACTGGCTGAACTTGCAGAATGGCAGCGTGCCCAGTGGCGACCCCGTTTACTGGGATCAAAACTTCGGAGGGCCTACCAACCACGCCTGGCCGCAGCCACTCGCCTCGGAGAACTCCGTGGGTACGATTCCCTCCGAATCGTTCACGCTTATGGGTTTTTCTTCATTCCCGGGGAAGAACGGCAGTCCGCAGTCCAGTACTCCCGAACCCAGCAGCATCCTGGTGCTTGGCTCGGGGATTTTGGGCGTAGCCGCGGCGTGGCGGCTGAAGATTCGTCGTTGATTGAGAGTGCATGACGCTTTCTCGAAAGGAGGCTGTGGTGAAAAAAATCATAGTTGGTCTCATCCTGCTATCGGTCACACTGTTTGCCAGTCCCGCTGCGGCACAGGTCCTCTATAGCAACGGCCCAACCAACGGCAACACTGACGCCTGGACCATTAACTTCGGATTTGTCGTTAGCGATTCCTTTACCGTTAACAGCGGCACCACAATCACTGGTGCAACCTTCGCGATGTGGCTGGCCGAGGGGGACACCCTGACTTCGGCCGAGCTGTCCATTACTTCGCTCGGTACCAGCTACTTCAACCAGACGGTGTACTTCGCTCAGAGCGACTGCACCTCCAACCAATACGGTTACAACGTCTGTCAGGAGAACACCTCGTTCAATGGCCCGACTCTCAACAGCGGCACCTACTGGCTGACCCTGCAGAACGCTAGCGTGCCCAGCGGCGACCCCGTTTACTGGGACGAGAACTCTGGTCCGTCTTCGGCTCTCGAGTGCTGCGGCAGAGGATGGCCCAACGCCGTCGGCACGATTCCTTCGGAATCGTTCACTCTTATGGGTTTTTCTACCTTCCCGGGGAAGAACGGCAGTCCGCAGTCCAGTACTCCCGAACCCAGCAGCATCCTGGTCCTTGGCTCGGGGATTCTGGGCGTAGCCGCGGCATGGCGGCTGAAGATTCATCGCTGATGAGGGAGTATAACTTTCCCGAAAGGAGGCTCAGGTGAAAAAAATCATCGTTGGTCTCATTCTGCTGTCGGTCTCACTATTTGTCAGTCCTGCTGCGGCACAGGTCGTCTACAGCAACGGTCCGACCAATGGCAACACTGATGCCTGGGCCATCAACTTCGGCGCCATCGTTAGTGACACCTTCAACATAGCCGACGGCAACACCACCATCACCGGCGCTAGCTTTGCCATGTGGCTGTTCTCGGGAGACACACTGACGTCGGCGGAGTTGTCTATCACCTCGGGAGAACACGGCGGCACCAGCTACTTCGATGAGACGGTAGGTTTCACTCAGGGCAGCTGCACTGGCAACAAGTACGGTTACGTCATTTGCACCGAGAACACCAGCTTCAACGGTCCGACTCTTAACAGCGGCACCTACTGGCTGCATTTGCAGAACGCCAGCGTGCCCGACGGCGACCCGGTTTACTGGGACGAGAACTCCGGACCATCTCAAGCCTTTCGTTGCTGCGGCACGCTCGAGCCCGCGACGAACGCTGTCGGTACGATTCCTTCCGAATCGTTCACGCTTATGGGTTCTTCTCTCGACGGCAAGAACTCCAACGATGGCAATCCGCAGTCTACTCCCGAACCCAGCAGCATCCTGGTGCTTGGCTCGGGGATTCTGAGCGTGGCCGCGGCACTGCGGCTGAAAACTCGCCGCTGACGCGGACTCAGCCGTTACTGCTTGAGCCGCCTAGGAAGCTCCCGGCGCCGGGTGCAGAGCCATGGCACGGTTACCGGCAACGGTCACGACGAATTAATGCCCTGCGGAACAGCCCAAGACAAGGTCGCCTAGAAGCTGCGCGAGCAGAGCATCGCGGAGGAAGCGGATGCGAACCTGCACCGACGTCCTCCGCGATTACGCTTTCTCCCTGGCAGCTACGCGGCTTGCACCTGGCTGCGGGGCTGCCCTTTGATCGCGAAGAACAGAATATAGAGGTAGCAAAGCACCGGCAGCACGAAGGCGTGGTGCAGCCCGATACGGTCTGCCAATAACCCTTGCAACTCAGGTACGATTGCGCCGCCGACGATTGCCATGATCAGCAGGCCGGAAGCTTCGCCGGTCAGCGGCCCCAGGCCTTCAATCCCGAGCGTGAAGATGCTGGGAAACATGATCGAGTTGAATAAGCCGACCAGCAGCAACGTCCACATGGCAAGGTGTCCAAAGCTCAGCATGGAGAGGCAGACCAGAAAAGCCGCGACCACTGCATTGCATCCCAGTACGATCCGCGTGGGGACCTTCTGCAATACCGCCGAACCGATGAATCGCCCGCACATGGCGCCTCCCCAATAGAACGAGAGATATTTGGCGGCGACTTCCGGCCTCAGGTTGCCGACCTCCGGCAGGTTCATGTAATTGACCAGAAAGCTTCCAATCGAAACTTCCGCGCCCACATAAGTGAAGATGGCAACCGTTCCCAGCAACAGGTTCGGATGCCGCCAGACGGTGTCGTTCGCAACGGCGTGTCCGCCCTCAGCTTCGGGAATGTGCGGCAAGCTGAATTTCGCGATCACTACTCCGAGAACAATCAGCGCCACCGCGATGACAAAGTACGGCAGCTTCACTGACGATGCCTCTTGCAAGCGGTACGCGTGCAGCGCCTGAGGCGTCATCGCCTTGATCTCGTCCGCCGTTTTGGGCGCGAGCGCCGCACCCAGGATCAGCAACCCACCGAAATACGGCGCGACCGTGGTGCCCAGTGAATTAAAAGCCTGGGTCAGGTTCAGCCGGCTGGAGGCAGTGCGCGCCGGGCCCAGCACCGCGACATACGGGTTTGCCGAAACCTGCAGGGCGGTGATACCCGCGGCCAGAATGATCAGCGCCGCCAGGAACAAGGGAAACGACGGCACGCTGGCCGCCGGGATAAACAGCAATGCCCCGAGTCCCATCGTGAAAAGGCCGCCGACCATCATCTTCTGATAGCCGATGCGCTCGATGATCTTGCCCGACGGAATAGAGAAAACGAAGTATGCCGAAAAGAAGCAGAACTGGACGAGCATCACCTCGGCATAGTTCAAATCGAAGATTGACTTAAGGTGAGGGACGAGAATGTCGTTGAGGCAAGTAAGAAAGCCCCACATGAAGAAGAGCGTCGTCACCATCGCCAGCGGCCCGCGATAGCTTCGCTCCGCGCCGGTTGCGGTGACGGTCGTCGTGTTCTGCTGTGCTCCCAGTGCCATGCTCACCTGCGAACCTTAGATGCTTTGTATCAGGGCACGACTTCAGTCGTGCCGAATGGGACTGCCACAAGAATACGGGCTTTAGCCCCTGTCCGGAGATTCCCATCAGGGGCTAAAGCCCATTCTCTTTTTCACGCCGTCGGCACGGCTTAAAGCCATGCCCTGATACAAAGCGCCTGCCGAAAACCCAGATACCGAGATTTACCACGTCCTCTGCATGGGATGGGCCTCGGTGTTGAAAACCACTTTGTGCAGATCCAACGCCGACTTCGGCGCATATAGCAAATACAGATACTTCAGCGTCTCAGCCAGGAAAAAACTTTCCATATCGTCGCGTTTTTCTTTTGTTTCAACATTCACAAGCGCGGCGAAGCCGGCGTCCGTGCGGCAGTACTTCTCCAGGCTGTCGAAGAACGTCTTGCCCATGTCAAGATAGCGCGACTCGCCCGTGTAATAGTACAGGTAGTAGGTTGACTCAATGATCTCCGGACGAAGCTCGTATCCCGGAGACGTGATCTTCATCGTGGAGTAGTCCGTCTCTTCCGGCTCAACGCCGAACGTCGTCCACATCTTGTAGCTGGATTTCTGCAACTCTTCGGCGCGCGTCAGATCGCCGGAGAGCGCCAGTTCAGCCGGGAAGAACGCATCGAGCGCGCCGTAGTGCGTCGAAACCTTTGCGCCAGTATTCATGTTGACCTGCGCGTACCACAAGCCACTCGGCGTTTCGTCGGCGACGTACTTGTTGAGCGCTGCGATGCTCGTCTTCCACATGCGCTCGCAATCCTTGTCGCCGAAAAGAATCGAGCACTTCAGAAGATACTCGTAGTAGGAATCGATGCCGCCGCTGATGTGACTGGTTGGATCGATCCACTTGCCGGTTTCAACGTTGATGCTGGAGCCGACGAGTCCGATCGCTGAGCGGCGATTGTAAACCTCCACTAGCGCATGTTTCGCCTTGTCGTAATAAACCGGCTTGCCGGTCAGCTTGCTCAGCGTGCCGAACTCGATCAGCAGCGACCCGATCTCGGCAGGATTACTCTCCACGCCTCGCACCATGCCCGTTTTCAGATTGACGAAGACGTAAGGCATTCCGGTCGGTGAATTGAACGCCGGAAGCAGACGCTCGCCGAGATCGTCGGCCAGCGCCAGCAAACGCTTGTCGCCGGTGAGTTGATAGCTGCTCAGCAGGCCGCCGAGCAAGCGAATGGTGATTTCGAAATTCTTGACGTAAATGTCCTGGTCGAACGAGAGCTGTTTGTCGATGAGTTCACGATCTTCCTTAGCTTCGTTCTTCAGTCCCATCAGCAGCATGGTGTCGAGGGCGTCAACCGGCGTCATCAGCAGCGAAGTTCCATACCAATCGCGATAACTTTTCGTCAGCGGCCTGAGCTCGTCGTGACCCCAGGCGTACTGCTTGTACCCGTTCCAGGCGCGCAGAAAATCGCGTCGCACGGAGTCGGCCATCTCTGCCTTCTGCTGTCCGGTCCAGGCGGCGGGCGATTGTTGTTGGCTTGGGATCTTGTCTTGCGCTGGGGAACCGGAAACCAGCAGCATGAGCACAAGCAGAAGGGCTTTTGGGGAGTACTTCGAAAATCGGTTCGTGTCAGGGCATGGCTTTAGCCGTGCCGAGGAAGGTCCTAAAAGGGTGTGGGCCTTAGCCCCTGTCCCGCAGCAGCTAAAGCCGTTATCTTCGAGCGCAGTGACGGCACGACTGGAAGTCGTGCCCTGACACAAGGCTTCGACTATCTTTAGAAAAGGGTCCAGCGGGTACGCGGGGTTGCGTCGATCGATCGTCACCGCGTTATTCTACTTCTCCTCGGAAAGAGATAAGCTCATCATTATTAAATTCTCGCCGTCACCGCGGAGGCGATCATGACCAGCTTAGGCAGTTTCGATCCCTATTTGGAGCCTTGGCTCACGGCGCGCGT
Organism: Candidatus Korobacteraceae bacterium; assembly: GCA_049511915.1. Taxonomy (GTDB): domain Bacteria; phylum Acidobacteriota; class Terriglobia; order Terriglobales; family Acidobacteriaceae; genus Bog-257. The sequence continues at coordinate 22,690 of JBEKXQ010000007.1, forward strand.
GCCCCGTTTGGCCGACTATTCCAGCCAGCTCGCCGAATTCCATGACTGGGTGCGCACCGAAGTCGAGGCGCAGGCGAACTACACCGACCGCTACGCGCCGCCCGCGCTGGAGACCTACGATCGCAACGGCGAGGTCGTCAATCGAATCGTCGCCAATCGTTGGTATGACGAGCAGCATTGCGAACTGTATCGTCGAGGCATCATCGGATTGCCCTATGCGGAAAATGCTCCACACCTGCTGACGTTCACCATGGGCTACATCCTCTCGCAAGCTGACATCAGCCTGCATTGTCCGGTGACGCTCACCGGAGCTGTGGCGTATGTGCTGGGCTCGCACGCGCCCGAGTCCCTCCGCCAGCGGTTTCTCTACGACGTGGTCCGCATGGACGGGCTGGCGAAAACTGGCGGTACATGGGCGACGGAACAGCACGGCGGCAGCGATATTGGCGCGACGACGACTGTAGCTACTCCGACTGAGCCGCCCGCGGCGATGAGTGACGCGCATGGGATCGGTCGGTGCTTTTTCCTGAGTGGATTGAAATGGTTTACCAGCAATGCCAACAGTGGCCTTGCTATCGCCACCGCACGTCCCGACGGAGCACCCGACGGCTCAGCAGGACTCGGATTGTATCTGGTGCCAAGCCATCTCGAAGATGGCCAACCAAACCACTCTCGTATTCGCCGCCTGAAGGACAAGCTGGGCACCAAGGGACTGCCGACCGGGGAAATTGAACTGCTGGGGGCCGTAGCGTTTGAGATCGCGCCTCCGCCGGATGGATTCAAGCTGATGATGGAGGCGCTGGAGTACAGCCGCGTGCACAATGCCGTCGGATCGGTGGGAGTGCAGCGCAGAGCGTTGGGCGAGGCGCTGGCCTGGGCGAAGTCGCGCCGCGCCTTCGGTCACGTTCTTGCCGACTATCCCATGGTGCAGGACGAACTGCTGCGGATGCGCGTAGATTTCGAAGCCGGAGCACTCCTGGCATTCGAAGCGGCGATCACATTCGACGAGGTGCAGCGAGATGCCGAGCGCCGCACCTGGCTGCGGCTTTCAACTGCTCTGGTCAAGTACCTCACTGCCGAATATGCGATCGCTGCAAGCCGCGCCGCGCTGGAGTTGATCGGCGGTAATGGCTATACCAGCGATTATCCCGCCGCTCGCTTGCTCCGCGATGCGCAGGTGCTGACGGTTTGGGAAGGCCCGGCGAACATCCAGGCGCTGGAGTTGCTGCGCCTGCTCAGCCCGCGATATCGCGGATGGGAGCAGTACGAGTCGCGACTACAGAGAATTCGTGACGGGATTCCGTCCGCTCTCGGCAACTTGGGCGACGCTCTCCAGTCGAGAATGCAGGGCGACGGTAACGCGGTTGCGATCACTCTGCGCGACGAACAGAGCGCGCAGCGCCTTGCCCGCAAGCTGCTGCATCGCCTGAGCCAGAGCCTGGCATTTGCACTGCTATGCGAGGCGGCCAGCGCGGCCATGATTAACGGCGATCCTCTGCCGGCCCACTCCGCCTGGCGCTACTTCGAGGAGATTGAACCGCCCGCGTTCGGAGCCGAAGATGATGCGGCGCGTCTAGGTGTGCTGGAGTTGTTGCAGGAAGATTCGATGCTGAGTGCGAAAAATCGCTAATGAACTGGGCCCGGCAGTGCCGATTGCTGCTGGCGCGCAGCCTTGATCTCATCCCAACGCACCCACCCGATGTACATAACGACAAGTATGTTGATGCCCAGGATGACCCAATGGAACTCGTTGGGATGACGGACCACCTTATAAATCTCGAATGGCAGATAGATACAGCCGGAGACGATGGCCAGCCATTCGGCCCAGACTCGCTGCCGCCATAGGCCGTAGCCTTCAATGAACCGCAGGATGGCGTACACAATGGCGATGCCCGCGATCATCGCGATACTGGTACTCGACACATTGTCCGCGGCGTGGAGAAACTGCTGCGACAGCCGGTGATTAGGGCTGATGTGGAGGTGGAACAATACATGTTCGGCGGCCTCGCCGAAATCCACATCGCGCCGGATCATCCTGATAAAGACCCAAGCCCCCAGCAGAGCCAGCCCGCCCTTCAGTGCTTCCACAAAGGCCACCGTGCGCAAGCCTGCCCGGTGAGCATGGCGCCGGGTGATCGTCCGATCGTGGATGGTGGGAGTAGCGCTCATCACTGACTGACGCGATTTCAGCCGTTCGGCCTAATGTACATTATCAGATGATCGAAGCGCCTACTGTAGTTTCATAGGTGACGCCAGAGAAGCGTCAAGCTGGCCGGGCTGCGGGCTCTGAGCGGCATCCAGCATCTCGTCCGGGCTACAGAATTTTTCGCGGCAGCGCCCGGCACCTGCCCGTGCAAGTTCCGACGCATTAATGCGTTGCCAGCCTTCGTAATCCACCCTGAGGACGTTTCGTGCTTCCAACAACTTCCGCAGACCTGCGCCGCCAGGCCGTTCGCCGCTTTGCATTTCTTGAGCAATTCGCTGCGCCAACTGCTGCGCTTCGACACGATTGGTGGGAATGGTTCCTGACGGGCCACGCTTCGCCCATCCCACCACGTACAGCCGCTCGTCGACTTTGCCGTCCTGGTTGGCGAAGACGCCATCTTCCGGCACGGCCGAGCAACACGGAAGCGCCTCGTAGCCGATGCAAGTGACGGCTAGCTGGGCAGGCAGAATGACCGTCTCGCCGCTCGCCGAGCGAAACTGCACATCTTGAAGTTTGCCGTCGCCGGCAAACGCAGTCGGCGTGAGATTGAAATGAAAGTGAATGGTTACGCGAGTGTCGCGCGGATCACTCTCGGCAAAACCGCGCAGCGTGCTGACAGCAACGGTATCTCCGGTGAGGATTGCTGGATCGTTCACGACCGGTCGCGCCCGCTGCAGCGTCCCCAACTCGGCGAGCTCGTGATCCGTGAACCTGGCCTCTGCCGCACCACGACGGCCGACGACGTGGATCGTCTCCAGCGGCTGCGCCGAGAGCCACGCCGCAATCTGGCCGCCGACGTCAGAGCCGGCAAGCTCTTCCGGACTCTTGGCGAGAATGCGAGCCACATCGATCGCAACGTTGCCGTTGCCGATAATCACTGCTGACCGCACGTCGCTGGCGTTAGGAGCCAGGGCGTGCGGATGCCCGTTGTACCAGCCAACGAATGAGCCCGATCCAATGACGCCGGGCAGATCTTCCCCCGGAATCCCAAGCCGGCGATCGCGGGCTGCTCCCGTCGCGAGGACAACTGCGTCGTAGAGCGTCATCAATTCGTCAAGACGAACGTCTCGGCCAACTTCGACATTGCCAAAAAAACTGACTTGCTCGCGTGAGAGGACGCGGTCGAAGACGCGCGCCACAGCTTTCGTGCTTTGATGATCAGGAGCGACACCATAGCGAATCAGCCCAAAGGGTACGGGAAGTTTTTCCAGGACATCGATCGTAGCGTCGGGAATGAACCGCAGCAGATGATCCGCGAGATAACAACCCGCGGGACCGCTGCCGATGATGGCGATGGATTTCATGAGAGCAGCAATTAGCAGCTAGCAATTAGCTCAAGACACGAGATTCAACACTGCCGAGCGATGGCAACAATGTCGAATCGACTTCCAAAACCGGCCACTAGCCACTGACCACTAGCCACTTCTTTAATGCATCTTCACGTACTCGTAGTCCACGGGATTGTTGTTGATGCCGCGATCGGGAGGCGCAATCCAGGCGGCCATCTTGGCCGGCTCGTGCACGCCGTGCATCAGGCTCAGGATGTATGCCCGATCACCTTCGCTGGGCAGCCATGTGCCAATCCGCGCGTTGTATTCTTCCTGCGTGATGGGCTTGCCGGTCGGGTCGGTCGGCACGCCTGCCCAGATTCCAATGTTGCGGCGGAAGCGCGTGCTCGGTAACGACAGGCGGAACGAATGGCCGGCCTTCTCGATCAGCCGATTCCAACGCGTGACGCCTATCTCGCAATCCTTCACGTAGGACCCTCGCGTGACGTCATTCATCGCGTTGCGCATCGGAATCTGCTCTGTCTTCGTGCTTCCACTTCCGTCGGGGACTTCCAGCGAATACATCTGGTCAGCCGCCACATGGTCTTCGTAGCGCCCTTCGTCGGGACGCCCCTTCAGTCCGTTGGCGAAATAAGACGCGGCGTTCGACGAGCTCTCCGATCCGAAAAGATCGAGCGACGAGCTGAACCAGAAATTCAGATACCGCTGCACGGTCGGCAAATCGATGGCGCCCGCGTGACGGATAGCCACGGGATCGTCGGTATTCAGCTCCTTCATGACCTCCAGCGCGCGGCGAATCACGCGATTGATGCCGGTGTCGCCGACGAACATGTGGTGCGCTTCCTCGGTCAGCATGAACGAACAGGTGCGGGCCAGCGGATCGAAGCTCGATTCGGCCAGCGACTTCAGTTGGAACTTGCCATCGCGGTCGGTGAAATACGTGAACATGAAGAAGCTGAGCCAGTCGCTGATGGGTTCGTTGAAGGTTCCTAGAATGCGTGGCTTGTTGGCGTCGCCGGAGTGGCGCTCCAGCAACTCTTCCGCCTCTTCGCGGCCATCGCGGCCAAAGTAGGCGTGCAGCAGATAGACCATCGCCCAAAGGTGACGTCCTTCTTCGACGTTCACCTGGAAAAGATTGCGCAAGTCGTAAAGTGAGGGAGCGGTGTGGCCCAACAAACGCTGCTGCTCGACCGACGCCGGCTCGGTGTCGCCCTGGGTGACGATGAGGCGGCGCAGCGTGGCACGATACTCGCCGGGAATCTGTTGCCACACTTCCTGCCCGTAGCTGTCGCCGAAACCGATGCGGCGATCCAGATTGCGATCGGCGAGAAAGATGCCCCAGCGATATTCGGGCATGCGCACGAAGCCGTAGGTGGCCCAGCCCTTCGCGTCGACGGACGTCGCGGTGCGCAGATACACATCGGCGACCTGGAAATCCTTCGGGCCCAGTTCCTGCCACCAGTTCAGGAATTCGGGCTGCCAGTGTTCCAGCGCGCGTTGCAGCGTGCGGTTGGAGCCGAGATCGACGTTGTTAGGAATGCGGTCCTGATAGTTCAATGACATGATGAAGCTCCTAAATATTCGTCCCAAGTTGCCAATTAATTCGCAGTGCGATCAATAGCTGTACGGACCATGCGCCCTGTATCAGGGCACGACTTTAGTCGTGCCAACCGACGCAAAAAAAATCGGGGCTTTAGCCCCTGCATGGGGTCGCCCAGGGGCTAAAGCCCAACTCGTTATACTCCGCTGTCGGCACGTCTAAAGACGTGCCCTGATACAAAGCAATGGTCCGCGTAGTCGTTCAACTTTCGAAGAACTGCCACGCGATGCAGCCTACACTCTTTCCCACGTAAATCGCGCCTTCGATCCCGTGCCGAAGAGCTTGAGCGCGCCGTGCTCGCCGGTGGAGTTGGGCCGGATGAAAACCCAGTTCTGCCACGCCGACAACCGGCCGAACACCTTCGTCTCCAGCGTTTCGTCGCCGGGAAAGCGCAGGCTGGCTTCCATGCCGGTGAGCGCATCCGGAGACAGGCTGACCCGTTCCTCGATGGCAATGCGGACCTCGTCTTCCCAGTCGAGTTCATCGGGCGCGACAGTGACCAAGCCCAGTCGCAAAGCTTCGCTGGGCCCAAGCAGCTTGCCTTTGGATTCCACTGCGCCAGCCATGTCTTTAACGTCGCTGCTGAAGCGAGTTTGCAGCCGGCTGCGGTCGTTGACCGCGGGAAGCAAATCGAAATTGAAGTCATCGACAGCGATTTTTGGCGAGTCGGCTTCCTCATCAGGCAGAGCGAGCATGTAGCTGCGATCGGCGGCCAGGGCGAGTTCGAACAGCAAGCCAGCAAAGCAGGAACCGGGCTCGATGATGGCGTACATGCTGCGCGACGAGACATCGAGACGAGCCAACGTGCGGCGCAACATGCCGATGGTCTCGCGCACCAGCCAGTCGCTGCGATGCTCCAGCATGACAGCGTCGGCGGCGAGGACTGCATCGGGATTGCCCGAGGTCTTCAGCAACAGCAGTCCAAGCTCAAGTTCGTTGACGCGCAGCATGAGGATGGCATCGTCCAGCTCGCGAGCCATTGCGAGCGGCCACCATTGATCGGCGGCAGCGTGAATCTCCTCGACGGTCGCGGGCTGATTGCCTTCAGGCGCACGCACTGTCAGCGTTGCGGTTCGCGCAGTGCGGTCGAAGGTCACGTCGACGTGCTGGTATTGGTAGCCGCTGTCGTCGATGGTGCGATGAACAGCATTCAGCTTGATGCCCTTGGCGCCAGCGGACCGGCTCGAGTCCGCGACCAGTTTCTCGGCGCGGCCGCGAACCACTTCCGGGAACTTCGCGGGGACGGCGATGTCATCCACCAGACCCCATTCTTTGGCGCGTTCGCCCTTCACGCCGTCGGGATTGGTGCAGAACATGTCGGCACGATCGCGGCGAACTTTGCGCTTGTCGACCACGCGAGTGAGGCCGCCCGTACCAGGCAGAACTCCGAGCAGCGGAACTTCCGGCAGGCTGACAGCACTGGAGCGGTCGTCGATCAGCACGATCTCGTCGCAAGCAAGCGCGAGTTCATAGCCGCCGCCTGCGGTCGTCCCATTCAGCGCGGCGAGAAACTTCAGCCCATCGTGGCGGCTGGAATCCTCCATGCCGTTGCGCGTCTCGTTGGTGAACTTGCAGAAGTTGACCTTCCACGCGTGCGTGGAAGTGCCGAGCATGTAGATGTTGGCGCCGGCGCAAAACATGCGCTCGCGAGCGCTGGTCAGGACGACGCAGGCCACTTCGGGATGCTCGAAGCGAATGCTCTGGAGAACGTTGTACAGCTCGATGTCGACGCCGAGGTCGTAGGAATTGAGCTTGAGCTTGTAGCCCGGGCGCAGAGTGGCGTCCTCGTTGACATTCATGGCCAGGGTCGCGATGCGGCCATCGATTGTCAGGCGCCAATGGCGATAGTCTTGGGGAGCCACGTCAAAGGTGACGAGCTCCGCTTCTTTCACATCAGGCATGCAGATGAAATCTCCTCAGGATGGCGCCGAGACGGCGGTCAAATCCCCACGATCAATAGATGCATTATAGTGCATTTTTGCTTCGGGGGGATAGGAGATATTATGCAGGGAAAAATTACGTTAGAAAAAAATACACGGTAGGACATGGAAAAATTTACATAGACGCATAATCCGGATTTTTCGGAGTTCGCGCTCATCATCTGGGAGACCGGGCTTCGTTCGCCGAGGCCGAAGCCAGGATTCCCTCCACGCTCCCCTCGGCAGTTGAGCCGCTGGTATCGATCGTAACGTCGGCCTTGCGATAGAGCGGCTCGCGGACTTCCAGGATACGCTTCAGGTCGGACATGGATTCGCGGCTATCGGCCATGGGCCGCATATCTCCCTGAGCGATGACGCGCTGCATGTGCTCTTCCGGCGTGGCGCGGAGCCAGACGGTGAAGCACATGGTCAGCAGACGCTCGAAGGTCGCGGGCTCGGAGACAAGGCTTCCGCCGGTTGCCAGCACGAAGCGCGGATAGCGCTCGATGACCTGGTCGAGGCAGCGGCGTTCCAGGCGGCGAAATCCGCTCTGGCCGTACAAATCGAAGATGGCGCTCAACGTGACGCCGCTCTCCTGCTCGATGAGGCGGTCGAGTTCGATGAAAGGGACTTCCAGGCGATCGGCCAGCATTGCGCCCAGCGTCGACTTGCCCGCGCCGCGCAAGCCGATCAGCGCGATCCTGCCGCGGCGCGCTTCCTGATCGACGCCGCCGAAGTGCTGCACCAGCAGGCGTCGAGCCTCGGCCAGTTCAGCAGCCGGCAGGCGGCGCAGGAATTCCGTCGTGTGTACCAGGTCGACGGCAGGCTCGGGGCCCGCGAGCACCAGGGCTTCCAGTGGAGTGTCGAGCGCGTTGGCGATCTGCCGTAGCAGCAGGATGGAGATGTTGCCTTGGCCAGTTTCTAGCTGCGCGAGGTAGCGCTCGGAAACGCCGGAATCGCGCGCCAGCAGCTTGCGGGTCATGCCGCGACGGGCGCGTGTCTCGCGTACGCGTTCGCCGAGGCGCTTGAGATAGTCGGATTCGGCGGCGCTGTCCTGCTCGCTGCGTGAAGAACTAGACTCGGCTAGGACCTCGGAAGGCTCGTTTTCTTCCAGATGAATTGTGTCGCGTTTTCGGCCCACGGTTGACGCATTATACGTCCGCAAAGGCACCGTATAATAGTGCGAAGCTAGAGCAGTTTCGCATCAGGTGTATAGGGTGGAGCACCGCTTTAGCGGTGCAATCATGAGTGTATGGAACCGGCTTTCAGCCGCTGAGGTAACGAAGGCTTTATCTCATACACTAAGAGCGCGATCCAAAAAGCTTCTGCCGTAAATGCACGCCTGATCAAACCGCTCTACGCAGAGGGGTCGCACGCACGCTCTGTCGTGGGGAAAAATAGCATGGGCGTAGACATCACGATCCTGGTGGGCACCATGACCGGCACCGCCGAAATGGTGGCGCAGGAGATTCAGCAGGCGCTGGAGACAGCGGGACACCAGGCCAGCATTCAGGTGATGGACAACCTCGACGCCGGCGTTTTCCAGCGTGGCGGCAATTTCCTTATTTGTACTTCGACCTACGGCAACGGCGACGTACCCGACAACGCTCAGGCATTGTTTAATAGTCTCGAAACCGGAAGACCCAACCTGAGCAACGTGATCTATGGAGTGATTGCGCTCGGGGACACGACATACAAAGATACGTTTTGCCAGGGCGGCATACGCTTCGACAAGATGCTCGCGGAGCTTGGCGCCAGACGCGCGGGCGAGATACTGATGCACGACGCCGGCTCAGGTACATTGCCCGAGGAACTGGCGGCACAATGGGTCGTCCCGTGGGTCGAGCAGCATCTGGCGGCGCTTTTGCAAGCTCAGGGCAAGCTCTCATAGGAGATGGAATAATTTATGGCTACTACAGTGGAAGATCGGATTGGATCAGGCGCTAAGGTGCTCGAGAGCTACCTGGGCGACAAATGGCAGGCGGGCGCGGAGCAGGGCTCGCCGCTGGTGAATCCCACAACGGGGGACATCGTTGCATGGGCAAGTTCCAAAGGACTGGATTTGAGTGCCGCATTGGGGTACTCCCGCAATGTGGGAGGTGCGGAATTACGCAAACTCAGCTACGCGCAACGAGCGGAATTGCTGGGCAAGATCGCCGACGCCCTCGCAGCTCGTCGCGACGAGTGGTTCGAGATCGCACGCAAAAATTCCGGCAACACCAAGGCCGATGCGGCGATCGACGTCGATGGCTCCATCGGCACGCTGAAGTACTTCGCGAAAATCGGCGCGAAGCTGGGTGACGCGCACCTGTTGCGCGACGGATCGCCCATGCGACTGGCGCGCGACCAGAACTTCCAGGGCCTGCACGTCGGCGTTCCGCTCGATGGAGTCGCAATTCACATCAATGCATTCAATTTTCCGGCGTGGGGACTGTGGGAGAAAGCCGCAATCAGCCTCCTGGCCGGCGTTCCCGTGCTCACGAAACCGGCGACGTCCACTGCATGGTTGGCGCAGGAGATGGTGAGTGCGGTGATCGCAGCCGATGTCCTTCCGCCGGGAGCGCTATCGCTGCTGTGCGGCTCGCCCAACGATCTGCTCGATCATCTGCGCTTGGGCGACGTAGTTGCGTTCACCGGATCGGCCGATACCGCAGAAGGAATCCGCCAGCATCCACGCATTCGTCAGCAGAACATACGGGTGAACATCGAAGCCGACAGTCTGAACTCCGCGCTGCTTGGCCCGGACGCTGCTCCCGATTCCGCCGCATTCGGCTTCTTCGCGCGCGAAGTGGTTCGCGAGATGACGCTAAAGGCGGGACAAAAGTGCACCGCGATCCGCTGCGTGCTGGTTCCGGCCGACCAGGCTGAGGCGGTCACGGAAGCGATTGCCGCAGCCCTGCGCAAAATCGTAGTTGGCGACCCTGCGAATGCGACGGTGAATATGGGGCCGGTGGTGAACATGTCACAACGCAAGTCGGTGGAGGGGGGCATTCGCAAGCTGAAGACGCAAGCCGATGTCGCTTACTCGGCAGAAAATTTCGCTCCGCTCGACGCCAGCCTTGAGTTGGGTGCGTTCGTTCCGCCTACACTTTTGCGCGCTCGCCAAGGCTCCGACGCGGAAGTCATCCACGAAGTTGAGGTGTTCGGCCCGGTCGCAACCGTCATTCCCTATCGCGATAAAGCCGAGGCGTTTGCCCTGGCGCGCCGCGGCGGCGGCTCGCTGGCGGCATCGGTTTTCAGCGGCGACACGGCCTTCCTCGCTGAAGCCGCAATCGCGCTGGGAACAACTCATGGCCGCTTGCTGCTGGTTGATCCCGCAGTTGGCGACAGCCACACCGGACATGGAATCGTGTTGCCATCATTAATGCATGGTGGTCCAGGACGCGCGGGGGGCGGCGAAGAGCTCGGCGGACTGCACGGCCTGTGGTTCTACCATCAGCGCGTCGCCATGCAGGGATCGGCGACGACTTTGTCCACCATTGCCGCGCAGGCAGCGGACCCGGCGGCGGAATAAAACTTGAGCACATCGCAAACATCTACGGAACGCGGCGAAGTAGTGGTCGACGGAAAGCGACTCGAGACGGTGTGGATCGGGTCGCGGCAATCCAGTCGCCCCACCATCGTCATGCTGCACGAAGGACTGGGCTCTGTCTCGCTGTGGAAGGATTTCCCGGAACTGCTGGCGGAACGCACCGGCTGCGGCGTGCTGCTCTATTCGCGTTACGGGCACGGCAACTCCGACAAGCTGATGGAGAAGCGGCCCGTGACTTTCATGCATCACGAAGGCGAAGTGGTGCTGCCGGAGCTGCTCGACAAGCTGGGTATCGGATGGCCGATTCTGTTGGGACACAGTGACGGAGGGTCAATCGCGATCATCTTCGCGGGCAAGCATCCGGACACGGTTGGCGGCTTGATCCTGGAGGCGCCGCATGTGTTTGTCGAAGACCTGAGCGTCGCCAGCATCACGCAGGCCAAGGTGAATTACCAGACGACCGATCTGCCGCAGAAGCTGTCGCGTCACCACGCGCACGTGGACGCGACCTTCTGGGGATGGAACAATATCTGGCTCGACCCTGATTTTCGTTCCTGGAACATCGCGGAGTATCTGGCGGCGATTCGCTGTCCCGTTCTCTGCATTCAGGGCGAGGACGATGAATACGGGACAATCGCGCAGGTGGAAGCAATCAAGGCCCAGGTGCCGCAGACGGAAATCGTGATGTTGCCCAACTGCAGGCACTCGCCGCATCGCGACCAGACAGAGCGGACGCTGGAGCGAATGGTAGAGTTCGTCGTGCGATTGGAGAGGGGGCCAATGGCAACCTCAGACAGTATCAATGACGAAGGGAACCACAGGTCCCTCGACTCCGCTTCGCTCCGCTCGGGATGACAGTACCAAGTTGGTAAGCGAATAGCGAAGGGCGAGAAGCGGATATCGGATAGCGAAAGGCGGCATTTATGGCTGAATGGGTGCACACCTTCAAGGGCGCGGTGCTGGCTTCGGAGTATGACGTTGCCAGCCACATGAACTCGCGCATGTACGTCTCGCGCTTCGATCAGGCAACATGGTTCTTGCTGCACGCCATCGGTGTCACCCCCGCGTCAATCAAGCAGCAGAACCTGCGCGTGGCCATCGTGCGCCAGAACTATCAGTTTCTGGAAGAGCTGCGCGGCGGCGAACTGGTCGAGATCAAGAGCGGCTTTCTCGCGGTCGGCGAAAAGTATTTCCGCTTTCTTCATCAGATGTACGACGACGAATCCGGCAAGATGGTCGCAACCTGCGACAGCGTTGCCGTGCAGGCGAGCCTGGAATCGGGAAAGAGCGTGTCCTTGACCCCATCGCTGCAGGAGAAGGCGAAGCGCTATCTGGTGACTTCCAACGTGACCGCCGACTCCGAACTAGGGTGAGAGAGTTCTTCTCGGCGTGCCGGTTGACTTCATGAAATGACATATAATGAAGGCATGGCAATGACTTCTCTTAACATTTCTCTACCCGATGCGCTGAAAGCCTATGTGGAAGGCCAGGTAGCATCCGGGGACTGGAGTACTCCGAGCGAATATGTCCGCGAGTTGATACGGCGTGACAAAGAGCGTCGGTTCGCAGAACTCGAGCAGGGGTTGTTGCAAGCCGCCAGGGGAAAAAGGCTCGAAGTACCCGTCTCAGAAATCAGAAAAAAAGGATTAGTTGCCGCTCTTCGCGAAGGCATCCGCCGCCGGTGAGAGCGCTTCGAGTTGTTTTTAGTGACTTGGCGGTCGCCGATATCCTGGCGCAGGCGGATTGGTACAAACTCCAATCCGATCGGAGGCTGGCCGAACGTTGGGAGCGGGCGGTAACGTCGAGCATATTGCGGCTGGTCAGAACGCCACGTGCAGGAGCGCTCTGCGGATTCAAGCCGGAAGCTCTGCGTGCGACCCGAAGATTGCCGGTCACCGGGTTCTCAGCTCATCTGATCTTTTATAACCTCCTTGTGAACCAGATTCACGTTTTGCGTGTGGTCCATGGCGCGCGAGACCTGGAACGTCTGCTTTCCGGATAGCTTGCACAATCATTCCGGGTTGAACCCGACGCTCTCCCACAGCGGACCCGGATCATACAGCACGCCATTCGCAAGCACCGACCTTACGCTGCGGATATTGTGGATGTTCTCCAGCGGGTTGGCGTCGAGCACATCGAGGTCAGCGCGCTTACCCACTTCCACACTGCCGCTGTCGCGCTCCACCTTCATGGCTCGGGCCGGGACAATGGTCGCCGCGTGCAGCGCTTCCATGGGCGTGAAACCTGCCTGCACGTAGAGCTCAATTTCGCGATAGAGAGAAAATCCCGGCACAGTCTGATCGGTTCCGGCGACGATGGGCACTCCTGCGCGATGCAGCGCGCCGATAATCGCCAAGTCGTTCTCTTTGATCTTTTCGCCGTAAGCAGCCACCTCCGGAGGCAGTCCACCGTTGACCAGTTGCTCCCGGAGTTCAGGCGCGACGCGCGCGATGCCGGGCTCGGTGTTCGTCGCAGGCTCGCTCGACGAGCGCAAGCTGATCTCCATCAACGCCATGGTGGGATCGATCACGGTGTGGTGCTGCTTGAAGAACGCGACCGCCTGCTTGGCAGCTTCGGAATTGATATCGATGGAGGCCATCACCTTTAAGCGCTCCACGCCTTTGGCTTTCATCGGGTCGAAATCTTTCGGCAGGAGAAGGTCGGCAATGTAGTGGATATGGTTGATCATGTCCATGCCGTCTTCGACGCCTTCGTACGCGTTCATGCCGATGGGGATGTGGCCGGTGACGGTCATGCCAACTTTGTGCGCGTCAGCGCAAATGGCCTTCACGTTCTCGGGCTTCACGGAGCTGTAGATCTTCATCTGCTGAAAGCCGGAGTCGTGGTAGCGCGTGACCCACTTCTGCGCGTCAGCGGGCGAATTCACGCGCGTGACGCCGATCGCGTAGGGGCCATCGCCATCGACGATGCCGGCCAGCAGCATGTGCGGGCCCAGCGCCTTGCCGCTGTTCACCGCGTCGCGCACCTGAGTGATGAAGTCGTACTCATTGCCGACATCGCGCACCGTGGTAACGCCGGCGGCGAGATAAATCGGCCCCCATTCCACCTGCTCGTAATGCGCGTGCATGTCCCACAGGCCGGGGATAATGTACTTGCCGGTGACGTCGATGCGCTGTGCGCCGGCGGGAATCTTCACGTCCTTGCTCGGTCCCACCGCGACGATCTGGCCATCGCTGGTAACGACGGTGGCATCGGCAATCGGGGCGTTGCCAGTGCCGTCAATCAAGGTTGCGCCGGTGAAAGCGAATGTCCCCGTGCGGCGGCCAGGAAGCTTCTGGCTCATCTCGCTGAGCGCGGCCATCTCGTCGTGGGCGGCACTGGCGACGAAGGCGGCAAGTGCGGGCTCGTAGTCATCGCGTACCGCCTCGAAGTGATCGAACTCGGCGTCGGTGGAGACGAGCGCGGCAAGATTGTTGGCGCTGTCCATCCACAGCGTCTCCATGCCCCAGATCAAGCCTTGCACGGTGTAACGTTCGACCTGCACGTCGTGGCCGTTGATCTGCATCGTCTCCGAGCCGCGGTCCTGGATCCTCACCGCGCCGATGGGCAGCGTAGCCATTTGCGCGGGTGAGCCGTGCGTGCGCCAGTAGCGCATCATCTCCATTTGCACCGCCACTGGCGCGTAACCGGAGATCGTGAAAAACGGCGGCGGAGCGGGAATGGAGCGCGTCTCTTTGCCCTGGCGGATGGTGGCGTTCGCGCCGTCGATGGTGACAGTGGTGTCGATGCTCGACATGCGCGACGTCTGTCCGTTGATCACGAAGCTCTGCGGCACATAGCTATCGGAGGTGCGCAGCGTCGCCGTCAGCGGGACTGCCGTGCCGCGATCGGTGAACTTGAAGTCGGTCTTCAGCGTCAGGGTACTGCCGTCAGCTGTGATGCTGTAGTTCTCCTCCCCGATGGGCTGCTCGAATTTGTGCAGCCGAAACTTGCCGGACTCGTTTTGCGGCGTGGGTTGGGAATATGCGATGGCAGGCGAGAGGGCAAGCAGAAAAACGCACAGACGAAGACGATTCACGCAGACAGCTCCTTTTCAACCGGTCGAGCGCACTAACTGCGCTCGCCGGCGCCCTTGGACAGCAATGGAAGATTACAACACAGTTAAACGCAAAGCAGCGAGCAGGAGTTCCACAAAGTCGTCGTTTCACGCCGGCGCGCGCGACAACAGCACCCAGGGCATCAGGATTTCTTCGTCGGCTTCGGCTTCAGCGTTTTGACATATTCATAGCTGAGATCGAGATATTTGGCGAGTTCTTTCGTCTTAGGCAGCAGGCTGTCGGGCACGGCCACAAACTCCTGCATGACGGCTCCATAGGCCTCGAACAGCGTGGTCATGTACTTCTTCATGAACTTTTCGCGCTCCGCTTCGGACAGCCGGATCGCCAGTCGCCCTGGGGGATTCAACAGGGTGAACATGTGACCGTTGAGAGACGTGTAGGGATGCGTCGCGCCCTTGCGTTCGATCTTGGGATTGGTGGCGATGAGCCGGTTGTAGAGCTCAAGCTTTTCGCTCGGGATGGTGCTCTTCTTCGCAGTGGCCATGATTGATCCTCTGTCAGCGGATGCCCATTGAGGATACACCTGCAACACCGCTCAGACGCGGCGCCTCATTGGCGCGAAACCGATGGCAGGCTTTCAGTTGCCACTAAAAACTATCATCCCACCCCTTTCGCCTTCGTTGCAATCAGGGTGGGATGATTCTGATGAAGCACGCCGGCCTATGGCGCGTAGTAACCGGAGATGTCCAGGATCAGCTGCGTCAGAGATGCTGCAAAGGCGTCGATGGAACCGTTGTTCGTCGGCACAATCGCCATGTTCGAGGTGATGAAGCCATCCTCGGCATTCAGCGTCGACACCGTAGGCTGTTGCTCGCCGTCGGGCCACAGGGTCAGATAAAGCATGGGGGCCGGCGGCACCACCGTCGCGTTGAAGACATAGCCTCCAGCGTTGCTAGGCGGGGCACATGCGCTGTCCACCACATCCACAGTCATCTCACCGGTGAAGCCGCTGCCGCTCTGGCGCGTATCTAACACACGGCAGGGCGCCTGCGGATACATTGAAAGTCCACCGGTTCCCGCCGGTGCAAAGTAGCCATTGACGTCAACTAACAGGTCAGTGTTGTTGCTGTTGGGGTAAAAAGCGGTTGCGTTCTCGCTGCCTGCCGGTACGATAGCGGCATTCGCTACCACCGTGCCGGTGTCGTCGTTAAGGGTGGAGACGACAGGTTGCGACTCACCCTTGGGCCATACGGTCAGGTAATCGAGCCCGCCGGCGGCGGGGAGGACGGTGACATTGAACGAATAGGCTGTCGCGCTGCTGGGAACGCCGCAATTTCCCGCAATCGTATAATCGCGCTCTTTCCCTTTCTGCAGTGTCCCTCCATCCTTGTTGCCGCGGGTGTCCACTATGCGGCAGGGCGTTAGCGGATAGAACTGGTAGGTTCCGGAGCCGGGCGCTGCAAAATAGCCATCGATGTCGAGGATGACGTTGCTCGTGTTCGTGGCAAAGACGCTGACCGCGCCCTGATAACCGCCCGGCACAATGGCGGCATTGGCCTTGATGCGGCCGTCTGGGGAGTTCATTGTTGAGACATAGGGCTGAGCTTCGCCTGTGGGCCAGATGGTCAGATAGCCCAGGGTAGTAACTGGAATCGCCGTGATATTCAAAGAGTAAGCAACCGCGCTGGTGGGAATGCCGCACCCCCCGAGTTCAGGAACGATAAAATTCTGTGAGGTATTGGCCAGGATGGGACTATCGGTCTTCCGTGTGTCCACCAGCCGGCACGGAGTCACCGTAACAAGTTGGATCGCGTTAGGAGCTACGCCGCCGAGGACGGAAACCGTGTTATCGCCGACATTCGAGACATAGATCCTGTTGGAAACCGGATTGACCCAGGCTTCGACAGGCGTGTTGCCAACATTGATGGTCGTGGTGGCCAGCGTCTCGCCATTAAACGCCGTAACCGTGTTCGACCCGGAGTTACAAACAACGACCGTGTTGTTATTGACATCGACCTCGATGTCGTCGGGTGACATCCCGACGTTTACGTTCCGAGTGGCGAGGGTGACCCCGTCGATGACCGTCGCTGTGTTGTCCGTGTTGTTGGAGGCGTAAGCTTGATTGGACACGCTATTGACCGTCATCGCGCCAAACCCCTTGCCGACGTTGACCGTCTGAACAGCCAGCGTCACGCCGTCGATCTGGCTCACGGTGCCGACGACTTGGGAGTTGTTTCCGTTGCCAAGCGGACAGCTGGAATCGTTGCCGCAAGAATTCTGCACCCAGATCTTATTGGTTACGGGATTCACCAGCACAATGCCGGGGCCGTACTGCACCGTAACCGTGTGCGTAACCGTATTGGTGGCGCCGTCGATGACACTAATCGTTCCCGGCGCTGTCGTGGCATTGCAGCCGGGTTGGTTACCGCAGTAATTCACCACGTAGATTGTGTTTGTAACCGAATTGACCGCAGCTGCCAGGGGATAGTTCCCCACGGTCACGGTGGCTACGACGGTGTCGGTATTGCCATCGATCACACTCATCGTGGTGCCGCGGCCGTTGCCGTTATTCACTACATAGATCTTGTTGGTTATTGGGTCGACATCCCCGACCGTCGGATTGGCCCCGACCGGAATGGTTTTAATAACGGTGTTGGTGGCTCCATTGATGACAGAAACGGAGTTGCTATTGCGGTTGGTGACATAAATCTTATTTGTTACCGAATTGATCACCAGGAATTCCGGAAACAACTGAACGGTGACAGTTGCGGTAACGGTGTTCGTCGCTCCGTTGACGACCGTCACTGTTCCGGGGCTGTTACTTCCGCAGTTCGGATCGGTACCGCAGGTATTCACCACGTAGACCGTGTTGGTTGCGGAGTTAGCGTTAAGGTAGAAGGCGTCGTTCTGCACATTGAAGCTGCCGATGAGAGTTTGAGCGGACGCTGGCACAACCGCCGCAGCCACGATGGCAACAAACACAAACCAACAAAGACGTCGCATGTTTTTGGACTCCTGGTTGAATCTTCCTGGTGCCGTGCGTTCAATCTGGGGATCGCGCGAAGATCGCGTCCACTCGGCCAATTCCTGGCCCGAGTCACTTTCATGTACACCAGTCCCCACTGTCGAGCCCTGAGATGGTTAACACGGAAGTGGTTTGCTCTCTAATTCGCCCCAAGAACTAAGAGCACTATTTTTAGCGGAGCAGTTGCGATGTGGCTTATACTTGACCACCTTCAATCCATTCGGGCAAGGGACATCAAAGGACATTTAGGGACATTGCGCGCCATGCCAACCGTCCATGACGTGAAAACTCCAGATCGCCGGCTCGACTCGTGGAAAGAGATCGCCGCCTTCTTTGACCGGGATGAACGTACGGTCAAACGTTGGGAGAAGGAACGATCTCTGCCTGTCCACCGCTTGCCCGGTGGCTCTCGAGCCAGAGTCTTCGCATTTACCAGCGAACTCTCGCGCTGGATGCATTCCCTGGATTCCAACTCGGAAAGTGCGAAATCCGTCAGTGCAGATTTACCTGATCCGGGCCTCGATCTTGACATCAACCCGCAGGCGATTGAGCCGGCCGCTGCGACAAACCTGGCCGGCGACGTTGCCGCTCCGCCCAGCGGCTCTAGAAAACCATGGCGAGCCGTGGTTGCTGGGGCGCTGTTGCTGGTGGTGGTGACGGGCCTGGTCGTTTTCGTTGCCCACCGTCGTCATGTACTGGCGGCGGTGAACGAACGGTCCTCGGGTGGATCGCCTGCCCGGACGTTGGACGTTCATCCAGTGGATCCGGCGGCGCAAGAGCTCTACTTAAAAGGGCGATACTACTGGAACCGGAGAACTCCTGCGGACCTGACCCGGGCTGTCGACTTTTTCACGCAGGCTATTGTCCGCGATCCCAATTACGCTCAGGCTTATGTAGGACTGGCCGATTGCTATAACCTCCTGCGCGAGTTTGCGGCCATGCCGTCCCAGGAGGCCTTCCCTCGAGCTCTGGCGGCGGCCAAGAAGGCGGTGGAACTGGACGACTCTTCCGCCGAAGCTCACGCCTCGCTGGCCTTCGTCATGTTCAATTGGAATTGGGACATTGCCGGAGCCCAACGTGAGTTTCGCCGGGCCCTCGAACTAAACCCGAACTATGTCGCGGCGCACCATTGGTACGCAACCTACCTGATGGTGCTGGGACGCCTTCCCGAGGCCATGAAACAGATCGAGCGCGCGCAAGAGCTGGATCCTTCCTCGACACCGATCCTGGCAGACAAAGCGCTGGTTCTCTTTCACATGGGCCGGCTGGATGAAGCCACTGCCCTGCTGAAACAGATCGAGGCCAGTCAACCTGCGTTCTTCTCCACTCACAAGTATCTTTCCCACATCTATCTGAGTGAGCGTGATTATCCTGCTTACCTGGCGGAGGCAGCGGAAGCAGCGAGGCTTTCCCAGGATAAACAGGAAATAACCATCGTGCGCGCGGCAGAGCAAGGCTTCAAGGCGGGCGGTGAACGGGAAATGCTGGAAAACATTTTGCAGCAGCAAAAGAAGCTCTACGCCGAAGGACAACTGTCACCCTACTTCGTCGCCAGGACATCTGCTCTCTTAGGACAAAGAGAAGAGGCCCTACGGTATCTTCAGGATTCTTACCGGCAGCATGATTCCTCTTTCTTGTCGTTGCGTGCAGATGAAGCACTGGCTTCTCTACGCAGCGATCCTTCCTTCCAGAAGCTCGTGGCACAGGTCGACCTCCCACCGTTACCGTGAACGACTGCCGGCCGGGCCGTTCCTGGCCAACGGAAGCGCGGTCATCGCTGCTGAGAATCGATGTCGACGATGG
This sequence comes from Candidatus Korobacteraceae bacterium, assembly GCA_049511915.1. GTDB lineage: Bacteria > Acidobacteriota > Terriglobia > Terriglobales > Acidobacteriaceae > Bog-257. The sequence continues at coordinate 42,083 of JBEKXQ010000007.1, forward strand.
TTGTCCCTGGTTACTGGGTGAGCGCGAAATATCGGGAATCGGTTGTTCTGCCCGGCGCTTCGTGCTACAAGGTTTCAGACGCTAAACTGAATGGCGTTTCGCTCGAAACCTGAAATCCGAAACTCGCAACCAAAGCTGAATGGTTGACAAGAAAACAAGCCGCAAGAAGGATTCCGCCTCCGATCCGGTGATTCCGGACAAGCTCTACTTTCGTATCGGAGAGGTTTCGCGGCTTTGCCGGCTGCCGGCTTACGTGCTGCGCTTCTGGGAGACCGAGTTCCCGCAACTCAAGCCGGTCAAAAGCAGCACGGGTCAGCGCATGTACCGCCAGCGTGACGTGGAGAACGTGCTTCGAATTAAAAAGCTGCTTTACGACGAAGGCTACACCATTGCCGGCGCGCGCCAGCAGTTGAAGGATGAATCCAAGACGACGCGTCAGCAGTCTGGCCTGCCATTTCCCAAGCAAAATTCCGCCGACAAGCTGAAGAAAGTCCGGCAAGGCTTGCAGGAGATTCTAGGCATCCTCTCGACGCCACGGCGAAAATCACCTCAGCGCGATCGCAAGGCCTAGCTTTGATTAAGTCGACTCCTCGAAGGGGACGGCCTTCAGGCCGTCCGTAAAATACTGCAATATCAATGCGGCTTTAGCCGCTGAGGGACTTCGCCTTAGCTTGATCAGGATTTCGCAAGGCCTAGCTCTTCACACCTGCTAGCTGGACTACTTCACCACAGTGACTTGGAACTGCACAGGAATGCTTCGCGGAGGATAGCAGGCGCTGTGATCGCATGCCTGAAAGCGCAGCTCGCCCTTCACAGGATAAGTTCCCGCCGTGACGTTGGCCTGCGTCTTCAGCACTGTACTAACACTGAAGTCGCCGCTATAGACGCTAAGCTTCTCGTCGGGGGAGAAAGGGAAGGTCACGTCCTGTCCGGCAGGATACTTTATATCGGCAAGGCTTACCTGCTCCGGCACAGTGAGCTTCAACACTGTAGGTATCAGTAATGGCGACTTGGGGGTGTGGGAGTTGATGTGGAATTCGGAGCCAATTCTAAAGTCGAGACTAACTTCTTTGCTGGCACCGGCCCGCACCTGCACGTTACCCACGGGAGCGAAGATGACGGGCGGCTTATCGCCGAAGCCTTGCGACAGCGCCCAGCCAGCCAGCAAAAGCGTTGCTGCAACTAAAGCAGTCACTCGCCTCATCGGGTTGCATCCTTGGCGGCAACCTCTTTCGCCGCTACCGCTTTCACTTCGGCCTTAGCCTGGTTTTGCGGAATGCTGCTGGATCTGTCCCCGGTGTTCAAGGTTTTCTTGACTGCCTGTTCGATGTCCTTGCGATCGAGCAAGCCGGTCATCTTGTCCACGATGGCTCCGTCACGGCCGATATAGAAGGTAGTCGGCAGGTACTGCACGTCGCCGTAGTCGTCGGAGACCTTGTCGGTTCCGAGGAGCACCTGATAGTTCACGCCCAGCTCGCTGGCGAACTTTGCGATCGTGGCCGGTTCGGAATCGTCCATCGCCACGCCCAGGACCACTAAACCATCCTTGCCGTATTGCCTTTGCAGGTCCTCGAACCAGGGCATTTCAACCTTGCAGGGAGGGCACCACGTCGCCCAGAAGTTCAGCAGCACAGCTTTGCCGCGAAAATCCGAGAGCTTCACCTGGCTCCCATCCAACGCCTGCAGAGTGAAATCCGGCGCGGGCACGCCTTGTACATTGCCCACCAGTGTAATGGTACCGTGCTTGCGAGTGCGATCCAGGTATTTCCCGCTGGCCAACATCGCCAGGATGGCCACAAATAGGGCTACAAAAACCAACGCATTTCGTTTCACAACTACACCCCTACAATGCGAACCGGTTGAGGAAGGACAAGTAGCCGGAGAGCAATCGCAAGTTGTTTAAGAAGATTAATACTCCGATGGCGATTAGCAGTATACCGCTGCACACTTCCACCGTGTGGAGATGCTTTCGGAAGCGGCTGTAGAAAGCCAAGAATCTGTCGACCCCTAATGAAGTAAGTAGAAACGGCACCGCCAGACCCAGGGAATATACCGCCAACAAAATAATGCCCTTAAGCACGGTCTGCTGCGCGCCCGCCAGCACCAGGATGGTCGCCAGGATGGGACCAATACAGGGCGTCCATCCGAAAGCGAAGGCAAAACCCACGGCGAAAGAGCCTACCGCACTGGAGCCGCCTTTGACGTCATGCATCCGCTTGTCAGCATAGAGCGCTTTGATTTTCAGAATGCCGGTCAGATGCAGACCAAACACAATCACAATGATGCCGGCGATCTTGGACAGCAGCGAGTGATATTCATTGACCAACTGCCCGACACCGGTCGCAACCGCGCCCAGCGCGATGAAAACCACGCTGAATCCCAGCACGAACGTGACGGAGTGCAACATCACCGTGCGTAACATGCGGCGCTCCGGTGTTTGCAGGTCCTCAACCGTTGCTCCCGAAATCAGCGACACATACCCCGGCACCAGCGGAAGTACGCATGGAGAAAGGAAGGATAATATTCCCGCCAGAAATGCCGCGAGTGGGAGGGGCAGGTTGTGCATAGTTTATTGTAACAACCCGGTTGCCGGGCGAGTGTTACGAATTTGTCAAGGATGAGACGATTGACGGTCGAAAAGGTACACTAAGATCGACGGACTTTGCTACTATCCGCTGGGGCAAAACAATCGTCGGCTTCCGCAAGCCAGACCAGGTTTCGGAAATAACGATCGAGTCGCCGGGGTTGTGTGGATCGTACTTGACCGAAGCTGGCAGGCCAAGGCGGCAAGAGTAGAGATCGATAAACTGCCGCAAGTGGGTCACGTCCTGCGAGGCTTCGTAGGTCACGCCCGCCACGTCGTAGGTGTAGACCAGCAGGATCATCTGCTGCCCGGTGACGTCATCCTCCAACTCCAGAACGTCGATGACGTTGCCATCGATGATGCGGCCGCCGCGGGCCAGCTCGCTCCGGCGCTCCCGTTCCAAATCCTCCGCCGGCTTCTTGTTCTTGCGTGACAGCAAGGCGTAGCCGATGATGGCCGCCGTAGCGCCGAAAGCGAGAATGGGATACAGCCGGAACGAGTTCATGGGAGCGGTTGCGAAGACTTGATACCAAGATAGCGGGATCGGGTTGAGAAGGAAACAGGAAAATTTCGCGTTAGGAGCTTAGCCCTGACAAATTGTGCAGGCCGATTGGCGTCCGCCTGAAGGGACACGGCTTTACAGGCTGCGGGAAAAGTCGGATCTCGATCTGCTTTTCGACCTTTTAGCAGACTGTTCAAGGATGGCGTGACTGCTGTAGCGCTTGTGCCCGAGTCCCGCAAAGCGGGACGAAAGATGATAGCCCAGCGCTTCAGCGCTGGGTGGGCGAAAAAAATGAGTCTGAGCCCCTTCAGGGGCGGCACAGACTTACCGTCTGCCACCGAATATATGAAAGGGAAATTCAGTCCCGGCTTTTCGATTCGAGCTGCGTTCGCACTCAGGGCCGATCGACCACCGGATTGCTCAGCGTGCCCACGCCTTCCACCGTCACCTCCACCGCATCTCCGGCCTTTAGAGGACCTACGCCCGCAGGTGTCCCGGTGGCGATGACATCGCCCGGCTCCAGCGTCATCACCTGGCTGATGAAGCGAACCAGCACATCGAGCGGAAAGAGAAAGTCGGCGGTCGTCCCATTCTGCCGAAGCTCGCCATTCACCCGGCTCTGGACGCGAACGCCTTTCCACGGATCCAGGCCCTCGGCTACCACCGGGCCTACCGGACAGAACGTGTCGAAGCCCTTGGCGCGCGTCCACTGGCCATCCTTGTTCTGCAGATCGCGAGCGGTAACGTCGTTCACGCAGGTATATCCCACAACGTAGGGCTTCACATCGTCGCTCTCGCGCAAACAGTAACAGCGCCTGCCGATCACCACGCCCAATTCGCCTTCATAATCCACGCGCTGCGAGAGTTCTGCCGGCCGGCGGATCTCGTCGCCAGGCCCAATCAACGAGGAAGGCGGTTTCAGGAAAATCAAAGGCTCGGTTGGGATGGGATGATCCAGCTCCTTGGCGTGTTCGCGATAGTTGCGGCCGATGCACACAATTTTCCCCGGCTCGGCGGGCGCCAGCTGTCGAATGGCGCTCAACTGCAACTCGCTCATTTCCCCCCGCTCGAAATCGGAAAACGATTGTGGAGCCTTGCCCAGCGTTCGGGTAATCGTCGGCCTGCCGGCGACATCTTCGATCAAACCGTAGCGAGTCGCATCTTGATACTGAAAGCGGCAATATTGCATAGGAAATCCTTCTCTTCTATCAATTCACTCCGAGACGCAGGGAGCACGATCTCGGTGTTTTGTCTTCTCTGTGTTCTCTGTGCTTCTGTGGTGAAAGAATCTATTGGTTCGGCACGGTCTCATGCGCCTCGGGGGAGCGCGGACTCTCGTTGCCGCGCAGGTCCACCGCCGAAACGGTATAGAAATACGTCTTGCCTGCTTCTACATTTTCGTCGCGATAGGAGGAAACCTGCACCAACTGCGTATTCACCTTCTGCGGCTGTCCGCCCTGCACCCAGCGGAAGACGTTGTAACCGGCAAGGTCGCTCTCCATGTTCGGCGCCCAGGTCAGGTCGATAAACGGCTTCTGTCCGACGCTGGAGAAGACCGCCTGCAGTCCGGCCGGTTGCGACGGCGGATAGATGTCGCGGGTGAAAATCTCGGCTGGCTGGGAATCGTCGCCCTCGACGGCGGCATTCACGCCATTGGCATGGACCTGGCTTACTGTCGTAATGCGATATTCATACTTCTGCTCCCAGGCAAAGGTTTTGTCGAGATACGAACCCCGGGCTGCCGGCAGAACATCGTCCAGTGCAATAAAGGCTGGAGTTCCGACCGGCCGGCGCATAACGCGATAGCGATACGTGACTCCGGCGGGCGGCGTAGGCGGTGCGGGTCCGGACCATGTGATCCGCACGCCGTCTGCGCTCACCTCCGCCGTTACCTGGTCGGGCGCGGCAATCGTCGGAACCACGGGTATCGGCACCTGGTTGGAAATTCCCGCGCTGCGGCCATGCATATTCACATCTTCCACGCCGTACATCACGAACCCAGCCGGGTTGTCCTGCCCCAATTGCGACGGCAGGGTGTCGACGTAGTGAATACGAACCGCTCCAGGGGGCGCCTCGTTCTTTTGTTTTTCCGCTGGCTTCGGCGTGGGCGGCGTCACCTCGGCCACGACGTCACACTTAGCCATCAACGTCATGCCCGGATGGCGGCAGATGCGAGTGATGGGATTGTGTTTGACGTTGGTGCGGTCCGTGGTTTTGCGGGGCTGGGTCCACTCCAGATCGACACGGTTACCGCGGCGCGAGGCCGTCAGATCGGCCACCGGAAGCGGCAGATTGAGCGACGGGAACGTCGGCGCGCCAGGTGTTCCGCACCCGGCGAGCGCTGCAAGCAACAGGAAACTTCCGATGAACCTATAAAGCCGCTGTAGCATGGAAGCTAACAGGGTAACAAATCGCGAAGTTCAGAGCGCAGGCAACCAGTCGATCCGCGTTGAATCCTGGCTAATGGTCTGCGAGAATCCGCTTCGGAAGCGAAATCAGGAGAAGGTTTATGCGCCGTGGAAGTTTTGCGGTTTTCCTGCTTGCTCTCACCCTGCCGGGGATTGCACAAACGGCAGAGGCGCCACGATCGACGACAGCTTCAAAGCCGGCTTCGGCTGCCGTCGACAAAGCTTATTTGCAGAGCATCTGGGACGGATGGGCCTCCAGTGACCTGGAGAAGCAGAGCCAGTTCTATGCCCAAGGTCCGAGCCACTTGTTCTTCGATGTAGCGCCGCTGAAGTACAACAGTTGGGACGAGTACAAGGCGGGAGTAGCTCCCTCGCTCAAGGACGCCCCCAAAGTGACGTACACCGTGAATGACGATATACAGATTCATCCGGAGGGAAAAATCGCCTGGGTGGCCGGAACCCTGACTATGGCGGGAACGACGCCGCAGGGACAAAAGGAAAGCCTGACCTTACGTTGGACGGCGGTGCTGGAGCAGCAGGATGGCCGCTGGGTCATCACCCACGAGCACGTCTCCGCTCCCGCCGAGGCGCCGCCGCAACAATAGACAGCTTCATCCTTCGAGCTTCTTCGCCAGCAGTTCGTTAACCAGCGTGGGATTCGCGTGGCCTTTCGAGGCCTTCATCACCTGTCCCACAAAGTAGGAGATAACGGTTTTCTTGCCGCCACGATACTGCTCCAACTGCTTGGGGCTTGCCGCGATTACCTCGTCGATGAGGTTCTCGATCGCGCCGCTATCGGTAATCTGCTGTGGTTTTTCCTTTTCGTAGATCGCGGGAAAGTCCTCGCCGCGCTCGAAGGCAAGATCGTAAAGATCTTTTAGGATTTTGCCGCTGATCGCGCCGCTCTCGACCAAGTCGGCGGACATGGCCACGCCCTTCATCGAAATTGGCGACTGCTCGATCTCCAGCCCCTTGGCCTTCAGACGGCCCATCAACTCGCCCTGCACCAGGTTGGCCACGCGCTTCGGATTCTTCGCAGCCGTCGCCGCTTCCTCAAACTGGTCAGCCAACGAACGCGAGCTGGTCAATGTCGCCGCGTCGTATTCGGTGATGCTGTACTGTGTGACCAGACGCGCGCGTCGCGCCTCGGGCAACTCAGGAAGTTCGGCGATAATCTGCTCGCGCCATTTTGCATCGACGACCAGCGGCAGCAAGTCAGGCTCAGGAAAATATCGATAATCGTGCGCCTGTTCTTTCGACCTCATGCCGTAGGTCTTGCCTTCGGCGGCGTTGTACAGGCGCGTCTCTTGCTCGATCCTGCCGCCCGACTCCAGCACCTGCTCGTGGCGCTCGATCTCGTATTCCAGCGCGTGCCGAATGAAACGGAACGAGTTCACGTTCTTCACTTCGGTCTTGGTGCCGAACTCCCGCTGGCCGCGCGGGCGGATGCTGATGTTGGCGTCGCAGCGCAGCGAGCCTTCTTCCATGTTGCAGTCACTGACGCCGGTGTACAGGATGATCTCCTTCAACCGCGTCAGGTATTCCCAAGCTTCATCAGGCGAGGCGATGTCGGGCTCGCTGACGATCTCGATCAGCGGAACACCGGAGCGGTTCAGGTCGATGGAAGTCCACTCGCTGCTATCAGGTAGGCCGTCGTGGAGGCTTTTGCCCGCGTCCTCTTCCAGGTGCACGCGCGTGATACCGATGCGCTTCAGGCCGCTCGCCGTCTTGATTGCAATGTAGCCGTGCTCGGCCAGCGGCTTGTCGTACTGCGAAATCTGGTAGCCCTTGGGAAGGTCGGGATAGAAGTAGTTTTTGCGCGCGAAAATCGAGCTCTCGTTGATCCGGCAGTTCAGCGCCGTCGCCGCCAGCACCGCGAACTCGACCGCTCGTTTGTTCAGCACCGGCAGCGGACCGGGAAGTCCCAGGCACACCGGACAGACGTTGGTATTCGGCGGATCGCCGAAGTGGGTCGAGCATCCGCAGAAGATCTTCGTCTTCGTCAGGAGCTGGACGTGTACCTCCAGACCGATGACGGGTTCGTACTTCGAATGCGCCGCGACCGGCGCTTCCGGCGTAGTAGCCATAGACTTTGATTATATCGGCGGGAAGAGCCGCGCAGCGGCAACATTTGAGTCAGCCATGGGCGTGAGCCCGCGACAGCGTTGCGTTACTAGTGAGATGAGCCGCGTCAGCGGCGGCAGGCATTCACGGCGTGAAACTCAGGCTGCACCAGAATGCGCTGCCCCAAAGGACGAATCCGGCAAGGCCCACCAGCACATAGAGCCACCGCTCGAAGGCATTATGCAAAGTCGGCAGTGGCAAGGGAGATCCCAAACTGCGGTGGAAGGAAGTTACCAGCAATCCGCCGAATCCGATCAGGGTCATGGCGCCGCCGAACGCCAAGCCAGTCATGATAACTACGTATCCAAGGGAGAACACGGCATACCCCAATGCTTTTTCGTAGCCTAGACCTTGGGCGTGAGTTCTGCAAGGTGGTCAGGGAGCATTGATTCCGGAGTTCGGCGATTGGGTGGAAACGCCAGAGTTGCGGCCAGCGACGGAACCGCAGATCCCTCGGCTCCGCCCGAAGCGGGCTCCGCTCGGGATGACAACAAAGGTCGAAACGACGTCTTTCGACTCGAAGTTTTCCTGATCCCTGGTCCCTAATCTGTGGCCACCGGCAACTGACCACTGGCCACCCTCTTCGCCATGGCCCACTTCAGGTCCTCGATCCCTTCGCCGGTCACCGCGGAGATCGGAAACAGCTCCAGCTTTTTGCGCTTGCAGTAGCGCTTCAGCTTAGCGAGCTTGTCCTTGTTGACGATGTCCATCTTGGAGGCCACGACGATGGTCGGCTTCGCGTCGAGCCCGCTGCCGAAGTTCGCCAGCTCGCGCGTGATGACTTCGTAATCCTGCACCGGATCAGGCCGCCCGCTGGCGTCGGAAACATCAACTAGGTGCGCCAGGACGCGGGTGCGCTCGATGTGCCGCAGAAATTGCGTGCCCAGGCCAGCGCCATCACTTGCGCCCTCAATGAGCCCGGGAATATCGGCGACGACAAAGCTGACATCGTCGGGTGGCTCGCCCGCAACCACTACGCCGAGGCCGGGCTGCAACGTGGTGAAGGGATAATCGGCAATCTTGGGGCGCGCCGCCGAGATGCGCGAGATGAGCGTGCTCTTGCCAGCATTGGGATAGCCGACTAGCCCGACGTCGGCCAGCAGTTTCAGCTCCAGGCGCAGGTCGCGCTCTTCGCCCGGTTTGCCATCTTCGTGCTCGCGCGGCGCCTGGTGGACTGAGGTTGCGAAGCGCGCGTTGCCGCGTCCACCTCGCCCGCCGCGAGCGATGACAACCCGCTCATCGGGATGCGAGAAGTCATGCACCACCTCGCCGGTCATCTCATCGTAGACGAGGGTGCCCACCGGCACCTTCAGCACGATGCTTTCGCCCTCGCGGCCAGTCTTGTTGGAGCCTTCGCCGTGACGGCCGCGCTCGGCCTTGTATTCCGGATTGAAGCGGAAGTGCACCAGCGTGTTGTGACGCTCGCTGGATTCCATGATGACATCGCCGCCGCGCCCGCCATCGCCGCCGGAGGGACCGCCGCGCGGCACGAATTTCTCGCGGCGGAAGGCCATGCAGCCGTTGCCGCCATCGCCTGCCTTGACCCGGATTTTGGCTTCATCGACGAACATGGGAAGACGGCAATTAGCCGTTAGCAATTAGCACTTAGCTAACGGCTTCAACAACAAAGGCCTCGCTGTCACGAGGCCTGACAATTCGCAGAACACACATTGTGCGGTCGCTAGAGGCTAAGTGCCAAGGGCTAATTGCCAAATGCTAATTGCTAACTGCCGTCTCCTGCGGAACGATCGACACAAACTTACCCATGGCACCGCGGTCCTTAAACTCGACCACACCCGTGACTTTGGCGAAGAGGGTATCGTCTTTGCCACGACCGACGTTGATGCCAGGTTTGATACGCGTGCCGCGCTGCCGCACGATGATGGAGCCGCCCGGTACCAATTGGCCGCCGAACGATTTCACGCCCAGCCGCTGCGCGTTCGAATCGCGACCGTTTCGCGAACTACCTAAACCTTTTTTATGTGCCATGAAAATGTCCTCAAAATCTTTCGCCGACTAAAGCCGGCTGGCGAAACAGTCGAACAGCAGATCCGTCGGCGGCTAAAGCCGCCTCGTGATGACAAATCGACCGAGGCGATCCGTACCGGCGCAGCTGAAGCTGCGCCCCTTCAAAGACCGAACACAGCCTGACAAAATTCAGCCGTTTGAAGGGGACGGCCTTCAGGCCGTCCGTAAAGTCCCAAAAAGTCAAGCGGCTTTAGCCGCTGAGGTAACGCCTACGTTTCCTGCAAGTCAGAGCCGTCTGCCTTCGCGCGGGAGACGAATCGCCGCACGCTGGCCGGCACGCCCAGCAGCACCGAGTCAAAGCGTTTGACCGCTGCAAACAGGGTCAGGATCAGCTGATGGAGCAGCATCGGCGGTTAAGCCAGGTCCTTGCCGTTCACGTTGATGCCGGTAATCTTCACGGCAGTGTACGGCTGGCGATGTCCATTCAGTTTCTTGTACTGCTTCTTGCGTTTGAAATGGAAGACGAGAATCTTGTCGGCGCGGCCCTGCTCGATCACCTCTGCGGTGACGAAGGCTTTGGACGGCTTGCCCAGTTCGCCTTCGGAGCCGCTGACCGCCAGCACCTCGTCGAACTGCACGTTTTCGCCGCCGGCCTGCGACAGCTTCTCGATCTTAATTACGTCTCCGGGTGCGACGCGATACTGCTTACCCCCGGCGCGGATCACCGCGTACATGTTGCCTCCCAAGAGCTAGTCGCGCACACTGCTGCGCGAAACCGGCTCAAATCTCTTGTGCGCTTGCACTTTCCCTGGCCGAGAAGGAAAATCCTTGCCGGATCGAGTGACCCGGCTCCTCCACGAAACGCGCCAATACACGCATTCCCCAGACCCCGGCTACAGGGGCGTCCCTGACGGAACATAGTAGTACAGGCAAACCAGAGAAGTTTAGCGTGTTTGGGCGGGACAGGTCAAATGTAGAGCCCTGATTCGCCGTTACTGACTAGGGCTGCCGGTACTGGATGATGCCGGCTTCATGCTGTTCTCCGCCGCTTTCTCGGCTGCCGCTTCCATCTCCGGCAGATGTTTCTGAATGATCGGGTTAACGGCTTGCATTGACTCCGCCGTCATAGCGGGCATCTCTTTCAAGTACTTCTGTCCAGTGGAAGAGTTGAAGAAATCGATGATGCCCCGGAGATCCGCGTGTGTCAGATGACGCTGGTAAACCGGGACAATCGCAGCCAGAAGCTCATCAATCGAAACCGCCTTGAAGGTGTCCCGCATGTATTGTCCGGTCACTTCGGCTACCTTGCGAAGCTCCAGAGGAGTCGCATCCGGATGCTTAAGGCGGTACGCGTCCGCCGCTGAAGTCGCGGCTTGTTGTGCCATCCCGGCCCACGTCTGCTGCACGCGTGCACGCGCCCCGGTCAACGTTAGTAGCTCCTCAACATCGTCTTTGGTCGCAGCATCGAGCTGCTGTTGGCAAAGAGCTGGCATACAGCTGCATAGCAAAACCAGGCAAGCGATCAGTACGTTCTTCATGGCAAGAGAATTATGAGACAGGCTGGCTGACCAGTCCACAAAATTGTGGGCTTCGACACCGGATTGAGTGGATCCGCAGCTCGCGAAATGCCACAAGCAGGGGTAGCAATAAAGTCGGGCCTCGAAGATCGAGCCTTAGTAGCGGGCCTTCCGACTCGCCGCTCGCTCAGGATGACGAGGAGGAGCGCGCAAACTCTAGTTGCCTACTCCTCAACGCATTTCGACTGGCGCTCGACATACTTCTGTAGCTTGCCGTGCTTCTCCAGCGACAGGAGATTGTCGAGCACGGGATATTTGGCGGCAGGATCGAAGCGCAGAATGGCGCGATAGGCGCGCAGGGTGCCGGCGAGGCCAGCGGCCTGGATGGTGGCGGAGTTGGTTATGTCTGGATGCTCCAGCTCAAACGCGGCCTGCGAGTACATGGCCTGCATGCGTAACTGCTCGGAATAGGTGTTGTTCACCTCATCCAGCGATTCCAGTTCCTTGCAGCAAACGTCAACCGTGACGTTGGGGGCGTTGACGATCCACTCGGTCAGCCACATGCGCTTGGCGAGGTTGTCCTTGGCGAGGGGATGTTCTTCCAGACTGCGGGTGTAATCCACCACGCGCTCGCGATCCTCGGACGTTGCAATCGTGCGCATCTTCGCCACACACGGTAGAGAAACCGCGGCAAACACAACCAGAAAGGCAATTAGTTTGCGAGCCATGTGCTTTCCCCCACAAACCTCAGAATGCGACCACTGGTTTTAGGATCATACTCCCTTCCGGGGTGTACAAAGCAAGGCGGAATTGCAATGGTCAACGTCGCCGGGTGCGCTTCGCCCCATGAATCAGGCGGTTTGTCCCAATAGGTCCAAATTTGCAGTGCGTGCGCGACGCCCTCGCCGGCAAATCTATTGGCTGCCAGGCATTGCAACGGTCCGAGGTATAGACCTCGGTACCGAAAGGATAGGGAAGCAATCCGTTCGGATAGTCGAAACCGGGCAAAAGTGAGGGGCATCGTGAGCGACGCGAGCCTCGCAACTTGTATGTCACTGCAAATTCGGCGCGATGGAAGTTGGCGCGTTCAGGGAAAGATTGGTGCGTCACTTGCACTATTCAAATGCGTTCGCAGCCAGATAAAAACTGGCAGAGTAACGACGAGCTAAGTAATTGCTACGTCAAGCGATGACAGGACCCGGGGACGGGAGCGCCCCGGGTCTTTTTGCTGTCCAAATGCCTCCGGTTGTTCGTGGGATAATCAGTACCTGCGGGTGCCCTATGAAGCGAACTGTTCACGCAGCGTGTCCCCATGATTGCCCTGACGGTTGCGCGGTGCTCATCGCCGTGGAAGATGGACGGGCGACCAAACTTGAGGGCGATCCGAAACATCCCATTACGCGCGGATTTTTGTGCGGCAAAGTTGCCAAGTATCTGGACCGTGTCTACTCGCCTGATCGCGTCCTGTATCCCATGCGGCGAGTTGCCAAGAAGGGATCGCATGGTGACGGGGCTTTCCAGCGCATCACGTGGGACCAGGCTTTTGACGAGATTGTCTCGCGACTGAAGCAGATCAGCAGCGAGTTCGGGTCGGAAGCTGTGCTGCCGTACTCCTACGGCGGCAACATCGCCGTGCTCAACGGCGCTTCGATGGATCGGCGCTTCTTCCACCGGCTGGGGGCGTCGCAACTGCATCGCAGCATCTGCTCGCAGACGGGCGAGCACGCCATCATCTCCATCTACGGCCGCAAGATGGGCACTGAGCCGGAGCAGTTCCGCCGCTCCAAGTACATCATTGCCTGGGCCGCGAACATTCACGGCAACAACATTCACCTGTGGCCGTTCATCGAGGAAGCGCGGCGCGACGGCGCGAAGCTCGTGGTCATCGATCCGTACCGCACGCGCACCGCGCGCATTGCGGACTGGCACATCCCCATCAATCCCGGCACAGACGTGGCGCTGGCGTTGGGCTTGATGCACGTGATCGTGCGCGAAGGCTGGCATGATGCGGATTACATTGCCCGCTACGCCGAGGGCTTCGATGAGTTGCAGAAGCGGCTCCCGGAGTACACGCCTGAGCGGGTGGCGCAGTGGACAGGCATCGCGAAGGAAGACATTGAGCGGCTGGCGCGCGAGTACGCGACGACGCGGCCTGCGGCGATCCGTCTGAACTACGGCATTCAGCGCGCGCAAAACGGGGGCGCAGCGGTGCGCGCAGTCTGCATGTTGCCGGTAATCACGGGATCGTGGAAAGAAGTTGGTGGAGGACTGCAGCTCTCCGTCAGCGGCGCATTTCAGCTTGATCGCGCGGCCATGGAGCGCAAGGACCTGATTCAGAAGAGTCCCCTGGGACGCGTGGCGCGTACGGTGAATATGGTGCAGCTTGGCAAGGCGCTTACGGAATTTGACGATCCTCCGATCAAGGCGCTGGTGGTGTACAACTCGAATCCGGCGGCAGTGTGCCCGGAGCAGCACCTGGTGCGGCGCGGGCTGCAGCGCGACGACTTGTTCACCGTGGTGCATGAGCAGTTCCTCACCGATACGACTGACTTTGCGGACGTGGTTCTTCCCGCGACAACTTTCTTCGAACACAAAGATTTGGTTCAGGCCTATGGACATTACTACCTGCAGGTTTCGCATCAGGCGATTGACCCGGTGGGCGAGTGCAGGTCGAACGTGGAGTTCTTTCGCGAGTTGGCTTTGCGCATGGGGTTCGAGGATGAATGCTTCCGCGAGCCGGTGGACGCGATGATCGACGCAGCTCTGGCATCGGGAGTGCCGCAGCTCAACGGCATCACACGTGAGCGGCTGGAGAGCGATCCGCATGTGCGGCTGAACTTGCACGGCGATGGCAACGGCGAACCTTGGCTGCCCTTCGCCAATGGTTTTCCGACGCCCAGCGGCAAAGCGCGTCTCTATGACAAGGATTTAATCGCCCACGGAATGGATCCGGTGGCGACGTTCGTTCCGCCAGAGGAGTCGCGGCACAACGCGGCGAGCGAGCGTTATCCCCTGGAGCTGTTGGCGCGCAAGGCCGATAACTTCCTCAATTCGACATTCGTCAATCATCCCGGTCATCAGAAGATGGAGCCGAATCAGGACAAACTGGAAATTGCCACGGAAGACGCGACGCCACGCGGCATTGCCGATGGCGACCGGGTGCGCGTCTTCAACGATCGCGGCGAGATCTTTCTCCAAGCTCGAGTGGATGGCGCCGTGCAAGCCGGCGTGGTGGGAGCTCGCCTGGGCTGGGCGAAGTTGTCGAACAGAGGCCTTAACATCAATGTGCTGACTTCGGCGCGGCTTACCGACCTGGGTGGTGGCGCTACGTTCTATTCCACGCTGGTGGAAGTGGAACGTGCCCCCACAACTTCCAACGGCGGCGAGGGTTAGCGTAGCTGCCGCATCGCAACGGGAGACTGTTTTGGTTTTCAGACCGGAGCGCGCGTACCGTATAATTGCGCTTTCATAAACCTTAGCAACTGAGGTTCTGTCATTTCTTGCCACCGTCAGGGAAGACTCGCGACGCTTTTGGTACGCGGGACACGTGATTGCGCCAGGGCGATCAGTTTCTTCCTCGCAGTCCTATTGCTCGCTGGAACGGCCGTCGCGCAGCAGGATGTAGTCGCCGAGATCGTGATCCACGGCAACCGTCGCATTCCGGCGGAAACCATCCGCGCCCGCATGTTCACCAAGGCTGGGGACGTATACGACCAGGCAGCGCTGGAACGCGACTTCAACTCCCTGTGGAACACGGGATACTTCGACGATCTGCGGATTGAGCGCGAGCAATCTTCCAAGGGCTGGATCATCCACGTCTATGTGAAGGAAAAACCGACGATCCGCGAGATCAAGTACGTCGGTCTGAGCTCGGTTTCGCAAAGCGACGTTCTCGACAAGTTCAAAGAGCAGAAGGTCGGCCTGACCCAGGAGAGCCAGTACGATCCGACCAAAGTGAAACATGCCGAAGTGGTGATCAAGCAGCTGCTGGCGTCGCACGGGCACCAGTTCGCAACCGTGACATCAGAAGTCCGGCCCATTCCGCCCGCAGCGGTTTCGTTGACATTCGTGGTGAAAGAGGGACCGAAGGTCAAGGTCGGCAAGATCAAGTTCGAAGGCAACAAGGCGCTCACCAACCGCGAACTGCAGAGCGCGATGAAGAACCTGAAGCCCATCGGAATTCCGCATTCCATCTTCCTGGAGAACCTGTTCGCACGCACCTACGATTCCACCAAATTGTCGGAAGACGCGGAGCGCGTGCGCTACTACTACCAGACCAAAGGCTACTTCAAAGCGCTGGTCGGCGATCCCAAGACCCAGATTCACGACACCAGCGGCTTTCGCTGGTATTTTCCCTTCCGGCCCTCGCCGGGAAAAGCGGTGGACATTACCATACCGGTGGAAGAGGGACAGCGCTATCGTTTGAAAGACATCACCTTCACCGGCAACAAGGCGGTGACGAATACCAAGGCGCTGCGCACGCTGTTCAAGATCAAGGACGGCGACATCTTCGATACCGAAGCGATTCGTAAAGGCCTGGAGGCACTGCGCAAGGCTTATGCCGCGCTGGGATACATCAACTTCACGCCGGTTCCGAACACCGATGCGGATGACGAGAAGCGGTTGATCTCGCTGCGCATCGATGTGGACGAGGGCAAACAGTTTTATGTTCGCCGCATTGAGTTTCAGGGCAACACAACCACCCGCGACAAGGTAATACGCCGCGAGCTGGCGCTGGAAGAAGGCAACATCTACAACGGCAACCTGTGGGAGCTCAGCCTGCTGCGCTTAAACCAGCTGCAGTATTTCCAGCCGCTCAAGCCCGAGCAGGATTCCGAGATCAAACAGAATGTGCAGGACGGAACCGTCGATATCACCCTTAAGGTTAAAGAGAAGGGCAAGAACAGCATCGGACTGACGGGCGGTGTCAGTGGATTATCCGGCGCTTTCATCGGTGTCAATTACACGACCAACAACCTGTTTGGCAAGGGCGAAAGTCTGAGCCTGGAATTCCAGATCGGTCAATATCAGCGCAACGAGACGCTGTCCTTTACGCAGCCTTACTTGTTTGATCGCCCGCTACAGTTCGGCTGGTCTGTCTATCATCGCAGCTACAACTACAACCAGGCAGCACTCACCCAGATCCAGCTTAACCAGACCATCAACCTGCCGCAGAGCTACCAGGCATTGCTGCAAAATTTCACGCAAACCAGCACCGGATTCACCAGTTCGTTGACGTATCCGATTAAGCGCTCTTTCAAGCGCATCGGTATAACCTATGGGTTCGACGACTCGTCGGTGCAGACCTTCAGCGCCGCCTCCACGGATTACTTCGAGGCGTTGGAGTTCCGCGGAATTTCTGGTCCCAATGCGCTGAACGGAATTATCACCAGCAAGGTTGTCCCCAATTTTTCCTACAACCGGATTGACAACCCGCAGCGGCCCCACAAAGGGCAAAGCGTCTACTTCGCCACCGAGGTAGCAGGGTTGGGCGGCAACGTGAAATACGTGAAGCCGGTCACTGAGTACAAGCGTTTTATCCCCGTGAACAAGGGCCGCAATGCGATCGGCTTCCGCGTGCTGGGCTCGTGGATCACCGGTTACGGAGGAACAGTTGCGCCTCCCTTTGACCGCTTTTATATGGGTGGCGATACCGATATCCGTGGCTTCGATATCCGGGCTATTTCGCCGGTCTCGTTTTTCCCTACCGAAGTGACGGTCGCGCTCCAGAACCCGGACGGTTCTACCGTTCCCCTGAATCCCGCGAACCCGCGCTATGGTACTTACAACATCACGGTTCCGGTTTCACAGATCATCTTTCCGGGTGGCGACACAAATATCGTGACCAACCTGGAGTACCGAATACCGATTGTCGGACCCGTTACCATTGCCCCGTTCCTTGATACCGGATGGGACTTTATCTCTCAACCGGGTCAATTGCGCATTGCCGGAGATCAAGTCACCACGCTACAGAACACGGTGTTCGGTTGTCCTTCGCTGAACTCCAGCTACCAGTGCGTCGGGGGCAGCCTGCTGCCAATCAACCCGGTGCTGCAGCCGGTTGCCGGCACGAACTACCAGACTCGCATGTCAACGGGCCTGGAGTTACAGGTGATTGTGCCGGTAGTCAATGCGCCTTTCCGCATCTATTGGGCCTACAACCCGATGCGCATCGACGAAACCGTGAGTTCACCGAACCCCATCACCCGCTCCATGTTCCCCGCAGGCGCTGCGGGCGATTACACATACGCCCAGACGATTTCGATTTACCAGCCAAAGTATTATCTGGCGGAGCCGCTGAAGACCTTCCGCTTCACGGTGGCAACGACGTTCTAGGAGAAATTTCCGTGCGCAGTGTTTGGGCCGCAATCTCAGTTGGCTTTCTGGCGAGTGCTTTGGCAGTTGCGCAAGGAGCGCAGCCGCCGCAAACAGCGCCGAGTCCGCAAGTGCAAATGATGAATTACTTCGCCGGAGACTGGAAGCTCAGCGGCACGACGAAGATCAGTTCCAGCACGCCTGGCGCCCCGTTCACCTCAACCGAGCATGGCGAGTGGGTGCCGGGCGGTTTCTTCCTGGAGATCCATTCCGTAATGAAGGGTCCGCTGGGCGATGTCCACGGGGTGCGCATGATGGAGTACAACGCCGCGGATAAGGCCTACACCTATAACGCCTACAACAGCCTGGGCGAACATCAGGTGGCCGTCGGGAGCGCTCAAGGCAACAACTGGACATGGAACGCGGTAGAGAAAATGAATGGCGTCACCACCACCGGCCGCTACACGGTGACACTTCTGTCACCGGACTCGTACACTTTTAAGTCGGAGGTGCAGAAGCCGGGAGGGGGATGGCTGACGGTGATGGAAGGCACCGCCACCCGCTCGCAATAGTGATCTGCGCCAAAAGTTGCACTCTCTCTGTTTGACGCTGAGAAGCGCGTTTCCCTATAATCAAAGAATCCGCACCGCCGAATTTTCCGGCTGGGGAGCGTAGCGATCTGCATTCCAGCAGAGCGCCGTAACCCGGCAGTTCAGAAAAGACGCAGTTGCAGCGCGTTCCTCTCTGGAACACAAGAATTCCCGGAGCAATTCTAAGGAGCTACGCCATCTCAATGAAGCGCACGTTCGTAGGTACAGCCATGTTCGCCCTTATTCTGGCCATCGCGAGCCTGGCCCAATCGACTCCGGCTGCCGCCCCGGCCGCGACTACTGCTGCCCCTGCCGGCAGCGCCAAAGTGGGCATTATCGACATCCAGCAAGCAATCATCGGCACCAATGAAGGTGCACGGGATTTCGAAGCCCTGCAAAAGAAATTTGAACCGAAGCGTAATGAGTTGGCGGCGCAGAACACCGAGATAGACAATCTGAAGAAGCAGCTCAGCACGCAGGGCGACAAGATGAACGAGGAAGCCCGCGCAACGCTGGTGAAGTCGATCGAGACCAAGCAGAAGAGCCTGCAACGTTCGGCCGAGGACGCGCAGAACGATTATCAGCAGCAGCAGAACGAGATCGCGCAGCGCATTTTGCAGAAGATGGCTCCGGTGATCGACAAGTACGCCAAGTCGAACAGCTATGGCCTGCTGTTCGATTCGTCAAATCCCTGGCCGCAGGGTCCGCTGCTTTGGGCAACGGCCGGCGTGGACCTGACCAAGACGATTGTCGACGCTTACAACGCGCAGTCTGGCGTTGCAGCTCCTCCCAAGCCTGCTGGCGCGACTGGCGCCTCTGCCAAGCCTGCTGGTACGACACCAGCGGGAGCCAAGCCAGCCTCAGCCACGTCGCATTAGTATCCCCTCGGGTTTGAAGATGGCCGCCGAGATATGGCGGCCTTTTTCTTGCTCAATCTCGGCCCAGCTAAGCATCCACAGTTCTGTGGAAAACTTTGTGGAAGATTCCGCCGCAACTTCCGCAGCGCCAATTTTTTCAGCTACTTACGCTCCTTGCCCATGATATGTTGCACATTAAACTGACAATGAAATCAGCGACATAGGAGAAGCCCTCCCAAGACCGGGGCCGGACGCGGCGTCTGCGGCAGAAGAAACCAGATTTCACTGTTTTGCACAACCTTAGTACCTTGGTGGTGGTGCGGTTGCCACCAAGAGCCACGGTTTGTGAGGGTATCCTCTTAGCCTATGCTTGTTCGGTACGACCAGGAGACTTGCGTGGCGTCAGATTCCGCGACAGCCCTTGCAGTTTCAATCAGGTGGTGATCGGGCGATAGCGAGCAGACAGGATCGGTGGCATTCGCGTTGCCGGTGAGCAGGAGAGCCTGGCAACGACAGCCGCCGAAGTCTTCGGTCCTGCGGTCACAGCTCTTGCACGGCTCCGGCATCCACTGCTCTCCCCGGAATCGTTGAAACGCCTCGGACTCTCGCCAGATCCATTCCAGAGGATGCTCGCGCACGTTGTCGAACCGCATGCCTGGAATCACTCCAGCCGCGTGACACGGCAGCGCCTGGCCGGAAGGATCGATCAGCATGAGACGCCGTCCCCATCCGCCCATACAGGCCTTCGGGTAGCGCGCGTAGTAGTCCGGAACCACACTGTCTATTCGCACTTTTCCTGCTAGGCGCAGCTGGGCTTTTTCCACGGCGCGCAAGCAGTTCTCTAATTGCTGAGGGGTAGGGAGCAAGGTGTCGCGGTTCTTGAGCGCCCAGCCATAATATTGTGCATGGGCAACTTCCACGCGCTCCGGGTGGAGCTGCTCAATGAACTCGATCATCTCCTCGATATGGTCCAGGTTCTGCCGGTGCACGACCAGATTCACCGTGAACGCGACCGGCAGTTGGCGAATCTTCTCCGCCAGGACGACCTTATAGGCATGACCTTTGGCCCCTGCAATCCATCGCGCCGGCTCGTCTCTTGAGTCTTGGAAGCTGAGTTGGATATGGTCGAGCCCGGCGTCCACCAGCTTCGCCAGCCTCGCCTCGGACACGCCGAGGCCGGAAGTGATGAGATTTGTATAAAGGCCGGCTTGGCGGGCGCCGGCGATCAGCTCTTCGAGGTCGGCGCGTGCTGCCGGTTCGCCGCCAGTCAGGTGCAAGTGGAGAACGCCTATGCGGCTAGCTTCTTGAAAAACGCCCACCCATTCGGCGGTGGAAAGCTCCGCGGTCTTCGCAATCAGTTGCAGGGGGTTGGAGCAATAAACGCAGTGCAACGGACAACGATGCGTGAGCTCGGCGATCAGCGCCAATGGGTTTGGAATCATCAGTAATCCACAATTCGTTTTCGCTGTAGCGCTTCCAGAAAACTGGACACGTCTTCCGTGATCTTCGCCGGATCAGCTGTTCCGTAGCGTTCCGATAGCGTGGTTACGATGTCCTGCACGGTTCGTTGACCGTCGCAGAGTTCCAGGATGCTCTGGCCTGTGCCTTGGACGCGGATCATGCCTTCTGGAAAGAGCACTACTTGTTGTTCGCCTTGGTTGCCCCATCGGCAACCCGGCGCGAGGCGCGGCTGGCTGGTGTCCAAAGGGCGAGGCACGCTCATGACTCCATTCGAAATGCGCCCGGCGGAGGCCATCCGGGCTGGACGTAGGCGAAGTGAATCGCGTCCAGTTGCGCCCAGAGAATATCGCATTTGGCCCGCAACGCCGTGATCGCCAGCTCCTGCTGGGCTCGCGTCTGCGCGTGCTCAGTGACATATTGCAACGCAAACCTGGCGTCTTCGGGCGCCTGATGCAGGCGAGCCGTGAAGTAGTCGAGCCCGCTCGACAGCCACGGATAATGCTGCCGCAGACAATCCATTCGCAGCGCAATCAAATCGCGGGAGAACAATTCGGTCAGCGAGGAGGCAACGGCTTCCAGGAAACTGCGGTTCCTGACCAGATCAAGGTAAGCATCCACGGCATAACGCACCGCCGGCAAAACTTCATCGCAGTGCGCGACGCGTTCACGCTCCAGGCCGGTTGCTTCCGCCAGCCGGATCCAGCGCTCGATGCCGCCTTCCTGCGCGGAATCACCGTCGTGATCCACCACACGCTTGCGCCAGGCGCGGCGAAAATCCGGGTCTTCGCTGCGCGAGAGAATGATCGCGTCCTTGATCGGAATGCGGCTCTGGTAATAGTAGCGGTTCAAGGCCCAGGCCTGCAGCTGCCCGCGGCTCAACTTGCCGTCGTGCATCCTAAGATGAAACGGATGCTGATGGTGATAGCGTTCCTCGCCGACCCGCCGCAGCCGAGCTGCGAGCTCGTCCGCCGAAAGCACCCTCACATCCGGAATAGTTTCTAGAGATTGAACTGCCACCCGTCCTCCGCTACTTCCCAGCCGGCTGCGCCTACCTCGCGGTATTCAGCGCTCGACTCATCCAGCATGGGATTTGTGTTATTCACATGCACAAAAACTTTACGTGGGCGCCGCAACCCCGCCAGCTGGCGCAAGCTTCCGTCGTTGCCGGTTATGGGAACATGGCCCATTTCGCGGGCAGTAGCGCCGCTTCCCTGAACCCGAATCAGCTCGTCATCGCTCCAAAACGTTCCGTCGAACAAAATCACGTCGGCGGTTTCCAGAAGTTGCAACAACAGCTGATTGATCGCCGGAACAGCCGGCATGTAGGCTAGCCGCCCACCCGAAGCTGCCGTCAACATGACGCCCAGCAGAGCTTCCTCAGATTTAAGCATGGCGGCACGTTGGGGAGAAACATAAACCGGATACTTATTTCCCAGGGAAATCACTTCGCAGGAAATCCCCGACTCATCTCCCGCCACCGTGAGCAGCGGGAAGCTTTCACCGAGCTTGATTTCCCGCCAACAAACTTGCTGGGGCACTCGATTCAACATGCCAAAGGCGCTGTTGTCCTCCTGCAAGATGCGGCGGAGGGAAGCTGTACAGTAGGTTTGAAAGGGCTGCAATTCACGGAGCGACAGCAGGCCCGCTATTTGATCAATATCGGCGCTCGTAAGCAGCACGCCGGCGATCGGGGAATCGCGAACTGCACTGCGCGGCTGCAGAACCGGAGTCCGTTCAATTTGGAGTCGCAAGTCAGGACAGGCGTTTAAGAGGAACCATGAGCGGCCGTCATCACTGACGGCCACCTGGGTTTGGGTGCGGCTGCGTCCGCGAAAATTACCGGTCCGGAGGCCCTGGCAATTTCGGCAGTTGCAATTCCACTGGGGAAATCCACCCCCCGCGGCGGAGCCCAGAATCTCAATGCGCATCCTTCAGTTTACAGTTCCGCGTTGGCGTAGCAGTTGATTTCGCAGTTCAAACAGACTTCTTCAAATTGCGGGCTCGTCCATTCCATGATTCTTCTCCTTTAGCTTTCGGTGACCAACTTCGGTTGCGGGTTTGTAGCAGCTCCAGGTTTGGCCGGAAACCGTCTTGTCATGATACTACGTTGGCTACTTCGTGCGAGATAAGTCGGCGTAGAAACCGTCGAGCTGATCTCCACTGAAGCTCAGCTGCCAACTGAGATCGGCTGTCTTAAGCTGAGCCATCAGCTGATCCCACCGGATCACTCTGCCGGGCGGTGCTGCTCGTCGGCGGTGGCAAAATAGCAGGCAGTGGAAGGGCTGCCTTGCAGGATCGCGTACACCTTCACTACCGCTCCAGGCTTGGGTTGGCGCACATACCCCGCATATCCAACATAGCTGCCGCTCACTTCCGGATCAGTTGTACTGATGTTGGGGACCTTGTATCCCACCGCAGCCAGACCCGTGATGACTCCTTCCGAAGTGGCGACGATCTCACGCGGCGGCCGGTGGTGCTTGCGGTCCCAGGCCCAGCCTGATACAAACCAACCCGGCGCGGCAGCATCCTTGAGCGGAGCGAACTCCAGCCCCCCGGTACACTCATCGGGCGACACCACCTGGAGGGTCCCGTCCAAGGGACTTCCCATCAAAGAAGAATCCCAGCCCGAGAAGAGTGCTAGCTGATGCTCTCTGAAGTAATTGACACCCAACAGCAGCTTGTCGCTGCGTTCCGCAATCCCGGTCAGCAGTTCGGGGTCATAGACACCTGTCCGCAGGCCCATGCTGGCGAGATTGAGTCCATAACCATGCGCTCGCGCCTCCCCAATCGGACGGTCAGCAAGGATCGCGCCCCTCAACAATACCGCCAGAAGGCATATCTCCGCCGCGAGGAACCGGTACGGTCTTGCAGGAAGCCAGAACACGTACCCCAACAGCAGTAGTCCCAGACTGCACCAGAAAAGAAGTGCGAAGGTTTGATATCTGTTTTCCAATGCCTCCTTGACTCCGAAATTGATTCGTCCTGCCGCGGTAATCAGAGCCGTTCCGACGCAGAAGACACCGGTCAAAACAAGTAGAAGCCCGAAGGCACGAGATGTCAGGATATAGTAAGGCGTCTTTAGAAGCACAACCAACGCAATGGCCAATCCGGTAACGCCGATAGCCTCCGCGGTGACGATCGACCCGTTGACCCACGAACTCCCAAAGTACACTGCCACATACTTCATGATCCGAAGAGGCGCACCCAGCGAAGCGATAGGATCCGCGTGATAGAGCGGGCGAGCGTAGTGATAAAAATAAAGCGAAGTGCTGACCGCGCCCGTGATCGCATAACTCAGCAACGCAGAAAGACGCAATCTGAGGAAGAAGGCTGCTGCCACTAGCAGCGGCCAAAGAAGATTTCCATTGGCCAGGGAATAGGTTGCGCACAAGGCCCCCACAATGGACAGCCAGAGGAACTTGGAAGAGCATGTTTTTCCGGTATGGCGCTGCGAATCCGTCCAATAGCGCAGCAGTCCGACAAATGAGAGTGTGGCAAACAGCGGCGCAAGAACGTAACAGACTTGAAACCCCATGGTGTAGTTCAGCCATGGGGAGGGACAGAAGATACAGAACGCCACCAGGCCCACGCCACTGCGCCACAACGCTCCCTGCCATCCGCCCAGCACTCGCATGCTCCATGCCCACAGCCCCAAATGCAGGAGTTGGATTGCGACGATGCTGGCCAGCAGAAATACCTGGCTGGCGTGAAACATCTCCAGATCTACCGCGAAAAACAGCTTCTGAATGACGAACCGGTGTTCGTTATGCTGGCGCCACAGCCAGCTGGGCGAGAGCGGACTCTCGCCTTTGGCAATGGCTGCTATGTATTCCCAGGTGTCCCACCAGGGAAGGCGGGAGTAACTAACCAGGATTGTGTGCACCGCGACCGCAATGGTGCACAGCCCGCCCAACAAAATGGCCCATGACAGGCCGGCGCAGAGTTGAGCGGCTAAGGGTCCTTGGCCCTGCGCCGCCGGGGGTTTTGTGGCCATTCCACGTTCTCACAGAAACAGTAAACCGTATCACTGTAGGCCACAACCCCTTTGTTGCACCCGTCCCACATTGTGGGACTGCTCCCACCCTCCTTGTGACTAGGGCGTGAATTTGAAAATCACACCGTAACCGTCCGCTCCACCAGTGCTGGCGGTGCCATAGAAATTGCCGTCCGTATCCTGGACAAGGTTGCTATAAGGAGCTGAGCCGTCGCTACCACCTGTGAAGGCGTAAAGTTGGGTGTAGCTAAAGCCGCTACCGGACGGGGTCAGCTGGAAGATGGTACCGCAGCCGTTCGAAGGACACTTGCCCAGGGGATTGCCGCCGCCGGCGACCGTTGTGCCGTAAAGGTTGCCGGCAGAATCGATCAAGAGCGCACCGGCAGAACCGCCGCCATTCCAAGGAAAAGTGTAGACCGATTCCCACATCCAACCTCCTCCGGAAGGCTTCAAGGTGAACACGCCGCCTTTTTCCGCCGATCCATTGCCCAGCATTGTTCCGTAAGAGTTCCCCGCCGCATCCGCGATCATGCTGGCGGCTGGATTTCCTGCCTCGCCGCAAGAATCGTGCAGAAGGTGCTCGGAACCGGAAGGAGTCAGCTGGAAAGCGATGCCGTAGTCGCAGTCGCCGTAGGTGAAAGTTGTGCCGTAAAGATTTCCGGCGCTGTCGAAAGTCAAACCTCCAACCGGATTGGCGCCATCATCTCCGTACTGATATCCGGAAAAATTATGCAGCACGCTCATCACCCAGCTGCCGTTTAAGGGTGACAATTCGTAAACCGCTCCGCAACTGGGCCAGCAACCGTTGCCGCCTCCAACGCCACCGGTGCCTCCTGAATACGCTGTCCCGTACAGATTGCCGGCGCTATCGAAGACCACTTCGCTCTCTGGGAAGGCGAGAGTCGTGAAGCGCTGAAGTATGGTTTCGACCCAAGGACAGATTGCGGTTGTGCAAGCGTTCGGCTGGGGCTGCAGGTTGAACACCGTGCCGCAGCCACCCGTGCAATCTCCGGTTGTCCCTCCATTCTTAGTCGTGCCGTATAGGGTATGGTTGGGCCCGAAAACCACTCGCGCAACCGGATGGGCTCCGTCCGAGTCTCCACCAAAGGTGTACAAAGGAGTAAGGGTCCAGCCCGAGCCCGCGTGTCCTAACTTAAAGACCGTGCCGTTGCCCGCCCCTCCATTCTGGGACGTGCCGTAGAGATTACCGGCCGCGTCCATCGTTAAGCCGGCCACTGGATTTGCGCCGTCCTTTCCGCTGGTGAAGCTGTGCAGCACGGTGAGCGTCTGCGCTTGCAATTGGCTGGCGGCGCTGATCAGCAACACCAACGCAACGTATGCAAGGGTCATCCCCAGATCGATCCCGAGATTCCAACTGCGATTCTGCTTCTGGCTAGCCATAACCATCCTCCTGTATGAGACGTGGCGACACACTGTTTAGTGCAGCTCAATCCCACATTGTGGTACTCGCCCCAACGCCGCTCCTAGGGCGTGAATTCGAAGATCACACCGTAGCCGTCCGCTCCACCGGTGCTGGCCGTGCCGTAGAAATTGCCGTCTGTATCCTGGACAAGGTTGCTATAGGGAGCTGAGCCGTCGCTACCGCCGGTGAAGGAGTAAAGCTGGGTATAGCTATAACCGCTACCGGAGGGTGTCAGTTTGAAAATCGTGCCGCAGCCCGAGGAGCAGAGCCCAAGCGGATTGCCACCGCCCGTGATGGTGGTGCCATAAAGGTTGCCGGCGCCATCCCTGAAGAGCTGACCTGCTGGGCCTCCGCCGTACTCAGGAAAGGTGTAAACGGACGTGTACACCCAACTGCTGCCGCTTTGCGCGAGGGTGAAGACCGAGCCGTGTTGCGTGCCATAGCCGGGATATTCTCCCTGGGTATCGCCATAGAAGGTTCCTGAGGCGTCGGTGATCATGGTGGCGGTGGGCGACGCTCCCCCCGAGCAGATTTGTTGCAGAATGTTCTCGGTCCAGCCGGAGCCGTTGGACGTCAACTGGAAAATTATGCCGAAGCCACAGTCGCCGTATGTGGATGTGGTGCCGTAAAGGTTGCCGGCGCTGTCAAAAGTCAAGCCGCCAACGGGATTTGCGCCGTTATCTCCGTACTGATATCCGGTGAAGACATAAGGGACGCTCTCCGTCCAGCCGCTACCCGAGGGTGTCAACTCGTAGACCAAACCGCAACTGTACGGGTAGCAACCGCTGCCTCCGCCCAATTCGAGACCGCCGCCCGAATAGGCAGTGCCGTAGAGATTACCTGCCGCGTCGAAGGTGACTTCGCTTTCGGGAAAAATCCCACCCCCCACGCCATTGAAGCGGAGAAGTTCGGTCTCCATCCAGGGACAGAGTGCGGCCGTGCAAGCCGTGGGCTGAGGCTGTAAGTTGAAAATCGTGCCGCAGCCGCCGCCGCAATTTATGTTGCCTCCATGTTCGGTTGTGCCGTAGAGAGTGCCATTCGGTCCGAAAACCACGCGCGCAACGGGATCGGATCCGTCGGGGCTTCCTCCGAAGACGTACAGGGGACTAAGAGTCCAGCCCGAGCCCGCATGGCTCAACTTGTAGACCGTGCCATGGCCGGCGCCGCCCGCGGACGCCGTGCCATAGAGGTTCCCGCGCGCATCCATCGTTAATCCGGCCGCGGGATTTGCGCCATCCTTTCCGCCGGTAAAACTGTGCAGCACGGTGAGCGTCTGCGCATGCACTTGGGTGGCAAGAACGATCATGAGCAACGCCAACCCCAGCGCTGCCAGCGTCATTCCCAGATCGATTCCCATCGTCCCACCACGATCTTGCTTTTGGCTAGCCATCATCATTCTCCTATTCAAGAAAACACGTTGCATCGATTTTCCCTGGTACCAGGTGATCCCTCATTGTGGGACACCGTAAGATCTTCAACCGCGCAGCTAAAGGCGCGACCATTGAAAACCGTACTCATGGGACAAGCCTGAATACGACACCATAACCGTTTGCGCCGCCTATGCTGGTGGTGCCATAGAGATTGCCGCTGCTGTCGAACACCAGGCCGCAACGCGGTGCAGCGCCATCCGTGCCGCCGGTGAAGTCATGTATCGAGGCGTAGGTCCAGCCGCTGCCCGATGGTGTCAGCTTAAAGACGTTGCCCCAGCCGTAGCGGCCATCCAGGTAGGTAGTGCCGTACAGATTCCCGGCGCTGTCCATGACCAGATTGCCATAGGGCCCAACCTGCTGACCCTTCGTGCCGGAAAAGCTGTAGATGGTTTGAAACGTGTAGCCGCTGCCGGAGGGCGAGAGTTCAAAGACCGTGCCTCCGCCGTTGGCACCATCGGTGGTAGTGGTGCCGTACAGATTCCCCGCGGAATCGGCAATTACTCCGCCGTAAGGAGTACTGCCGTCGTCGCCGTCAGTGAAGTCGTAGAGAGTGTTCTCCGTCCATCCCGATTCTGAAGGCACCAACTGAAAAACAGCGCCGCAGCATCCCTCAATGGTGTGTCCGTACTCCGATGTCGTGCCGTACAGGTTGCCTTCTGAATCGAAGGTTACACCGCCCTCCGGGTAACCTCCGTCGCCGCCGTTCAAGCCGGTGAAAGTGTAGATGGCTTGTTCATTCCAGCCGCTTCCGGAAGGGGACAACTCCCAGACCACTCCTGAGATGTAGCCTCCATTGGCGCCAGTGCCGTACAAGTTTCCGGCCTGATCGAAGACCATGCTGTTGAGCGGGTAGGCCCCGTCGGGATCGAAGGTAAAAAGATGGAGCAGAGTCTCGGTCCAGGGACTCAAGGGCGTCTCCTGCCGGGTGGGTGAAGGTCTGAGGCTGAAGACCGTACCGCAGCCTAAGTAGCCTCCGTAAACTTGACAATAGGGATCCTCGTTACCGCCTCCTGCGATCGTACTGCCGTAGAGAATGCCGTCGGGTCCGATGACGATGCTGGCGTTGGGGCCGGCGCCATCATTGGCGCCCTTTCCCTTGAAGCTGTAGAGCGGGTTTAGCCCCCAGCCTGAACCTTTGTGGGTCAACTTGAAGACGGTGCCGTAGCCGCCGCCGGCAGCGTAGGCGGTCCCATAGATGTTGCCACCGCTATCCAGGGTGACTCCCACAAAAGGATTCGCACCGTCTGCGCCGCCCGAGAAGTTGTAAAGCACGGTGTACTGAGCCTGGGCCGCGGGCGTTGCGATGACGGCCATGAAGAACCCGACCGTCAAACCAAGAACTGCGATTCCTGACAATCGGCTGATGCGACTTTGCTCCCGGTACATCATGTTGCTTCTCCTTTCACCCCTATCCTGTACTAACGACTTTCCGGGTTAACCGTTGACATCCCACGCTGTAGGAGCATGAAGGACGGACAGCGGACGACTGCTTTACGGCGTGAACTCCCACACCGTGCCCTTTCCGTATGCGCCACCGGCCTGCGAAGTGCCGAAGATATTTCCGTCCGCGTCAAGCACGACTGCGCCATAAGCAAAGTAGCCTTCGGCGGCGGTGAAGTCGTGCAAGTCGGTGAAGGTCCAGGAGCCGTTAGAGGGCGTCAGTTTGAACAGCTCGCCCTCATCGTGGGTACCGCCGCTGATCCGCACGCCGTAAAGGTTTCCGGCAGCATCCAGCGTCAGCTCACCAAAGACACCCTGGCCGGGACTGGTGAAGTAGTTAATAACCTGAAAAGTCCAACCTTCGCTTGACTGAGACAACTCGTACGCCACGCCACTGCTACCCGGTCCTCCGTCAGAGGTGGCGCCGTAAAGGTCGCCAGCCTGGTCCCGTACCAAGCCGCCATAAGCCAGAGAGCCATCCCTGCCGTCGAAGGTGTGCAGTATCGTGGTAGTCCAGCTCGACCCGTTGGGACTGAGCTCGAAGATGTCGGTCCCAGTACCCGTGGTGCCGTAGAGATTGCCGGCGGTATCGAAGACCACGTTGGAGTAGGGACCGTTGCTGGGCAGTGTCAATGCCGCTAGAACAGTTTCACTCCAGCCGCTGCCGCTGGGCGAGGCCTCCCACACCGTTCCCCAGTCGTTGTAACCACCACCGAACTGGGTGGTGCCGTAGAGGTTCCCTGCCTGATCAAAGATGACTGGCCCATAGAGAGGCTGGTCACCGTTTAGCCCAGTGAAGGTCTGCAGAAGTGTGAATTGCCAGGGAGTCAATGGGCTCGGCGGCGGCGTTGGCGACGGCTGGAGCTTGTAGAGCGTCCCTTGACCGTCGTATTCGCCGATGGTCGTGCCATACAGGCTGTCATCGGGACCGATGGTCACCGGCGAAAGCGGATTGCAGCCATCGTAGTCGTTCTTGAAGGTGTAAATGGGAAGCAGCGTCCAGCCGCCGTTGTGTTGAGTCAGCTTGAAGACGGTCCCGCACCCGTTCAGCCCGCCCCCGGAGGCGGTTCCATAGAATGTTCCCGTGCCGCCAGGCGTAAGGCCGGCGGTTGGCGCCAAGCCATCAGCGCCGCCCGTGAAGTTGTGCAGCACGGTGAGCGTCTGCGCATGCGCTACCGCGCTAAGCAAAAGCAGGAGACCGGTTGTCAGTACCGCAATCTTCATTCGGCAATGAAATCGGCCTTTCAGTTGACGATTTCGTTTGGCAATATTCATAACTGTCCTCGCTTAAAGGTCGTCTCACGGGGTGAATTCGAAGACCACACCACACCGGGAACAGCCATTGCTGCCTCCCGAAGATGTCGTTCCATAGAAATTTCCGTTCGCATCCTGCACCAGGTTGCTATAGGGAGCTGCGCCGTCGCTGCCGCCGGTAAAGTCATAGAGCTCGGTATAGGTCCAGCTGCCGTTGGAAGGCGTCAGCTTGAAGATGGTGCCGCAGCCATTCGAGCAAAGTCCAAGCGGATTACTGCCGCCCGTGATGGTTGTGCCGTAGAGGTTACCGGCGCTGTCCCTGAAGAGCTGCGCTGCCGGGCCGCCGCCGTATTGTGGAAAGGTGTAAATCGGCGTGTATACCCAGCCTGAGCCGCTCGGAGCGAAGGTGAAGACCGAGCCATGTTGGGTTCCGTAACCCGAATATTCTCCCTGAGTAGTACCGTAGAACGTTCCGGAAGCATCGGTGATCATGGTGGCAGTGGGATTGGCGCCTCCGGTGCAGAAATCGTGGAGAAGATGCTCGCTCCAACTGGAGCCGTTGGGGGTCAACTCGAAAATGATGCCGAAGCCGCAATCTCCATACTGGGTCGTGGTGCCATATAGATCGCCCGCACTGTCGAAGGTCAAGCCGCCGACCGGAAAGGCTCCGTCGTCTCCATATTGATATCCACTGAAGCTATAGGGCACGCTCTCGGTCCAGCCGCCGCTGGAGGGCGTCAATTTGTAGACCAGACCGCACTCCACGCACCCGCTGCCGCCGCCCGGCTTATCGTAGTAGCCACCTCCGTAGGACGTGCCGTAGAGATTACCTGCACCGTCGAAAATCACCTCGCTCTCCGGCAGAGCTCCGTAAACAGGGTCGGTGACGGCGAAGTCATACAGCACGGTTTCCTGCCACGGACAGAGTGCGGTGGTGCAAGCCGTCGGCGGAGGCCGCAGGTTGAACACGCTGCCGCAGCCGCCATGGCAGAAGCCTGTGGAGTCTCCTCCATTTTCGGTGGTGCCGTAGAGCGTACCGTCCGGCCCGAAAATAACCCTGGCAACCGGATTGGCTCCGTCATTCGGCGCCCCTTGGAATGTATACAAAGGAGTGAAGATCCAGCCTTGGCCCTTATGCGCCAGCTTAAAAACCTCTCCATAGCCGGCCGCGCCGTGACTGGACGTGCCATAAAGGTTGCCACCGGCATCCATCGTCAAACCGGAGAGCGGAACGCCCCCATCGGCGGCGCCGGTAAAGGTGTGCAGTACGGTGAGCGTCTGCGCCTGCGTCGGCAGGGTCGCCAACACAAACATCATTGCGGTCGCCATACCCACGGCGATGCCGCGAATTCCAATCCAAGATTGCCCTGAGCGCTTCATGTCGATTCTCCTTGGCGAACTACAATTTCTTGCTTTACGGCGTGATCTCAAATACCACGCCGAGATTCAGGCTTCCACCCGCAGACGTCGTACCATAAAGATTGCCTTGGGCGTCGAGCACTACGCCGCCAACCGGCATTCCTCCGTCGCTCTGACCCGTGAAATCGTGAAGGTCGGTATAGGTCCATCCGCCGTTGGAGGGCGTCAGCTTGAAGACCGAGCCGTTTTGATAGGAGCCGTCGAAGATCGCGGTACCGTAGAGATTGCCCACCGCATCCGCAGTCAGGCTGCTCCAGGGCCCTGGGCAGTCGTAGTCTCCGGGGTACACGAACCCGAAAAGCACATTGAACGTCCAGCTGCCGCTGAGCTGAGGCGTCATCTCGAAGATGACGCCGCCATTGGACATGCCGTCGGCCGAGCTGCCGTAAAGATTGCCTGATTGATCGAAGATCAGGCCGCCGATTGGGCTGGAGCCGTCAGCCTGGTCCTTGAAGGAGTAGAGGGTGTTCTCCGTCCAGGACGACCCGGACGGATGTAATGAGAAAACTGTGCCCGCTTCGTACTGGCCGCCTTTGAAAGTGGTGCCATAGAGGTTGCCGGTGGCGTCGAGGACCAGACCGCTCATCGGGCCCTTGCCGTCCATTGAGCTGGGGAATCTGTGAAGAACTTCCTCGGTCCAGCCGCCACCGGACGGTAACAACTCAAACACCGTGCCGCCATCATCGTCTCCACCGTCGTACGTAGTCCCGTAAATGTTCCCAGCAGGATCGAAGACAAGGTCGCCGTAGCGCGGGTGAGCTCCGTCGCTGCCTCCCTGGAATGAGTAGAGAACGGTTTCCATCCAGGGGCAGAGAGCAGATTTGCAGGCGGTGGCTGTAGGCCTGACATTGAAAACCGTGCCCGAAGCCCCCGCACCGCCGAAGGTCGTCGAGCCATAGAGGGTGCCGTTGCTGCCGATGATGACCCCGGCTTGGGGAAAAGCACCGTCACTGCCTCCAGCGAAGCTGTACAGAGGCGTTAAAACCCAGCCAGATCCGGCGCGCGCTAACCTGAACACCGTTCCCAAACCGGCGCCGCCGCTGGAAGCGGTGCCGTAGAGATTGCCTGCGCGATCCATGGTCACGCCGGCTTGTGGCTCCGCTCCATCGCCTCCGCCGGTAAAGTTGTGCAGGACGGTCAGTGTCTGGGCCTGAATCGTCTGGGTCGCCAGGAGACCTGTCGTGAGTAAGAGCACTATGACCGGCGTGAAAATCCAAAGTGCAGCTCGACCTTGCCTTGGCATCCTGATTTCCCCGTGGCCTTGCCAGCCCAACCGGCTGGGAATGAGCGTCTCGGCCGACCGGTCAGCCGGAGGTCGCTCTTTTCCATCTTGGCGCAGGGACACTTTGCGGCCTTCGGCCGGATAGGTCAACTTAATTTCACATTACGGTGTAATTCGCTGACGTCAAAAGGTTTATCGAGTCAGCGTTGAAGAGCCGAGGAA
Source organism: Candidatus Korobacteraceae bacterium (assembly GCA_049511915.1). GTDB lineage: Bacteria > Acidobacteriota > Terriglobia > Terriglobales > Acidobacteriaceae > Bog-257. Next base: position 74,813 of record JBEKXQ010000007.1, read on the forward strand.
GTTGCTAACCAATGCAGCGATCTCATCGGCAGCAGTATCCAATGCGAAATGCCCTCCATCGACGAGGTGCACATCGGCATTCGACACGTCACGGCGATAGGCTTCCGGCTCCGAGGGGTCGAACGAGAGCTCGTACTTCCCCCAGATCACCAGCAGGCGCGGCTGCTTCTCCCGCATCCAAGCTTGCCATTTCGGGTAGGCATCCACATTGGTTCGATAGTCGTAGAACAAGTCGGATTGAATCTGGGCCTGGCCGGGCTGGTTGAGAAAATAGAATTCATCTGTCCAGAGATCAGGGTTGTAGCGATCCACATTCGGATCGTTGCCGACATGGCGGGTTCGCGTCGCAGCCAAGGAAAGGAGATTTGCGCGAAGTGCGCTTTCGTTGGCTGCCCGATCAGCCCAAAAGGCACGCCGCGTCTTCCAATTCGCTCCCAGGCCCTCGTTGTGCGCCACCGCATCCTGGACGATGAGAGCCTCGACGCGGTCCGGATGCGCCAAGACCATGCCGAAACCCACAGGGCCGCCGTAGTCCTGCATGTAAAGTGTGTAACGCGAGAGCCCCAGCGCTTCGGTGAAATGAGTCATGACGTCGGCGCAGTGATCGAAGGTGTACGCGAACGTTTTCGGGTCCGGCCAGTCGCTGTGTCCGAAGCCGGGGTAATCGGGTGCGACCAGATGGCAGCTATCGGAAAGCCGAGCGAAGAGCGGCTCGAACATTCGTGACGAAGATGGCAGTCCATGGAGCAAGAGAATGGTTGGAGCATTCCTTGGTCCCGCTTCCCGATAAAAGATAGAGAGTCCGTCAACTTTCACGGTGCGATAAGAGACGTGCTGCGACATCGAAGAATCGGAGTTAGTCATATTTACCCAGCCTTGTTCTTCACGTTGAGGAACCGCCTTCGAAAACTTTTTTCATTTCGTAAGGATAGACACGATAGAGGCTGTAGCTGATGGCAACGTCAGAGTACTGGCGGAAGAGCAGGTCGCCGCGTCCATTGGCGTCGGCATCGAGGGCGTCGATGATCTCCAGGCGGGCGAAGGAGTCGAGGTGATTGCTGTCGGTCACCGAGCTGAAGATTTTGATGGGCGCGCCGTTGAGGTCCTCGTGCGCTACCAGAGTGATGAAGTAGTTGAACGCGCCACCACCCAGCGCCTTGGCCGTAGCCACGGGCAGGGTCGCGGTAAGCACGAAGGTTGGCGAGTTGTTGAACTCCAGGTCGAAGGCGCGAAGATCGTAATCCGTGATGGCGGCATTTTTCGGCAAGGCTGGAGTCTTGCGCTGCGCGATGAACTTGCGGATTTCGTCCATCGCCAGGGCAGTGAGCTGCTCTGACTTCGTCTCGCGCTCGGCGGTATTCATGGCATAGAGCAAGGAGCGCGCTTCATGCGGCGTCGCGTCGGAAACGGCGGGATAGGAATGCCGGCCCAGGCTGTTCAACGCGGCGATCAGCTTGGGCTGTGACTGCGGGGTGGTCGAAGTGGCCGACTGCGAAGCGCTGAACGGTTTCGGCTCCGGCGTGGTCGCGGATGTTGTCGCAGGCTTGCCGCGCCGCAGGACCGGACGATTGGGATCGCTCTCATCCGGAGACGATGTGGCTGCGGGCGATGCAGCCGTGGTGCTGGCCGTGGGCGGCGGCGACGATGCTGCGGTGTCTGAGGGCGCGGCGGAAGCTTCCGAGGAAGGCTTCTTCAGCGTTGGGCGGTCGGAAGGTTCATTCGAAGTTGGAGCGGTGTTACTGGCCGACGGATTCGTGCTACCCGACGATACGGTTTGCGAAGAGCCCGAGTTGCTGGAAGTATCGGAGCCGGATGCGCCGCTTGATCCCGCCGCGCGATGCAGCACGGGACGATCGTCGGCAGGATTATCTGAGAGCGTCGGCTTTGGTTGCTTCGCGGCTTGCTGCGCAAGCTTTTTGTCGAACGGGAGCTCCGGCTTCCAATGGCCCGTGCCGACCCAGCTTCCTTTCACTTGCTCGGGCGTCGTGACGGTAAAAAGCCCGGTGGGCTCGCCGTAGTCAGTGGCCTCGTAAACCGTCTCAGGTTGCAGGGCCATGGGCTCGGGATTGGCGCCGTACAGGCTGGCATCGTAGAAGCGGTCGTCGATCCACAAGGCGATCGGAACGAGCCGCGCACCACCGCCGGGCAGGAACTCGAGCACCGCGATGGCACGAGGTCCGCGCTGCTTTTTCTTCTTCTCGGTGCTTTGCGTCTGGTTGGGCTGCTGATCGGAGTGCTGCGTGCGATCGCGGATCTGGGCGGGGCTGAATGCGATCAGAGACCACAGCGTGAGAACAGTAGCGATGGCCCGGCGGCCGGAATTGCGGTATAGATATTGAGTCATGGAAATCAATAGCAAAGCTCCGAACTTCACCCTGCCCGACGAAAACGGAAACCCGGTTTCGCTGGAGCAGTTTCGCGGCAAGACCGTGGTCCTGTTCTTCTATCCCCGGGCCGACACTCCCGGATGCACCATCGAAGCGTGCGGCTTCCGCGACGCCTTCAAGAAATTGCAAAAGGCCGGATTGGTAGTGCTGGGCATCTCGCCCGACACGCCCAGGGCGCAACTCAAGTTTAAGGAAAAATACGACCTGCCGTATACCTTGCTGGCCGACGACAAGAAAGAGGTCGCCAAAGAGTTTGACGTGCTGAAAGAGAAAAATATGTACGGCAAGAAGGTGATCGGTATTGTGCGCACCACGTTTCTCATCGGACCGGACGGGAAGATCGCGCACATCTTCTCTCCCGTGAAGCCCGAAGGCCATGCCGAAGAGGTTCTGGCCGAGGTTAAGAAGCGGGGATAGAAGAGCAGGACTCCGGTCAAACGCCATGCCCCTTCTCCAAGCCCATCACCTCGCGAAAATGTTCCACGTGGAACATTTTTCTTCCCATTTCGGGAAAAACCCTGCCGGAATCCGCGCCGTCAACGACGTTTCGCTGACCATTGAAGCCGGCGAGACGCTCGGTCTTGTCGGCGAATCGGGTTCCGGCAAAAGCACCCTCGGACGGATGCTGCTGCGCCTCATCGAACCGGACTCCGGTCAAGTGATCTTCGATAGCCACAACGTACTGCGCGCCAGCGGATCGGAGCTGCGCCGCCTGCGCCGCGACATGCAGATCATCTTCCAGGATCCCTTCGGTTCGCTCGATCCCCGCATGACGGTGGAGCAGACCGTCTGCGAGCCCATGGCGATTCACGGCAGCCAGAGCCATCGTCCCCGCCGCGAACTCGCTACTGAAGTCATGCGCGCCGTCGGACTCGACGCCTCAGCCCTACCGCGCTACCCGCACGAGTTCAGCGGCGGCCAGCGCCAGCGCATTGGGATTGCGCGCGCGCTGATTCTGCGGCCGCGCTTCATCGTCGCCGACGAGCCCGTCTCCGCCCTGGACGTGAGCGTTGGAGCGCAGATCGTCAACCTTCTTAAGCAGCTCCAGCGGGAGTTTCAGCTGACGTATCTATTCATCTCGCATTCCATGCCGATCGTGCGCTATCTCGCCGACCGTATCGCCGTCATGCAGCGCGGAGAGCTGGTGGAGGTGGGCACCACGGAACAGATCACCACCGCGCCCCAGCACCCGTATACCAGAACCCTGCTGGCCGCAACACCGGAGATGGGTTAGCACCACAATGGGGTATATACCCCAGCAGGTTATATGACACATTGTGGGATAGCATTCACGGAACCAAGAAATAGCTTTGCGGATGCAGACTAACCCGGGGAATGGTGGTACTATTCCCTGCTAACCGAGGAGAAAGCCATGCCTCATTGCACGAAGTGCGGAACGGAAGTTCCCGTTAATGCGCAGTTCTGTTCCAGCTGCGGACAGCCGCAGCCCGCGGCGCCGGTCCCTGCGCCGTCATGGCAATCGCCGCCTCCCGTAGCTCGATCTGGTATGTCGGAGAACACTGCCGCTGCCTTGAGCTACGCTCTAGGCTGGTTCACCGGCATCATCTTCTTCCTCATCGATAAGCGCCCGTACGTGCGCTTCCATGCCGCGCAGTCAATCGTCACCTTCGGTGGCCTGCACATCATTCGCGCGGTCTTGGCGCTGGTCTTCGGTGTCGGATTCTTTTTTGGTCACCATGGATATGAATACTGGGGCCACGTCCATCCCGGAGTGGGCAGTCTCGGAATCGGCATCGCGCTACTCGGCTTGCTTGGGCTGTTTACTTTCGCCCTGTGGATCTACTGTCTGATTAAAGCGGGGACGGGACAGCGCTTTGTTCTGCCGATCGCCGGACCCATTGCGCAGAACCTCGCCGGACAGCACTAAGGCGATTGCCGTTGATAACACTTACCGCTTACGGAATCGACTGCGGCCGCTGCGCCATCAGCACTTCGAAGCGCTTGTCCGTGCGCAGGGTAGCAAACTCGCTGTCCTTGTAGACATCGTTGATGTGCTTATAGCCATCTTCGATGGCCTTGCGCAGATACTCCAGCGAGCGATCGAAATCTCCAGCCTGCGCATACATCTTGGCCACCAGGAACGAAAAGGCGGCGCGATCTTCCGGCGAAGTCGCTTGCGCCATGATCCCGGTGCGGGAGACGCGGGTGAAAATTCCAGGATCGAGCGCGAATGCCTGCCGGTATGACTTGCCCGCATTCGCATAATCATGCATGCCGAAATACGATGACCCCATGTTGTAGTAGAAGACCGCGTCGCCGGGGCGGAGCTCAACAGCTTTCTTGTAATAACTGATTGCCTTATCGTACTTCCTCTTCATCTGCTCGACGTAACCGCGATTGTTGTAGCTCTCCGCGGCATGCTTGTCCATCTTGATGGCATGGTCGAAGCACTTGGCGGCCTTGTCCGGACGCTGCAACAGCAGGTAGGACATGCCCTCCTTGTTCCATAGCAAGGCCGACGGCTGCTTCTTCATCGCCGTATTGTAGTAGTCGATGGAGTCGAGGTAACGCTTCTGCGCGCGCAACTCATCGCCCTGCTCCTCAAGAACGGCGGCAGAGGCGCTGCCATCGGGAATGGGCGGCGGCGTGAGCTGAGTGGCCGGCGCTGTAGCTTCAACTGGAGGTGATGCCTGGGCATTTTGCGCCCAAGCCATCGATGGCAGCATGAGCAGCAGAGTTACCAGGCTGCAGATGGGAAGCAAGACCCGAGGTGATCGCGGAGAAGCCATGGCCATCCCCTTGCTCCGTCCACATTACGTGCGGCGCTTGCGTGCAATGAGGACAAAAGCGTTTCTTGCTCAATATTAGACCTAATTGGGGTTGGTATTGTTCCCATTTTGCCCAGGATTCGTCCCGGTATCCTGCTGTTCATCACTGCCGTCTGACTTGCCAAAAAGACGTCCGAAGAATCCCTTCTTCTTTTTGGACTTCGCCGGTTGCGCCTGGGCGGCCTCACCGGCTGCGGTCGGCCCTTGGGGGCCGCTCGCAGATGACGGTGGACCGTTCGTGTTCGGAGGTGGTGCGGCCACCTGGGGCGCGCCCAGTCCAAAGATCTTAGTAAAGAATCCGCGATGATCGCCGTACGACTGATCGCAGGTGTCTTTCGGCTGGGTGCCCTCAATGAAGGCGACGGTGTAGTCCTCCGGGCACGATGGCGTCGCCAGGCGGTTGGTCACTTTGTCCAGTTGGACCGTCACCACTCCCGGAGGCGCTTTGAAGTCGCTCACATCCGCATACTGCGGCACCTTAATCGCGCGCTTCATGAATTCCGCCCAGATGGGCGCGGCGGCCGCGCCGCCCGCCAGCTTGATGTCGGTGTAGTCGTCGTTGCCCACCCAGACGATGCACAGCAGATTGCTGGTGTAGCCGGCAAACCATGCGTCGTGCGAAGTACCGGTTTTCCCCGCCGCCGGCGCCGCGAAGCCACGCGCCCGCACGGGATAACCGGTGCCATTGTTCACCACTGCTTCCATCATGGTCGTCATGACGTAGGCCACGCGCGGGTCGAGCACTTCCTTGGCGTCGCTGTGGTAGTTGTTCAGGACGTTGCCGCGCGCGTCGCGTACCGAGGTCACCATTAGCGGCGATAGCCGGCTTCCGCCATTGGCGAACACGGTGTATGCGCCTGCCATCTCCACCGGCGTGGCGTCATAGGCGCCAAGCGCGATTGCCGGCGTCGCGCGCACGCTGGTGATGCCTGCGGCCTTCGCCAGCGCCGCAACCTTGTCAAAGCCGACTTCCTGCCCCAGGCGGACGGTCGCGTTGTTCAGCGACTCAGCCAGGGCATAGCGCGCCGTGACCTCGCCGTGGAAGGTCTCGTGATAGTTGCGCGGTTCGTACACCTGATCGCCGTTGGCGATGCTGACCTGCGAGTCGTCAATCAGGCTTGCCGGCGTGAACACGCCATCACTGTTCGTCGCAACGCCCGTATCGGAATCCGTGCTGGTATCGGCGAACAGCGTCTGACCCGTTACCGCGGTGTTGATCGCCGTCGCATACACAAACGGCTTAAAGATGGAGCCCGTTGGACGCTTCGCGATCGCGTGGTTCAACTGGCTCATACCGTAGTTTCTGCCGCCCACGAGCGCCAGGATCTCGCCGGTATGGGGATCGAGGGCCACCAGCGCCACCTGCGGCATCGGGCCCGATTCAACTTTGATTTCCGTCGTCGCGTCCTTGCCGGTGCCGGTCTTGATCTTATGGGTGCGACGCTTGATCACCTGCTCGTCGACCACCTTCATCCCGACATCGACCGCTTCGGCGGCGGCGCGCTGCAGGTCGGGATCGATGGTGGTGTAGATGCGCAGCGCGTGATTGTTCAACTCTTCCTCGTTGAACTGGCCGGAGAGTTGGTCCTTCACCAGGTCCACGAAGTAGGGCGCGTCGCTGGCCTCGACGTTTGGCGTCGCCAGGGTGAGTGGCGCCGCTTTGGCGCGTTCGGCCTCATCGCGCGTGATGGTGCCGGTGTCGACCATCGAGTCCAGCACCAGATTGCGGCGCTCCAGCGCGCGTTTCGGGTTCTTGTAGGGCGAAAGATAATTAGGACGCTGGATCATTCCCGCCAGCAGCGCGGCTTCCGGCAGCGTGAGGTTCTTGACATCCTTGTTGAAGTAAGCGTGCGAAGCCTCGCCAAATCCATTGATGGTGAACGAGCCCCGCTGCCCCAGATACACTTCGTTGGCGTACATCTCGAAGATGCGCTGCTTGGAGAACTTTTGCTCCAGCTCGATGGCGATCATCATTTCCGTCAGCTTGCGTTTGAGCGTCTTCTGCGGACTGAGGAAGAATCCGCGCGAGAGCTGCATAGTAATAGTCGAGCCGCCCTGCTCGTGCCGGCCTTCGCGCAGATCCACGGCTGCGGCTTCCAGCAGGCGAAAGTAGTTGACCCCGCCGTGCTGGAAGAAGCGGCGGTCTTCGATCGCCAGCACCGCGTTCACCAGCACCGGCGGTATGTCCTGAAACTTGATGAGCTCGCGCTTGGAGCGGTCCTGGCCCTCAAACAGGGCAGTCACCAGCTGGGGCTCCAGCTCGTAAGCCGAAAACGTCTGATTACCGCCGGCCGAGCTGATGGATGAGACCTTGCCGCGCTCGAAGCGAATCACCGAGGCGGAATCGGAGCCGTGGAACGATTGCGGTCCGGGCATCACGTGCAGCCCGTCGCGGCCGAGGGAATAGTGACCGATGGGCGAGTCGCCGCCCTCGCTGTAGCCGGCGCGCCGCAGCTCGGCCGTAATGTCGGATTCGTCCAGCTTCTCGCCAACCGAAATCGTGCGCGGCCGAGCGTAAATTTTGGCCGCGTTGCTGAAGATGCCGCCTGCCATGCGGCGGTCCACTACGCGCTCGTACTTCACGTAGAAATACGCAAAGACCCCGACGAAGAAGATGCCGGCGAGGAGAAAACCGGCGACGAAGAGCTTCACCAGCGGGTCGCGGAAGGAGAAATGGCGGGTCCGCGCAGGGCTTTTCGACGCCCGCACGGCTGGCCTTCGATCAGGTACTTTGACTTTAATTGCCACGTTTATGAATACGCAGAGAAGCCGCTAAGGTTCTTTCACCTCAACGCGTGAAAAGCGAACGCACCGGGGACACCGGCTATTGAGGATCAGACGGAAAAGCATTGCTCAACGTTATCTTAGATGCCGTTTTTCCGGGCAAATCCTCGGCCCTTCACATGCCTTCGTGGCCACGGGCGCAGTCGCAGCGCCTGAGCGGACGAGGGTAAAAGACGACCGCCAAAGCAGATTTCATTGTAAAGCAGACAACGGCTGCGCGTAAGCCCGGTAGGCGGCTGGTTACTGGCTTGGAAGCGACGACTCCGCTTGCCCGATGAGTTGCGTCTGACTTGCGATTCTTCCAATACGTAACGGCCACGGTCTTTGCGTGCTTTCCTCGCAGCGATGCGTGATAAGCCTCACTTCCGAGGCAAACCCGTTCGCCGCCTGTCTGCGCAACCCCCCACGCCGCAAGCACTTAGCGGGCACGTAGCTTGTGGCGGCTGATTTGCACCTGTCAATGGCTCACGGGAAGGAGCGCGTATGGCCTTTAGCCTTCTGTCCGTACCCAAATGGATTCATAAGACTTTTTCGAACTTGCGTACCGGCGTCGTCCTCTTAATTTCGGTTGGCCTCGCCTCAGCCTTAGGTACCTTCATTCTGCAGCGTCCAGCAACCGATCCTGAGAAGCTCACGCGCGCCTATTCGCCGGCCACGCTGCAATGGCTCGATCGCCTCGGCCTCACCGACGTTTTCCATACCTGGTGGTTCCTGACGTTGCTTGGACTCGTTAGCCTGAGCATTGTTCTGGTATCCATTGATCGCTTCCCCAATGCCTGGCGCTTTTACGCCCGGCCTTATCGCAAGACGGATTCGCACTTTCGCTCCGCTCTCCTCAACAAGGTCGAGTTGCCAATTAGCAACACCGAAGATGGTCTTAACGCAGCCGAACGGGCCCTGAAGAAATCAGGCTGGCCGGTCGAGCGCATCGCCGACAAGAACGAACCCTCCTTATATTCCGAACGTCATCGTTTCTCGGTTATGTCGGTGTACCTCGTCCACGCCAGCCTGCTTCTCATCTTCGCGGGCGGCATCATCGACGGCGTCTTTGGCTACAGCGGCTTCATGGCGCTGCAGAAGGGCCAGACCAGCAACACCATTGAGCTGCGCACCGGCGGCACCAAACAGCTTCCCTTCGCCGTGAAGTGCAATGGCGCGGGACAGGAGAATTACGCCGACGGCTCCCCCAAACGCTGGTGGTCGAAGCTGGCAGTGGTCGAGAACGGACAAGATGTGGAAGCCAAGGAGATCGTGGTCAACGATCCTCTGATTCACAACGGCCTGCGTTTTTACCAGGCCAGCTTTGGAAGCACAGGGAAGCTCGATGGACTGAAAGTCGCAGTCACACCCCAAGCCGGTTCCTCCAGCGAGATCACGCTGACGATGGACCAGCCGGTGCAACTTGATCCCAAGACGACAGTCACTCTCGCCGAATACATTCCCGACTTCTTCGTTCGCGACAATCAGATCTTCAAGCGCTCCGACGATCCGGTGAATCCGGCGTTTCGTTTGCAGGTGAAGGACCTGGCGACCGGTAAGGACGCCAAGCTGTGGATTTTCCCCGCTTACAACGCCGCCGCGCAGGGAGAAGCAACCAGCTACAAGTTCGAATACCGCGATATGCAGATGGCTAACTACACCGGCCTGGAGGTCTCGCATGAGCCCGGGCAGTGGCTGGTTTGGGGCGGTGTCCTCTTAATGGGAGCGGGGCTGTTCGTAGCCTTCTATCTGGTACACATGCGGATTTGGATTGCGGTGGTGACTGATGTGCGCGGCAATTTGGTGTTGTGGATTGGCGGGCAGTCGAACAAGAACCGCGATCGTTTCGAGCAGAAGTTCAACGAGCTGGTCGACAACATTCGAACCGAATTAGAAAGCGCATCGGCGATACCGCTCACCGCAAGGAAGGAAAAACCGGAGTTGACGCTGGCCGGTGTGAAGTAGGAATGGCTCCCGGTGAAGGGGCGGCGCTTTAGCGCAGCCGAAACCAGGTTCTTTATTGAAGAGCCGGGCTTTAGTCCGGCGGCATGGGACAACGATCAAGAGCGAAGTCCCTCAGCGGCTGAAGCCACAATGGATATGCAAGCTACCGGACGGCCTGAAGGCCGTCCCCTTCAGAAGAGATAAGACGGAGGAAAGACATGGCAACCCGGGCACGAGTCGTACAGATGGAGCAGCGGGCCGCAACCGGCGGCAATGCGTTGCTCATCCTGGTAGGCCTCTCGGTGACGTTTCTGCTGATCGTGGCGCTGCTGGGCGCGGCCAAGTCCGGCGGCACCCTGTTCAGCGAAAGCAACCTTCTTTACGTGGCGCTGATCTTCTACGCTGCTGCAGGTGCGCTCTACATGGGCTTCGGCGTCACCGGCACCGCGCGTTATGTGAAGTTCGCATCGACGGCGACGGCGATTGGCCTCACCGCCAACACGCTGGCGATTGCTCATCGCTGGTATCTCTCCGGCCGCCCGCCATTCGCCAGCATCTACGAGATGCTGCTGAGCTTTGTCTGGGCCGTCGCCCTTCTCACCCTGGTGGCGGAAAAGAAATTCGGGGTCAAGATCATCGGCAGCATCACCATGCCGCTGGCCGTGGTCTGCGTCATCCTGATGCAGTTGTTGCCCTCGGAAGTCCGGCCTTTGGTCCCAGCGCTGCAATCCACCTGGCTGCATGTTCATGTCACCCTGGCGATGCTGGCTTACGCCGCGTGCGCCTTGAGCTTCGCGCTCGCCATGATGTTTCTCATCCAGGACGGCCTGAAGACAGAAACATTCCTTGCCTGCACCAGCGCCACGGTAAGTGCCATCTACGTCGCCATCGTCGCCACGCGTTTCGAGAAGTGGGGCGGGCTGTCGGTGACGGCATGGGACCCGGGCACCAAGTCCGACATGTTCCTGGGGCGGGGGATGCGACTCTTCGTCACCATTCCCGACCTCGGCTGGCTTTTCGTGATCGCTGCTCTGTCCGGGATCGTTCCGCTGGCGCTGTATTTTGCCGCCCGCGCGAAGAAAGACGAATCGTTCTTCGGCATCGCCAACAGGGCTGTGTTCATCGGCATCCTGTTGCAGATTGTTGTTCTGGCGGCGTTCGCCCTTCGGGTGCGCGATGCCAGTTACCCGTCACCCGACCAGGATGGGCTCTTCCCGACCAGCCTGGCCGCCAGCCCCTTTTTACTGGGAGGCATGGTGACGGGTATTTTCGCTTCTCTGTTGTACCTGATGATGCTGTGGCGGCGCACCGACCTGCAAGGCATGCTGCCGTCCGCCGACACCCTGGATCGCGTCACGTACAAGACGATTTGTATCGCTTTCCCGCTGTTGACCGGCATGATCGCCACTGGCGCGTACTGGGCCAACCGCACCTGGGGCTCGTACTGGAGCTGGGACCCGAAGGAAACCTGGGCCGCGATCACCTGGCTGGTTTATGCGGGCTACTTGCATATGCGGATCACGAGAGGATGGCGCGGACGTAGGGCCGCGTACTTCGCCATCCTGGGCTTTGGCATCGTGATCTTCACCTTCCTCGGCGTCACGTATTTGCTTCCCGGCTTACACGCGTACGCATGAGGAACCCAGGGCTGAGCGCCGCGGAC
>JBEKXQ010000008.1:0-77246 GCA_049511915.1 Candidatus Korobacteraceae bacterium
GCGTTCAGCGTCGAGACTGTTGGCTGCTTTTCGCCATCCGGCCACAAGGTGAGGTAAAGCATGGGGGCCGGCGGCACCACCGTCGCGTTGAAGATGTAGGCCGCCGCGTTGGCGGGAGGCGCACAGGCGCTGCCCTCAACATTCACCGTTTTCTCGCCCTTGAAGGAGCCGCCGCTGTGGCGGGTATCCAGCACACGGCAAGGCGCAACCGGATACATGGAGAACCCACCCGTTCCCGGCGCAGCGAAATAGCCGTTGATGTCGATCAGCAGATCGGTGGTGTTGTAGGCGTAGACGTCGACCGCGCCTCCGGTTCCTGCCGGCACAATCGCGCCGTTGGCCACAACCGTTGCTGTCGGATTATTCAAGGTCGAGACCACCGGTTGCGTCTCGCCCGTAGGCCATACCGTCAGATAACCCAGCGGCTGACCCGAAGGATTGGGCACGACCGTGAAGTTGAGCGAATACGCCAGCGGATTGAGACCGGCTGGAATGCAACTGCTCTCCAGCAGCGGGAAGCTGCGCGGCGTTTGCGCCAGCAAGGCCGGGCCTCCGAGTTCGCCATCCGCCTGGCGAGTATCCACCAGACGACACGGCGTCAGCGGATAGAACTGATAAGTCTGTGACCCAGGCGTCGTAAAGTAGCCATCGATGTCGAGGATGATATTCGTAGTGTCGGTGACGTACACGCTGACGGCGCCGTTGGTTCCCGCAGGCACGATGGCGGCGTTAGCCTTGATGCGTCCGTCGGGCGAGTTCATGGTGGAGACACCAGGCTGAGCTTCGCCGGTGGGCCAGATGGTCAGATAGCCCAGAGTCGTAATCGGAACTACCGTGACATTTAGCGAGTAGGCAGCAGCGCTGGAGGGAATATTGCATCCGCCAAGCTGCGGCAGAGTGTAGCTCTGCGAGGTGCCACCTTGAATCGGGTCGTTAGTTTTTCGCGTGTCTACCAGACGGCAGGGCGTGACCGGAGTGAACTGAATCCCGTGGCCGGGTTCTACGAAGACTGCAGTAACGGCCAGGTTCTGCGTCATGATCACGTTGCACGAGCCTACGCCGCTGCAAGCTCCGGTCCAGCCGCTGAAAGCCCAGCCCGACGCAGGTGTGGCATTCAACGTGACCTGTGTATTCGGCTGGTAGGTATGCGTGCAGGTGCCGGGACAGTTGATGAATCCGTCGGTGCTGGTGACGCTGCCATCGCCGGCGACCGAAACCGTGAGGGTGACGGGAAGCTGATAGAAGGTGGCCGAGACGTTGGTGTTCTGGGTCATGGTCACCTGGCAAGAGCCGGTACCGGAGCAAGCGCCGCCCCAGCCGGTGAAGGCCCAGCCGCCGTCGGTGCTGGTCACGCTGCCGCTGCCGCTGGGAGAGACAGTTAGTGTGTATTCAGTGAGCTCCAAGGCGAAGGCTGTGCCTGCAAAATTGGCGTTGCCGCCCTCAGAGGTAACGCCGTATAGTTTTCCGTCACTGGCTTGGATTAATCCGGCTTCGGGGTAGGCGCCGTCCGTGCAGTTTGTCCCCCCCAATGAGCAGAAGCTGTAGAGCGAGGTGAAATCTCCGCCGGGAGTGATGGCGAAGGCCGTACCAGATTCGTGAGCGCCGCCTCCTACGGTTGTCCCGTAGAAGTTTCCGTCGCTGGCTTGCACCAGCCCGGCATTAGGCCCACCACCGCTGGTCGTGCAATTAGACAGAGGGCAGAAGTTGTACAGGGTGGTCAAAGTGCCGCTGGGAGTCATCTTGAAAACTGTGCCGGCTGCCCCTCCGGCAGCTCCGCCCTGAGACGTAGTCCCGTAGAAGTTGCCGTCACGGCCTTGCACAAGTCCGCCAGTTGGCTCACTTCCGTCGGCGGCGTTGAAGCTGAACAGCGTGGTCAGCGTGCCCGAGGTGGTGATTTTGAAGACAGACCCGTAGCCATTTGGCCCTCCATAGAGGGTCTCGCCGTACAAATTCCCGTCGCTGCCTTGTACCAGCCCGGCTTGAGGGTTGGCACCGTCAGGGCAGCCGGATTGCGTGCAAAAGTTGTGCAGGTTGGTTTCGGTTCCCCCGGTCGTGACTTTGAACACCATTCCATAAGTGGCGGATCCGCCCGTATAAGTCGTACCGTACAAGTTGCCATCGCTCGCCTGCACCAGTGGCCCAAATGGCTGGCATCCATCGCTTGGGCTCCCCGCGAACTTATACAGGGTGGTTAGTGTGCCGCTATGAGTGACTCTATAGACCGTGCCGCAGCCTGAGGCTCCGCCTCCTACAGTCGTAACGCCGTAGAAATTCCCGTCGCTCGCCTGGATCATCCCGGCCACGGGGCGCGCTCCGTCCTGCCCATCGGTAAAGGTGTGCAGGACCGTTAACGTGCCGCTGGAGGAAAGTCTGTAAACCGTGCCGTCGCCAGCGAGTCCGATGTCGGACGTCGTGCCGTAGAAATTCCCGTCAGTGCCTTCCAAAAGGCCGCCCCAAGGAGCCCCGCCGTCAGCGCAGTTCGGCTGCGAACAGAAGTCATAGATCGTCGTCAGAGTTTGTGCTGACGAGCTGATCGCGAATGCGCCACACATCAAGGCTACGACGATGACGAGTTTCCCTGCACAGCAGACCTTCATAGCTAATCCCTTTTCCGCCAGGCCGGGGGTAGGTGAGAACACTTCCTGGAAGCACATCTTCTCGAGGGAGATCCGGAGTTAACGGATCTTAGGTACAGGGCACGTGTGACGCGGGATTCCCACAGACCACACCACGAGCGTAGAAGACACACTCTGCCCCAAAAGTTTTGGTGGAATCACTTAAGCCAGTGGGACGCAGTGTAACTGATTTGGCTCAGCTCTTCCAGTGATTTTTTGTGCTTTTTTGTGCAAGTGATTTTTTGTGCAAGCAGTACGCGCTATTACCGGGTCTGTTGAACCACGCCATAACGGTAGAACCAGGCCGTTGGGACTACACAGGCGCGAGGCTTCTCCCCCTACGGCGCGAAGTAGCCGGAGATGTCGAGGATCAGTTGTGTCAGAGCAGCGGCGTAAGCGTCGATGGAGCCGTTATTCGTCGGCACGATTGCCATGTTAGAGGTGATGAAACCGTCCTCGGCATTCAGCGTTGATACTGTGGGCTGTTGCTCGCCATCAGGCCACAAGGTCAGATAAAGCATGGGTCCGGGCGGCACAACCGTCGCGTTGAAGATGTAGGCCGCCGCGTTGCTCGGCGGAGCACAGGCGCTGCCCACCACATTCACGGTTTTCTCACCCACGAAGGGCTTGCCATTGTTCTGGCGGGTGTCCAGCACGCGGCAAGGCGGAACCGTATACATCGAGAGGCCGCCTGTTCCCGGCGCCGCGAAGTAGCCGTTCACGTCAAGTAAGAAATTGGTGCTGTTGTTGTGGGCGTAGAAGGCGGTTGCGTTCTCGCTGCCCGCAGGTACGATGGCCGCATTGGCCACGATCGTACCGGTGTTGTCGTTCAGCGTCGACACGGTAGGTTGCGTTTCGCCCTTGGGCCACACGGTCAGGTAATCCAGCCCCCCGGCGGACGGAAGGACTGTGACGTTGAATGAATAGGCCGTCGCGCTGCTGGGAACCTTGCAATTGGGAGGAATCGTATAGTCACGTTCCACTCCCGCCTTCAGCATTCCACCATCGCCGTTACGGGTGTCCACAATGCGGCAGGGCGTCAGCGGATAGAACTGATAGGTATTACTGGCGGGCGCCGCGAAGTAGCCGTCGATGTCGAGAATGACGTTGGTGGTATTGCTGACATACACGCTGACCGCGCCGCTCGTCCCGGCCGGAACAATGGCGGCGTTAGCCTTGACCCGGCCGTCCGTCGAATTCAGAAGAGATGTCGTCGGTTGCGACTGGCCCGCCGGCCAAATCGTCAGATAGCCTAGCGATCCCTGCGGCACCACCGTGACGTTGAGCGAATAGGCTTCGGCCGTCGAGGGAATGTTACAGCCGCCGAGTCCGGGAACCGTGAAGTTGCGGGACGTGCCACCCTGAATCGGACCTCCGGTTTGCCGCGTGTCCACCAGACGGCAGGGAGTGACAGTAACCAACTGAAGTGGTGGGCCGGAAGTGGGCGTCGCCAGGAACCCGTGAAACTCGTTAGAGGGCACGTAGGTCCCGACGATTTGCCCTTTATTGTTGATGCCGTAAGGTTGCGGGTACGCGTCCGAGTTGATGATCGTGAATTGACCTGCTTGCCAGAGGAAGCCGACCTCGTAGGTGCCACTGTTCAAATTGCTATATCCCACAACCACACCGGCATCGTTTATGCCGTAAGCAAATGTTTCGTAGCCGCTGGTGTAATTGATGGAAGTGTATGTACTGCCGTCATAAACGAAGCCGAAAGGAACGGTAGAAGCCGTGTAAAAACCGGCGATCTGGCCACTGTTGTTGATGGCGTGGGGATAGGTGTCGTCTGCCCCTGGATAACTGAAGGAGCTGAACGAGCCGTTATTATCGAGAAAGCCGGTGGCTCCGCCCGTGGAGTAGCTTCCGACGATCTCATCGCTGTTGTTGATCCCAAAACCGCTGGTGCCCCCATTGGTGCCCGGGTAGTCGAAGGACGTGAAAACCCCATTCGCGTAGGTGAAGCCGTGGTTCTCAGTACCCACTTCGATCAGTCCGGAGATCACGCCGCCATTGTTGATTCCCTCAGGAAAGGTGGCGCCTGCCGGATCATCAATGGTGGTGTACGTGCCGCCGGAGTAGAGGAAACCATGGTAGTTCCCGTATTGCGTGTCCAGGTAATAGCCCACGACCGCGCCGCTATCGTTGACCGCCTCGGGAATGGTTTGATATGCCCCCGGATAGTCGATGTTCACGAAGGTGTAACTGCCGGCTTGGGCACTGAGACTTGCCGGCACTAACAGAGCGCCGGCGAGCACCAACACGACCGCTAGGTCAACGCAACAACGATTTCTTAGAGTCAATTTTCACCTGGTGTCGCAACATAATGTTGCCGACAGAATTCAATTGCGATCATGCCGCGTGGGGGACGCGGATGCGATCACACCTCTTCCCGGACTGGAAAGGTCAGGGCTAACGATACATCAGAAACCGGTACCGTCCTAATTCCTTGATTCTTCGCATATTTGACAAGCGCTCACCTACGGCGCGAAGTAGCCGGAGATGTCCAGAATCAGTTGCGTCAGACCCTGGGCGTAAGCATCGATTGAGCCATTTGTAGACGGCACAATCGCCATGTTGGAAGTGATGAATCCATCCACGGCGTTCAGCGTCGAGACCACGGGCTGACCCGAGCCATCGGGCCACAAGGTTAGGTAACCCAGCAAGCCGGTAGGCACGACGGTCGCATTGAACACGTAGGCCAGTGCGGTGCTGGGAGGCGCGCACACGCTGCCCACTACGTTGACCGGAGGACTCAGCGTCCCACTGAAGGCGCCTTTGCCGTTACGCGTGTCCAGCACGCGGCACGGCGCAGCCGGATACATCGACAGACCCCCGCTCCTGGGCGCCGCGAAGTAGCCGTTGATGTCAATGATGAGATCGGTGCTGTTGTAGGCATAGACCTCGACATCGCCGCCCGTCCCCGCCGGCACAATTCCCGCATTGGCCACAATGGTCGCCGTAGGATTGTTCAGGGTCGACACCGTTGGCTGCGCTTCTCCTTTCGGCCACACCGTCAGATAGCCCAGTTCCTGACCAGCCGGGTGCGGGACGACCGTGAAGTTGAAGGAGTACGCCTGCGGGTTGGTCCCTTGTGGAATGCAACCCGTCTCCAGCACCGGAAGATCGCGCGTTTGTTCAGCCTTCAGATACGGTGGACCCAGGCCCTGAGGCTTGGTCGCGTCGCGAGTGTCGACCACGCGGCAAGGCGGCAGCGGGTAGAACTGATAAGTTCCTGTGGTAGCTGGTTCGAAATATCCATCGATGTCCAGGATGACGTTAGTGGTGTCCGTAACGAAGACGCTGACCGCACCCTGATATCCCGCCGGCAAGATGGCGGCATTAGCCTTGACCCGTCCGTCCGGCGAGTTCATGGTGGAAACGTAAGGCTGGTCTTCGCCAATGGGCCAGATGGTCAGATAGCCCAAGGTAGTAATGGGAACCACCGTGACATTCAGCGAATAGGCAGCAGCGCTGGCGGGAACGTCGCAAGTGGTCTGCTGCGGAATCGGGAAGGTGCGAGACTGTCCGCCCTGAATTGCGGGCCCTCCGAACTCGCCCGTCGGATTGCGTGTGTCCACCAGGCGGCACGGTGGGAAGGCGACGAACTGCAGGGCAGCGGCGTAGGCGCCGGTAATCACCGACACTGTGTTGTCAAGGTAGTTGTTTACGTAGATGCTGTTGGTCACTACGTCCGTGGCAATCGCGCCCGGAGCCTTGCCGACGGAGACGGCAACCACGGAATTGTTGGCCCCGTCGATTACGCTGACGCTCCCGACGTTGGCGCAGGTGATGTTATTGCCGCAAGTGTTCACTACGTAGATATTGTTGGTCGCGGGGTCCACCGACACATCAAAGGGAGAATCGCCAACTGTGACCGATGCAGTGTTGTTGGTGGCTCCGTCGATCACAGTCACCGTCCCAGGGCTTTCGCAGGAGAGATCAGTCCCGCAGTTATTGGTCACGTAGATCTTGTTCGTCACAGAGTCGATCGCCACTCCATAAGGCAAGACCTGAGCGTTGATCGTGGTGGGGTTGTTGGTTGCGCCGTCTATGACCGTCACCGTCCCGGAAACTGTGCAGGGCGGACCGGTACCGCAGTTGTTGTTAGCGACATAGATCTTGTTGGTGAGAGAGTTGACCGCGAGGCGATAGGGAACGGCCCCTACGTTGACACGGGTGGTGCCATTCGTTGCACCGTCTATGACCGTTACCGTGCCAGCGCCCGAGCAGGGGAGACTGGTGCCGCAGGTGTTAGTGACATAGATCTTGTTGGTGACGGAGTCGATCGCTACCGAATCGGGAAAAACGTCAACATTGACCGTCTGGGTACTATTGGTAGCTCCATCGATCACGGTTACCTTCCCAGAGTAAGTACACGGGGCTACCCAACAGGTGCGATTGGCAACGTAGATTTTGTTGGTCACGGTGTTGACCGCCAGGCCATAGGGATAATAGCCAACATTGACGGTGGTGGGGCTGTTTGTGGCCCCATCGATCACGGTCACCGTTCCAGAGCTGTAGCAGCTGGAATCGGTGCCGCACAGGTTGGTCACGTAGATCTTATTGGTTACCGGGTTTGCTGCCACCTCATTGGGAAACTCCCCGACGTTGACGGTCGCGATGGTGGTGTAGGTTGCGCCATCGATGACGGTAACGGTATTGCCGTATAAATTTGCGACATAAATCTTGTTGGTCACGGAGTTCACGGCTACGCCATGGGGTTTGGTTCCAACCGGCACGGTCGCAACCACTCGCTGCGCGAAGACGGGCAGCGATAGCATTACGAAGCTGAGGATAAGAATTAATAAAAGAGCATTACGAAGACGTGGCATTGGTTATTCTCCCGATCCCAAGCTGCTTCTTGCGGCAGTTGACGCCTGACAGGAAGTAATCGTTGGGCCCTCACAATGTTGGAATGCAGCTTGGTCTGACGGTCGCGACTAAGCTCAACGGTGGAAAGTTATAGTGGTAGGCTCGAACTGTAACGCGGACGTATTATCATCCCAAGCCTCGGACCTGTCAGTGACCGGGGTCACGGGCGGGTTGTTCGTAGCAAGTTAAAATGTCCGCTTTTCGTAGCAAGTGAAATGTCCGGTTTTTGATTTTAGGTTGTTCCTATACCCGTAGCCGTCGTAGCTGTGGGAAAGTGGGAATCCCGCGCGGTTGGCGGGATTTCCAAGCTCCGTGGAAAAGTCTGTTTTGTGAGTTTTCCACGGAGCGTCTTTTCCACAGCGTTGGCAGCGGCGTTTTGCGTTGACGTTATAGCCACACCTTGGGCGCTATAACGTCCCAACCGATGCGGCCCGTGGGTGAGGCTGATGGTTCCGTCCAGATGCTGGTGAACTATGACGTTGCAACCGGCCAGCGTCCCTCGCCACCGCATTTTTTCAATCTGCAGCTGCAGATTCTGAAAGCTGACCGTGTTGTCCCGGTTCACCGTCCGTTCAAACTGCAGGGAGAAGATCAGGTCCAGATGCTTGCGCGGGCACGGGAGAAACGCGTTGCCGCGTTGCGCCGGCGCCACCTGAAAGCGGCCATTGAACTCGGCGATGTAGTGCTCCCGCAGAAATTCATTCGCTGCTTCCAGCGTAGTGATCCCATGCAGCCGCAGCTCCTGTGGCAGACGCCCTTGCCAGGTCGCGGAGCTGCGCTCGCTGCGGCCACGCGCCTGTGGCGAGTAGGCGGGAATCATCTGCACTCCCAACTCGCGCAGCGCCCGTCCCACTTGCGTCAGGCGGTGAGGATCGACCTTGTCTCCCACCTTCGGCGTCAGCCAGAAATGGCTGCCGCGATCGCTGTACAAGGCGCAGAATAGCCCTTTGCGCTCGACCACCTCCCGCAACCCGGCCATCACCGTCGCCGTCGATTCTTCCTCCACCAACTGCGCGTAGTAGATCTGGCTGGTGGCGTCATCCAGAATCACGATCAGGTCGTACCAGCGCTCGTCCTGAAACCAGCGATGGCGGCTGCCATCGATGTGCAGCAGCATGCCGGGCAACGGCCGCCGCTCGCGCCGCTTGCGATGCACTCCCCGCTTGCGCCCGCGCGCCACCAGTCCCGCCCCTTGCAGCGCTTGTTTCACCCAGGTGTAGCTCAGGTGAATGCCGTGCTGGGCCCCCAGCTTCTCGTGGAAATGTTGCACGTTGAGATCGAAGTACTGCTCGCGGTACAGCCCCAGGACCTGCTCGACGCTAGCCAGAGGAACTCGTTTGGGAGAAGGCCGTCCCCGCCGCCGGTCGAACAATCCGTCATAGCCGAACGCTTCCAACCGCTCCCGCCAGCGTCGCATTGACCGGTCGCTGATGCCGATAATATCGGCGGCCTGCCACCAGGTGATCTTCTTCGCCATAGCCCGCAGAATCACTTCCTGTATCTTCATCGCCCGCTCCATCGCGGCCTTCGAGTAACCAACCATGCTGAGCATGGTCTCCTACTCTCGCCGCCCGCAAAGCGGACAGATCACGTGCTATCTCAACCGGACATATCATGTGCTACCGACAGGGGTCACGGGCGGGTGTGCGGAAGACGAAGTTAGCTGCTAACCTGTTTGCCGGGGGGATTCCGTGCGAGCTTTTTTGTTGACCGCATTGATCTGTTTGCTTGCGATAACGGCGCTGGCGGCCGAGCCGCAAGCCGTGTCGTACCGAAGCGGCGATGAGACGGTACAGGCCATTCTCTACATGCCGAAGGGCGAAGGGCCGTTCCCTGCGCTGGTTGTCATCCACGAATGGTGGGGGCTGAACGACTGGGTGAAGGAACAAGCGTCCAATCTCGCCGACCAGGGATATGTGGCCCTGGCCATCGATCTATATCGCGGCCAGGTGGCAACCACTCCCGATGAAGCGCACCAGATCATGCGCGGCGTTCCCGAGGATCGCGCCAATCGCGATCTGCTGGCGGCGACGGCTTACCTGCGATCGCTGAATACGGTTTATCCCAAACGCGTGGGTGCGATCGGATGGTGCATGGGCGGCGGCTATGCCCTCGACCTGGCGGTCGCCGATCCCAAGCTGAAGGTGGCCGTCATCAACTATGGACATCTGGCCAGCGACAAAACCACGCTGAAAAAGATCCATGCCCAGATTCTCGGAATTTTTGGCGGGCAGGACAAAGGCATTTCCGTCCCCGACGTGCACAAGTTTGAGACGGAGATGAACGCTCTGGACAAGAAAGTGGAGATCCACATCTTCCCCGACGCGGGACATGGCTTCGAAAATCCCAACAATAAAGAGGGATACCGGGCTGAGGACACGGCAAAGGTGCAGAAACTTACGGATGACTTTCTGCTCAAGAATCTGAAATAGGGCTGCGAACAGAAAGCCACCCGTCATCGGAAGTCGGCGTCAGGCAGCCTTGCGCTGCTGGCGCAGTGCGCGAATCCGATCTAGCGTTCCCACAATCGCCTGCGCCTGGTTGCGAACAATTCCCAGGATGTCGTCCGGTAAATGGCCGTCGCGAATGTATTTGTCGTATTCCTTCTGAGCGGCGTGGTCGCCAGTCTCTATCGATGACAAGATAGAGTCATCGCCGCCTCCATGTTGGCTTTTACCGAGGCCCATCCGCGATGGATAGCGCCAAGAGTGCTGCCTGAGCGGTCCACATCGGCCTTGCCCATGCGGATGGCTTCGTTCTCCAGATCACCGGCAAACCTCGCCCGCTCCAGGCTGACCTCGCTCAGCAGCTTCTTCAGTCCGGGATCCTTCACGTGCTCGGCTGCGTCCCGATATCCGTTTTGGCCATCGCGGCAGATTTCGATCAGCTTCTCCAACGTATCAACAATGTAGTTCTTGTCCGACATAAACGCCCCTTTGGTTTCAAGTGTTTCTCGTTCAACTACTTGTTTGGATGGCACGGAAGCGGGTGGGTTTGCATCTGTCACCACCCTGGCCAACAGACGGCGGGGTACCCGTTGGAAATGGAGCCGCGGTTGGCTCAATTTGAGATGCTATCCAGATTTGCCAGGGTTTGACGCGAACCTGAAGGTTCGCTCTACCCGCTATTTTGGCATCCCGTTCAGGCCCGTCTAAACTGACTTGTGACCTGGCGGCGATACGTTTTCGCGCGCTGGCCCGTATCGGGCTCGAAGGAGATTCCGCATGAACCCACAGGCAGCATCTCCGCCGGCGACTGATCTTGTCCAACCGCCGTCGCACTCCGGCTCCCGGCTGAAGCCGATCTTCGTCGGGCCGAACGGCATACGCGCCGGCTGGCGCCTGCTGATCTTCCTGGCAATCTACGCCGCCCTGGTGACGATGCAAACCCTCATCGCTCCGCGGCTGGGGCAGCAGCCGACGCCCGGCGTGATAATGGCCGGCCCCGCTGGCTGGGGCGAGGGCCTTGGGTTTGTGTTTGTCATGATCGCCGCCGCGGTCATGGCCCGCATCGAGCGTCGCAAAATCTCCGAATATGGGCTGCCGCTGCGGTTGGCGCTGCGGAAAAATTTCTGGCTGGGCGCGCTGCTGGGTTTTCTCTCGATCAGCGGCGCGCTGCTGGCAATCTTCGTCCTGCATGGCTTCCGCATCACCGGCCTGGCGATTCACGGCACCACAATCCTGACAGCGACGCTGGCCTGGACCGCTGCTTGTGTGGCCATCGGCTTGTGCGAGGAGTCGGTGTTTCGCGGATATCCGCTTTTCACCCTGACCACGGGCATCGGCTTCTGGCCGGCGGCAATTCTGATGTCGGCTCTCTTCGGGCTGGCGCACTGGTTCAATCCGGGCGAGACGCCTTTCGGAGTTCTGATGGTCGTGCTCATCGGACTTCTTATGTGTTTCTTCGTCCGCCGCAGCGGCAATCTCTGGATCCCCGTCGGCTTTCACGCGGGATTTGACTGGGGTGAGACGTTCTTTTATGGCGTGCACGACAGCGGCTTCGCGCCCTATCACAATCTCTTCAACTCGCAGTTCTCCGGACCGGCGTGGCTGACCGGCGGCAGCGCGGGCCCGGAGGCGAGCGTCTTCGCGCTGCTGGCGCTGGCGGTGGTGGGCATCCTGTTCAGCTTTCGCTATCGCGAGGTACGCTATCGGCCGGAAGCGGCGGCCAAGAGGTTGGACCATCATGCTGCGCCGGCAACGGCGAGCTAGAACTCGGTTTCTCCGGAATTCTGCGTCATTGCCAAAGTTTTGTTTGAGCTGGAAACCGCGTTTTTGCGAGTGGAATTCTGCTCAGGGTCATCGGGGCGGCCGCTTGACCTGAGGCACCTTCGGAGGTAAGATAATAGGCGAACAAAAAGCGAATGGTCGACCGGTGTTCGACACATGCGTCCCGCGCTTCTCCAAGTCGAGCAGCAAGATTCACCGCAACCGTTGGTCGGCATTGCCAAGCTTGCGTCGGAGGGCGAGTCGATCCGCCAAGGTCATCTGGTCGAGTACTTCACCCTGCCTTCACGCACGCTGCTGAACCGCTGCACGTCAGCGCGCATGCCCTTCACCTGGACGATCAATCCTTATCGCGGCTGCGAGTTTGCCTGCAAATATTGCTATGCGCGCTATACCCACGAGTTCATGGAAATGCGCGATGGCGTTGACTTCGAGCGCAAGATTTACGTGAAGCAGCAGACGGCGTGGCTACTGCGTCAGGAGTTGAAGAAGGTCAAGCGCGGCGAAGAGATCGCCATCGGCACCGCGACCGATCCCTATCAGCCGGCGGAGAAGCGCTTCGAAGTGACGCGTGGCATCCTGGAAGAACTGGCGCAACATCATGGGCTGGAGATTGGCATCGTCACCAAGTCGGACCTGATCGGGCGCGATGTGGAGCTGCTGAAGCGCGTCGCCGAACACAATTCCCTGTTCGTGAATCTGACGATCACCACGCTGAACATCAAGCTGGCGCGGATTCTGGAGCCGCGCGCGCCACGTCCCGATCTGCGGCTGCAGGCGGTGCGCGAGTTGTGCGCCGCCGGAATCAATGCAGGAGTGATTTGCGCGCCGGTTTTGCCGGGGATAACCGACTCGCCCAGGGCCCTGGACGCGGTGGTGCGCGCGACGAAAGAAGCCGGCGGCAAATATATTTATGCCAATCCGCTGTTCCTGAAGCCCTGCTCGGCGAGCGTGTTTCTGCCGTTCCTCGAGAGAGAGTTTCCGCAACTGGTCGCGGACTATCGCAAGCGATTTGCTGAGCGCGCCTTCGTGAGCAAGGCCTACAACAAACGCATCTCGGAACTGATGGCGCAGCTGCGCAAGAAGCATGGCATCACTCGCGAGTTCAGCTCGCGCAGCCTGAGCGCACATCCGCGTGTGGAGGAGGAACAACTGGGTCTATTTACGTAACCAGCAGTTTTCCCGGTGCGAGAGGCAGATACGCTTCAGGCGCCGCAGCGGTCTCACTGGGCTTCGCCCGGAGAAGCAGCACCCTCATGCGCTTCGGCGGCTTTCATCGGCGTGCCGACCAGCGACTCCAGCCGTAACAAGCGCTGCTCCAGATCTCCAATCCTCGCGTCCTGCGTCCTGATCTGCTCTTGTTGTGTCTGAATGACGCTGGCCTCTGCCTCGGCACGGCGATACTGCTTCTGCACTTCGTTCAGCAGCATCGACGCCAGGTACTGATAGCGAACGGTGTAGGGCTGGCCATCGTTACCGTAGGCCACGAGCTCGGGATAAACCTGGGCCACTTCTTCAGCGATTAACCCGTATTGCAGCGTGTGGTCGCCTTCGTCGTACTCGGGCTTGTAGAGGAACGTCACCGGACGCAGCTTCATAAGGGCCTTAGTGCTGTCGCCCATATCGTGGATTTGCTCCTTGAAGCGGAGCGAGGAGGTCACCGTTCCCAGGTGGCCGGTGGAGTTGATATAGACCGGAACTCCTGAAGATGAGGTTGAACCGTAGATGCCGGCGATGAACGCTGCGCTCTGCGCGCCCACCGTGCCGATGCGAATGGCATTGGATTCGCTGCCGGGAGCTACTCCTGCATAGGCGATGTATACATCGCCGGTTCCGGTCGTATTGAAGTAACCAGCCTGGTTGCCAAAGAAGGTATTGCCGTCTCCCGTGTTGTTGTAGCCAGCCTGGTAGCCGGAGAAGGTATTTGCGGAGGCAAGGGCGTTCTGGTAGCCGGCCTGGTAGCCGGAGATGGTGTTGCCGTGGCCGAAAGTATTGCCGTAACCAGCCTGGGAGCCCGAGAAGGTGTTTTCATAACCGAAGGTATTGCCGTACCCGGCCTGGAAGCCCGAGAACATGTTCAACGTTCCCTGCCCGTTCGTGTTGTCGGTTCCTGCACCGATGCCGACAAACAGATTGTCGTCAGAAGGGCTCCCAATGCTTAGAACGGTGCCGTTGGCAATCTGGTAAGTAGTGGCAGCATTGAAGCTGTTGGCGGTGCCGCTGCCACCAATGTAGAAGTTGGCGTTGAACTGTTGCAGGGTTCCGTTCTGAATGTAATAAGGCGAACCCGGCCCGGCAACGACTCCGGTGAGATTCGAGCCGTTCCCGTAATACACGTTCGAGGTGTTGGACAGGGTTACCGCATTGCTGTAGCCTCCGCTGAATTGCGCATTGGCCAAGGTTCCGCTCAGGTTAGAGAACGAAATGCCAGTCAGCCCCGCTCCGCTGCCCGTGAAGCTCCCGCTGAAGGAATTACTGCCGTTGGAGAGCGTCAGTACATTGCTGTATATGCCGCTCAGTTGCGAACTGGCCAAAGTGCCGCTGAGGTTGGCGAACGGAATGCCAGTCAGCCCGGCACCACTGCCGGTAAAACCGCCAGCGATATTTACATTACCGCTGCCGTCCACAGAAAACTTCTCCACGCCGTTGTCTTGCGCGCTGACGATCCTTCCGCCTCCGGCATTGTTAAACACCGCGGCGATACCGGTTGGGCTGGCAACGTACGAACTGATTCCCGTTGTAGCGCCGGTGGTGGCGGTTTCGATGCCTCGTATCCCCGTTCCCGAGGTGGTAGTGGAAGCGCCTTTGACACCGATGCTTCCGACGCCAGTAGCAACACCGTAGAGCGCATAGCCGTAGTTTCCTGTGGCCGTTCCGAAGAGCGCATCGCCGTAGTTCGCAGTAGCTGTTCCGACGACGGCGTTATTGGGTGAGGTGGCGCTCACGCCCGCTCCGCTGCCAGTCTGTGTGACACCTACTATCTGGTCGCTGGTCGAGCCGCTGAAGTTCGTAGGCCCGTCGCTGGCTGCGCCCGTCCTGGTTCCGTTGTTTTGTAGAACATTCACGCTGGATGGCGACGCTTCGCCGGCGTTGTTGCCATTGATCGCGGAGCTCGCGCCATTGGCGAGCACGAAATCAGATATGCTCTTGCCGGCGAGCGTCTCGGCCTCGTGCGCTTTTAAGGCATAGGGCACACTGACCAGCAACACGCGAGGCTGCTCCGCCTGGCCTTCCACCTGAACGCCCAGCCAGCGCTGCTCTTCCTGCGAGAACAGGTCAGCCGGCAGTCCCGCGGCAGTTGTGCTGCCTAACAGCACACTGTAGTTGCCACTGGCATCGGGTGTGACGGTCTGCGTCTCCATCCACACCGGTGCGCCGCCATCCTGCTGCTTGTAGATCGCGAAGGTCACACCCGTAGCGGTGGAGGAGAACGTAGCACCTTGTGCGTCCTTCAAGGTCCCGCTGTAGCGGATAAGGTTGGGGATGGTTGTGGTCGAGGTCTGCTGCGCGAAACCGAGCGAAACCAGAATCAGGACAAACAACATAATAGCCAGAGACGTGCTGAAGCGGTACATAAGGCGCTCCTTGGTTACACGAATTTGTGCGGCCAGTTAGATTGCATGGTCCTATTGGACTCGGATTCTGGCTTCGCTGGCGAAGATTGTCAATGCTTTTCCGGGGCGACTCGCAGGCAGCCGCTACTTCGCCGGGGCTGCCTTCACACCGTGTCAGCCGTCACAGACAGTGATGTTTCCGCCGCTCTAGTCTTGAAGGTAATAGCGGAGGTGTCGTATGGCCGCGCCCTGGGCACATCGTTACGCGCAGCGCACCAAGTCAGTCAAAAGTTCCATCATTCGCGAGCTGCTCAAGCTCACGCAACGTCCTGAGGTCATCTCCTTTGCCGGCGGCTTGCCCGCCCCTGAAGTCTTTCCGGTGGCACGCTTCCAAGAGGCGTGCCAGCGAGTTCTGGCGACCCAGGCGACCACGGCGTTGCAGTACGGTCCGACCGAGGGCTATCGGCCACTGCGTGAACTTATCGTCGCGCAGATGGGGCGATACGGCATCGTCGCAACCGTCGATAACATTCTCATTACTTCGGGCTCGCAGCAGGCGCTGGACCTGATCGCCAAGCTGCTCATCAATCGCGGCGACCGCATCCTGGTGGAGTCACCCACATACCTCGGCGCATTGCAGGCCTTCGATCTGATGGGCGCCGAATACGTCACCGTGCCCGTCGACGACGACGGCCTGCAAACCTGCAACATGGAACAGGCGCTGCGCTCCGGGCCGAAGTTCATGTACATCCTGCCGAACTTCCAGAACCCGGGCGGAGTCACGCTCTCACGCAAGCGGCGCGACGAACTGGTCGAACTCTCCGACCGCTACGGCATCCCCATCATCGAAGACGATCCCTATGGACAGCTTCGCTATGAAGGCGAGCACATTTCGCCGCTGGTGGTGCTGGATCGCACTAACCTGGCGCGCGACAACGGCTATAAGCTGGGCAACGTGATTTATCTCAGCACATTCTCTAAGGTGCTGGCGCCGGGATTGCGGGTCGCCTGGATTGTGGCCCCGCCGGATGTCATCGCCAAGCTGGTGCAGTTGAAGCAGAGCACCGACCTGCACACCAGCACCTTCACCCAGATGGTCACCTACGAAGCCGCGCGCGACGGCTTCATCGACGAGCATGTGAAGCTCATTCGGGCCACCTACAAGGTGCGCCGCGATGCCATGCTGTCAGCATTGAACGACTTCTTCCCGCCAGAGGTTTCGTGGACGCACCCGCATGGCGGATTGTTCCTGTGGGTCACGATGCCGCCGGGTGTGGATTCGTCACGGTTGCTGGAGCTGGCATTGCGACAGAACGTTGCCTTCGTTCCGGGCGAGCCGTTCTACCCCAATGGCGACACCGGTTCACACATGCGGCTGAACTTCTCGAACGCCGCGCCGGAGCAGATTCGCGAAGGCATACGCCGCTTGTCGATTGCCGTGGCGCACGAACTGGAGCATCGCGGCGCCGCAGTCATGGTGTAAGCGGAGAGTGGGCCACACAGGGAAACGCACCATGGGGGACGCGCCAAGCTGTGTTACGGCGTGATCTCCCAGATGACGCCATAACCATGTGTGCCATAGGAGGTTGTGGTGCCGTAGAGATTGCCGCTTGCATCCACGGCCACGCTCCCGTATGGGTTTCCTCCATCGTTACCGCCAGTAAAATCGTATAGATCCGTGTAGGTCCAGCCTCCGTCAGAGGGACTAAGCTCGAACACGTTACCGTACCGGTGAATGCCGTCGCCGTATGTCGTGCCGAAGAGATTCCCTGATGCGTCCATCGTCAGGCCGCCCTGGGGTCCGCCGATTCCAGCAAAGCTGTGCAGCACGGTCAAGGTATATGTGCCGTTGGAGGGCGTCAACTTGAAGACTGTTCCCCCGCCAGATGGCCCATCGGAAGCGGTTGTTCCGTAGAGATCGCCCGATGAGTCAGAAATCACGCCACCCCAAGGCGATGCCCCATCCGTTACTTCTTGAAAATTGTAAAGCGTAGTTTCTTCCCATCCAGACCCGGGCGGCGTCAACTGGTAAACCGTTCCATAAATTGTTTCTGGGCCGCTTTCAAAGGCCGTGCCATAAAGATTGCCAGTATGGTCGAAGATCACCCCACTGTAGGGATAAATACCCGAATCGGACGTCATGTTGTAAAGAATGCTCTCCGTCCAACTACCGTCTGAGGGCGTCAGTTCATAGACCACACCCGAGACGTTGGAGCCGCCGAGGATGGTAGTGCCGTAAAGATTGCCCGCCTTATCGAAAACGAGGTCGCCATATCCAGGATGCGAACCATCATCGACAGGGCCCTTAAAGCGATAGATCACCTTTTCATCCCAGGAGCACAGGGCTGCCTTGCAGACGGCTGGCGGCGGGCTCAGATTAAAGACCGTGCCGCAGGTGGAGGCGCAGTTTCCCCCACTCTGAGTTGTGCCGTAAAGCGTACCGTTCGGGCCCAAGATGACTCTGGCAGTTGGCATCGCCCCGTCATTTCCTCCGGCAAAGCTGTAAAGGGGATTGATCGTCCAACCGGTACCCTTGTGGGTCAGCTTATAGACCGTGCCCGAGCTGCCGGTGCCGCCGGCGGATGCGGTTCCATAGAGATTTCCACCTGCATCCAGCGTCAGGCCAGCCTCGGGAATTTTGCCGTCCGAACCGCCCGTGAAGGCATGAATCACACTGAACGTCTGCGCCTGCGCGATTTGCGCTCCCAGCATCGTCAGCGCGATCACGATGGTCATGGCTATTGCCGCAGCAGTTAAGGTGACGCTAGAAATCCAGCTCGTACGTTTTCCAGGGATCGGCATAATGAAGTTCCTCTTCAAAGCGAAGGCTGCGGGACTCGCACTTCGCATCGTAATCCCTGGATCCAGCCAGCCCGGTGACGAACATCACCCTTTGAAGGTTGGGAACGCTCAATGCGCAAGGGAGCCGAGGATGGGTAGGGTCGGCAGCTACACCGTCTCGGCCAGCGACATCACCAGTTCGCGCTCGCGCGGGCCGTCCAACTCGATCAGGACTACGCGCTGCCACGTTCCCAGCAGAAGCAGGCCAGCTTCCACGGCCAGGTTGACCGAGGTGCCAATCATCGCCGAGAGGATGTGATCGGGCACGTGCTCCGGGTTGTGCTCGTGACGATAGTCAAGCTTGGGGACCATGATCTCGAAGGCGTCGAGCATATCTAGATCGGTGCCGGGATCGAGATCGGCGGTGGTGAGCGCCGCGGTCGTGTGCAGAAGGTTGAGATGGCAGATGCCGGTCTTGTCCGCATAGTGCTTCCACATGATGGCTTCCAGCCGCTGCGTGATGTCGATGACCTCGCGCTTCTTGTGCGTCTTAATCGCAAGACGATGCATGGCTCACCTTATTCTTTCCCACCCCAGCAAGTCCAAACCCAGGACTCGCCGGGGGCCCCGGTTTCGGCATGAACAGCTCCAGACGGACACGCCAGGAGACCGACTGTCCGGGCTGGAGCAGCACCATACCGGTGTCTACGCTTCCCCAATCCTTGTTGTAAGGATCAGGTAAATTGAACTGCGGCTCAATAGCAACAAAATTCTTGGTTGGCGGTGCATATACCTGGATAGATTTGATTTGCGGGGAAAGCGTAATCACCCGGAGGCCATACTTTGCCGCCGGGTCAATGATCTCTGAAACCGTCCTGGCCTGCGCGTCGCAGGCGAGAGCGGAAAAGTTGTCGTCCAGGTATTGCGTTCCCAGCGCGGCTCCGCCCGGCGCAGAGAAGTCGTAAGCCGTTCCCTGCACCGGAACGCGCCGACCGGTGGTAAACGTATCGTCATAATTGTTCATGACCGCACGGGTCTGGCTGGGTAGATGCAGTCTCACCTCTTGCCGATCGCCGCCTGGCAACATGAAATATGGATGCCAGCCGATGCCCATCGGCAGCAGCCTTGGACCGACGTTCTTCGCCGTGACTGTCATCTCAAATGCGTCATGGCTCACGGTTGTCTCCACCTCCACGTCCGTGTCGGAAAGCCAGTGGCCGTCAAAGTTCCCGGCGTGCAATATGGCGTTGACGGCCGAATCCTGAACTCCATTACGGGTGATGACATCCTGAAAGCGCGACTTCCGCATCAGGCCGTGAATAGCATGTTTCTCCGCTCCAGGATCGTTGCCACTCCAGTTTGCCGGCAGCGTCACCTTCCTACCGGCGACAGTCGCGGTGATTGTCTTCCCGTCGGGCGCGATGCTGCCGCGGATGCGATTGGCAAATGGCAACAGGATCGCTCCGCCGATCTTGAACACCTGATTGCCGAACTCGTCGTCTCCCTTGTCGAGCAACTGTTCGGCTTCTGCCGGCGGCGGAGCGGTCAGCAGATCGACCTCCCCTTTGCCGGGAAGGTAAGCCTTGATCTGCAGGACGGCCATGCCGCGACCTGGAAGCACAGTTGCTGCGAGGAACTGCGGCTTGCTGCGATCAGCGACCGCCGGCCGCTGAAGCGTGACGACTGGCTCTCCGCCAATCGAAATAACAGACGCGGAGCCGGGTGCTGCTTTGCTCTGAGCGACTGCTTGTCCTGCCGCCGTCAAACTGATGAGGATGGCAATCTTGAACCAACTGCCACGCCATTTGCCGTGATTCATAGTCCGAATCCTATTTATCAAGCGGCTACAACTCAAGCGCGATTGGTCCAGGAGAACTGGCGATGCGTCGGTGTAAGGAGGATCTAGAGTCAAGCCGCCGTATCAGGGGTTTCGCAGTGGTCGGATAGAAATGACAGCAACAACTCCCTGAGGTGACCAGTCCTTATGCGCGAGCTTTCGGCCCTTCTGTGAAAGCGAGGTTCGCGCGACGCGCCCTACTGCGAGGTGAGCACTTCGCTAAGCGAAAGTCTCTTCGAATTTACATATTTCCGTCGTTCAGCGAGCGCCGATTGGATGAAGGTCACTTCGCGGCCCAACATTTCCGTGGCCTCGCGGCACAGCTCCGGCCGCTCACGCATCAAGCGCACAAAATCTTCCGGCGCCACATGAATAGCATCCGAATCGGTCACGGCTACGGCTGTCAGGCTGTAAGTATGTCCGGTAAATGTTGAAGGTAATCCCAGGAGCGAGCCGGCGGAGAACATCCGGTCGAGTTTGGGCAAGCCCTTCACACTCATACAGACCTTGCCACTCAGCAGGAGAAAAACTCCGGTGTTGCTGTCGTCTTCTCGAAACAGGGCTTGGCTGGCGGAAAAACGCTCTTTGCGCCCCAGCCCTTGCAACTCACTCTTCAACTCGGGAGAGGCCTTGAGAATATTGCACTGCGCACCCACATGTGTCATGGAACTCTTATGCCAAAATAGCGCCCATCTTTGCTGTGACCGCTATCACACGGAGGTGTGAGACAAAACCGGGCAAGGGTGGAGCTTGGCTCAGCGGTGCAGTTCAGTCAGTAGAGAAGTTGGCTTAATAGAACGGTTTAGGGAGGCGGGGGAGTGCCGGCACTCCCCGCCCTGCCCTGAATCAAGACAACCGGATATTCGTCCGCGATTGATCCCGCGACAGTCGATCAGGATCCGTCGCCATTACCGCTTTGACCTGCCGCCCTTTTTCGCTTTGGGCTTAGCTTTTGCCTTGGTTTTGGCTTTTGCCTTAGGCTTCGGCTTCGCCTTGGATGTTGACTTCGATTTTGCCTTGGTTTTGGGTGCGGGTTTCGCTTTAGACACGACCTTCGCCTTATTCTTCGGCTTTGCCTTTGTCTTCGGCTTTGCCTTTGTCTTCGGCTTTGCCTTTGCTTTCTTCCCCGCAGTCATTGCGTCAGCTCTTCCTTTTGCTGATCCGAAGCCCGAGCCTACATGAATGTTGTGCACGT
Source organism: Candidatus Korobacteraceae bacterium (assembly GCA_049511915.1). Taxonomy (GTDB): domain Bacteria; phylum Acidobacteriota; class Terriglobia; order Terriglobales; family Acidobacteriaceae; genus Bog-257. Next base: position 21,081 of record JBEKXQ010000008.1, read on the forward strand.
TACCTGCTACCCCGACCGTGGAGCAGGGCGTTCCAGGATTGGAGGTGTTATATGGAAGACTGGCATTCGCGGTATCAGCAGCGTATGGGCCATACGGCGAGCCGGCTGTTGTCCATTCGAAGGTTTCGTCCTCCAGGTCGGGAAAACTGCCGGCCGGGCTCGCGGTTCCAAAGCAAACGGTGCAATTGGATGAGACATCGAACGTGATTGTGCCTGGGGAGACTGTCTTGTCCTCAGCAGGCGGGATGTCGATGATAGTGTTGGTTGGCATATACAAATCTCCTCGTCTTGCGCATCAGTGGCGCGATTTATCTACTACTGCTGGTGAAATTTGGGATCGGATATGAGTCCCGTAAGTTCTGGATCGCCCTTCGCCTCATCAATGGGGAAGCCCTTTTGTATTGCCTTGTGCATCTCTTCTATCGCCTGATCGCGTTTGCCCAAAAGCTCATAGGCTTCTGCCACATCAGACAGAACGCTGGGGTCGTCCGGAGCTAGAGCCAGCGCCGTTTGAATCCGCGACTCGGCTTGCGAAGTTAAACCGTAGTGCGCGTTCAGCACAGCCAACGTGGCTTGCGCCTCTGCATCCTGGGGCTTCATCTTGACCTCTTGCTCAAGCAGACTCAACATTCGCCGGCGTGCGGCTTCAGCTTTGTCTTTGTTGTTCAGCCACTCGTATGCGAGGACAAGATTACTCCACACCACGTAATCACGGTCGTTTAGCTTAAGAGCATTCTCCATAAGCGCTGCTGATTCGGCATAACGCTGTTCGAGAAGGTAAAGATTGCCAAGATTAGCATAAGCGGGATAATTAGGGCTAAGTTCAATCGACTTCTTCAGCGCGCGCTCGGCATCGCCTTGCAGCTTGTGGTCGCCTGAGTTGAGATAAGAAGCTCCAAGATTGCTGTAAACTTGGGCATTATCGGGCGTGAGCTGCAAGGCATGCTCATATTGCTGACTGGCCTGCTGAAACTTGCCTTGGCGATCATAAAAATTACCTAACTCATCGTAGGCATCCCAGGAATCCGGACGCAAGGCAGCCGCTTTCTGGTATCCCGCTTCCGCATCTGCAGTACGCCCCGAGTTCTCGTAGGCATGGGCAAGGCCACTGAGCGCGGCGGCGTAATGGGGATCGATATCCAAGGCCTGCTGAAACTCCTGTAGCGCGAGGTCGTGATGACCCAGTAAATCGTGAATCCGCGCCAGCGTGACGTGCACTGCGGGAATGCGGTTGTCGAGTTCGGCCGCCTTCTTGCAATTCGCCTGCGCTTCCACCAGCCAGTTGGGATTTTGGTCGACCCGATTCTTCAGCCGGTACGCTTCTCCCAGTTGCGCGTAGCCCAAGGCGAAGCGCGGATCGGTCTGCACCGAGTTCTGCAAAGCCTGGATAGCGAGATCGAGATTGCCGGGCTTGTCATAGCGCTGCATATAGCCCAGGGCTCTTAAGTAGTCCTCATAGGCAGCAGGATTAACCGACCCGCCGGTACCGCGGATCATATCGGCGGTTACGGATATATTCATCAACCGGGCAAGCTTGGCAACTGCTTCGTCCTGTAGCGTCGCCAGATCTCCAGCCTGGTCTTCCACATCTACCGAACCGATTTGCCGCAGATTCTTGGTGTCGATCAGGTCCATATTGAGGCGAACCCCCGAGCCCTCCCGCGTGATGGCCCCCTTCACTACGAATGTGGCGCCCAGTTCGCGCAACGCCGCGCTGGGATCGGTCACCTTGAGCCGTCGCACTTCACTGCTCGGAATGACCCACAAAGACTGCTTGCCCAGTTCCAGGTTCGATAGCTTGCCGGAGAGGGAGTCAACGATTCCCTCCACCAGGGCTTCGTTTTCAGGATTGTTGCCGATGTTGTCGAAGGGCAGAACCGCGATGTGCTTCGGCTCCTTCGTAAAGGCGATTTGCAGCCGCTCCCTAACCGGCGGCAGCCACAGAACAACGGAAAGCAACAGGAGAATCGCCGCGGCGATTGCGAGCGAACGGCCCCATACCTTGCTGGGCTTCGACGGCAGCACCCACGCCGAACGCGACGCCTCATGGCGCGATTCGCGCAGCGCCTTGAGCTGCCCACTTCGACGCCGGCTGCTGGAAGGCGCCGTCATGCCGGCACGTGCAAGCGCGGTCTTTGCTTCCTCCAAATCTCGTAACAGCTCGGAGCAGGATTGGTAACGTTTAATCGGATCTTTTGACAAGCATCGATACACGATGTTTTGCAATTCCAGCGGAACGTCGTCGAGCGGCGGCGGCGGCTCGTTGACGATGGCCATAAAAGTGGCAGCCATGTTCTCCCGCTGAAATGGATTGCCACCAATCAGCGCCTCTATCAGGGTGACGCCCAGCGCCCAGATATCGCTTCGCTGGTCAGCGGTCGAGCCCGTGGCCTGCTCCGGCGATATGTAGCTCAAAGTGCCTACCGCACCGTGCGTTAGCGTTTGCGTCGCCTCGTTGATGTGCGCCAGCCCAAAATCAACGATCTTCGCCATACCATGGCCGGTCAGCATGACGTTGGAAGGCTTTATGTCGCGATGAACAATGTTGCGGGAATGCGCCTCCTCCAGACCTTGTGCGATCTGAATTGCAATCTCGACCACTTCCGGTGCCGATAACGGACGGGATCCTGTGCTTACCCGGTCGGCCAGCGATTGGCCTTCATAGAAGGCCATCACAATAAATGTGCGGCCGTCGGATGTTTCTTCGATTCCGTGAATAACGCCGATGTTGGGATGGTCCAGCGACGAGGCAATTCGCGCCTCTTTCAGGAACCGCTCTTTATCCAGTTCGCTGGCATTGAGTCCGGGAGGAAGAAATTTCAGCGCGACTATGCGTTCCAGCTTGCGGTCACGGGCCTTGTAGACCACGCCCATGCCGCCGGCACCGATGCGACCGAGGATCTCGTAATTGGTTCCGACGAGATCGCCAACCGACAGTGCGCTGTTGGATGGGGCCATTGCATCATCCTGCTTTAGCACTCGGGCGCTGATTTCGGATGATTAACCGACGTGGCGCCAAATTTTGACTTGATGATAAGGCTTGCGACTCTCGCGAGCAAGGAATCCTGCACCTTCGCCATGGGGCGACCACGCAGCAGTCACTCAGACCGGCGCCTGCTCCTTAAAGCACCGCAGGAGGGCGTCCCGGCCGTTCACCGGCTGCCATTTCGCTCTCGGCTTTTTGCATTGCCTGCCGGGGATCGCGTCCCGTCACGGCTTTGTACCAGGCAGGATGATGCGTCCAGGCCCAACCCTCGCTGACCGTCCCCCGCGTCATAGCTTGAATGGTCCCGGGCTCACCGAAGGTGCTGAGATAGATGTGAAAGAAAATACCAAACAGCATGATCAGCGCGGATATGTCGTGGATCACATAGGAGATGGCAACTGCGATTCGCCCAAAGATCTCGGGAAACCACATGATGAAGCCGGTGATCAGGTAAGCAATAGAGCCGCAGACGATTTCCCAGAACATCAGCTTCTGGCCGCCGTTAAAGAAGGCGGTCTCCGGCGATTCCGTCGAATCGCTGCGAATAACGTACCCCCTAATGTGCTTTAGCCAGCGCGAATCGCCCGGCGTCCATTTCATCACCTGCAGCCAGTTGATCGCCTGCAGCGCAAAGAAGAAGACGAAACCCAGGCCGAACCACGGATGCAGCAGGCGCGTCATGGCGCCGCCGCCAAACAGCGGCGTAAAGAAGCGGAAGATCCACGGCAGGTAGATACCGAACCCCGACAGAAGCGCAAGAAAGAAAAAGATGCCGACCATCCAATGCAGAAAACGGGTGTACACGGGATGACGCAGCAGTTCGCCGGTGTAGACCACCGTCTTGCCCAGACGGTCGATGGCGTTGGGACGATGAATAAAACGATCGGCTGAAGTCGCCATCTAGTTCTCCCTTCCTGCGTCCGGCGGTACGATTTCTTTTACCGGCGGAGTCGGCTGCGTTCGCAACGGGCCTTCGAATACGTAATGCATCACTACCCCGACGAAGCCGAGCATCGCGCCGAACAGGCCGATGGGCTTGAAGATGTCCTTCCAAACCGTGAAGCTCAGCGGAATCCTCGGCTTCGCCGGCAAGTTGCCGTAGCGCTCCGGCTTGGTAATGTCGTGCAGCACGTAAATAACGTGCGTGCCGCCGATGGTGTCCGGATCGTAAACTCCCGCGTCTTTGAAGCCTGAGACCTCGCGCAGTTGCGTGGCCCGCTTTTCGGCCAGGAACTTCATGTCGTCCTTAGTGCCGAAGTGCAGACAGCCTGTTGGACACGCCTTGATGCACGCAGGCTCCAATCCGGCTCCCACTCTGTCAGAGCACAGCGTGCACTTGTAAACCTTCTTGGTATTGGGATTGAATTTCGGAATATTGAACGGGCATCCGGAGACGCAGAACTGGCAGCCAATGCAATTTTCCTGCTGGAAGTCCACGATGCCGTTCTCGTACTGCACAATCGCGCCGTCCGCCGGACACGCTCGCAAACACCCGGGATCGGCGCAGTGCATGCACTGGTGCTTGCGCATCAGCATGGCGAAGCTGCCGTCGGAATGCTCATCTTCGTTGAACTTGATGAGGTTCCAGTAATTCCAGTCGGTGTCGGGCATGGTCTGGTAGGTGTTGTCGAAGGTGGTAGTTTGGAACGGCATATCGTTCCACTCGACGCACGCGACTTCACACGCCTTGCACCCGATACATGTGGTGGTGTCGATCAGCTTGCAGACCTTGGACTGCCGCTGCGTGCCCTCCCCCGCAACCGGTCCCGGATGGGCCGAGATTTGCTGGATTCGTAATGTGCCGCGATCACTCATCTCGTCCCCTCCTTATGCTTTCTCGAGCTTCACTAGGAAGCCCTTGGATTCCGGTGTGTGTGCGTTTGGATCTGTGACCGCGGGAGTCAGCAGATTCGCTGGGGTCCGCGCGTCCTTGCCTTCGTCTTCGATGATTCCACGGAAGCCCTGGTGAATCGGCAGCCCGATGGGATACACCTTCTTGCCATCGATCATCAGCGGCTTCAGCCGGCGGGTGACGAAAGCTTTCGCGATATAGGTCCCGCGGGCGCTGATCACTTTCACCTTGTCCGTTCCCTGGATCCCTTTTTCCTGCGCCAGTTCCACAGGGATCTCAACGAATGGCTCAGGTATGAGTTGGACGTTCATCGGATTGTTTTTTGTCCAGTAGTGGTACTGCTCAGTCAGCCGATACGTCGTGCAGACGATGCTGTATTCCGCCGGATCGCCGAACTTGTCGTATGGCGTCTTGAATTTTTTCACCAAAGGGTTGTTCGACTGGGCGGGATGCAGCAGGTTCTTGGTGGGGCTTTCGATTGGTTCGTAGTACTCGGGGAAGGGGCCGTCAGCCAGCACTCCGATCGGGGCAAACAAACGACCCACGCCCTCGGGATTCATGATGAATGGTCCCATGTGATCTTTGGGGGGGGAATCGGGCTTGAAGTCCGGCACGTCATTGCCCGCCCATTTTTGGGCGGCTTCGTTCCACCATACCTGCTTACGCTGCGGATCCCACGGTTTCCCGTCTGCATCGCAGGAAGCGCGATTGTAAAGAACGCGGCGATTGGCCGGCCACGACCATGCCCAGTTCGGATAAACGCCTAAACCGGACGGATCTTCGGTGCCGCGCCGCTGGATCTGTGCCCCGGCTTCCGTCCACGAACCTGAATAGATCCAGTTGCCGCAACTGGTTGAGCCATCGTCGCGCAGCACTGCGAAGCCCGGCAGTTGCTGACCGGCTTTCAGGGAAAGATTCGTCTTCTCGTCGCTGATGTCGGTCACTGCCTTGCCGTTGATCTCCTTCGCCACCTCGGCCAGCGACGGACTAGTAGGAATGGTGTAGTTCCAGGTCGCATTGAGAATGGGATCGGGGAACTTGCCGCCCTCCTTTTTGTACAGCTCCCGGACTTTCAAGAAGATCTGCGCAACGATGTCCTGGTCCAGCCGGGCGTCGCCCGGAGGCGGAACCGCAGCATACTTCCATGTCACCCAACGCGCCGAATTCGTCATACTGCCATCTTTTTCAGCGAAGCCGGCGCAGGGCAGCCTGTACACGGTAGTCTGGATGGTCTTTTGCTCTTCGGCAGTGATTCCCGGAGCACGCCAGAACTCGCTGGTCTCGTCCGGATAAATTTCGCCCACGACCAGCCAGTCGGCCTTTTTTAGGGCGTTGATGTTCTTGTTGGTGTCGGGCCCGATCATCACCCCGTTCATGCCAAAGGCCATCATGCCTTTGACTTTGCCGTTGTACATGTCCTCCCAGATGTGGGTCCAGGAATAGTCGCGGTCCACCTTAGGCAGGTAATCGAAGGCGAACCCGTTTTCTTTCGTGGCCGCGGGGCCGTACATCGCCTTCATCAGCGACACGAAGAACTTTGGAGTGTTCGAGTAATAGTTGAACGAGTCCCAGGCCGCCGGCTTCGACGCTGTTGGTGTGATGCGCTTCAGGTAGGTTGCAAGGTCAGCGTCGGCCGGCGTCGGCACTTTCAGATATCCCGGCAAACTGTCGAACAGGCCAGCCATGTCGGTCGCGCCCTGAATGTTGGAGTGCCCGCGCAACGCATTGACGCCTCCGCCCGCCCTGCCAACATTACCGAGCAGAAGCTGAATCATGGCCGCGGTGCGAATGATCTGCGTGCCGAAGGTGTGCTGCGTCCAGCCGACGGCATAGATAATGGTCGCGGCCCGCTTCATGTCGCCGTCTTTGCGCACCGAAGTGAACATGTCGACGGCCTTGAGGTATTGCGCTTGTGGAATTCCCGTGATGCGTTCGACGACTTCCGGTGTGTAGCGGGAATACTGCTGCTTGAGCAGTTGGAAGACGCAGCGCGGATGTTGCAGGGTCAGGTCGTACGCCACATTCGGTGGCAGTCCAGCCGGCGCCGAAGCAGCCGACTGCGCCGTAACTGCTTTGCCGCTGACATCGCCGCCCTGTTCGTAATTCCAGGTAGAGGTGTCGTACTTTCCCGCAGCGGCGTTAAACCCCGAATACAGCCCGTCGTCCGGAAGTTTGAAGCCTTCCTTCACGACGAAAGCGGCGTTGGTGTAGTTGATCAGGTAATCCCGCGCGATGCGATTGTTCTCGATCGCGTAGCGGATTAGCCCACCCAGGAACGCGATGTCAGTGCCCGCGCGGATCTGGCAGAAGAGATCGGCGGTCGCCGAAGTGCGAGTGAATCGTGGATCGACGGAAATCAGCTTGGCATTGCGGTTGCGCTTGGCCTCCATCGCCCACTTGAATCCGCAGGGATGGTTCTCGGCGGGATTGCCGCCCATGATCAACATCATGTCGGTGTTCTTGATGTCGATCCAGCCATTGGTCATCGCCCCGCGTCCGAAAGTTGGTCCCAAACTTGAGACCGTGGGGCCGTGTCAAACCCGGGCTTGGTTTTCCATATAGACCAAGCCCATGCTCCTCATCGTCTTGACGACCAGGTAATTGAATTCATTCGTATCGGTGCAGCCGCCGATAAAGGAAATACCTTCGCACCGGTTTACCGTGTGACCATCCGCGTCCTTTTCGACAAAGGTCGCGTCTCGCGTTTTCTTGGTCCACTGCGCAATCTCGCCCAGGGCCGCATCCCACGAAATGTCTTGCCAATCGGTCGCGCCTGGCCGCCGTACTTGCGGCTTGGTGAGGCGGCGTGGGTTGATCACGTCCTGTTCCAGCGACGATCCTTTCGGGCATAGTGTGCCGCGATTGGTGGGATGATCGGGATCGCCCTCTATATGGACGACTTGCGGCGTGACATTCTTGGCGCCGTCGCCAATCGTGTAGATGATCACGCCGCACCCGACCGCGCAGTAGGGGCAAGTCGAACGCGTTTCCGTGGCGCGTGAAATCTTGAGCGCCTGGGCTTGGGCGAGGAGGGGCTGCGCATCGAAGCCGAACACCGTAACGCCAACCGCCCCCGCGATTCCAGTCTTGAAAAATGCTCGTCTAGATAGCTCCATTGCCGCCTTCCAGAACAAGAAATTCGAAACCGTGAATGTATACAGGAGACAAACGTACGCGCTGGAGAAGCGCTGAATCTAAGCATCGATAGGTATGCTCAGTGTGGTCCACATCTTCACCAGGCCGTCGCGATTGCGACGGAGAACCCAGGTCCAGACCCAAATAATGCGAACGAGCGTATACCGTTGCACCCTAGCTGGTCAAATGGATTCAAAACGGCTCACGGAGGTGGGCCAGAAACCGAAGTGGCGGGTTAGAAACCCATCAGATTCCGCCTGATTTTGTGGAATCCGTATTCCATCGCCCACACGTCGAGCGACGCGGCCGCGACCTCGTCCACCAGGGGAACCGCATGGCCATCCACTGTGAGGTCAACGCTCTTCAGATAGGAGTGACACGTCTCGCAGGCCTCAACCCGCACCGCGGAGATGCCTTCCGCGCTATAGCGCGGAAGCTTCGTGTGGTCTTCCTCTCCGCAAACGGGACATAGAACCCGGCGGAACTCCCACTCTGTCGTACAGAACGAGCACACCAGAAAGCGCTTTCCGCCGTCACCTTCAGGACGAAGAACCGCGACTTGAGGCTTCGCTCCACACACCGGACATACCATCCCGGCAAATCCCTCCAAACTCGCAGCCGGTATCGCGGCGAGATGTTCAGCCTGCGGTTGGAAGAGGACGCGTGCGAAAAACACATAGAGCCCTGCGTCATCCGCGTCCTGTGCCTCCAGGAAATCGTTGAGAGCCTGATGGCAGCTTCCCGACGACTCCAGACTAAGGTCTGCGGCCTCCTGCGCCAGCTTAGAAGGGCCATTCGTCCGGACAAGCGAGAGCAGTTCCGGCAATACTTGCATCGCGATGCCAACATCGAGTCGTTCGCGAAACGGGCCATCGGGAGCAGGTGCCGATTGCGCCGCAGCGCGTTTATACAGATCCTTCTGAAATTCCAGAATTCCCCGATAGAAGTTCAGGACCTCGGCGGCGGCTGGATGCCGCACCGCGAGATCGAAGGCGCGCTCGATGCGCTTATCCCAATCGGGCTTCTTGGCCGGCATCATCGACGACAATCACAATCTCCAGTGGCACTGGCGGAAGATAAATCCTCCCATCACAAGCCGCCGAGTATAGCATCCGCCAGAACGGTATCCCTTATGCGAAGATAGAGTGCGCGCGATAGACGCACCCGGAGCACATGCAGGCCTCGACCTTTCGCAAGATATTCAAGGCATTTCATTATCGTGATTTTCGCCTGATGTGGTTCGGTGCCTGCACGTCCAGCATTGGCACCTGGATGCAGATCGTGGCGCAAGGCTGGCTCATCTACCGCCTCAGCCACTCCGCATTCCTGCTCGCGCTGGATCAATTCCTGGGCGGCATTCCTATCTTCCTGTTCACCCTGATCGGCGGCGTCGTGGCCGACCGCATCGAGCGACGCAAAGTTCTCCTGGCCTCGCAGTACCTGCAGATGACCAGTGCAGCGATCCTTACCGTCCTGGTTGCGACCGGCATGGTTCATGTCTGGCATATCCTCTGCCTGTCATTCGTTTCGGGGTTCGCGCAAGCTTTTGGCGGCCCGGCGTATTCGGCGCTGATTCCGACCCTGGTCGACCGCGAGGACATGCCCAACGCCATTGCGCTCAATTCCATTCAGTTCAACTTGGCAGTAACCATTGGACCGGCACTGGCCGGCCAGGCTCTGGCTAAGTTGGGAGAGAAGTGGTGCTTCGGCCTGAACGCGCTTTCTTTCCTGGCGCCCGTCATTTCGCTTCTCATGATCAGGACGCGTTTTCTGCCCGCCAGCACCACCGAGTCAATGTTCACCAGTCTGAAGCAAGGCATCAAGTTCGTCCGCAAGCAGCCCTCAATGGAGGCGCTGATCGTGCTGGCGTTCTGTATGACCGCGCTTGCCATGCCCATGCGAACTTACATTCCGGTATTCGTTAAAGACATCTTCCATCGCGGTCCGGAGACCTACGGCAACCTGCTTTCGCTGATGGGAATCGGCTCCATCTGTGGCTCGCTGATGGTCGCGAGCTTGGGCAACATTCGCCACAAGGGGCGGTTTGCCGTCACCGGGCTTATCTGTCTGGGCGCAGCGATCGCCGGATTCTCCCTTTCGCGGACATTGCCGTTTAGCTACACCATGCTGGTGATCGTCGGCGCTTCCATGATGGCCGTCTTCGCAACTGTGACTTCACTGGTGCAGTTAATCACCACCAACGAAATGCGCGGACGGGTGATGAGCGTATACAACTGCGCCTTTCGCGGCGGTATGCCCATGGGAAATCTGCTGTCGGGATGGCTGGTTCCGATGTTTACAGCGCCCATCGTCCTGAGCCTGAACGGACTCCTGCTGATTCTGATGGCGCTGTACTTTCTGCTGGTGCAGAGGCGAGTGGCCGCGCTGTAATGGGCCGCCGCGAGGCTTGCGAACTAATCCGGTTTGGGAGACGCAGAACTGAACTGGGTCACGGTCTTCTGCAATGACGATTCGTCTTCTGCGTTGAAGCAGGTTCGCGAGCGATCAATCTGTTTCATCAGCCCGCAGAGCACCTTTCCCGGACCGACTTCGACGAAGGTCTGCACGCCTAGCCCAATCATCGCTCGCATCGCCTTGTGCCATTGCACCGCGCCCGTGACCTGACGAATAAGCGCATCCCTGGCCTGCTCGGCAGTCGTGAGCAGCCCCGCGTCTACATTGCACATCACGGGAATCTGCGGTGGGTGAAAGGTCAGTGCATCCAAGTCCGCTGCCAGCCGATCCTGCGCCGGCTGCATCAGGCCACAATGGAAGGGTGCGCTTACCGGCAGCATGATGGCTCGCTTTGCCCCGCTTTTTTTGGCCAACTCGGTGGCGCGCTCCACTGCGGCCTTGCTGCCCGAAATCACCGTCTGGTCCGGCGAGTTCAAATTGGCCGCGCAACAAATCTCCCCTTGGGCGGCCGCTGCACATATTTCCTGTACCTTGTCCGCCGCTAAGGCGAGGACCGCAGCCATCGCGCCAACTCCGACCGGCACTGCCTCCTGCATGTATTTACCGCGATTGCGGACCGTCCGCACCGCATCGGCAAACGCCAGCGTTCCCGCCGCCACGTGTGCGGAATACTCGCCCAGACTGTGTCCCGCAACATAGGCTGGTGTGATTCCCTTGGACTGCAAAACCCTCCAAGCCGCGACGGAGACGGTGAGAATCGCCGGCTGTGTGATCTCGGTCAACTTCAGTTGATCTTCCGGCCCTTCGAAGCACAACTGCGAAAGTTTATAACCGAGTGCGGCATCGGCCTCGTCGAAAGTCTCTCGCGCCACGGGATACATGGCGGCGAGCTCCTTTCCCATACCAACCGACTGTGAGCCTTGTCCCGGAAAGAGAAACGCTGTAGGAGAGGAGTTTGGGGTCATCGTGTCTCTTCAATTGCGGGCGTCAGCTAAACGCAACAACATATTCTCACATATAGCGCGAATGATGCCGCGCCCCGATTCGTGCACACCTGTTTCCGCTGCGGTCCGGTGACTGTTGATCCAGTAGTTATCCCAGCGGAGGCACGGCCGCCCACTGCCGCTGCCGGCGTGGCGGCTACTCGCTTGAAAATACCGCACTTGGCAAATAATAATTCAGGTGATGATGTATCTCCCCAACCGATCTATTCAGTACAAAATCCTGGTCATCTTAATCGTCGCAGCATCATGCTCTCGCGTGCTTCTATGCTTCGCGCACAACCCAATGGACTATCTCTGGTACGACATGATGCGGCACTGGGAAAATGGCGGCGCGTTTCCAAGAGGCGGTTATACGGCTGCCGCGGACCCGATTGTGTATCAAGTGTATGTATTTGTCCTGCAGAAGCTGACCGCAGGCAATAGGTTTCTGATCGCCTTGGCATCTTCACTCCTTTCCATCTTGATGCCATGGAGCTTTTATCGTGCCGCGCGCAATTTCGGCATGGGCAAGATGCCCGCGCTTTGGGTTTGGGCCCTTATCGCGTGGACTCCGTCGCTTGCCGTTATTTACCACTTCATGATGATGGAGACCGTACTGCTTCTTCTCGAAGGAGTCGCTCTCTGGATGACGGCGCGATACCTTCGAAAAGGAGGAACCGAAGCTTTCCTGCTTTTCGTCGTCTCCTGGACACTCGCCTGTCTCACTAAACCAACTGTGGTCCCGCTGGCAGGAATTTGCTTCCTGTGGGTTTGGTGGAAAAAATCTACGTCCCTGCGCCAAATTGCACTGGGGGCTGCGGTAGCGCTAGTCCTGCTTGTGCCCCAAGCCATCCGCAGCAAGGTGGAGCTTGGGTTTGTCGCACCATTTGGCAGTCCCTGGCTGACCAGAATACAGCTGCGATCCGGCGTCAGAATGGTCGAGCTCCACTATTACACGCATCCGGTCCCCCTCATCGGCTTTCGTCCGCTTTCCAGCGACTACGTGTGGATATTCGGTTCCCCGAGTTGTTTCGTACGGCCGCTGGAGCCGTTCAGCCATTGGGCCATGCGCCGGGCATGGAGTGACAGCACCGCTCGCCTAATCATTCATTCAGCGAATGGAGAACGTGACTGGAAGGCCGCCTATGAGCGGTTCACGCCCGATCGGGAAGAGTGGCTGGAACAGTGGCGCGAGAACATCATCCTTTTCTTTTTTGCCCCATCCTGGCCGGAGACCGCTGCCGGAGAATGGGACGGTCATCTGGAGTATCGTAGCCGTTGGATTTGGGCTCCATTAATCCTTTTCGTCTTCGCCTGCAACCTCCGTGAATTCATGCGTAGCCGATTCGATTTGATTCCCGTAGCGGTTACTGTGTTCACGCTGCTGATGGCCCTACAAAATGTGATCATTGCTGAAGGGCGATATCGCAAGCCAGTAGAGCCCTTGCTCCTCCTGAATCTCGTCTGGCTACTGGATAGCGAGCGCCTGGCTCGTAGCGAACAACGGCGGTTAGCAATGAGCAATACTGAGGGCTGAGAACAGGCACGACTCGCGGCACCGGCGTAAGAGATGGAAAATGCTACACCAATCCCGTGCCGATTGACTCGGCGTCGGCGGATTCGGCCGCATGGTGATTCAGGTTTCGGCTGGCCTCAGCGATGCGCTCTTCGATGGTGTGATTGAGTTTGCTATTGGCGTATTCCATGGCCACGCGTATCGCATTCTTGATGGCGTTGGAGTTCGACGAGCCGTGGCTCACGATGCAGACGCCCTTGATGCCCAGCAGTGGAGCGCCACCATATTCGGAATAGTCCAGGCGCTTCTTGAAATCCGCGAAGGCCTTGCGCGACAGCAGAAATCCTACCTGGCTGGTGATCGTCGCCTGTAGTGACTGCTTCAACAGGAAGCGCACCGTCTCTACCATTCCCTCGGAAATCTTCAGCGCCACATTGCCTACGAAGCCGTCACATACCAGCACATCGGCCTTGCCGTTATACAGATCGCGGCCTTCGACATTGCCGACGAAATTCATCGGTAGCTCTTTGATCAGCTTGTAGGCTTCGCGCGTCAGGTCGTTGCCTTTGCTTTCCTCTTCGCCGATGGAAAGTAAACCGACGCGGGGATTTTCGGCACTGGGGAAGCGTCCGGAAAAAATGGAGCGGAAATAAATGTCGCCCATGATGGCGAACTGCTGCAGGTTTTGTGGCTTGGAATCGACGTTGGCGCCCACGTCGATGAGAATCGTGGCGGTGCCTTGCGCGGTAGGAAAAACTGCGGCCAAGGCGGGCCGATCGACACCCGGAATGCCGCCCAGCACCATCTTGGCGGTTGCCATGGCAGCACCGGTATTACCAGCGGTAACGAAGCCGTCGGCATTGCCGTCGCGCACTAGCCGGAGACCGACGCGCAGCGACGAGTCGCGCTTGCTGCGCACGGCATGCGCCGCTTTTTCCTGCATGCCAATGACTTCGCGCGCGTTGACGATGCTGATGGGCAGCCGGCGCCAGAAGCGATGCAGGTCCAATTCGGCGCGGACCACTTCCTCTTTCCCGACCAGCACCACTTCCACGTCATAGTGGCGCGCGGCCAGAATGGCGCCTTCGACTTCGGGTTTGGGCGCTCGATCGGCGCCCATGGCGTCAACAGCAATGATGGTGGGCATGCTTGCCTGGCAGTTGCAAATTTCGAAACATGAAACCCGAAAAGCGCGGCCTTCGAACGCCCGATGACGCAATCCGCGTCAGCACAGGCCGGTGCCCGGGGCAACCAACCTAGCTGGTGGCTTCTTCGACCTCAATGACCTCGCGGCCCTTATAGTAGCCGCATTTGGCGCACGCGCGGTGCGGCAATTTGCGTTCGTGGCAGTTGGGACACTCGGACAAACCCGGCGCCGTCAGATGATCGTGGGCGCGGCGCTTGGAAGTGCGCGCCTGGGAATGGCGCCGTTTCGGATTAGGCATAAGAACCTCTCAACCAGACCGCCAGCACGCCGGCGATCGAAAACTTTAGCTTTGCAGCTTCTTCTTGATATCACTGAGCGCACCCCAGCGGGGATCGCTCAGATGTTGTTCACAATGACATTGTTCAACGTTCAGGTTGCGGCCGCACTGCGGACACAGTCCCTTGCAGTCTTCGCGGCACAGAGCCCTGACCGGCGTGGCCAGCAGCACCTGCTCCCGCAAAGCATCTTCCAACAGCAGGCCTTCGCCTTGATAATAGCCGATCTCGGTCTCCGCCTCGCTGATGGCGACCTCGTCGACGCGGCGATCCACGCCCAGCGGACGATAGATCAGGTCGAAACTCTTATCCGCGTCTTGGATCACAGGATCCAGACAACGCGCACAACTGAACTCCAGATGCGCGGTGACGTTTCCCACCAGCCTGATATCTTCCACGTTCTGGTGGTGACCGTGATGCTCCACGATCAACTCGGCCCGCCCAGCACCGTGAAGCGCGCCAACCTGGCGAAAGTCGGGCCCAAACTCGATGGCCCCAGGCTGATAGTTTTCGTCAAACTCCAGCTTACGGAGTTCCAATTCCCGAACCCGAATCAGCATAGCAGCACCGGCCTCAGCCCGCACACAACACCGCCCGCAATGCCCAGCGGCTGGGAATGGATCTCAGCCGTTTCGTCCCGCGCAGAACCGGCACGGGACAAACCCCGTTTTGGTAGGCCAAGCTCCTGACGAGAAACACTGGCAGGTACAGACGGGAGGGATCGTTCTAACGCAAACTACAAGCATAAAGTTACTTAAGGTCAGTGTCAAGGCGAGGCGCGTTCCAGTGCGAGGCGCGTTCCAGGCGAGGCGCGTTCCACGAGGGCGGGGAATGTGTCCGGGCTGTCCACCTCGTCTGTGATCACGCCCTGCCAGAGTAAGCGTGAGAATCTGCTAGACTCGGAAAAGTGGTCGGTGCCGTGCCCGAAACAAACCAACTTTCCTTCAAGATGTCATGGCTGGCTGGTCCTGTGCGTTGGAAAGTCAGAATTCTCGCCGACGATGGCTTCTCCGCTATGTCGAATTTCTCTACGGTGCTATGACGAGTCAGCCAGTTGTCTCCAGCCAAGCCGCAACCTTGCTGGTCTACTCCGACTCGGAGGCGCTCCGGGTCATCGCATCGCCTGAATTCCAATCGCAGTGGCGAGCTTTAGCCCATAAATGTCCGTGGGGCACCGCGCTGCAGACCCCCGAGTTCGCATGCACCTGGTATCAATGCTATGAGGAAGTCTATCGGCCGCTGATTCTGGTCCGTTACGCTGTCAGTGGAGAGATGGACGGACTGATGGCACTGGCCACCGAACGCGCCAGCGGCAAACTCACCTTCGCCGGTGCGCACCAGGCCGAGTACAACGTGTGGCTGGCTCTGCCGGGCGAGCAGACATTTATCGGCGAAGCGCTGGAGCGGCTGCGGCAACTGGGATTTTCCTCCTTGACCTTCAGTTACCTGCCACCGGGTACCCCGTTGGAATGGTTGCAGACCGGCTGGGCGCATAGAAGCACAATTCGCGTGGCACCAAAGCCGCTTCTTACTGTGGACAATGCGGAGTCCGTCCGTGACTCCCTCAACAAGAAAAAAAATCGGCGCAGGCTGGAAAAGCTCCAGGCTGACGGTCCTCTTAGTTTCGTGGAGCTGCAGACACCGGATGAGCTCGATGCTTACTACGACGAACTTATGGACTTCTACGACTTTCGGACGGGCGCCATCTACGGGAGGTGTCCATTCCGCGAGGATCCCCGAAAACGCGCCTTCTACCGGGCCCTGATGGCTGAGGGCGGCTTACTCCATGTCGGCGTTATGAAGGTGGGAGAGCAGCTAGTCTCCGCGCATATTGGTATTCGCAATAAACATGAAGTGTTGATGGTGTTAGTTGGGCACTCTCCATTTCTGGGTACCTACTCTCCTGGCAAGCTACATATTTTGCAGCTTGGTTTGTTGCTCCATCAGGAAGGCTTCTCTAGTTTAGACCTTACTCCCGGAGGCGACGCATACAAGGAAGACCGGGCAGACCGATACGAAGAAGCTTATGTGCTGTCCATATTTCTGGATAGTAAAGCCTGGACTCGACATAATCTCGCCTCAACTGTCCGGTCTGTGGGAAAGAAAATAGCAGGCATCCTTCATCTGGATAAGGAGACCCTCTCGCGTTGGCGATCCCATCCGATTCGCTCGCTGGTTTCTCTATTTAGCTCTATTAAAGACCGCGTCTGGAGCTCTACCGAGATGCGATTCTACCGAGCGAAGGCGAACGTTGTTCAAACCCTTTGCGAAGCTGGTGTCCGGCGGAATAATTTGCGACATTTACTGAGTTACGAAGCTGTCGACCGGAGTTCTCCCTCCAAGCAGGAATTCCTGCGAGACGCTATATTGAGAATTGACTCTGGTGCCCATGCCTACTCGACCATACATGGTGATGTACTGGTCAACTGCGGGTGGGTTACACCGCGAACCAGCAAGTCATTTATTCCCGAGGTGCAACACACCTATGAATATCCTCCGAACACGGTCTTGCTACAGCAGTTTTGCACCCATCCAGCCTATCGACGACAGGGCCTGTGCTCGCGTACGCTGAAACAGATACTGAATGACGCGGCGGCTGTCGGAAGTGTTGATTTCGTCTATATCGCCGTTCCGGCCGGCAATCGGGCAGCCCGACGGATGATAGAAAAAGCAGGTTTTACTTACCAGAATAGCATTATTCGAGAGGTACAATTCGGCGCCGCGAAGATCAAAGTCGTGACAGGCTCCGCCTGATTGGTGGCGCCATCACCATTTGATTGTCGAAGGTATGGTTTTAGAAGTGCCTCATCTTCTTAGCAAACGTGCGTTTGTATGAACGGACTGCGGCGAATCAAACGGGCACTGTTGGCCACCAACGGTCTTGGAATGGCACCAGTCATCGCACGCAGTAGTTGGCGCAGGCAGCGCTTGCTGATCCTTTGCTATCACGGCATTTCGATGGGGGAAGAACATGGGTCGCACCCGGAGATGTTCCTCCCGCCTTCGACATTCGCGCGCCGCATGGAGATCCTGGCGCAATCAGGATGCAAAGTGCTCGATCTGGAAGAGGCTCTGCGGCTTCTGCAGAAGGGACAGCTCCCGGCCGGCAGCGTGGCAATCACATTCGACGACGGGTGGGCGGACTTCCCTCTTCATGCCTTTCCAATCCTCCAAAAGCATGGATTTCCAGCAACGGTTTATCTGACGACCTATTATTGTCTCTTCAGCCGTCCCCTGTTCCGTTTTGCCCTATCACACATGATGTGGCAGCTACGGTCGAAGGTCATAGAAAACCGTACCTTCCCATGGCTGCCGGAGCAGTTCGACTTGGGGACTGAGGCCAACCGAACCTCATTCCTCTGGAGGATTGACGACTACGCCAAACGACAGGACCTTTCCGGAAAAGGAAAGGACGATCTGGCCGCGACATTTGCCGAGGCGATAGGTTTCGACTATTCAGCCTTTTGCCGTGAACGCCTCTTCCAACTTATGAACCCGGAGGAGGTGGCAACAATGGCTCGATCAGGAATCGACTTCCAACTACATACCCACCGGCACCGTACTCCGCTCGATCGCCATCGCTTTATCGGTGAAGTCCAGCAAAATCGCGAGTTCATCGCGGAGATGACTGGATCGGGCAACTGCGTGCATTTCTGCTATCCGAGTGGCGCGGTCCGTGACGACTTTATCCCTTGGCTTAAGGAAGCTGGAGTTCAATCGGCTACGACCTGCGTCCACGGCTTGGCGACACGTGGTGACGACCCATTTCGTTTGCCCCGATTGCTGGATCAGTACGGCCTGGGAGATGAGGAGTTCGAAGCGTGGTTAACCGGACTCGCAGCCTTGATACCAAGGCGAAAGACTGTTGCTTTAGACGTGGCGCCAGAATAGCGGTCTGCCATGCCAGTATGTGGAACTCCGCTAGACATCCCGCCCGAATTCAGCCAATACAATTATTCAATCGGATTTGAAATTGGATGGATCCATGCGCTGCTTATCATGAATCCATCCAAAAGTTAGACGCCCGCCCTACTGTGCTGCAGTAGTAAAAATTTCGTCGTTGTATGTTGACATATTTCCTAAGGAATCAGTTGTCAACGGTCGCCAGTGATACATGGTGTTCGGCGACAACCCCGTGATAGTTATAGTTTCGTCGTAGATGTTGGGTATCCCCTGACTCAGCGCTAGTTGGTCAGGGACTCCCGTCGTGGTTGTGGATTGAGAGGGATAACTGGCATTGAGCATCTGCAGGAAGCCAAAGTTGGGGAACGGTTGCATGCAGTATGGCGGGGCCGGGTCGTTGGTATTGCAGGTGGGAGGAGTTGCGGTCCCATACCAGACCTGCGCTGTGGTGTTTGGTTTAAAGACATTAAAGTAAATTGTCGCGGTCGTGGCCGTAACAGTTACCGTGTTAAGAGAATCGGAGAGATTTGGATCAATGTGAGCCACTTGGCCGTTCTGGGCTGCCGTCCAGAAGAATGGAACAGGCGTGGTATAGTCCGTCAACGGTCCGGTATAAGGATTTTGCGAAGCCAGCACGGTTTCTACAGGCGGCTGCGTACCATCCGGATTCGCTCCTGATCTCCACCGTACATAGTCGAAGCTCCACTTATAGATTTGATTGTATTCCTTGATCGACCACGTCCAGCCGCCACTGTGCCACACCCAGGAGAAAAGATCATCCCCTTCGGTCAGGTAAGTATTGTTGCCAGTCTTGTACCAATACCACGCGTAGGCAGTGGCAACCAGGTCATTCAGTTCCGTGGCTTGGTATAGAGTACCTGGGACGAGCTGTGGATTCCTCGGCGGAACGTCATAGGCACCGTAGGCCAGGGTATGGGTGCTAGCGACGTATTGGGTAGCCTGCCACCAGTCCAGAACCTTTTTGATCTCCAACGGTATTCTGGCATCCGGCGTGTTCCCTTCAGCCAGATCAAGCTCGTAGTAGGTTATCAGAGCCTCCATCGCAACTCCGACCATAAATGGATGAATGTTATATTCCTGCTGGTTCGGGTTGCTTAAACTAAGGTTGTAGCTCTGATCGAGATAACCCAGCATGACATCGACCGCGCGCAGCATAACCGCTGTGTCTCGCGGCGCGCCAATGATTTCGTTGGCCAGACGGTCATCCATCATGTAGGCGCTCACGCGTACGCTTTCGGCGTAGACGCTTCCGCTAACCCAATAGTAGTATCCCGGGTTAAAAGCTAAGAGATTGACCGCGTCCTGGTACGTGGTGTCCCCAGTACGCATATAGTTCATTGCCAGACCGAAAGGAAATTGATTGGGCTCCTGGACGACCCCGCCGGCGGTCCCGATTATGGTGTCCTTATAAGGCTCCGCCGCCAGTTCCATGCAGCGATGCCATTCGTACGGGTCGGTCGACTTGTACTGCTTCTGATGGTACTGGTCATAGTCCAATACCTGCTGGTATACCCGGCCGCCGTCATAGTTCCACGCTTCAAAATAGATACCGGCTGGGATGTCGTCCCATCCTGTAAAGTTACCGTTGTCGAGGCTCGGCCATGGGTTTGTATCGGTAACGTTGGTACACCAGAAATCTGCGTTGGTACTGCCCGCAGGGGCATTGAAGTCAACCATATTCTGCTCCCACGTACTTATTCCGGCGATGGCCGGAAAAGTAGTGGGCGGAGTCGCCGTAAAGGACGCCGTCGGCAATACCGTGAAATTGTAGGTCATTGGCGTCCCAGTGCCGGAGTTTTGCCCGTTTAGCTGTCCCTGGAAGTTAGCGGCGAATTGATAATGTCCGGGCACGGCCTGGGAATTCACTCTCAGCCGCACGGTTGTATTGATGGTGTAAAGCGTACCGTTGGAACATGCCTGGTTATTAGGGTTATAGTCTCCGTCCCAGCCTTGCGGCGGCGGGTTGGAAGGCATGCCCAGGTCGCAAAGGTACTGGGCCGTGATGCTATTGTTGGTAACAATCTGGCCTGTATCCAGATTTGTGATCACCACCTGTTGCATAAGCACGACCGCCTGCGACGGCCCACTCAGTAAATTCGCCTGGGTCACAACGTAAAGGTCGTTGCACTCGCGCGAACTCTTCGAGGTAGGAGTGCAAGCCGGCGATTGCGTGGGGTCGCCCTGATAAACGTTCTGACCTCCGATTGGCCACATGCTGAAGACAAGGGGGCCGCTAGGATCGGTGGGCTGAGTCGGCAGGTTGAACGAAAGGTAACAATTCGAACCGCAAGAGGAAGTCGGCGGTCCAGGATATGTAGCCCAAACAGGACAAGTCGCCTGCTGCGCGTTATAACAGCGCCCGTGGCTGACCTGGCTTGCGACATAATAACCCCAAGTCGGATAAATGCTGTACGCCGGGAAATGATCCACGACGACGACGTGGTTGGTCGTAAAGTCGTTCTGCACAATCTGCCGGGATGAGGAGTTGTCATTACCCTGGTAATCGAGGTCGCTTTCAATGACTACGATGGAGTTACCAGGGTGGACCGTCTGCCATTGAAAGGTTACTGAAACCCCATTCACAGGGTCATACGTGCTGCCAACGGTGGCCGTCACGGAACTCGGAATGATCTCGCCGGAATTAACGGTAGCGGATAATGGCGTCGCTATCAGAAGTCCAAGTACCATGAATGCCAAGCCGAGCTTTAGCCTTTGCCAATATGAAGTTGCGGCACACAAGCAGGGAAAAACGGTGCATCCGGATGTCATCGTCTAATCTCCTTGCTCCTAAACACAAGACCGTTACGGCGGGGCTTATTGAACTTAGTCCGCCTGTTGCTCTAATAAATGACGGGCAAATTAGGAGTTGTCCCAAGTATCGTTCGCCTGCGCACTAAGGTGCACTGGAAAGTACCTGCGGCGCACACGAAAGTAACATCGCGTAATGTTACTTTCAGGGCCGCGAAGTAACCGCTCGCCCCAGGTACAGGTGCTCAAAAGGAATTGATTCGGCAGTGACTAGAGTTAATACTGCAGAAATTATTGGGTTCTCGATGGCTCCGTCACGAGCGGTGGTACTGGTTCAAGTTCCTGGCTCGCGGCCAGTACTTCGTCAGCTATCGCCGCCGCTTCCACCGCGGGCTTCACGTCATGGACGCGGACAATGTGAGCGCCGCGAAGAATGCTGGCCACCATCGCTGCAAGGGATCCGTACAACCGGTCTGCCGGCGGTGCATCCTGTCCAGACCGCCGTCCTATAGTTCGACCAATGAAGGACTTGCGCGAGGTTCCTGCCAACAAAGGGAACCCCAGCCGGTGCAATTGCCCGAGATGTGCCAGGAGCGGGTAGTTCTCCTCGAAGTTCTTGCCGAACCCAAAGCCGGGATCAATCACAATGCGGCTACGTTGGACGCCCTGCTCTAACGTAATCTGCAGACGTTTCAACAACTGTTGTTCCACCAGCGAAATCAGATTTAGGTCGCGTGGCAGCTTCCGCCATTGGTTGGGCTTGCCGCGGGTGTGCATCAGGACTACGCCGCATCCTAACTCGGCACAGGCCGACACCATCTGCGAATCCCACTGCAAAGCGCTGACGTCATTGACAATCTCCGCTCCTGCATCAACCGCTGCTCGGGCCATGACGGCCTTGTAAGTATCCACCGATATGACCGCTTCCGGACGCGCTCGCAGAACGCCCTCGAGCACCGGCATGACCCGTCCCAGCTCTTCCTCTGCGCTGACGATGGGCTGGACCGTGGCGGCGAGGGATGTCTCTTCGCCCCCGACATGGGTTCCCGGCCGGGTTGATTCTCCGCCAAGGTCGAGGATGTCCGCGCCTTCGTCCAGCAAGCGCATGGCGTGATCCACCGCTTTCTCCGGGGCAAAAAAACTCCCGCCATCATAGAACGAGTCGGGGGTGACGTTGACGACTCCCATGATGACAGTCCTCTCGCCCAATTCAAGCGAGCGGGAGCGCAGTTGCCAGCGGTAGCGGGGTCGCATTCCGCGATTGTAACTGGCAGGCGAAGCGGGCCTCGCATAAGGCGACTTTTGGGCAGAAAAACTCAATGAAAAGGGCTTGCGTGTCGATGCTATGATCGGAGGAGCAGTTTTATGTTCCGGGTCCGTTATTTCGTCACACTGATCATCGGGGTTGCGCTGCTCACGCCTGCCTTTGCCGGCAATAACAAGAAGCTGCAATCTGCCGGAAAGCTCACTCACGACATTCGGGCGATTCTCGACGATCCTGATAGCGCCCGCGGTTTCTGGGGAATCTACGCCGTCTCCCTCGACAGTGGCAAAACAGTCTTCGCGCTGAATCCGGAGAAACTGTTTACCCCTGCATCCAACGCCAAGCTTTTCACCACCGCCGCGGTTTTCGGGCTCATCGGTCCTGACTACCGCTTCAAGACTACGGTGGAGACGCTTGGTACGTTGGACAAATACGGCCGATTGAATTCCGATCTTGTGCTGGTGGGGCGCGGCGACCCTAATCTTTCCGGTCGCACCTTGCCTTATAACATGCACACCGACCGTAAGTCGCCGCCGATCCAGGTGCTACAAGACTTGGCGAACCAACTGGTGCAGCATGGGTTGAAGTACGTGGACGGCGACGTGGTGGCAGACGATTCGTATTTCGTCTGGGAGCGTTATGACGAAGGCTGGTCACAGGACGACCTGGCGCGCGAGTGGGGCGCTCCGGTGTCGGCGCTCACCATCAACGACAACGTCATCTTTGTAAATATCATGCCGGCTGATCGGCCCGGCGAGCGCGCATTCCTGAGCATCGCGCCGTTTCCGGAGTATTACAAAATCGATAACCGCGTGATGACCACGCCGCCGGGAAGCGGGCCGCGCACGGTTTCCATCAACCGTGAGCCGGGTTCCAATCAGCTGACTTTCTGGGGCAACATTCCCCAGGACGACCCCGGCTTCGGCGAGGCGCTGGCCATCGACGATCCTGCGGACTTCAGTGCGCGGCTGTTTCGTCAGTTGCTGGAGGAGCGTGGAGTGACAATCTATGGACGCTCGCGCACTCATCACACGGAATTGGCTTCCACCCAAACCTTCAGCGTGACGTCCATGGCATCGGGCGGCGGCGATGCCACGCGTCCGCCAAATCTATCCCCTCTGGTATTGGCCAGCTACCAGTCGGCACCTGTCACGCAGGATCTTCGCGTGATTAACAAGGTCAGTCAGAATCTCCACGCCGAGTTGATGCTCCGCCTGCTCGGCAAGGAAAAGGGCACATCTGGATCGATCGAAGCTGGGCTCGAAGTGATGCGCGGCTTTCTGGTGAATGCCGGAATTAAGGCCGACCAGTTTGTCTTTTACGATGGCTCAGGATTGTCGCGCGAGGATTTGGTGACGCCACAAGCCATTGTGAACCTGTTGCAGTACAGCCGGCAGCAACCTTGGGGACAGGCCTATAGCGATACCCTGCCCATTGCCGCCATGGATGGCTCGCTCGCAGATCGTTTCCGCAATACAGCCGCCGCGGGAGTAGTACATGCCAAGACCGGCTCGCTGACTCACGTGTATTCCCTGGCCGGGTATGGCACCACGCAGTCGGGCGACCACATCGCGTTCTCGGTGATGACGAACAACAACAACATGCCCACCAAAAAGGCACTCGATACGATTGATCGCATCGTCGTTCGGCTCATCGAAGATAAAAAGTAAGCTCGAGCCGTTCGTAAGACCATCAGAACGAGAACAGCATCTGCAGGTCGATCCGTCGATTGGCGGACCCGGACGAAAACGGCGCCGGGGCGAGCGCGTTCGAGATACCGAAATACTGCGACCCCAGAACCCCGATGGGCGTGGCGTAATTCACGTTATTCAATAAGTTGCGCGCGCTGACGCTGAAGGTCAGGTTGTATTTGCGATTGGTTTCGTTGCCGAAAGTGAATGGGTTGCCACCCCCGCCGCCAGTCAGTCCTCGGCCACCAAGTCCACCGGGACCACCGCCGCGACCACCACCGCCGCCTGGGCCGCCGCCCGTCGGCCCGCTGGAGGCGCCCTTTTCCAGCTTAGGTCCCAGTCCAAAGGTCTTGCTCAGCCGTAGATTGAGGGTGAACAGAGGCGGCCCAGATCCATAGTTTATGGGCGCGATGGCTTGGCCGGGAAGCGGCACTGTGTTGAATGTTCCGTAGGGCGTCACATAAATCTTGCCGCCCGGCCCTGGCGTGGAGGCCAGTGCGGGGCGGTCGTTGAAAATCGAGTCCCCGTTCAGGTCCTGTCCAACGACGATGTCAAATGGTGTGCCCGAGTCCGCAATAATGAACGGGCTCAGACGAAACGCATAAGGCAAAGAAATTGTCCCGCCAACAAAGACGCGATTACGAACGTCGAAAGCGGCGCGCCCCCAGTCCTGCATCGGATCGTAGGAGTTCGAAATGAACTGGGGGTTGCTGGTGCCGCCACCGAACGCCCCGCCAAAACCGCCTCCACCACCGCTTCCCGACGAAATCGAGATCGGGCCGCCCGAGCCGAGATCGCTGTTGGCAAAGCCCAGCGCATAAAAGCCAAAGAGCGAAATCTTGTTGCCAAGACTGTATCGTACGTTGGTGATCAACTGATTCTGCTCGAAGATTCCGCCGGAGTTGTACTGGTAGATATTGTCGTTGTTGCCGAGCGGCGTGACACCGCTGGGCGGATATGTCCCCGGCAACGGCGCGTTGGCATTGCGCAAGAACAGCTGATGAACTCCGCGTGAATTGAGATATGTGACGGACACCGTGGCATTCTTCGTGACTTGCCGCTCTACGCTGAACGCTGCTTCCATGGTGTAGGGCACGTGCAGGTTGTTCTGAACCTGATACGACGTTGGCGAGTTGGTGGCTAGTGTCGCGAGCTGTGCCGGCGTGGGAATGAGCGGATAAAAATTGGGATTGGCGACAACATATTGCTGCTGCGTGATGCCGTTGTAGCGCTCGGCCTGCAGGATGTAATCGTAGGAGAAGCGATCGTAGAAAATTCCGTAGCCGCCGCGCAACACGGTCTTGGGCGAGGTCTTGCTGTGTCCCAGACCCCACGCCACGCTTACCCGCGGCGCCCAGTTGCCTTCATAGGGAATGCCGGTCTGCGTTTCATAGCGGAGACCGTAGCTCAGAGTGACGTTGGGACGGATCTTCCACTCGTCCTGCGCATAGAGCCCCACGTCGACCATCGACACGTCGGAGAGCGGTTGTCCCGCGACCAGCGTGAATTGACTGGCACCGCCGCCCAGCATGCGAATCTCTGCCGGGGTCAAGCCGTGCTCCAGACCGTCAACCGTGATCTGGTAGGCGTTCAGTGAGGAAAAGTTATAGGCTCCATTGAACCCCGAGTCTTCGTTGCTGGAGAACAGCGTCCCGCGCAGCCTTCCGCCAAACTTGATGAAGTGTTTGCCATGTGCGATGGAGGTGAAATTCTGTAACTCGTAATGGTCCTGATTGCTGACCACCATACCTTGCGAGCTTCCACCGCTGGTAAAAGCCCCCTGCACCACGAGCGCGGGATCCAAACTCAGTGGAGTCTGATTATCGCTGTCGCGGATGAACTGGAAGCGCGTCTCATTGACTATTGTCGGCCTGATGATTTGAGTATCGGTGATCTGCACCGTATTTTCCGTACTATTGGAGTTGTAGCCCGTCGAAGCCAGCGAGAACCCCCCGATTCCTCCGTTGTCCTGCGTGTTTTGCGAGTACTGATAGCGGATGGTCAGCGTATTGCTCGGGCTCAGTTGGAAATCGGCCCGTGGGCTGATGTTGAGCCGCTTCGATGGGCTAGGTACCGCGGCACTGTAAGGAGTTGCGATATTTCCGGGACCCAGCACCGTCCCCGCGATGACACTGACATTGTCGATATTGCGCTGCTGCACCGTAAAGAAGAATGAAGACCTCTTGTCGATGGGGCCGCTAACATTTCCGTTGAAGATTTCCGAGTAGTAGCCAGGCGTCGAGGTAATAAACGGATTCAGTGAATTGAACGCCGACGAGTTGCCGTTCACCATCAGTTGGCCGTGAAACTTGTCGGTTCCCGGCTTGGTGAGGATCTCGATTCTTCCGTAGCCCAACTTGTCGTACTCGGCCGAGAAGGGATTCTGGTTGATGCGGATTTCGCGGATGGCCGACTTCGGCGGAAGCTGCCCGGCGGTAAAACCATCAACGTAAATCTGACCGCCATTAGGTCCCGCAGAAGGTCCAGCCAGCGCTTCCAGTTCCGATTGCAGCTCATCGGGATCGTCGGAGAGCGCGTCGAGGTCCTTGCCCTTCAGCACGATCGTCCCCGCGCTGTTTTCCGGACTCACGGCCACCGTAGGCGATTCCTCCTGCACTTCTACGTGTTGCTGCTCGACCGCGATCTGCAACTGGATGTCGAAGTCCTGGGTCTGCCCGGGATTAATCTGGACGTCCGCTTCCGTATCCAATGCAAAGCCGTTGGCCACGGCGGTTACCGTATAGGAGCCCGGTGCGAGTCCCCTGAATTCGTAAACGCCCTGATGATTGCTCTGAACGGTCGCGGTTTTGCCATCGGCACCGGTGGCTGTGACCGTTGCCAGCGGAACCACGGCACCGGAAGGATCGGTGATCTTGCCGCGCAACGTTCCCGGAGAACTCTGCGCAGAGATCGAGCCCAGACTGATCGAAAACAACAAAAAGACTATGGCACACAAACGCATTTGGAGTATTTAGACCTTTATCGAGACAGAACGGTATCGTTGCTGAATGTATTCCTTTACGGGGTGTCTCCCGTTCCCGCATTTGCGCTGGTGGAGAGATTCCAAGGGGACAGAATCGTGCTGGCCGCGCTCGGCGAGGCGGCAGTGAGAATCGGCTCGACGCCACTGAGCAGAATAATCACCTGCGACGGGGAATCGGCCGCGCCTTCCGTGGCCACAATCATCAGCGCGTCGCCCTTTTGCAACTGGCTTAAACTCACAGCCGGCATGCGACTCAGCATTTGCTGAAAGTCCGGTGACCCTCCCTGCCTCGCACCACCGGGAGCAGAATCGCCGCCCGGTCGCGCTTCCCCTCCCTGCTGTCGCGCTGGAGATCCGGCGGCAGCGGTTGCTCCTCCCGCGCCGGCAGGCGTCCCGCCCTTCAGCCGCATGGCGATGCGCTGCGCGAACATCGCCGGCAGCTGGTGCATCTGCGAGTCAGGGGCAATCTTCAGCGTCACCGGCCGCTTGTTCGCCAGATCGGTTACCGTAATTGTGTTGTTCGCGGCATCCGTGGAAATCACCGCGGCGGCAATGCTGCGGAATGTTCCGGAGACAATCTCCGCCGCCGCCATTTCTTTTCCGTCTTCGCTCTTGACGCCACGCGCGCGAAGCTGGTCACCTGGCTTGACCTGGTCGAGCGTGCCTGGCTTGGCGTCGTCAAACTTCACTGAGTCGGGTGCATAACGGCGGATTATTGTGTCTTTGGAAACGCGAACCGCAAGCGTGCTTGGCGACCCTAATGTGCCGGTGGAAAGTGTAATCGTGCCTGTACTTGTATCGACCGCCTTCACAACTCCGCCCGTACCGTGCTTCTGCCACTCCTCGCGATCATGCTCCTGCTTTTCGGCGACGTCGGACTTCTTCATGAGGACCGCAGATGTTGCCGTGATCGATTTGCCATCGTCGGAAGCCGTTCCGCCGGCCAGCATGCGGTCGCCGACCTGCACATCGCTCAACTGGATAGCGGTCGCGCTCTTCAGGTCGGTCTGACCCGGTGCCATTCGCAGCAATCGGGTTGTTGGCTGGATGGTGAGGTTAATCTCGGTGCCGGCATCGGTCGTCAACGTCACGGTGTTGCCGCTCAACGTCTTGACGACTCCGACTACACGCGCTTTCTTCGGGGCACCCGCCTGCTGCGCGGCATCGCCCTGCTGCCCCAACGAGACATGCGAACCAGCCATCAACAACGCGGCAAGAACGAGCGCGGGGGCAGTCGCACCTAAGACCTTCGATCGTACTAAGCTACGCATTTGCACCTACTACTACCTAAACATATGGCAATACAGGCCTGTGTTAAGAAAACATAAGTTTTGTAAATGCTACCAGCACCGATTGGACACTTTCATGAGTGCTGGCATTTTCGATGCCGCGGCGTTCCCCTGCCCGATTGTCCCACTTTGGACAAACAAGTTGTAAAAGTTTTGTGTCGGCCCTCCTCGTCCTTTGTCTTCTCTTCTTCGGTCGTATAAAGTGCAGGCGGGACTGACATGCCACTCGGCCCCAATCCCAAGGTCCTACTTAACCTGCAATTGTGGTAAGGAGATCAGAATGTTTATTCCAGAGCAGTCTAGAAGCGAAGCGTCGCGTTTCGGCCGCGCCGCCATCGCCGCCCTTGCGGCCGTATTGCTGTTGACATTTGCGGGGCAAGCGGCGGCAGCGCAAACCTATACCATCTTGTATGTCTTCCAAGGTCAATCGGATGGCGGCTTCCCGCAAGGTGGACTTTACCGTGATTCTTCCGGAAATCTCTACGGCATAACCAACACCGCAGGTAATCGAAACGATTGCAACGACTATGGATGTGGAACTGTCTACAGATTGGATCCCAGCGGCCAACTGACCGTCTTGCACACCTTTACCGGCGGCGCCGACGGGTGGCCCAACGCAACCTGGGGCTCTCTGATTCCCGATCCAGCCGGCAATATGTACGGCATGGCATCGATCGGTGGTATCCATAACAACGGCACAATATTCCGGATAACTCCCTCAGGCGGATTTACGGTCATACACACCTTTCCCTCTTCCCCTAACGACGGCATGGGCCCGCAATTTACGCTTCTGCGCGATCCGACCACCGGCATCATGTACGGTACGACGTTTGGCGGCGGTCCCGGCGGCTACAACGGTTACGGCACTGTGTACGCCTTGTCCAAAGCCGGAGTCGGAAGCGACGTCGTACTTCACGGTTTCAGCTTTGGCGACGGAGCCTTCCCGCAGGGAAGCGTTGCGACCGATGGTGCGGGGAATCTCTATGGCACCGCAGGTCAAGGCGGTAGCAGTAATTGCGGCGTTGCCTTCAAGATGAGGAACATCGGGACGGGCTACACCGTGCTTCACAACTTCACGTGCGCGCCCGATGGTTACTTCCCCGGATCGGTGGTGCTGGACGCGCAAGGAAACATGTACGGGGGCACTTCGGAGGGCGGTGACGTCACGGCTTGTCCCTTCTTTGGCTGCGGCATCATCTACAAAATAAGCCCCAGCGGGCAGGAAACCATACTGCACACCTTCCACAACAAAGAGGGCGCGGTTCCGAATGAGCTTATGTTCGGCGCCGACGGCAATCTGTGGGGCACCACCGCTGGCGGAGGCACCAACGATCAAGGAACGATCTTCAAAATTACTACCGCCGGAACCTACACCGACGTGTACAACTTCGAAGGCGAGATGCAGGGAGGCGTTCCGTATGCTGGGCTGATCCAGGATTCCGAAGGGAACTTTTACGGCACGATCGGCGGCGGCATTATGGGATGCATCCAAAGTGGCTGCGGCATGATCTTCAAGTTCACTCCGCCACAATAGCACCGACCGTAAACGAACCTGATTGCCGGGGGCGGCTCCTCAGGAAGTCGCCCCATTGGCCGGGAAAAGCTAAGGACGTGAGGCCGTCGGCGGGAAAGCTAGTCGGTCGCGATTGGCCGAAGCCGTCCCTTCTTGAGCCGGCGCGTTACGCTGCAGCTTCCATAAATCATCCTCACCGTCATACCGCGCAGTAAAATAGCCGGGCCGTCCAGGGGAACCTTCCGTCGCTATTTTCGTATCAGAGATTGACAAGGTAGGCCAATGCAACTACAAATCGAAAACCTTTCCAAGCGCTATCCCAACGGAACGCAGGCGCTACAGGACGTCTCGCTATCCATCCCACAAGGCATGTTTGGGCTACTTGGCCCCAACGGAGCAGGCAAGTCCACACTGATGCGAACCCTGGCCACACTGCAGGAAGCCGACAGCGGCAGCGCGCGGTTAGACGGCATTGACGTGTTGCGCCAGAAGGACGAAGTCCGCACGCTGCTCGGCTACCTGCCGCAGGAATTCGGACTCTATCCCAAAGTCAGGGCGGAAACCCTGCTCTCGCACTTTGCGACATTGAAGGGCATCGAGAACGCCGCCGAGCGGCGCGAGGTAGTACATGCTCTGCTGCGCCAGACAAACCTGTGGGAGCATCGCAACAAATCGCTGGGCAGCTATTCGGGAGGCATGAAGCAGCGCTTCGGCATTGCGCAGGCGCTGCTGGGTAATCCTCGGCTCATCATTGTCGACGAGCCCACTGCCGGTCTCGATCCCGAGGAGCGTGTCCGCTTCCATAACCTGCTCAGTGCCATCGGAGAGAATGTCGTCGTCATTCTCTCGACGCACATCGTCTCCGATGTCAGCGACCTGTGCCGCAACATGGCGATCATCCATCAGGGACGTGTGCACGCCGCAGGCGATCCCACGACCCTGGTCGAAGAGCTAAACGGCCGCGTGTGGAAGAAGACCATTGCGCGCGCGGAGGTGCCGGACTATCAGCAGCGCTTCCGAGTCATCTCCATGAGGCTGTTTGCGGGCAGAACGATGCTGCACGTTTTGCAGGATGATCTTCCCGAGCAGGGCTTCGAGCCGGTGGTTCCTGATCTGGAGGACCTTTACTTCGCGACGATCCGCGGCTTTACCCAGGGCGCGGCCAACTGACGCCATGCTGATTAACATTTTCCTGTTCGAGCTTCAACAACGCCTGCGGCGCATTTCGACTTGGGTGTACTTCCTCATCTTTTTCGCCCTGGGCTGCCTGTTTACCTTGATGTCGGGCGGCGCCTTCGCCGAGGCTAGCGTTGACTTCGGCACCGGCGGCAAGGTGCTGGTCAATTCGCCGTATGCACTGAATTCGGTCATCACCTTCATCAGTTTCTTCGGCCTCGTTATTACCGCAGCCATCGCCGGTCAGGCGACCTACCAGGACATCGACAGCAACTCCACGCCCTTTTTCTACACCGCGCCCATTACCAAGCTCGACTACCTGGGTGGGCGCTACCTCGCCGCGTTCGCGGTACAAGTCCCGATTTTCGCGAGCGTAGGCCTAGGCGCGTGGGTCGGCACACTCATGCCCTGGATCGATAAGACTCGGCTCGGCCCGCAGATGGCCGCCGCTTACTTTCAACCGTACTTCATCAACGTCCTGCCGAACCTTCTGTTTCTAACGGCAATCTTCTTCGCGCTGGCGACGCTCTCGCGCAAGATGTTGCCGGTGTATGTCGGCAGCGTGCTGGTACTGATCGGCTATTTCGCCGTCGGCCAGCTCTCCGGTACGGCATTGACGGTGAGCGTGCACGCTGCATTAGCCGATCCGCTGGGCGGCGCAGCCATCGATCGTATCACCCGCTACTGGACCCCGTTCCAGCGCAACACGCAGCTCATCCCGTTACAGGGAATCCTGCTGGCGAACCGCGCCTTGTGGCTGGGCGTGGGCGCCATCTTCATGGCGTTTACCTATGCGAAATTTGCCTTCGCTTACCCTGAGGAAAAGAGCAAGCGCCGGCGGGTGGTCGAAGAGAAGGATGCGCCTCGGCCTGCGGATGCGCTGCCTATCGCACATCCCACCTTCTCCGCAGGGGCGTCTCTGCGGCATGTGCTGTCGCTGACCCGGATCCAATTCAAGGAAACCACCAAGAACGTTTTCTTCCTGGTGCTGATGCTGGCAGGCTTTCTGTTCTCGATCTTCACGGCTGCGGGGCTAAGCAATCCGCAGGCCTCCAGAACGTGGCCGGTTACCGCCCAGATGGTCCTGATGGCGAACGCGGGCTTTACCATCTTCGCCATTGCGATCATCATCTTCTACTCCGGCGAACTGGTGTGGCGAGAACGCGACGCACAGCTGAACCAGGTGATGGACGCTCTCCCCTTGCAGCGCTGGGTGCTGTTCTGCTCCAAGCTGTTCGCTCTGATGCTAGTGCAGGTCGTGGTGGTGGTGCTGATCCTTGCCGCCGGGCTGGTCGTGCAGATTGCCCAAGGCTATTACCACTTCGAACTCGGGCTGTACTTCCGCGAACTCTTTCTCAACCGGCTGATCGGGCTCTGCATTCTCTGTGTGCTGGCGATGTTCGTCCAGACCATCGTCAACAACAAATACCTGGGCCATTTTGTGATGGTGTTGTACATCATCGCGACGCTGGCGCTGCCGCCGGCCGGATTTCAGGATTTTCTCTATCGCTTCGGACAGACGCCGCAAGTCATTTATTCCGACATCAATGGCTATGGCCCTTACCTGCAACCGCTTGTCTGGTTCCGGATTTACTGGGTAATTGCGGCGGTTTTGCTGGCGATCATTACCAACGTGATGTGGGTGCGCGGCACGGAGAGCAACTGGCGCGTGCGAATGAGCCTCGCCAGCGCGAGATTTTCGCGGGCGACCATGGCTGGCGCCACAGTTTGTGTTGCGCTGATGCTCGGCGTCGGCGGGTACATTTTCTACAACACGCACCTACTGAATCACTACTGGACGACCTTCAAAATCGATGAAGCGCGGGCACAATACGAGAAGCAGTATCGCCAATACTGGTCGCTGCCGCAGCCGCGCATCACCGACGTGACCATGCAGATGGATATCTATCCGGAGAAGCGCTCCCTTTCGGTCAGCGGCACCATGTGGCTGGAGAACCGGACCTCATCCGACATCGACCGCATTGCCATAACCCTCATACCGACAAACATCGCCCCAATTCCGCCTCCGCCCATCCAGATCAAGAACCTCAGCTTCGCTGGGGGCCAGACGACACTGATCGACGATCCCTCGCTCGGCTTCTATCTCTATAAGCTGCCGGCGCCGCTGCCGCCGCATGGGCGCATTCAGCTGGACTTCTCGTTGGAATACGACAACCCGGGCTTCGTGAATTCGCGGCCCAACACCGACATCGTGCACAATGGCAGTTTCCTCTACGACAGCTACCTGCCGTACATCGGGTACTCACCCAATATCGAGTTGACCGACGACAGTACGCGCCACAAGCATGGCCTGGAAAAGATCCGGCGGCTGCCCAAGCTCGATGACGTGGCCGCGCGGCAATACAACAGCGTCAGTTTCGATGCTGACTGGATCAATCTGGACGTCACGCTCAGCACCAGTGAAGATCAGATCGCGATTGCTCCCGGATATCTGCAGAAGGAGTGGGTGGAAGACGGCCGGCGCTACTTCCATTACAAGATGGACGCGCCCATACTGGATATCTATTCGATACAATCGGCGCGCTATGCCGTGCGCCGCGACCGCTGGAACGGCGTCAACCTGGAGATCTATTACCAGCCGGGCCACGAATTCAACCTCGACGACATGATGCAGAGCATGAAGGAGACTCTGGATTACTGCACTGCGAACTTCAGCCCCTTCCAGTTCCATCAACTTCGCATCATCGAGTTTCCGGGTTACGGATCGTTTGCCGAGTCGTTCGCCAACACCATTCCGTTCTCCGAGTCGATCGGCTTCATCACCAAGGTCAGCAAGAAATCGGATGCCGTCGATTTGCCCTTCTATGTGACCGCGCATGAGACCGGACACCAGTGGTGGGCGCATCAGGTCATCTCCAGCTATGTCCAGGGCGCTACATCAATCGACGAAACCATGGCGCAGTACACCGCGCTGATGGTGATGAAGCACCACTTCGGACCGGAATCGATGAAGAAGTTCCTGCGCTTCGAACTCGACCAGTATCTGCGCGGCCGCTCGCAGGAGCACAACGAAGAGAACCCGCTGGACGTCGTCGATCCCAACCAGGGCTACATTCATTACAACAAGGGCGCGATGGTAATGTACGCCCTGCAGGATTACATCGGCGAGGACAAGGTCAACGAGGCCATCCGCGGATTCCTGAAGGAATTTGCCTTCAAGGGTCCGCCGTATCCGACTTCGCTCGACCTGGAAGGCTACTTCCGCAAAGTCACGCCGCCGGAATATCAGTATCTGTTCGACGACATGTTCCTGAACATCACGCTGTACGACGATCGCGCAGTGTCCGCAGACTACGTCAAGCGTCCCGACGGCAAGTACGACGTTCACCTGGTGGTTGAAGCCAAGAAGTCCCGGGCCGATGGACGCGGCCAGGAGCGCAGCATTCCGGTGAACGACATGATCGACATTGGTGTGCTGGATGCTGACGGAAAGTATCTCTACTTGCAGAGACACAAGATCGATCAGGAGAAGACCGACATTACTGTTACGGTCGACAAAGTGCCTGCGACGGCGGGAATCGATCCCGTAGACAAGCTGATCGACCGCAATCCGGACGACAACGTGATTGCGGTGAAGAAGCAATAAGTGTGCGCCCCTTCAAAACTCGCCGAGATCGCCTTTCCGGGACTGTTTCGTCGTACCGAGAAGCTATTTCTTTTGTCTGTCGAAAATCGCTACCGGCATCCGGTTCCAAATCGGGAAAACGCTGGATTTGGCGTTTAGAGACGTTCTGGCGGGCTTCAGCGTTCCGGATGGCCCGGGGGGGGATACCTCCAACTACCCTCTCGTCGATCCTAGGGCTACGCCAGGCCCCGCAACGGGCATTGTGGTTCTACGTCTCTGTAGGTATAGAAATATTGAATAAGGGCCGCCCAATCTCAAGGCAGGCTGAATTCTCTTCCGCCGGGAGTTTCTTAGCGGCCTGCCGGAGCAGGAGCCGGTTCACTTGCTCATCTGCTGTGCCAGGTACGGGCCGATGCCCATCTCCTTGATGGAATGCAGTTGCGCCTCCAGGAAATCGGCGTGGCGCTCTTCATCGTGGAGCAAGCGGTCGAATAAGTCCTTGCTGCCTGCGTCGCCCGCTTCGCGGCAAATAGCCGACGCTTCGTTGTATTCGCGGATGGCGTTCGTCTCATCCGTGAGGCCGGCCTGGAGCTGTTGCGGCACGTCGCGGCCAATCGTCGGAGATAGCGACACTTTTACCTCCGGAACGGAGTCGAAGTAGACGATGCGCTCGATCAGCGCCTCAGCGTGCGTCATCTCCTGAATGGCCCGTGCCTTGGTAAGACCGGCCAGCCGCCCGTAACCCCAGTTCTCGCAAATCTCCGCCTGTACCATGTACTGCACGATAGCCGTCAGCTCACCGCTGAGGGCGATGTTCAACTGTTCAATCACTTTCCGATCACCACGCATGAATGTCTCCTCGCTTCTACAATCGCCCGATTGCGCCCGGAACTCTGCGAGGTAGATCACATGTGCAGGTGATGTAGGTCTTTCACAAAACCAGCAGTTATTTGACGTGGCGCTAGAATCCGAGGTCGCGACACTCTCATCCATCAATGGGTGTTGTTAGCGCAATCGCTAAATGGGGAGGAAGTATGGCAATAGCAAAAACCTTCAAGATTGGCGGCGACTTAGAAGTGAACCGCCTGGGATTCGGGGCGATGCGGCTTACCGGCGACGGCATCTGGGGCGAACCGAAAGACCGCGACGAGGCAAAACACGTTCTGAAGCGCGCCGTGGAACTGGGCGTGAACTTCATCGACACCGCTGACGCCTACGGTCCGGCGGTCAGCGAGCGCCTGATTGGCGAGGCCCTGGCGCCATTTCCCAAAGGTCTGGTGGTCGCCACCAAGGGCGGCTTCACCCGCCAGGGACCGAATATATGGGCAGCTGTCGGCCGTCCTGAATACCTGGAGCAGGAAGTGGAGATGAGCCTGCGTTGGCTGAAGACCGATACCATCGCCCTTTGGCAGCTGCACCGCATCGATCCCAAGGTTCCGGTGGAGGAGTCGCTGGCTCCGATCGTGAAGCTGCAGAAGCAGGGCAAGATTCGGCATGTGGGACTGAGCGAAGTGAAGCCGCACGAGATTGACCAGGCGCGCAAGGTCGTCAACATCGTTAGCGTGCAGAACCTGTACAACGTGGCCGATCGGCAGCATGAGGATGTGCTGCAATATTGTGAGAAGAATAACCTGGCATTTATTCCGTGGTTCCCCGTGGCGGCGGGCAAGCTGGCGAAGCCAGGGGGTAAGTTGGGTGATATTGCTAAGCGGCACGGCGCGACCGTCGCGCAGCTTTCAGTGGCATGGTTGCTGCATCGCAGCCCTGTGATGTTGCCGATCCCCGGAACCTCCTCCGTCGCCCACCTGGAAGAAAATATGAAGGCCGCGGTGATCGCGCTGTCCGAAAAAGAAATGCAGGAGATCGAGGCTGCAGCAAGCTCCGCCGCAGCTTAAGCTTAAGAAAGACCGGCGGGACCGAGAGCCGGCCTTCAGGGACTGCGTCGCAACCCAGTGTCGCCGCCCTGCGGCTCGGGCTTGTTCCACTTTGAGCGTGGGCTGACGCCCACGCCTAACATCATGCCGCCGCTGCGCGGCTGGACTACCAGGTGAATATCGCGACGTTCGTTCCACCGCAAAGTTCGGTTGCCGGTTGCGACACAGTCTCTTCAGGCCGGAGTTAAGGCCGCCTCATAAAGAAGCTAAGGCTGCAGTGGTCATTTCACAATGACCACTGCAGCCCTAGTACTTAGTTTCCGTGGCGAACGCGGCGCTGAAGCGCCGCTCTACCTCTTTCGAATATCCGTCAACTCGCTACCGCAGGCGCGCTTACCCGTCGGGGCAGCAGCTCGCCGATGCGGCGGATCTGCGCGCCGACGCCGCGCAGCTTCTCTTCGATGTGTTCGTAGCCGCGATCGATGTGGTAGACGCGGTCGATGATGGTTTCGCCATCGGCGACGAGCGCGGCCAACACGAGAGACGCGGAAGCCCGCAGATCGCTGGCTTGTACTGCGGCGCCGCTCAGTGGAGTGCGGCCGCGAACCACGGCGCGGCTGCCTTCAATCTTGACGTTCGCGCCCATGCGCACCAGTTCCTGCGCGTGCATGAAGCGGTTCTCGAAGATGTTCTCGGTCACCACGCTGCTGCCCTCGGCTTGCGTCGCCAGCGCCATGTACTGCGCCTGCATGTCAGTAGGAAAGCCGGGATATTCTTCGGTTACCATGTCCGCGCTCTTCAGAGGCCCATTGCTCACCACGCGCACCGATTCGCCGTTGGTGGTCACGCTCACGCCACATTCCTCCAACTTCTGCAGCAGCGCGCCCAGGTGAAGAGGATCGCAAGCGGTAACGAGCAGATCGCCGCCGGTAAGCGCGCCGGCCACGATGAACGTACCGGCCTCAATGCGGTCGGGGATGATGCGATGCCGGGCGCCGCGTAACTTCTCGACGCCGCGAATGCGGATGGTATGCGTGCCAGCGCCCTCGATCTGCGCTCCCATCTTGCCCAGCAGTGCAGCCAAGTCGACCACTTCCGGCTCGCGCGCGCAGTTCTCCAGTACCGTCTCGCCTTCAGCCAGCGTGGCCGCCATCAGCAGGTCTTCGGTCCCGGTAACGGTGATCTTCTCGAAGATGACGCGCGCGCCCTTCAAACGCGTGGCGCGCGCCTGAATGTAGCCGTGTTCTTGGGTAATCTTAGCGCCTAACTTTTCCAATCCCTTAAGGTGCAAGTTGATGGGACGCGCTCCGATGGCGCAGCCGCCGGGAAGCGACACGCGCGCCTCGCCCATGCGAGCGAGCAGCGGACCAAGGACCAGCGTGGAAGCGCGCATGGTCTTGACCAACTCATAGGACGCTTCGGGATTCACCAGATCGCGGCAGCAGATGGTCGTACGGTGCTGCGCGCGGCCATAGCCGAGTTCGACTTCCGCGCCCATTGCTGCCAGCAGCTTGCGCTCGGTCTCGATATCGCGGACCTGGGGAACGTTCTCCAGGATGACCGGCTCGTCGGTAAGCAGGGCCGCCGCCATAGCCGGCAGTGCGGCGTTCTTCGCACCGCTGATGCGAACGGTGCCCAGCAGCGGATTCCCGCCGCGAACCACAAACTTGTCCATCGGAGAATGTCCTAAACCAATACTGCGAACGCCGAACTTTCGAATCACGGCGCTACCTCATTTTACGAGTAATCTGGCCAGGAGTCGCTGCCGGGTACGGCCTGACCTTGGGATGCGCGGAGACGCGTGCGCGAAATGACCCGCGGAGTATACAGGATCGCAGCCTGTGGAAAAATGCAATCTTGAGTATGCGTAGCGGTTGCCTTCCGCTGACGAACTCGTGCAAACTGCTGACGCCGGATCTGATCCGCACGCAAGGAAGTCCCGGATCGGCGTTCTATCTATGAGGAGCCAGATACGACCATGCAAAAACCGAAAGCTCTTTTTGTCGCATTGTTAATGGCACTCGCCGGTTCGCTGGCGATTAGCACACCTGCGACGGCACAGGAACAATCCAGCAAGGTGATTCCGAATGCCGTTTGGGTTGGTGCCGACGGCAAGTTTGAATCCGATCCCGACACTGCGCTGGTGCAGTTCGGCGTTTCGGCCCAGGAAGAGAAGTTGCAGGACGCAAACCAGAAGGCTACACAGGCGGCCGAGCAAATCCGCCAGCTTCTACGCACCAACGGACTCGATCCCAAGGAAGCTCAGATCAGCCGCTTCGCCACACAGCCGGTCTACGACTACAAGAATCCCAAGCGCAAACTCGTCGGCTATCGCGTGGATGCCAACATCAGCATCAAGCTGAAGGATTTCTCCAAGATTGGGCCAATCGCCGAAGGCCTGGCGACCCTCGACGTCACGGACACGTCGATCAGCTACCTGCTGGAGGACATGGATGCGGCCAAGATCAAGGCGGTGGAAGATGCGCTGCGCCGCGCACATAACGAAGCCAACGCCGTCGCGCAATCCAGCGGACGCGCGCTGGGCGAACTGTCGTACGCCTCGGTCGATACCTACGAGCAACAACCCATTCGTCCGATGATGGCGAAGGCCGCCACGATGGCTGCGCAAGCCGCGCCACCGCCGACTGCCGAATTCAGCGCCGAGAAGATCACCGTGACCGCGCACGTGAACGCGTTGTATAACCTGAAGTAGCTGTTTACCGGCTTCGCGGCAAAGAGTGACAGAGGGTAGCCGGCGCGACTTTCACGCCGCTTCGGCGTTTAATGTGCAAGAGAATCCGACCCCGTTGGAGGAACCAATGAGAGCCGCCATCGCTCTGCAAGCTTTAATCCTTAGCGCTGGGGTCAGCATTCTGCCAGCCGCGGCCCAAACCAGCCAGGATGCCCCGCACCTCACGTCGCGCAGCACGGCTTCCGCGACGTCGGCGCCAACTCAACCCGATCCCCCAGCCGCGCCGGGCATCACGGTTCCTGCCGGTACCAAGATTCCTCTCACTCTGAAGCAGGGCATCAGTAGCAAGAACGCGCGGCCGGGCGATCCCGTTTACGCCCAAACCGCTTTTCCGATCACCCAGAATGACCATATCGTCATTCCCGCAGGCACGTTCGTCCAAGGCGAGGTTCGCAGCGTGGTGCGCCCGGGACGTGTCAAAGGCCGCGCCCAGCTGCAGATGAGCTTCACCTCCATGATCTTCCCCAACGGCTACACAATCATGCTGCCTGGCGCGGTGCAGAATACTCCGGGTTCCAAGGACAACACCGTCGCGGGGAAGGAAGGAACCATCCAGGGGCCTGGCGGCAAAGGTAAAGACGCTGGCACCATCGCAGCTACCACCATTCCTGGAGCCGGCATCGGGGCGATCGCTGGCGGCGGCGAAGGCGCGGGCATCGGCGCGGCTACTGGAGGAGTTATTGGATTGGCGACCGTTCTGCTCACCCGCGGGCCCGAGATCCATCTAGCCACCGGCGATTCCGTGGAGATGATACTGGAAAGCAGCCTCGATCTAAATCCGGTGAAGATGCAAAAGCCCACCTCAGCGCAGTAGTTTGTCCCTGCGGCCCAGGAAAGAAGCCTTCACTTATGGTCGCAAAGTGAAGCCTATTTCGCCGGTGCGGGAGCGGGCTGCTGAGCCGGCGCGCCGCCAAAATTCACTTTGGGAGCTTCTCGGGCTCCTTCCTCTGTTTTGAAGTAAGCGTCGTTGCGCGTAAACCCCGAAAGGCTGGCGACGATGTTGTTCGGGAACAAGCTGATATACGTGTTGTAATCCTGCACCGTCTCGTTGTAGCGGCGGCGTTCGATGGCTATACGATTTTCGGTGCCCGCCAGCTCATCCTGCAACCGCAGGAAGTTTTCGTTGGACCGCAGCTGCGGATAATTTTCCACCACGACTAGGAGGCGGCTGAGAGCGGAATCCAGCTGACCGTTAGCGGCGATCTTCTCCTGCGGCGATTTTGCTCCTGCCATCGCGGCGCGGGCGGCGGCGATGTCGCCGAAGACCTTTTCCTCGTGGGCTGCAAAACCTTTCACCGTCTCAACCAGGTTCGGGATGAGGTCTGACCTGCGCTGCAAAACAACATCTACCTGCGACCAGGCTGCATTCACGGTCTCGCGCTTAATGACCATCTGATTGCGGTGCGAGATGAACGAGCCGCCGATCCAAAACGCCAGCAACACGATCACGATCAATACGATAATCCCGGTTTTCATGCCAATCTCTCCCTTGGCGATTCTTGGTTGTTAAGCATTACCCTACAGCACGCTCCGCACGTGACGTTTGGGCGCGCGCACATCCAACTCGTGAGCAACTCGCTGAATTGCAGCCATGTACGCATAGTACAGTTCGCGTAAGTTCTCCGAATGCCGGTCGTCGTTCCTCAACTTCAGAATTGACTGCAGCGGCCCCACTTCAAAGCCGAAGACCTCACCAGCACATTCCAGCAGCTGCGGCTTCGCATGCGGCGGCTTCTCTCCCAGCGCGATCAGAGCATGACGGAACAGAGTCAGAACGCTGGTGATGGACTTTGCCAGCACCGTGCGAAGTTCGTCCTCCTTTGGGCTCAGCAGCAAATGATGCCGCAACCGCAGGAGCGTCGTTCGCAGCTCGTGTTCCACCTCGATCCGGTGCAGGTTCATCGGAATCTCAATTGCCGCCGCCACATCCTGGCCGAAAAGCGTCTTGTGCGACTCCTTGATATCCAGCAGCTCGATGGCGAAGACGTCGGCGGATTCCCGTAGTTCTTCGAGCGTCATGATCATCGGCGGCCGCAGTTTTTCTTCGTGACTCCACCACTGCATTACCGCCGAGATCGGTGCAAACGAACTCGGCTTCAAGTCTTGCAACACAATCAGCAGGTTCACATCCGAGAATTCCTCGTGGAAATCTTCGCGAGCAGCGGAACCGAACAGAACGACGGACAAAAGGTTGTCGCCGCAAGCCTGTTGCAATCGGCTAACGAGCTCCTGCAGTTTGCTTTCGGGTTTCTTCATTGCAATTTACCTCGCGCCAGGGATCACCAACTACCGCCGGCACCGCCGCCGCCGCTCATGCCTCCGCCAAAACCACCAAAGCCTCCAAATCCACCGCCGCCGCCTCCGCCCGAAAACCCTCCGGAACTACCGCCGAACCCGCCGCCCCAGCTACCACCCCGACCGCCGAGGGCACTCCCCATCAAAAACCACGGAAGCGCGGACCCGCCGCCGCCTCCCGCTCCCGGACCGCGACCACCGCCTCGCCGCGAAATAGCTCGGATGACGACAAAGAAGATCACAAAGATCAGCCACGGGATCCACCATGGCGTTTTGGACGCAGGCGCTCGCGCCCTATTTGCCGGAACGTTCAACTGCACACCCTTGTCCGCCGCTATAAGTTGGGCAATCCGCGTGGTTCCCAGAAGTACCGCTGCACTGTAGTCTTGGCTGCGCAGATCGGGAACCATCTCCCGTCCAATATCTCCGGCGCGAGCATCATTGATCACGGGCTCTAACCCGTAGCCGACCTCGATCTTGTACTGACGCTCTTTGGGCGCCACCAGGAGCAGAACGCCGCGGTTATCCTTCTTGGATCCGATACCAAGATGCTTATAGAGATCGGCCGCGTAGTCTTCCCTGCTTTGGCCATCGAGTGAGTTAACGCTCACAATCGCGATTTGGGCGCCTGTCTTCTGCTCGACCTCGGCGCACAGCGTCTCCAGCTTGGCCTTGGTCGCGGAATCAATGACCTGAGCGAGATCGGTCACGTAGCCCTGTGGGCGAATATCCGCGATCTTGTCTGCCCATGCGAAGCAACGCCAAGCTAATAGCAACACAACCAGCAGGGCTAATTTGAGGCGCATCGTGTTGGCAGAAGTGAGAGTCAATGCAGTCCGTCAGCCAGATAAATAGCGTACAGCCCGCGACGCAGCCGGTACGCGACCGTTTTGCCGTCGCTCGACACGACCAGGCGAGCATACATCGATCCTACAGTGGAAGTCGGTTCCACCGATTGCACCAGTTGACGCCGGCCGGTAGCCAAATCCACGGCAAAGAGGCGCACGGGTAATTCCTGGTCCCACACAAAGAGTGAATGACTGTCCGAACTCCATCCGATCACGGCGTCATGGTCATCGAGGCCCGGAATGTCACTGGTCTTGCCGGAAGCCACGTCCACCAAAACGGGTTTCTGAGTGGCAAGGTTCAGAGTGACAATCCGCGTTCCATCGGGCGACAGCTTGCCGTCTTTACTGCCGGCAGGCGTTGCCGGCGTCACGCGGCCAGTGTGCATGTCGATAAGATAGTCTCGCATTTCCTTTTGCGGATTATAGGCGGACAGCAGGGCAGACCGTCCATCCGTGGAAAACGTAACCCCGTTCTCGTTGCTGCTGCTCGCAGAGTTCAAATCTCCCAGATCGATCGCCCGCTGATCACCAGCCCCAGTTGGATACAGCAGCAGTTTGTGTGGATCAGAACTCCGCATGCCTGCGACCATCTTGCCGTCGGGAGTGATACCCGAGCCGAACCCCTCTCCCAGCATGACGGGCGCGGAGCCCTTGGTGTCACGCACAAATACCTTATAATCCTCCCCTAGAAAACGGCTGGTCACGATCTGTTGCCCATCGGGGGAGATACCGCCGAGATCAGTGATCCCTCCCTGAAGTGCGAGAGCGGTCTTGTCTCCCGGGTGTTTCACTCCTATCTCGATTTCATAGCGAACGCTCTC
This sequence comes from Candidatus Korobacteraceae bacterium, assembly GCA_049511915.1. Lineage (GTDB taxonomy): Bacteria > Acidobacteriota > Terriglobia > Terriglobales > Acidobacteriaceae > Bog-257. The sequence continues at coordinate 64,214 of JBEKXQ010000008.1, forward strand.
GAGCAACACCATACGGGAGGAGGAGATGTCCTGGATTTGGAGCTCGATGGGTGATCGCAAAATCACGCGGGTTTGACCAGCGAGATTCACCGCATAGAGCCCACCTTCTTCGCCTTGAAGGCTCTCGCAGTGCCATATTTCCTTGCTGTCGGGAGTCCAGGCAAGTCCATGACTGGACGAGTAGATGGGAGTCAGCACTCGGGAATGGCCCTCCACGTCGATCATGACGACTCGTCCCTGATCATCGGGAGCGAGCGTATGTTCCAGGAAAGCAATATGAGCGCCGTCGGGAGCGATCCGGATATCGTTAATCCATCCCAAGGACTCAAATAGCACCTTGCCGATGGGGAACTCGAGTCGCTGCCTGTTGCCGACGCTGCGAACTACAGCGAACTCCTTGCCATCGCGACTGATATCGGCTGCGTAAACATCTTCGAGGATCGGCCGGGGCTGTCCGCCATCAACGGGCAGGCGGGCCAATGTACCTTTCTGCAGCCATGTAGCCAAATAGCGATGCTTGAGGATAATGGCCATGTCGCCGTTGTCGGCAATTCCGACCACGTCCGCGTCGACGCCGAGAGCTTGCGGCTGCGTTCCCGCCGTTCGTTGCGTATAAAGTTCGGTAGGGCCTCCATTCCACGCCGCGGAGTAAACGAAGGTATTGCCATCGCGAGTAAAGCGGGCCGGACCGGTGTGTCCGGAATCGAACGTCACTTGCGTGTAGCTGGGCGCTTGCGGCTTTAATTGTCGGCTGCCGGCAAAATAGCCAAATGCGGCGAGCACGGCTAAAGCTGCCACACCAACGGCAAACCTTAGTGGCCAGCGGCTTGGTTGCTCGGATGCAACCGCGGCTGCCCCACCGCTAGTAGTGGACGGGGCCACCACGGCTTCCAGTGCAAAGGCCACATCCCGTGCGGAGTGGAACCGTTCCTCGCTGGATTTCTCCAGGCAACGACGAATGACCCGGTCCAGCGCCGGCGAAACAGGCTGTTTGGTCGTCGAAAGGTCAGGTGGATCTTCTTTCAGAATTGCGTTCATCGTCTCAACGGAAGAGTCGCCTTTGAACGCTCGTTGGCCGCCGACCATTTCGTAAAGAATCGCGCCAAAGCTGAAAATGTCGGAGCGTGCGTCGGCAACTTTTCCGCGTACCTGCTCCGGCGACATGTAGCCTGCGGTCCCCAGCACAGCTCCAGGCTGAGTGGCCAGTCCACGCCCGCTAACAGTGTTGTCATGGGCTTCCAGCGTCTGCTTAGCCAAACCGAAATCCAGAATCTTCACCCGGCCGTCGCGAATGACAAATACGTTGTCCGGTTTCAGATCGCGATGGACTATCCCTTTTTCGTGCGCAGCAGCTAGACCCTTCGCTATCTGGATTCCATAATCGACTGCTTTGCGTGCCGTCAGCGACCCCTCCTGCAGACGCTGCCGCAGGCTTTCTCCTTCCAGAAGCTCCGAGACCAGGAAGTGAATTCCGTCCTGCGAGCCAACATCGTAAATCGCGAGCAGGTTGGGATGATTCAGCGTGCTGAGGAGGCGGGCTTCGTGTTCGAAGCGATGCAGGCGGTCTTCATCGCTGGAAAATGCGGCAGGCAAAACTTTGACTGCGACCATGCGGTCCAGGCGGGTGTCACGAGCACGATAGACCTCGCCCATCCCGCCCGCGCCAATGGAAGCGAGAATCTCATAGGGCCCAAGCCTCGCTCCCGGTGAGATTGTCATGGAAGCGTGAATTATACCTTGATTACTTCCCGGTCCAACATGCAGGCCGTTTTTCCAGGAATGCTGAGATTCCCTCCTGCGCGTCGGCGGCGAGCGAATTCATGCTCATCACTTCTTTGGCGTAGGCATAGGCTTTCGGCTGGTCGAGATCAATCTGCGTGTAGAACGCCTGCTTGCCCAGCGCTACGGTCAGCGAGCTGGCTTCGGCAATGCGCGCGGCCAATTTGCGGCTCTGCTCCGCCAGTTCGGCAGCGGGAACGACCATGTTGACTAGCCCCCATTCCGCCGCCGTCACCGCGTCGATCATCTCGCCGGTCAGCAACATCTGCAGCGCCCGCTTACGTCCTACCGCACGGCTAAGCGCCACCATGGGTGTGGTGCAGAAGAGTCCAATCTTGACGCCTGGAGTTGCAAATGCCGCTTGGTCCGAGGCTATGGCTAAGTCGCAGGTCGCTACCAGTTGGCATCCCGCGGCGGTGGCGATGCCTTGCACCTCGGCAATCACCGGCTGCGGAATCGATTGCACGCGCGTCATCAGTTCGGTGCAGACGTCAAAAACCTGGCGGTACTCGTTGATATCGCGCCCCACCATTTCGCTCAAGTCGTGGCCGGAGGAAAACACTTTACCCGCAGCGCGCAGCACGACCACCCGCATGGCGCGGTCGCGCCCGATTTCGTTGAGGCAGTCGATCAGCTCTGTCATTAACTCCAGCGACAACGCATTGCGCCGCTGAGGCCGGTTCAACGTGACAATCGCAACGGGCCCTTCTGCGTCGAACAAGATGTTCTGGTACTTGGTAGCGGCGGTAGTGGTTTCAGACATCACGAAGCTCCTTCGACAGCGGCGCGCGATTGCTGGCGCAGTACGTTCTTACGGATCTTGCCCGTCGACGTTTTGGGCAATGCACCAAAGTGTACCGCTTTCGGGCATTTGAAATGCGCCAACCGCTGGCGACAGAATTCGATCAGCTCCTGTTCGGTGACCACGGCGTCTTCCCTAAGCAACACGTAGGCGTGCGGCACCTCGCCCCACTTGTCATCATGGCGGGCGACAATCGCAGCCTCCAGCACGGAAGGATGCTCGTATAACACGCGCTCCACCTCCAGCGAGGAAATATTCTCTCCTCCAGAGATGATGATGTCCTTGGCGCGGTCGCGCACCTCGATATAACCATCGGGATGCATCACCGCCAGATCTCCGGAGTGAAACCAGCCGCCACGGAACGCGTTCGCAGTTGCCTCAAGATCGCGGTAGTAGCCCAGCATCACGTTGTTACCGCGCATCACGACCTCTCCCACACTGAGGGCATTAGCAGGAACGTCTCGCATGTCTTCGTCGACCACTCGCATGTCAGTTCCGAAGACTACGTAAGGAACGCCCTGCCGCGCCTTCAGGAGCGCACGCTTTTCCAGCGGCGCGTCATCCCAGTCGGTGTGCCAGGCACATACCGAGTGCGGTCCATAGGTCTCGGTGAGCCCATAAACATGGGTCAAATGGATACCAACCTCTTCCGCAGCCCGAATCACGGCGGGCGGCGGAGGCGCTGCGGCGATCACCATCTTTAGTCCGGATTGGAAACGAATCCCATGACGCGAGCAGTACTCAGTGAGCGTGCGCACAACGATGGGCGCGCCGCAAAGGTGAGTTACTCCTTCCTCCTCGATCAGCTTGACGGCACGCTCGGCGTTCACTTCAGGCAGACATATCTGCCGTCCTCCGACCGCCGTGACCGCCCAGGGAAAGCACCAGCCGTTACAGTGGAACATAGGCAGCGTCCACAGATACACCGACCGGTACGACAGTCCGTGTTCAACCACTTCTCCAATGGCATTGAGATATGCGCCGCGATGGGTGTACATCACGCCTTTGGGCACGCCCGTCGTGCCGCTGGTGTAGTTGATGGAAATCACATCTTCCTCGCCCGGCGCGTGCGGCACCACGGGCTTGCCGCTCTCGTTGAGGAACGACTCGTAATCGGAGACGATTCGCTCAACCCGCGGAATCTCTGCACGCGCCGCAAGCAGTGGTGCGAGGAGGTCAGCATCGCCCAGCAGAATTCTGGCTCCGCTGTGGTTCAGGATCGTAGCCAGTTCGCCGGCTTGCAACCGAATGTTGAGCGGTACCAGCACCGCACCGATAAGCGGGATGGCGAAATGCGCTTCCAGCGGCAGCACCCCGTTGCGCGCCAGCACGGCAACCCGATCTCCAGGGGCAATGCCGGCTTGCTGCAGAGCGGCGCCGAAATTATGCACGCGACGCTGCATTTCGGAGTAGGTGAAACGCCGATCACCGTCCACGGTGGCCGTGCAGTCGCTATATGCGACGGCGTTGCGAGAAAGAAACTCCAACGGAGTGAGAGTCGATAGCATGAACGCCGCCTTGGTCGCGAAAGTTGGCGGCGATTATATCGCAGCGAGTGCCGGGAGTTCTGTGATGCCCACCCCCGAAGGCGACGCGATAATGGCTGGATCGGATTGATCGCGATGAGGCAAACTTGCAGTTCGGCAACCAAACAACGAGGATTATTGTGACAAGATACCGACGTTTTGTGACATGAATCACCTCGGGCCCGCAGTCGGAAGTGCCACTATAAAGGGCAGGTATCGAACGCGATTGCCGCATAAAAACTTGCTGTGGTCGCGGTACACGTGTTCCTTGAACTAGATTTCGTTCGGCGTGGGGTTCGGACTTCAGTATCCTGGTCTGCCATTCACTCGGCGAACAAACACCACTGGCTCGACGCAACCGGATTGCTGCGAAGGGACGTCACATGGCACGCACCGTAGAAGTCACTGAATTGCTGTTGCGTGAAGCGCAACAGAGCCTCCTGAAAACCAGCATGGCCCTCGATGACCTCATCCCGGTCTTTCAGGATCTGGACAATGCAGGTTACTGGTCACTGGAGTGTTGGGGCGGAACGGCATTTCATTCCAGCATCCGGTTTCTGAATGAAGATCCATGGGAGAGGTTACGGATCTACCGTAAGCTGCTGCCCAAGACCAGGCTGCAAATGCTGCTGCGTGGTCAGAACCTGGTTGCACACCGGAATTTTGATGACTCTATCGTCAGCCGGTTTGTGGAGAAAGCGGCGCTGAATGGCATCGATATCTTCCGCATCTATGACGCATTGAACGATGTACGCAACCTGAAGGCCAGCGTTGATGCCGTGAAACACGCCTGCAAGCATGCCCAAGGCGCGATCTGCTACAGCCCAAGCCCGGTGGATACGATCGGGGCATTCGTAGATATTGCCCAGCAAATTAAAGAACTGGGTTGCGACTCCATTTGCGTGGAGGACGTTGACGGTCTGCTCAAGCCCCAGGCGGCCTACGATCTGGTCAAGGGGATCAAGCAAAGGTGCGGAAGCGACACTCTGGTCAGCGTGCACACTCATTCGACGACAGGCGTCACCATGGTTTCGCTGATGAAGGCGATCGAAGCCGGATGCGACATTGTGGACACGGCGATCAGTTCTCTGGCACTGGGCCGGGGTCACAACCCCACCGAGAGCCTGGTCGCCATGCTGGAGGGAACGGGCTTCGAATCACGTCTGGATGTGCAGCGTCTACATCGCGTGAAAGAACACATCGCGAATGTCCGCCCGCGATACGGCGCATTCGTAAATCAGCCCCTCGGAGTTGAACCGGAGATCTTCCAACATCAGATACCGGCAGCGCTCATGTTGAACATGGAATATCAAATGAAGGGCCAAAGTACGCCGCACTTGCTGGATGAAGTGGCGGAGGAGATCCAAAACGTGCGCCGGGATGCCGGCTATCCTGCACTGGCCATTCCGGCCAGTGAAATTGTCGGAACCCAGGCAATGTTCAATGTCCTGCATGGCAGGTACAGCGTGATCACCAGTGAGTTCGCCGATCTGATGCTCGGCTACTACGGCGCGACTTTTGGGGAAAAAGACCGGGAAGTCATGGGTAAAGCAGCGAGCCGCCAGAACAAGGCCGCTATCACGTGCCGTCCGGCTGACTTGCTTGAGCCGGCGTGGGAGCGACAGCGAATGGCGGCCTTGGCGCTCGGCAGTAACGGCAGCGACGAAGACGTGTTGACTTATGCCCTGTTTCCGAACGCAGCAACGCGATTCTTTCAGACGCGAACAGCCGGGTCGAAGGACATGCCGAAGGTATCGACAGAGTCGAGACGCGTAACCGAACCCGATCCATTAAGAGCCGCGGGCGGCGAGGTCATACCGGCAGAATCCCGGACCTACATCGTCAAAGTCAGCGGTGAGGAACACAACGTCACGGTCACGCCGGCGCAGTAAGAATGGTTTCAGAACCAGGTATCCGATTTTCATTCGGCCCAAGGAGGTCCAACATGGCGACACCGACACTCAGACCGGCAAGCGCGACCATGGCGGAGCGCACAGCTGAACTTCGCGAGAAGCGCGCAAAGATCAAAGAGGGCGGCGGCAAACAGCGCATCCAGAAGCAGCACGAGAGCGGTAAGCTAACCGCGCGCGAGCGTATCGACAAACTGGTCGACGGCGAAAGCTTCCAGGAGATCGGCCTGTTCGCGAAGCACCGGGCCACATTATTTGGCATGGCGGACAAGGACATTCCCGCCGACGGTGTGGTCACCGGATGTGCGACGGTGGATGGCCGCTTGGTTCATCTTGCCTCGCAGGATTTCACCGTGGCGGGCGGCGCGGCTGGCGAGGTGCACTGCGCCAAGATTGTCGAGATGATGAAGCTCTCCTTGAAAACCGGGAGTCCGTTCATTTTCGTGAACGATTCTGGGGGCGCACGTGTGCAGGAAGGCATCGACAGCCTGGCAGGCTATGCCGGTGTGTTCTACAACAACGTCATGCTTTCTGGAATTGTCCCGCAGATCTCCATCATTTGCGGGCCCTGCGCGGGAGGTGCAGCCTACAGTCCGGCGCTGACTGACTTCATCATTCAAACCAAGCGAGCGCACATATTCATCACTGGTCCTCAGGTCATCAAACAGGTGACAGGAGAGACGGTTACGTCGGACGCATTAGGTGGCCCCGCAGCCCAGATGAATCGCTCTGGCGTCATCCATCTCATCGCCGATGACGACGACGGAGCACTGGCGCTGGCGCGTCGTCTGCTGAGCTTCTTGCCCTCGAACAATCTCGAGGACCCGCCGCGGCTGCCTTACAGCCTGGATCTGGAAGACGATCCGTCCCTGAATGATTTAGTGCCGACAGAATCCAAAATCGCCTACGACATTCGTACCGTGCTCAAGCCCTTGCTCGATCATCAGGACTTCTTCGAGATCCAGCCTGGTTTTGCTGCGAATGCTGTAATCGGCTTCGGGCGCATCCAAGGACGCACAGTAGGCATCGTGGCCAATCAACCCAGCGTACTGGCGGGAGCGCTGGACATCGACGCCTCCAGTAAAATTGCGCGCTTTGTTCGATTCTGCAATGCCTTCAACATCCCCTTACTGACTTTTGTTGATGTGCCCGGATTTCTGCCCGGCGTTGAACAGGAGTACGGCGGCATTATTCGCCACGGAGCGAAGATCCTGTTCGCCTATTCTGCGGCAACCGTTCCAAAGATAACGGTTGTATTGCGCAAAGCGTATGGTGGAGCCTACATCGGAATGTGCTGTAAAGACCTGGGGGCGGACCGCGTGGTGGCCTGGCCGACAGCGGAAATCGCGGTCATGGGCGCGGAAGGTGCTGCGGAAATTGTGTTTCGCCATGAGATCGACGCCGCCGCTGACAAAGGGCAAAAGCGGGATGAGTTGATCGAACTCTATCGGAAGACGTTTGCGAATCCGTATGTGTCCGCTGGCAGGCGGCTGGTGGATGACGTGATCGAGCCCTCTGAGACCAGGCGATATCTGGCCCGGGCGCTGGAGGCGCTACACACGAAGCGTGAACTTCGTCCAGCCAAGAAACATGGGCTAATTCCCCTGTGAGGGGTTTAGGAGTAAAGATGGATTCGAAATCACACTCGTCTAACGACGAAGTTACGCCCAAGACGGTGTCGATCATCGCTGCCGCCGTCACGGAATTCCTCGGCAAGAAGGTCCGGATTCGCTCTGTAAAGGTGTTGCAGGAGCCGGATGCGGTCAGCCGCTGGGTCAGCCAGGGGCGGGCGATGGTGCAAGGTTCGCATAACCTTGGCCCGAGGGGACGCTGAGTATGCTCTTGCAGACCGCGAGTCATGAAGTGACGCACGTTCACGGGTGGAACAGGCAATGAAACTGCAGATCTCGATCGACGGAAAGTTGTACGAAGCCGATGTGGAAGTAGCCGAAGAGGACTATTCTCAACAGAGCCACGACAACCATCCGGCTCCGGCGACCGCCACGATTCAATCGACCGTGTTGCGCACCCCGCCCAGGCCCGGGTCTTCGCTGAATCCTGACCTCAACGAGGCCAACTTATGCCGCAGCCCTTTGGCCGGAATCGTGGTTCGCGTTCCGGTTGTTGCCGGGCAACAGTTGCAGGTCAACGATCTCCTGGTCATGCTGGAAGCAATGAAGATGGAGACCGCAGTCACAGCGCCAATAACGGGAACAGTGAAATCGGTTAACGTGGCGCCGGGAGATTCGGTCAAGGCCAACCAGGTCCTGGTGGAATTTGATTGACCCAACTGTAACGCGCTTGTGATCTAATTAAGAAAAGGGTTGGTCTGTGACGCGAGTCACAGCGCGAAACCTCTTTCGTCACAGCCGCATGTTCGTAGCACAACCTAAGATATCCCATATATTTTGACTCCCGTGGGCGTCCAGGTCTTTCGTTCAAGTGGCGTATTAGCCGGCGAATTGTTCTACCAGATCTGATGTTGGTGGGTCGTAGCAAATTGCCGGCCCCCGGAGCGACTCCCAGAGAAAAGAAGACATAGTCAATGCCGCTGAAACCTTTCGTTATTAATTCTCACGGTCGCATCGTCTTCCCGGGCAATTTTTTCCCCGAGTTGGACTTTTCTGTCTTTAAGACCCTCAAGCAATTCGCCGCCGTCATCCGGCGCGACTTTGGCGAGAAAGCCTTCACCGATGTGGAAATTGCCGGCCGCCTGCATGCGGGCGAATACAAAAACCGGTATGAGCTTTGCCGCGACCTGGTGCTGAATCGTCTGTGGGTGAATCGCTACACGCTGACCATGTACGAGAAGCGTCCCACACGATGGGGAGATTTGCCGCGTCACCGCCATGATGTCTTCCTTCCCGTCTACAAGCCGCGCGATGACTCCGCTGTCACGACTGCAATTCAGGCTGGTTACTGGGAGCTGCCTTCCGCATGGGACGAAGATCTGGAAGACCGAGCGTTCGGAATTCTGCTCGACATTTTTCGCAATAAACTCAGCTCCGGTGGAGAGCTCCGGCCTATTCGTCCGACGGTCGAGGAGGCCCTGGCCGATCCCAAAAACAGAACTCGGGTGTTAACTGCGTACGACCCCGATTACCTGCGCTACACGTATAACGATGTCCTTGATTGCCTGCATCCTGTGTCGGAACTTGAAGCGTTGATGCGGCAGTGCATGATCCTGCACAACCAGTATCCCTGGGACCCGTCGACGAGCGCGCAAAGCGAAATCGGTAACCTGAAGGACGATGATTATGTAGTTGCCTTCCATCCCCGCAACCAGGAAGTGTTGAAGTTCATCCAGCGCGTTAAGCGAGACACCGACTGGGGTCCGCGGGTTCGCCAGGAGCGCAAACCGCCCGACACGCTAGCCTTGAGTGAACCGATCAGGCCTTACCCTGCGGTCGAGGTCAGCAAGCGCTTCTCGATCCTGCCCCACATCGAGGCCATCGCTGTTTACGAAGGCGAGATCCCCTGTACCAACGCGGACCTCATCCGCAACCACGCTTACTGCTGGTCGCGCATGACGGAGGCGGAGATCGGCGAAAAAACCGGCATCGAACAACGCTGTTATACCGAGCTGCGACTGGAGGAAATGGCGCTTCTCGCCGCCAAGAGTGCGCTGGCAAAATCCGGCCGGCGTCCCGCGGAAATTGGCGCGGTGCTGTTTTGCAGTTGCACCAGCACGCGACTGATTCCATCAGTGGCCACGTGGCTTTCAGGTGAGCTGGGATTATTGCAGACCCACAACTCGTGTGACATTGTTGCCGCCTGCGCCGGCATGGCTTACGGCATTGGCGAAGCCGTGCGCCTGCTGCAGGAAATTGACCGGCCCGTGCTGCTGGTCTGTGCGGAGAAGTTTTCCGACAAGATCGGCACAGTGCGCACCTCGCGGATGATTTTCGGTGATGGCGCAGCCGCAATGGTGATCGGGCCCGCACCTGAGGGAGCGCCTTCGGACATCGAATACTTCCAGACTTACGCCAGCGGTCCGTGGTCGGAGGTGAATTCGATCATCTGGCCTAATCCGGAGTTCGACAACAACATCACCGTGTACGGGCCCGAGGTGAAGTCGCTGGTGACTCGGTATCTGAAAGTGATGATGGGCGAGTTGGCTCAACTCCCCAATCCTAATGGCGGCGGGTCGTTAATCGACGCGATTGACATAGTGGTTCCGCATCAGGCCAACAAAAACATGGTTCTCACCCTGGCTGAAGCTGCCGGAATACCCGGCGACAAGATATTCTTCAATATCGAGCGGGTGGGCAACACGTCATCGGCGAGCATTCTTCTGGCCGTCCATGACGCTGTACAGGAAGGGCGGATTGACCGGCCAATGCGGGTCTTCGCGCCCGGTTTTGGAGCCGGTGCGGTTGGCGGGTATGTGGTCATGCGCGTGGATCCCGCGGTTGTAAGCTGTAGTTCTGAAGACAGGAGTCTGGAAATGGCAAACGTTGCAGGTGGAAATGGAAATTACAATGCGACTTCGCTCGCTGGTAAGGTCGCACTGGTCACCGGGTCTTCGCGCGGCATAGGACGCGCCATCGCACTTGAACTGGCACGTCGCGGAGCCAACGTCGCGCTGAACTTCCGCTCCGACGTCAAACAGGCGGAGAGCGCGGCTGATGAAGTTCGCGAAATCGGCGTCGAATGCCTGCTGGTGCAGGGCGATGTCGCCAAGAAGGGCGAGGCCGCGCGCATTGTGAAAGAAGTGCTGGAAAAGTGGCAGCGCCTGGATATCCTGGTGAATAATGCCGGCATTACGCGCGACCGTAGCATGCGCAAAATGACCGACGACGACTGGGTGACCGTCATTAACACGAACCTGAACGGCACCTTTTATTGCACCAGCGCAGCTGTGCCGGCCATGGTCAATCAAAGGTTCGGGCGGATCATCAATATCAGCTCCGTCGTGGGACAGATGGGGGCATTCGGCCAGGCCAACTACTCGGCTAGCAAGGGCGGCATCATCGCCTTCACCAAAACCCTCGCGCTGGAGATGGCTAAGTTCAACATCACCGCCAATGCCATTGCGCCGGGATTCACGTCAACAGAAATGGTAGATGCCATTCCCGAAGAGATTGCGGCCCAGATCAAGGCGAAGATTCCCCTGGGGCGTTTCGCGACAGTGGAGGAGATTGCCAAGGCGGCTGCTTTCCTTGCTGCCGATGGGGATTACATCACCGGACAAGAGTTGAACGTGAACGGTGGATACCACATGTGAGGAGCGTTGAATCTACTTGGAGCGTGAGGCCAGCCAGCCATCGATATGCGGCCAGGTGAACTTGCTGGCGCCGCTGCCCGCCATGATTCCGATGTGACCACCCCTGACCCGGAACAGTTCCTTGTCCGCGCTGCTCACCTTCGACATGATGGGCTCAGACTGACAGGACGGCGTGATGTGATCGTCCTCGGCAATGACGGTCAGCAGATTGGCATGGATACGGCTGAGGTCGACGCGCTCGCCTCGAATCACTAGCTCACCACGCATTAGCTTGTCCTTGCGATATAGATCGACAATGAGTTGGCGGAAGGCTCCGCCAGCCAGGGGCACGTTATCGGTCACCCAGGTATTCATCGCATGCCAGGACTCCACGACGCGTGGGTCGTCGATGTTGTCCCATAGCTTGACGTAGTTTCCAATGTAGTTCTCTACCGGCTTCAGGGCCTTTGCGCCGTAGTCGATCATCTCGCCCGGCATATTGCCGAATGCGGCCAGCACCTTGTCCACATCGAAATAACGTTCATCGGTCCAGCGTGCGAAGGTCAATCCCTGCTTGTTGGAAAAATCCAGAGGAGCGGTCAACAGAATCAAGTTCCGCAGACCGTCTTCGTCACCCCGCAGAGCGGCATAAATTGTGGTGAGGATGGCTCCGATGCACCAACCCAGAAGACTGAACTGCTCCACGCCGAAGGTTGCCTTCAGCTTACGGATGGCGCGGGGCATGTAATCCAAAGTGTAGTCGTCAAATTTGAGGTTCTTGTCTTCCGGGCCCGGCGCTCCCCAGTCGAGCAGGTAGAGATCGTAACCCTTGTTGACCATGTACTCGACAAAGCTGTGACCAGGACGCAGGTCGAGAATGTAGGGCCGATTCATCAGAGCAAAGACCAGGACCAGCGGAATCGGATGGCGCTTTTCTTTGGGTAGAACGGGCGTGTAGCGGTAAAGCTTGGCCTTGTTGAGCGTCCAAACCAACTCCTTGGGCGTCTGGGCAATGGCAGCTTTGGTAGTCATCACCTTGGTGAGGGTTTTCAGCCGCTCGGCGGCATCGGTATACGGGTCGGTGATAACCGTGGCTTCTGCCATCCTACTTTTTTCCTCTCTTGGCTTTCTTCGCTGTGACGGTCTTCTTAGCCGGGTGCTGCACTTTTCGCGCCTGCGGAGGCGGCCCGGCGGCAGCTTGCATGATCGAGCGCTGAATAGTGTCCAGCTTAGCATCGAGATCGTCCAGGCGCATCTCGATGTTGGTCATACGCTCCGCAATCGAGACGACATCGGCCCGCGATGGCATCGCCAATTGCTCGAGCGTCTTGACCATCGCCTTTTCAAGCGCTTCGCGGAACGGAGTTGAGGCTGTCAGATACGTGTCGAGCATCGCTCCCGTGGCTTGGGCATAGGCTTCGGTGTTCACCATCTCGACCATATTCTTGGACCAGGTGTCCATGTAGATGTCGCGCACGCCTCGCCAAGCGTCCAGCGGGTCAAACCGCTTGCCATCCTGAGTTGGATCTTCACCCATGCGAAACTCCCTTCTGCATGACGATACACGAGTCACCGTCACAAAGAAATTCCGCCCGGTTCTTTGTGCGGGCGGTATTTCTAGCGACTGGCTCGTCGCGAATCCGTCAAATCGTCAGTTCTTGGTGTTAGCAAGGAACGGCTGCGAGGCGATGTTCAGCACCGACTTCTGCGCCTCGATCACCGCGTCCGCGCCGCGTTGGAACGCATCGACGACCACGGTGGCCGGTCCCGCGGCTGCGCCCAGCTGCTTCTTGGTGCCCTCAAAAATGGT
>JBEKXQ010000009.1:0-70939 GCA_049511915.1 Candidatus Korobacteraceae bacterium
ACGGGGCACAACACCCGGGATCCCAGCGTCCTTCGTCGTTGACAGGGGCTGGATGCCGCGAACCGAACTCGCGCCTCCGGCGGAGGGAGAAAAATGTTCTTGACATCCCCTCTTATAGAACATCCCCTCTTATAGAACAGACCATATCGTAACCTATCCCCAGCGGCCCATCTGCACAACGTGAAGCGAAAAACCGGACTCGTTGTTACTAGGGGCGCTCAAACGCCGATCTGCGCCGATCAGGCTTGCAGTCAGCAACGTGACCCATGGCGGGCGTAGAACGATATCGCTGATACGCGGTCTTACTATTTCACTACGCGAAGATTATTAGTTACCGACAGGACTGAAGAGATCTGATTAACGCGATTCGTACACAGATTCTTGTCGCCTTCGCTATCGACGACGCCCTCGAGTGTCACTCGAGAGTTCTTTACGATGATGCGGATGGGGGGATTAGGACTGCGGCTGTACTTGAAGAGTGGGCCGTAACCGCCGTAAATCGCTTGCCGTACCCGCTCCCGGATCTGCTGGTCCATGGGACTGGGCGGAAGGACTTCGATGTTGTTGACCACCTTGTCGACGCCCTCAACCTTCTTCACGGCGCGGGCGGCGTCCGGTTTCAGGCTGGAGTTCACAACCTGGCCTTGCAGAATCACCGTGCGTCCCTGGAGCAGATATTCCAGATTGTCGAAGACGCCGTAGTAGGGCAGCATGATCAGCGCGTGGTTAATCGCCTTCATGATCTTCGCCTGGGTCTCCGGCGACAGCGCTCCCTCTGGCGCCTGATCCTGGGCTGGAGTGGACATCGACTGGTTCGATACCGGTGGCTGCGACGACTGCGCGCCCGCAGCGACCACCAGGAATGTCACTAACAGGACAACAGCTACGATTCCGCGTGTTTTCCCCATGCAAATGCCTCCTGCTTGCACAGAGTCTAATTCCCTACCCCAAGGATGTCCAAAGGAGAGCTCGCCGAGGTCTTTCTGCGTTGCATTCGGCACGAGTAAACTCGTGCCCTGACACAAACCTGGGCCGTTGATTCTCCAGATGCGTAATCTCCCGCGCACGATTTCTGGTTTATACTGCGCTCAAGCGGAACCTTCCCCAGAACCAACGCATCCAGATAAGTCTGTGCGGTTGTTCCCCTGAATCGAATGTCCGATACGCTCCAATTCGTGGTCCAGTATGGCTATGCCCTGCTGTTTGGGTGGGTGCTGATCGAGCAGGGGGGCTTGCCGATTCCGGCCACACCGCTGCTGCTGGCGGCGGGAGCGCTCGCCGGACGGGGACGGATGAGCCTGCCGCTGGTGGTGCTAGCGGCTACGGCGGGCTGCTTTGGCGCCGACCTTTTCTGGTACACCTTCGGCAAGCGCCGCGGCGCGGTAGTGCTGAACCTGCTTTGCCGTATTGCGATGGAGCCCGACTCCTGCGTGCGCCGCACCGAGACGCGCTTCGAGAAGTGGGGCCCGCGCACCCTGCTCATCTGCAAATTCGTTCCCGGCCTGAATACCGCCGCTCCGGCGCTGGCGGGAATGGTCAACGTGCCGTTTCCCCGGTTCGTGGTCTTCGATCTGGTGGGCGGGTTACTGTGGACGATAGCTTATAGCGTTCTCGGCTATGTTTTCAGCTCTCAACTGGACCGCGTGGTCGCGGACGCTCACCTTTTCAGCGGCTGGCTGCTGATCGTGTTCGCCAGCGGCGTGGTTGCCTATGTGCTTTACCGCTGGCGGGAGCGGGAACGCTTTATCCGGCAGGTCAAGGGCGACCGCATCACGCCCGATGAATTGAAGCATCAACTGGAAGCGGGCGAGCGGCCGGTCATCATCGACCTGCGCCATCCCCTGGACGTGCTCACCGATCCTCGCACGCTGCCCGGCGCGCTGCAAATTTCGCCTGAGGAATTGCAGGCCCGGCATGGGGAAATCACTCGCGACGGAGAGATCGTTCTCTTCTGTACTTGACCCAACGAAGCGACCAGCGCCCGGGTGGCGCTGCAACTCCGAAAGTTCGGCATTCGCCACGTGCGACCTCTGCTGGGCGGCTTCCACGAATGGAAGGAACTTGGATTTCCCATGGTGGAAATCAATCAAGCCGTGGCAGAGGCGGCTGCCTCGCATACCCCTATAGCAGCGGAAGGGCCGGCGTAGGAACGGGCATTCCTCGCGCCCGTTCGTATGGGTGGAGCACGCCTTCAGGCGTGCATAAAACCTGCCCTCTATGGGCTGGCTTTAGCCGCTGAGGTGAATCTTGCGACAATACGTCAGCGGCTTAAGCCGACTCCTAACGGGGATGTCGTTATGCACGCCTGAAAGGCGTGCTCCACCCATGTCTTGTACCGCATGGTTTCGCCGGGCTAAGGAGACGTGTCACAACTGGCAGCCGAGCCTTGCGGTGGAACGAACGTCGCGATATTCACTCGGTCCAGCCGCGCAGCGGCGGCATGATGTTAGGCGTGGGCGTCAGCCCACGCT
Organism: Candidatus Korobacteraceae bacterium; assembly: GCA_049511915.1. Taxonomy (GTDB): domain Bacteria; phylum Acidobacteriota; class Terriglobia; order Terriglobales; family Acidobacteriaceae; genus Bog-257. The sequence goes on from JBEKXQ010000009.1 coordinate 2,472, forward strand.
CAAAGTGGAACAAGGCCCGAGCCGCAAAGCGGCGACAGCGGGTTGCGACACAGTCTCTAGAGCCCGGCGCTTTTCCCGTCACTGCTTGCGCTTGCGGATCAGCAGGTCGAAACTGACCACGCCGTTCTCGTCGCGGAGTCCCTGCACGCTGTATTCGCTGTTGATGTTGTATTCGAACTGAATCACCTCCTGCCCGGAGCGGGCCAGGTCGGTAACGTACGTCAACGTGATGTTATTAGTGACCTGCTGTTCGATGGTGATGCGCGCATTGGGATCGTTCTGCGGCCCGCCAAAGGACGGGTTAATACGAATGGAGCTGGCGCCGAATAGCTTCGAAACGCGGTTGGTAACGGCTTGATTGAGAGCCGAGCTGAGCAGAGCGCCGGAAGCGCTTTCCGCGAATCCGGGCGAGGGCGAGACCCCCATCGCATTTTCGCTCTGGGTGGAACCGAAAGCCAGCAGCGAGATGATGTCGTCGCTGGACAGCGGCGGATCGGAACGATAGGTGGTATTGAGCCTCTCCATGGTGCCATGCAGGCCGATGGTGATGTCGTAATCGCGCACCTGCGTCGTCGCCTCGACATCCAGCACCGGATCGATGACCACCGGATTGAGGAAGGTGATGTCGGCGCGTTCCAGGTGAAACTTCGTGCCGCCTACCTTGATATCGCCTTCCGCGATGTTGACGCGGCCCAGCAGCACCGGCCGCGCTGCTGTCCCGCGCAGATGCAGATCAATGTCACCCGAAAGTTTTGCCAGCGAGGTTTGCACGGTCAATGCGGGAGTGGAGAGGACGCGCACCTCCAGGCGGAGATTGTTGAGCGGTGACTTCGGATTCGGAATGCGTGGCGGCGCGGTGGCCTGCGCCAGCAGGAATTGCATGTCGCCGGATGGGATTTGTGCAAACCGCGTCACCGTAATCGTGCCGGTGACGGAGGAGTTTTGCAGCGTGCCGTTGAGTTGCAGCGCCTGATCGGAGGTAACGCTGATGCCGGAGTAGCGGAAGCGAATGTCATTTCCGTCAACCGTCAAATTAAACCCAACGGTGGTTCCAAAAGTGACGAACCCTCCGAACTTCACATGGCCTCCGCCCATGCGTCCGGCCACATTCTCCACCTCAAGCCGGTTTTGGTTGAACACCAGCGTCCCATTGACGTCGCCCAGTCCGAGGGGCAAGTCGATCGTCGAGAGACCGGCGTGAAGCACTTCCGCTCGTCCTGACATCAGCGGAGCCGTCATTGTCCCGCCGATTTTGACATCGACGTTCGCGGCGCCGTAGGAGGTAACGTCGGGATCGAGGGTCTCGGCCAGCTTCAGGTTGAGCGAGCCATCAGCGCTCAGATTCAAGGAGCGATCACCCGCAAAACTCGCGGTTCCCGTCACCGTCAGGCGATTCTGATCACTGATCATGGTGCAGCGTTGCACAGTAACTATTTCGCCAGCCAAACTGAGTTCGACCGGACCGTCGCTCTTAATCGGAATGTGCTCAACTTCTACGGAGAGCTGCTTGATGCTCAGGCTCGCGTGCAACAGGCGAGGCTGCTTCAGCGGACCGGTCAACTGCCCCTCACCGTCAAGCGAGGCCTGTCGCGTGACCTGGTTTCGCATTGCCTCCGGCAGGAAAGGATTGACATCCAGATTGGCGAAGCGCAGCGTCGCGCTGGCCGGCATATCGCCCTGGAGATCCACATTGCCGTCGAGGGTGAGGCTGGCCTTGGGGAAGTTTGAGCGCGCGGTCAGGGTGACCTGCCGACCCCGGGTAACCGCGTCGGCCGTAAAGTTACCCACGGTATCGCCATTCAGCATCAGGCTGCCGATTTGCCCATGCCCATTGATGACCGGCTCGTCACGCGTGCCCGACCCCTTCACGGTGAAGTTGGCGACGCCCGCAATTTGCAAGTGCGGCTGCTGGACTTCGGGAATCTCAGCCAAGTCGATGCTTTGCCCGGTGAGATCAAGCTTCACTTCGCGGCTGTGAAAATTGTAGGCAGCATCGCCGGACACGATGCCATGCGCCGCTTGCAGATGGATGCCTTCGAACTGCACCGCATGGTTGGCAAATGCAATCTTCGAAGTGAGCGACCGGATGGGACGGCCGTGCGCCTGTCCGTCCTTCAGGGAAATCTGGCCCTGCCCGTGCGGGTCATCAGCGGTTCCTGCGGCGTGCAAGGTGAAGTTCAGTTTGCCGCCAACCGGATAATCAACGCCCAAGGCGCGCTCCAACTCGGCGATGTCGGCGTCCTTCATTGCCGCCTGCACCTGGAACTGCGACGTCCTGCTGATATCGCCTCGATCAAGAGAGGTAGAGCCGTCGAGAGTCAGCTGTGCCCCTGCTTCCTGAACAACGGCGTGGTGGAGGCCCACTTCCGATTGCGAGTACTGCACGTCGCCGGAAAACTGATCGACGTGGATCCTTCGTGTTTGGGCAACCGGTTGCGGTGGAGGCGCGGGATTGGACGCCAGGTGGAACCACGATTTGTGCTTCGCCGGCGCGGGCGGTTTTGGTGGCGCTGGCATTTCAAGCGCGGGCGTGTAGATCAAGGTGAAGTTCGTCGCTTGCAGGTGGCCGGCAATCTCCGGAGTTCGCAATCTACCGCTAAGAGTTCCGCTGAAATGCGCCGCCCCGGCCAGCTCTATCGGCGGAGGCGCATTGCCCATGGCCGTTAGCATGGGCGCAAATTCCGTCAGGCTGGTGGTGTTGACAGTTAGCTTCAGCGCGGCTGAGGTCGCTCCCAATCCTCCCGTAGCATCCAGATGCGTGTGCGGCGTCGTCAGACTTAGTGCCGATAGCTCGATGTTTCCAGAGCGCGCGCCGTATCGCCCACTCACATGACCACTGATCGGCAACTGGTTATTGGAAGGCTGAGCTGGAGCAGAGATATCGAGCGCAAGATCAGCGAAAGCATCGGCCAGCACATGCTCCCACCTGAGGTTGACCGATCCGGTCACGCTGCCGACGGCATTCAGCTTATCCAGCGGCAACGATCGGCTGGAAGCCATGCGGGCCAGCTCGCTCAACGACAGTCCATTCACGCGCAGCCGTGCCGATCCCTCTTCCGGCTGCGCACTAACGCTCTTCACGGCCGCCGGAGTGCCGTGTACCTGGCTGGTGTTCCGAGGCACCTTCTTGCCGTTGAGCCCGATTGGTTCTGCCGGAGTAGGCGCGATAGGCGTCAGTTGATTGGGCCACAGGTTCTTCACCTGAGCATCGCCGGTCAGGGTTCCTCCCAGCAAGCGGGCCGCAATGCGCGTCATCGACAGGTTGTTGTGATCGAGTGAAAAATTCGAATCGAGGTTGGCCTTCCGCAGGACAACCTCCTCGTTCAGGTAGTCGAGGTCACGAACTGCGATCCGCCCCGTCGAGGCATAACCGGCGGCTTCGGAGTAGGTCCCCAACCCATCGAGGACAATGGTTCCCCCTCGCAACGGGTAGACTCGCGTCACTGCTCCCAACTGCGCGACGTCAATCGTGCTGCTGTAGGTAAGCTGTACCTGCGGATTTTGGAAGTCCGTAACTTTTCCCGAGACCTGGAGCGACGAGCCTTCCGATACGATCTTGAGAGCCTTGATCTCGGCCTGGTTGTGCCACAGGCTGAGTTGCAAATCCGCTTGCGCAGCGACGTCGCGAAGATCCTGATACTTCGCGTCCATCTTTCCTACCTGCACGCTGGCGTCATAGCGGTGGGCGAGGCGGTCGTAGGTCATCGCCGCAATCACCTGGTTGACGCTGAAGTCCAGCGCCAGCTTGTGCTGGTTCAGCAATAGCATGCCATCGTGCACATCGACGCGCGCGACGGCGAGATCGAATAGCTGCTGCACCGGCGTCTTGGGATGCTCCGGCTTTACTTTTGGCTCCGGGGCGTTGGTACTGCCGTCCGGATTGACGATGATGTGGATCGCCGGCGCCCAAAGTTCGATCTGCTCCAGACTGAATCGTCTCTCGAACAAAGCGATGACGTGCAGCCGCACCAGAGCGCGACCGACGTGAGCATACGGCGATTCGCCGGCAGGCTCCAATCCGTGAATGGTCAGGCCATCGGCTTCAAACGCAAGCTGCGACAGGTTCCAATGAAAGGCTGCCATCTCCACGCGGCCGCCCGTAGTCCCTTCCAGATTGGCGATCAGTTTCCTGCGCACGAAGTCCTCGAAGCTGGGGCTGCGCAGGTACCACGCCAGCGACGCAATCACCGCCAGCAACACGACTCCCACCGTCACGCCGATCCAGAGGCGCTTGTGCGGATGCCGCGTTTTGACGTCTTCAGTCATTCTTAGTTGCCGGCCGAAGCAGCCGCCGCGTCACCCGGAGCATTCACTCCGGGAAGTGGCACGCTGCTGTGAATCTCCGCCTGTTGCCGCAGATTGTGCAGCCAGGCGTCGAGCATCTCGTCGATACGCTGCTCAGTCAGGAGCTCGCGGATTCTCGGCTCCACTTCGTCCAGAGGAATCGGCTTGCCGCCGTTCTTCTGCAAGTCAGGCAGCAACTGGTGCTGGTAGTAGGATTCCACCTCGTCTGCCTGGACGTGCACATCGGGGCGCAGCCGGACCTCAACGAAATTCATTACCTGAACTTCCGTGCGCAGGTGCTGCTTGACGATCTCCTCATTGAGTCCGTAATTGGCCAGCACCCGATGCCAGGCGATATCGTCGGTGCCGCTGGGAACCTGCGCTCGCAGCTTGGCCAGGTCTTGCTGCAAGGTTTCGTCCGAAGGCTGCATGTAATTGGCGTCGCCCATCTGCGCTTTCAGCAATTGACGGTCGATGAGGTGCTGCAAGGCGATCTCGCGGTCAGCTTCAGTCAACCGGGCGATGGGCTTCTGTTGCATGAAGGCCTCGAACGCGACGGCCTCGTCCCAATCGCTACGCAGCACGGGCTGGCGATTAACGCTGGCCACCACGCCATCGATCACTTCACCGGCAAACACCGGCACTACCGCCGTCATGAACAGCAGGGCGGAACAAATCGTGAAATACAAAATGCGTCTCATTTAGAAAGTCTGTCCAATACTGAAATAAACGTTGATCCTTCGCAGCGACAGCGCCTCATTGTCGTCCTGAACCGGATAGCGCGTGGCGTTTACGGCGTAACCCAAGTCGAAGCGCACCGGGCCCACGGGGGTCTTATAGCGGATGCCCATGCCGATGGCTTGAGAGTCATAGTTGAAGTCGCAAGGTATCTTGCTGTCGTGTGCCGAGCAGTCGGCAATGGACGGTTGGTTAAAGGTCAGCATCCCGCTGATGATGTGGCTGGCGGTGCCGAAGACGTTGCCCATGTCGTGAAAGAACACGAATCCCAGATTGTTGCCGACGTAGGGCAGCTGCACCGGAGGGGTGCGGAGCTCGATGTTGTTGACGAACAATCCCTGGCCGCCGATGGGGTAGCCGGTTTCGGTATCGCGCGGACCAGCCTGATTGATGGAAAAACTGCGCAGAGAGTTACTGCCGCCGGCGAAGAACAACTCCGGCAACGGAATCTGCGTGGCCTCTACCGGGAGGGTGTTGGGCGGAAGCTTGCTGGTATCGATGAAGTCGTTGGTGCCATAAGGCTTTTCGATTCCGATCTGCGTCCGGCGGGCGATCACCCAATGCTTCTTGAAGGTGTAGTAGGTCGAGTTGTCGAGCAGGACTCGTCCAAAATTGGTTTGCGATCCCAGCGCGCTGGTTGCGAGGCCAAGGTTCATCGCGTTGTAGGAGCCCTTCGTGGGATTGATGGGATCGTCGCGCCGGTCGCGCACCATGGTGAAGGTGGGCATGGCGATGAAGACTGGTTTCGAGTACAGCGCAATCAACGTGGGATCGATGACCAGACTGTTGGGATCGATGGCCACGCGCTGGAAAGTCAGCCCGTAGATGAGGGTGGTAAAGCGGTTAAAGCGCTGCTCGGCTTGCACCGCGCCTTCCACTCGTTCCGAGGCGAAGGTGTTGACGTCAGCGGTGTTGTCGTACAAGGCGCTGACGATGATTCGCCAGTTCTCGCGATGGAAAAGACGGGGCGCTTCGTAAGTCGCCAGTCCCCGGCGGGTGAGCAGACCATAGCGGCCGCGGATACTGAATGTCTGATCGCGCCCAAAAAGGTTCAGACGCGTGATCTCCAGCACGGCGTTGGGGCTGATTCCAGTAGCGCCCTGCGGATTGTTCGTGGTGGGAATATTGCCGGTGGCAAACTCAATGCCTCCGCCGTAACGGAAGGTCCAGCGTTTGGCTTCCTGGAGGTTGAACAGGACATCCTTCGACGGCTCCAGCCCGTCGGGATTCTGCACCGCCATGTTGACTTCGTTGAACAAGCCTAGCGAGTACAGCCGCCGCTGCGAATCGACCATGCGATTCTGGCTCAGGGCATCGCCGTCATGAATGCGCATCTGGCGGTTGACAACGTACGGACGCGTATTTCTCAAGCCAGTGACCAGGACGCGGTTCACAAAAACGCGCTGGCCCTCGGTGATTTTGTAAACCACGTTCATGCGCTGCGGTTCGCCGGGAACCGGCGTAGCGGCGGATTCGAACTGCACGTTGGGATAGCCGCGATCATAGTAGTAGTAAGTGATGGCGTCGCGATCGCTGACCACGCTGGCTTCGCTGAAAGGCTGTCCCTTATGATTGCTCAGCCTGGGTCCCAGTTCTTCCCACGTGGTGCTGTTGGCGCCCTCCACCTTTAGATCGTTAACCAGGGTTTGCGGACCTTCGTCTACCTTGACGACGATCTGCATCTCGTTCTTCTTGTCCTCGTAGTTGTCTTCCAGATCGCCGTTCACTTTGACGTCCAGAAATCCGTTCGCCTGATAGAGGTACTTGATCGAGGTCACATCGTCGGTGAGTAACCGCTGGCTGAAGCGGCCGTTGGGCAGAAGCAGACTGGAGGGCTCAACCGCCATCCGCTCGCGAATAGTTTCGGTATTGAAGTACTTGTTTCCTTCCACTTTTATCGATACCAGCTTGTGGCGAATGCCCGGGTCGATGACGTAAACAATGTTGACATGGTTCTCGTCCGCGACCGGGTGACGTTGCACCTCGACCGTAGCGTCGAAGTAGCCCTTGGTTTGCAGGTAGTCGCGCAGATTGCGACGGCCCTCGTTCAGCAGGTCATCGTCAACCGAATTCTCTTGGTAAACCGGAACCAACTTCTTGAGCTGCCCCTTGCTCACTCCTCCGCCCTCGGTGGTGATGTTGACCGTCGGCCCCTGGTCCACCTGGAAAACGTAGTCGAGCTGGTTCGTCCCGCCATGATACTGGCGGTCGATCAGGGACACCTGCGCTTCGAGGTGATCGTTCTTCTGATAGTGTTTGCGCAACCGTTCCAGCGCCCGGGTCACATGCTCGGAATTGACTTTGTTGCCTGCCTTCAGCTTGGTGAGGCTGCGAACCTGGTCAGGAGGAATTCCTGTGTCGCCTTGAATGATGACATTACCTACTCGCGCCAACGGCCCGGGAACGGCATGGAAGTGAATCGCCATTTGGCTGTCGGTGTCATTGGGCTCCAGGGTGTATGTGACGGTGGCCTGGTAGTAGCCGTTGTCGCCGAAAATCTTCTTCATCCGCTCGATGGAGCTGACTACCTTGTCCTCGCTGAACACTGAGCCGAGATCCATCTGGCTGGAGGCGATCAACTGGTTTGCCTTGGGATTGGTCTTCTGTGGGGTGCCATCGACGGTGACCGATCCGTTGAAGTAGTTCTGGGTAACGATGAAGACCAGCTTTATCGCTTTGTTCGCAGCGGGATCGGCTTCAGCTTCCACCTGCAACGTGGCAAAGCGTCCGGTGGCGTAGAGAGCCTCAATACTGCCGCGGAGTTTGTCGCGATCCAACGGCTGGTCGGCCTTCTGCACGATCAGGGAGCGCAAGGAAGCGGTGTCGATGCCGGTGGTGCCGCGGAAGTCGATGCCGGTGACCGTCTGTCCCTCATACTTGGCCAGAGTTCCACCTTGGCTGCTTACTTCGGGTTGCGTAGCGGCGGGGACCGACGGCTCGCTAGTCTGCGTCCGCGCCGGCTGGGCAACCAGAGCACAGAAAACCGCAAGCGTGCACAACGATGGCGTGATCGGCGTCCTCAAACCTTGCCCTTCAGCGCAGTCGCTATCCCGCAGAATGTCATTTGCAGCGACTCTGCCAAGTCTTTATTGCTTGCGCACTTGCGTTCAAAGCGCCGTGTCACCTGCGGAGACCTCTCCGTTCAGCCTAGGAAGGCGCACTTGATGTGGAGTACCTATAATAAACAATGTAGGCCTTTCCCTGAACATGCCGACAGAGAAGCGTACTGCCGAAGTTACTCGAACATCGCGGCACCCACGGAGCTGTCATCACAGCCCGCTTTAGCCGGCGAGGGATCTGCTTTCTAGGGAATGACAGGAAAACAGATTCCTCGCGCCCAAAAGCCGGCGCTCGTAATGACAATTCGAAGACGTCGCCTCCGTTGCGAGACGTCCGGAGTGCCACAATAATTCGTAGCGCTCTATAGAAACCCCGGTGCTGAGGTTAAGACGTTGAAATTCTTGGAACGGTATTCCCGACAAATCCTTTTCCGGCCGATTGGCGAAGAGGGACAGAAGCGGCTGGCCACGGCTCGCATTGCCATCGTTGGCTGTGGCGCTACCGGTTCGGCCCTGGTGTCTCTGCTGGCTCGGGCCGGCGTGGGATACCTTCGGATCCTCGATCGCGATTACGTCGAGCCCAGTAACCTGCAACGGCAGGTGCTGTTCGATGAAGCCGATGCCGCCGAGTCTTTGCCTAAGGCGATCGCGGCGGCGCGCAAGATCGCGGCCTTCAACTCCGAGATTACGGTAGAGCCGCACGTGGCCGATCTGACGCCCGAGAATGTCGAGGAACTGCTCAACGATGTCGATATCATTCTCGATGGCACCGACAACTTCGAGACGCGATATCTGATCAACGACTTCGCCGTCAGCAAAAACCTGCCATGGATTTACGCCGCCGGAGTCGCCAGCTACGCGGTCACCATGACGATACTTCCCGGCGACACCGCCTGCCTGGCCTGCATCTTTCCCGACTCGCCGCGTGGCATTGTCGAAACCTGCGACACCTCCGGCATTCTGAATTCGGCGGTGAACTTCGTGGCGTCGATCGCCGCGACCGAAGCTCTGAAGCTGGCGGTTGGCGCGCGCGACAAGCTTCGCCGCACGCTACTGTCGTATGACGTCTGGACCAACGATTATGCCTCGGTCCGCGCCGACAAGCCGCGCCCCGGCTGCCGTGCCTGCCAGGAGCGCGATTTTGTTCATCTCGCGGGCGAGGGACGGCCGCACATCTCGCTCTGCGGACGCAACTCAGTGCAGATCCACGAGCGCCAGCGGCCCATCGACTTTGCCGAGATCACACGCCGGCTCTCGCCGCACGGCCCGGTAAAGCACAACGAGTTCATCCTGAAGTTCTGGCGCGAGCCCTACGAGCTGACGCTATTCCCCGACGGCCGAGCCATCATCAAGGGGACGACGGATACCGCCATCGCGCGAAGCCTCTATGCAAGATATGTGGGGTCATGAAGCGATTCCTTTTGGAAGCCGAAACGCGGCGGATCTGACACCTTCGCGGTGCTTCGATATTTCCAGTTGTATATTTTTGTATTTGTGGAAGTTACAGAATGCCATTTGCGAGCGCCAGGAGGCCGCAGGAGCGCCGATCGGGTCGCGGGACGGCCTCAGGGTCGTCCGAATCGTCTAGCGGGCTGCCAGGGCCACTAGACGCGGTTTCCCAATTTGGGACGTGGTCAGCGTCTTAGAGACGACTTGCTGGTTCCTAGTTGCTGCCTTTATACGCCATCCCCACGCTTACGTCGCGAAACCGTGCCGGCGCTGCGCCGTGTCCGGTGCCCATCACCTGCTGCGGCTGGCCTTTGCCGCAGTTAGGCGTGCCCCACAGCGTCCACTGATCACGCGAGCAGATGGCGTCCATCGAGTTCCAGAACTCCGTCGTGATGCCGGAATACGACGGATTCTTCAGCATTCGTCCGCGCTTGCCGCCGACGATCTCCCAGCCGATCTCGCAGCCGAACTGGAAGTTGTAGCGCTTGTCGTCGATCGACCACGAGCGGTTCGTCTCCATCAGGACGCCGCGCTCGGTGGAAGCGATCAGTTGCTCCAGCGTTAGCGGCGACTCGCTGGGCAGAATGCTGACGTTGGTCATGCGAACGATGGGAAGGCGGTTCCAGCCTTCGGCGCGAAGGCATCCTCCGCTGCGAGTTGCGCCAATCGCGGAAGCGGTGTCGCGCGAGGTCAGATATCCGGTGAACAATCCGTTGGTGATGATGGGCGTGCGCTGCGCGGCGACGCCTTCATCGTCATAGGCGAAGGTGCCGAGACCGGGCCCGTGCGCTTCCGTAGCGTCGGCGACGACATTCACGATCTCGCTGCCGTACTTCAGCGTCCGCAGCTTGTCGAGAGTAAGAAATGACGTGCCCGCGAAGTTGGCTTCCATGCCCAGCACGCGATCGAGTTCGATGGGATGGCCGATGGATTCGTGAATCTGCAGCGCGAGCTGCGATGAGTCGAGGATGATGTCGAAGGCGCCTTCGGGACACTGCTCCGCGGAATGCAGCGCGACTGCCTGCTCGCCGATTTCGGTGGCATGATCCAGCAGCCGCAGTTCTTCAATCAATTCGTATCCCCGATTTTGAAATTGCCCGCCGTACGAGTTGGGATAAGAGCGCTTCTGGATCTCCGTTCCCTCGAACGAATGCGCCGCGTAGCCAGCGCCCGAGGTCGTGATGGTCTGGTGAATCTCCGCGCCTTCGGTGGAGAAGAACCACTGCTCATAACGGCGGAAGTTCATGTTCGTCTCCGCCAGGGTCACGCCTTTCACCTTGCGCAGAGCTTCGTCGACGGCGAACAGCAGCTCCAGATTCTTCTCAATCGAGATGGCGAAGGGATCGATCTTGCAGGGGGAAGTCCAGTCGGCCTGTGCCGCCGGCTCGGGAACCAGATGCAACTCGTGCGCCTTCACCCGTGCTGAAGCCTTGGCGATCTCGACCGCTCTTGCGGCGCAGCGGTCGACGCCGTCGCGCGAGAGATCGTCGGTGGCGGCGAAGCCGAAGCCGCCGTCGGCAATCACGCGAATGCCGATGCCCAGCGATTCGGCGTCCGACGCGCCGCTGATCTTGCCGTTCTTGGTAGCCAGCGAGCGGTCGCGCTCGTCGACAATGCGCGCTTCGGCCAGCGTCGCGCCGCGCAGCCTGGCCGTCCCCATCGCGCGTGAGGCGATTTCTTTCATCTGCGGTCCTCGCGGTAAAGATGATATCGTGTTCGGCATCAGAGCGCTGAGTGGTGCGGCTGAGGCGAAGATACGACGCTTGGATTGGTGGCTGTCGGACAGACTAGACTGATTCTTGTTTCTCTCATGAGAGGCCGAATTAACTTGTCCCGGTTTGTGTCAGGGCACGACTTCAGTCGTGCCGCAAATGTTTTCATTCAATAATTGGGGCTTTAGCCCCTCAGAGCACTTTTTTTGCAGGGGCTAAAGCCCAATTCTTAGCGCGTCGTTCGGCACGTCTAAAGACGTGCCCTGACACAAACCGGCTCCGTCCTAAGGCAACGCTCATGGCCTCCACCATCAAGACCGTGATCCTGAAAGAAGGCATGCCCAGCGTGGAGCAGGCCCGCGCGCGCCTGCACGGGGAAATCCAGAGTGCACGTCAAAGTGGCGTCAAGGTGCTGAAGCTGGTCCACGGCTATGGTTCCACCGGAGTCGGCGGCGACTTGCGCATCGCGCTGCAGTCAACCTTGCGGCAGATGGCAGCAGCGGGCGAAATTCGCGACTGCATTTACGGCGAGAGCTGGCGAAAGTCCGACGAGCGAAGCTGGGAGCTGCTGAAACGCATGCCGGAGCTGAAGGCCGACAGCGACCTCGGCAAGGGCAACAAGGGAATTACGATCGTGCTGCTGTGAATGCCGATCCGGAACCATCGGCACAACTGCTGTTTGCGGATCACTGCACTGCCCTATAATCCTCATCTAAACTTCCCCTTTGGCCTAATGTCCGTCATGCCCCAACTCCCGAGGCCCACCCGGCGATGACCAGTGCAGCGCCAACCACCGCTGTCATGGTCAAACCTGCCCCGCCGCCAACCAGTGCGATGGCCGCCTGCTTTCTGGCGGGCGTGTGCACCTACCTGAACATGTACTGCACGCAGCCGCTGCTACCTCATCTGCAGCGGATCTACCACGTCTCGGAAATCGACGTCAGCATGACAGTCAGCGCCACCATCCTGGCGGTCGCGCTGGTTGCGCCCTTCGTCGGCCTGATGGCGGAATCCATCGGCCGCAAGAAAGTCATCGTGCCCTGCCTGTACGCGCTTACCGTGCCCACTCTGCTGGCAGCAACGTCGCACACTTTGGGCCAGCTGATCTTCTGGCGCTTCATGCAAGGGGTGTTCGTGCCCGGCGTGGTCGTCGTCATCATGGCGTACATCTGCGAGGAGTTTGCGGGCGCCCATGTTGGCCGGGCCATGTCAGCTTACGTTTCGGGCAGCGTGCTGGGCGGATTCGGCGGGCGCTACATTGCGGGGCTGGTGGCTCAACATTTTCGCTGGGAGCACGCGTTCCTCGTCATCGGAGTCATCAACCTGGCGGGCGCCGCAGTGGTGCAGCACACCTTGCCCAAGCCGAAACATTTCGTGCGCGCGGCAGATGTCCGCAACTCTATCGTTGAGATGCTGCACCACCTGCACAATCCGCAGCTGCTCGCCGTCTACGGGATGGCGTTCGCGGTATTGTTCTCGCTGGTCGGGGCGTTTACATACACCAACTTTCACCTCGCGGGCCCGCCGTATCATCTGAACTCGGGACAACTGGGCAGCGTCTTCTTCGTTTATCTGCTGGGAGTCGGCATCACGCCGCTGTCGGGAAGGTTCCTGGATCACTATGGAATGCGGCGGACCGCCGTGCTCGCCACCGGCTTCACGACTACAGGATTACTGCTGACGCTCTGCCGTCCCTTGCCGCTGATTATCGTGGGGTTGGCATTATTCTCCTCCGGCATCTTCATCTTTCAGGCTGTGGGAACGGTGCAGACTGGCATCGTCGCAGGCCGCTCGCGATCGTCGGCAGCGGGACTCTATGTGACGTTCTATTATGTCGGCGGAAGTCTGGGGGCAATTGTGACCGGCTGGGCCTGGGCAGCGGGCGCATGGCGGGCCTGCGTGTGGCTGTTGATGAGTGTTGCGTGGCTGGGCCTGTTGCTCGGATTCGTGAGCAGCAGGAAGACAGCCGTCAGCTCTCAGCTGTCAGCCGTCAGCTAAGGGGAACCCTCAGCAATCCGGAGCGAGCGCGCTCCTAACGCATTGCCGGATCGTTTTGTATCAGGGCTCGACACGTCGAAACGCGCCAGCTGACTATTTGAGCCAAAGCCATCGGCCAATTGTGCCGGCGGCGATGCAGAAGATCCCCACCACGAGAAAAGCCCACCCGATTCTATGCACGTCCACTGGCGACCCAGGCGCTGGAGCAGGCAGGAATATCAGCAACAATATGCCGATGCCCGCAGCTATGGCGCCGCCCACCTGCGCCCGTCTACCGGGTTGCCGATCGAAATTCTCCGGGTCCATGAGGAGCAGCCTAGAAGATGCAGCCCGAGATTGCAAAGAGTTTGGCGGGCGACCATAAGATCCCGAACCGCAGGTCCTTCGACTGCGCTCAGGATGACAAAGGGAAGGGCATTGTTGCTATAGGGGTCCTTCGACTCCGGCAGCCAACAGCGAGCCGCCTCCGCTCAGGATGACAAGTGGAAAATTGATTGTCGCAGCCAATAGAAAAGGGCGGCATCGCTGCCGCCCGCTGACAACTGACCACTGGCCACTGACAACTGTTTTACGTTCCTTCGTTCCAGCTGGCCAGATACTCTTCCTGCTCGGGCGTCAGCCGATCGATCTTGACGCCCATCGATTCCAGCTTCAGCCGCGCGACTTTCTTGTCGAGCTCTTCCGGAACTGCGTAGACCTTCTTCTCCAGCGAGCTGTGGTTCTTCACCAAGTATTCGACCGAGAGCGCCTGGTCGGCAAAGCTCATGTCCATCACGGACGGCGGATGGCCTTCGGCGGACGCCAGGTTGATGAGGCGGCCTTCGCCCAGCAGGTTGATCTTGCGGCCGTCCTTGATCGAGTACTCTTCGACGAAGTTGCGCGTGGTGCGCTTCGACGACGACATCTTCTCCAGCGCCGGAATGTCGATCTCGACATTGAAGTGGCCGGAGTTGGAAACGATGGCTCCGTCCTTCATCGCCTCGAAGTGCTCCTTGCGCAGCACGCTCTTGTTGCCGGTGACGGTGCAGAAGACGTCGCCAAGCTTGGCGGCTTCGTCCATGCTCATCACGCGGAAGCCGTCCATGACCGCCTCGATCGCCTTGGTCGGATCGATCTCGGTGATGATGACCTCAGCGCCCAGACCGCGCGCGCGGCTGGCCAGTCCGCGGCCGCACCAGCCGTAGCCGGCGACGACGAACTTCGAGCCTGCCAGCAGGAAATTCGTAGCGCGAATGATGCCATCGATGGTCGACTGTCCGGTGCCGTAGCGGTTGTCGAACAGATGCTTGGTGTCGGCATCGTTGACCGCGATGATGGGATAGCGCAGCACACCCTGCTTCGCCATGGCGCGCAGGCGGATGATGCCGGTCGTAGTCTCTTCCGTGCCGGCAATCACGCCGTCGAGCACGTCGGTGCGCTTGGTGAGCGCGATGGTCACCAGATCGGCGCCGTCGTCCATGGTGATGTTCGGCTTGTGGTCGAGCGCCGACATGATGTGCGAGTAGTAGGTATCGTTGTCCTCGCCCTTGATGGCGAAGACCGGGATGTTGTAGTCGCGAACCAGGCAGGCCGCGACGTCATCCTGCGTGGACAGCGGGTTGGAGGCGCACAGAACCACTTCGGCGCCGCCATCGCGCATGGTAATGGCCAGATTGGCGGTTTCAGCCGTCACGTGCAGGCAGGCGGAAACCCGAATGCCCTTCAGGGGCTGGCTCTTGATGAAGTCCTTGCGGATGATCTGCAGGACCTTCATGGATTGGTTGGCCCAGTCAATGCGCTTCTTGCCCATATCGGCAAGAGCAATATTGGCGATGTCGCCGGCGACGCGAGTGGTTGTGCTTGACATTAGTCTCCCGTACAAGTTTCAAGTTCGAGTTTCAAGTTTCGAGCGAGCGCAAATTTGTTGTCCGATACAGCCCGCAGGGCGACACAATCGTAGCCCAGCACGTGAGTGCTGGGAAAACGGCACATCTGAAATTCTAGAATCCCTTCAGGGACGGCATAAGGCTTGTGTCGTCCTGTCGGACTCACGCAACATGCGCGATGCCAACCCAGGACTTACGTCCTGGGCTACGATTGTGTCGCCCTGCGGGCTATTGCATGATCACACTTGCGACACCTGCAAACATTGCGGGCTGGACCGCACGCTGACGCGGGCCTGAAGGCCCGCTCTACCCTACTTCGCCGACGCCGTCTTCTGCGTTTTCGCTTCCGCCAGGCCGGCCTGCTCGCGCAGCGCGGCAGCCTTGTCGGTCGCTTCCCAGGTGAAGTCCGGATCGTTGCGGCCAAAGTGTCCATACGCCGCGGTCTTGCGATAGATCGGGCGGCGCAGGTTCAGCGACTCGATAATGCCCTTCGGCGTCAGCTTGAAGTTAGCCCGCACCAGCTCGGCGATCTTATCTTCGTCGATCTTCGCGGTGCCGAAAGTGTCGATCAGCACGCTGACCGGCTCGGCCACGCCGATGGCATAGGCCAACTGCACTTCGCAGCGGTCGGCCAAGCCGGCAGCAACGATGTTCTTGGCGATGTGCCGCGCCATGTAGCACGCCGAGCGATCGACCTTCGTCGGATCTTTTCCGCTGAACGCGCCGCCGCCGTGACGGCCCATGCCGCCGTAAGTGTCCACAATGATCTTGCGGCCCGTCAGTCCGGTGTCGCCCATCGGCCCGCCGATAACAAAGCGGCCGGTCGGGTTGATGTGGTACTTGGTGTTCTCGTCCAGCATTTTCTCGGGCAGCGAAGCCTGGATAACGTGCTTCAGAATGTCGGCGCGCAGGTCTTCGTTGGAAACCGTCTCCGAGTGCTGGCTGGAAATAACGACCGCATCGATGCGGACCGGCTTGTGGTTCTCGTCGTATTCCACTGTGACTTGGGACTTGCCATCGGGCCGGAGGTACGGAAGAGTGCCGTTCTTGCGGACTTCAGTGAGGCGTTCGCACAGCTTATGCGCCAGGAAAATTGGCGTCGGCATGTACTCGGCGTTTTCGTTGGTCGCATAGCCGAACATCATGCCCTGATCGCCGGCGCCGCCGATGTCAACGCCCATGGCGATGTCACCCGACTGCTTGTTGATGCTGGAGATGACCGCGCAGGTGTTGGAATCGAAGCCGTAGAGCGCGTTGTCATACCCGATGGAGGCGACTACACCCCGCACCAAGGTCTGGAAGTCAACATAAGCTTTGGTGGTAATTTCGCCGGCGATGACAACCAGCCCGGTTGCAGTCAAGGTCTCGCAAGCCACGCGGCTGTAAGGATCTTCTTTAATGCAGGCGTCGAGGATCGCATCGGAGATCTGGTCGGCGATCTTGTCAGGGTGACCTTCCGTCACCGACTCGGAGGTAAACAGATAGTGTTTCTTTGGCAAAATTCGAACTCCTTTTATTTGTCCGCCGCTGGCCGGAGCGACACATCTGGGCACAACGGTACCGCGGTCAGTTGGGACCTATCGATGGGACCTATCGAGAGGATAGCGAGCAACTGGGAATCTCCCAATATTTTACGGCCAAAGGGCAGCTTTCGACCAGCTAAAGGGCAAAATCGGCATTGAAGGTTGAGTGCACCCGACGAGGACGATACGAATCGCGGCCTCGTGTCAGAGCACCCTTCGACTACGCTCAGGGCAGGCTCTTTCAGCCGTGCCGCTAATGGCTCTCTTGATTTGTCATCACGAGGAGGCCTTCAAGGCCGACGAGGGATCTGCTGTTTGTAGCCGCTCCGAAGTTGCCCGAACTAACAGCTCGCTACAGCGACCGCAGGAAGTCGATAATTTCCTGCCTCTCTTGCGTGCTCAGCCTGTCGAAATGTTCGATGACCTTATTGGCCTCGCTGCCGTGGCTCTGGTGTTCTTTGATGGCTTCCACCAGGTTGCTGGTCCGTCCGTCATGGAGGAAGAAGACGCGCTGGCCCACCCCCCACAGAGGAGCGGTGCGGAATTCGTCAGGGCCTGCGCCGCCTTGCGTGATGCCATCGGCCAGGCCTTTACCCATGTGGTGGACGAGTAGGTCAGAGAAAAGATTCGCCGTCTGATTGGAAAGCGCTGCGCTTGGAGTTGTCGAGGAGCCACTGGCAATCATCGTTCCGGTGGTGAACGAGGGTGTATGGCAGTGCGCGCAGCCGATCCTGGCAAACGTTTCGCGGCCCTTCTCGGTGGCCGGCGTGGGCGGCGCGGGAGCGGGGGGCGCCAGCATCCGCATAAAGTTGGCAAACGCTTCGATGTCTGAGATGACGGCCGGGTTTGAAATTGCCGTGGTTGTCGGGGCTGTGGTGAAGTTGAGCGTGTCGTTCGGATTGGGGATGAAAACACAGCCCGGCGTTTCGTCGCGTTGCTGCGGGAAAAGCTGGTTCGAGATGCCCATCTCGACGTTGTAAGCCTCGCCCGCAAACATGAGCAGCGACTTGTTCTGCGCCTTCCATCCAAAACGGGTAATAGTCCCATCGTTCGCGCTGAGGTTCACGTTGCCGCTGAGGTGTGCGTTGGCGTGCCCGGAAATACCCAGGGCCCTCTTCTCGGACACGTTGGTCTGCATGTTCGCAAGGATGGCCGAGTCGGGAATCGCCTCGATGAGTCCCGCGCCAAAGACCGGCGTCGGGATGCGGAAGATAATGTTCTCGTTCCCATGCTGGCCGGTCAGCGGATTTCCCGCCGGCAGGAAATCGAATTGAGCGATGTTGCAACCCGGGGCATCAGTTCGCCCCGTGATGACGAAAAGGTCGTGCACTTCGCCGTCGGCGGAGCCGTTGCTCTTCTTGAACCTCGCTTCGCGGATGGGACCATTTTCCACGATGAACCAGGGCACCGCGTTCGTCGCCCCGCTCAGGTGGGCGACTGCCAGGAGAGGATTTTGCGCCGGGCTGGAGCCGCCGCCCGCCGGCTGCGAGTGGCAAGACAGACACTGGTTGGAATTAAAGCGGGGACCGAGGCCGTTGTTCGCGCCCTTGGCCACGACCTCAACTTCAGCAAACCTTGCCTGCCCATCCTGGAAGAAGGTAATTTCATCCGGGGTAAGACCCTTCAGCGGAGCGCCAGCGCCCGCCGGGCCGCCGCGCACGCCCGGATCTACTGGACCCGATTTGGTTTGAGCAAAAGTACAGACGGATGTGGTCAAGACCACAGCCAGGATTCCGCCGCAGAGATTGCGCGCAATTCTCCCCAGTGTCATCACGGTTACCTCGTTGTCCTGGAAATGCGGGTATTGTACACCGGGCCTGAAGGCACCGGCCCCATCTCATTTCGCCGTTCGCTACAACGCCGACTGGATCGCGATAAGTTGGTCGAGAACTTCGGAAAGAAGCGTCAGATCGAGGGCGTTGGCGCCATCGGATTTGGCTTCGGCGGGATTGTCGTGCACTTCGAGGAAGACGCCGTCGACGCCCGCTGCGACGGCCGCGCGTGCCAGGAGCGGGATAAACTCAGGCTGGCCCCCGCTTTGCACGCCACTCTGTTCGGATGCCCCGTTCCAGCCTTCATTTGGCTGGGGCGGGGCAGTTCCCGGTCCAGCCGACGGCAACTGGACCGAGTGGGTCGCGTCGAACACCACCGGCGCGAATTTGCGCATGATGGCCAGCGAACGCATATCGACGACGAGATTGTTGTAGCCGAAGCTGCTGCCACGTTCGGTAAGGAAAACGCGCTCGCCGCCGGCGTCGCGAACTTTCTCAACAGCGTGACGCATGTCCCACGGCGAGACGAACTGTCCCTTCTTGACGTTGACCGCGCAGCCGCTCTTTCCTGCAGCGATCAGCAGGTCCGTCTGGCGGCAAAGGAACGCCGGAATCTGTAGGACATCGACGGCTTCGGCGACGAGCGGTACGTCGCCAGCTTGGTGAACGTCGGTGAGCACAGGAACCTTCACCGTCTCGCGGACTTTACGCAGGATACGAAGTCCTTCGTCGATCCCCGGCCCGCGAAAGCTACGAATGGAAGTGCGATTGGCCTTGTCGTAGGACGCCTTGAAGATGTACGGCAGCTTCTTCTGCCGCGCGATCACGGAGATTGCTTCGGCCATCTTGAGAGCGTGGGCTTCGCTTTCAATGACACACGGCCCGGCAATGAGGAACAGTTGTCCCCCACCGATAGTTACCGAACCGAGTTGGAAGGAAGAAAGCAATTCGTAATTAGTAATTAGTAATTAGCGGTTAGCAATTAGCGAAACCATTTACTAGGCCGCTTTGTATCAAGCGATCAATAATGACGTGGGCTTTAGCCCCTGATAGCCCTTGTACTCGCGGGGGCTAAAGCCCTGCACCTGATGGACCGTCCTTCGGCACAACTGAAGTTGTGCCCTGACACAAAACATGGATCGTTTTAATTGCTAATTGCTAGTTGCTGCATTTCAGTGCTTCACCTTTTCCGGCCGGTGGAACATCTCTTCCTCAACTCCGTGCCGCACTTGCTCGCGGCGCAGCCGATTCTCATACGACGCCTTCACGAAATTCGCGAATAGCGGGTGCGGCTCCAGCGGCTTCGACTTGAATTCCGGATGGAACTGGCATCCCAGGAAGAACGGGTGGTCGGCGAGCTCTATGATTTCGACATAAGTCCCGTCGGGGGTCGCGCCACTGATGCGCAGGCCGCCAGCCGTCAGCGTGTTTTCGTACTCCCGATTGAACTCATAGCGATGGCGATGGCGCTCGCTGATCTCGTTTTGACCGTAGGCTTGATGTGCCAGCGATCCCGGCTCCAGCTTGCATGTCCACGCGCCCAGCCGCATCGTTCCGCCCAACTCTTCCACGCCGCGCAACTCGCGCAATTTGTAGATCACGCGATGCGGCGTCGCCGGATCGAACTCACTGGAATTGGCCTGCTCCAAGCCGCAGACGTTGCGCGCAAATTCGATGCACGCCGTCTGCATTCCCAGGCAGATGCCGAAAAACGGAACTTTATTTTCGCGTGCGTACTGAATACCCTTCAGCATGCCTTCGATGCCGCGCTTGCCGAAGCCGCCGGGAACCAGAATTCCATCGACATGCTCAAGCTGCGCCCATACGCTCTGTTCTTTTTGTTCGAGCCCCTCAGCCTCAATCCAGTTCACGTTGAGCTTCAGGTTGTAGGCGAGCGCGCCGTGCACCAGCGCTTCTTTCAGCGATTTGTAGGAATCCTCGTACTCGACATACTTGCCGACAATGCCAATCGTGACCTCGTCTTTGGGGTTATACACGCGATGAACAATGTCTTCCCATCGGCTCAGCTCCGGCTCTTTCGCATCGATGCGCAAATAGCGCAGCGCCAGCTTGTCGACGTGCTCCTGCGCGAACACCAGCGGCACCTCGTAGATCGAGGCCACGTCCTTGGCGGTGATCACGGCCTCGTTCTCGACGTTGCAGAACAGTGCGATCTTCCCCTTGATGTCCTTGGAGAGGAAGCGGTCGGTGCGGCAGAGCAAAATGTCCGGCTGAATTCCGATGCTCAGCAGCTCTTTGACCGAATGCTGCGTGGGCTTGGTCTTGAGCTCACCGGCCGCGGCGATATACGGTACCAGCGTTACGTGGACGAACAACGTGTTCTCGCGTCCCAGTTCCTGACGCATCTGGCGGATGGCCTCGATGAACGGCAGTGACTCGATGTCGCCAACTGTGCCGCCAATCTCGATGATCGCCAGATCGACATCCTGCGCCACCTTCTTCATCGCGGTCTTGATTTCGTTGGTGACGTGCGGGATGACCTGGACAGTCTTGCCCAGGTAGTCGCCGCGCCGCTCCTTGGCGATGATGGTTTCGTAGATGCGGCCCGTGGTCCAGTTATTATCGCGGCTCAGTTTGGCGTGCGTGAAGCGCTCGTAATGTCCCAGATCGAGGTCGGTTTCCGCGCCGTCGTCGGTGACGAAGACCTCGCCGTGCTGGAACGGCGACATCGTCCCAGGATCGACATTGAGATATGGGTCGAACTTCTGCAGCGTGACTTTCAGGCCGCGGCTCTCCATCAGGCAGCCAATGGACGCCGCCGCCAGGCCCTTGCCAAGCGAAGACACGACACCGCCGGTCACAAAGATGTACTTTGCCGACATCGATTCCTCTGTATCTGGGATTGGGACTGCTGAGATTTGTGCGCCGCACGTCCCTCTGTTTTTGAGGGAGCCCTGTACGCCGGCGTTTTGGCGCGATCAGGGTGGAGCGCGTATGCGTGCACGATCAATTATGACTGGAAACGCTTCCGGCGGCAAGAAAGACTTACTACCGAAGCGTTTTTGTGCCGCAGAAAGCTATTGTCGCTTCAGGAACGACCCTTCCTAGTTCGGGAATTGGCGGCCGAACAAGGCAACCACGCCCGTATCCATCAACACCAGCGTACCCGGCTCCGGCATAGTCTGGTTTTGACCGCTGAATGAACCGCCCTCCCCTATATACATGAACTCCTGCATGGAGTTGGGGTCGGGATCGTGCTGGTTGACTGGAGTTACGATGAACACGTCTTTAAAATAGCTCTGTGGGAGACCCTGTATCCCTCCCTTCGCAGCATTGATCCACGTCTGGCATGTCCTATCGCATGGCGCGCTGGGATCAAAAATGTTCCACACCGCGGAGTTCATGGACTGCCATTGCGACGTCGGCTCCTGCGCGGTTTGCAGCAGAATCCAGCCAGCCTCATCGTAAAGCATCAGCGAGTACAGGGAGGTTGCAGAGGAACTGACGTTGAAGCGGGTAAGCTGTATGTTGCCGCTTCCCAGATCGGTGATGTTCGCGTCCCACTGTTGGCCGGGTTCTCCGCCATGGGCATAGTCATCGCACATTACGTCAAGGATGGTGGGGTTACCGCTGGATTCCATGATGTAGTACGGATATCCGTTCTGCCAGCTGTCCCCTTGCCAACCAATGAACGTAAATTCCGTAGGGTCTGCGAACGCACACAGCGAGCCACACAGCAGTACGGCCAGAATAAATATCTTACGCATATTCCCTCGCCTCCAGGGCGTTTCAGCGCGATCAGAGTGGAGCGCGTAAGCGTGCACGGGCAATCATTACTGGAAACGCTCCCGGCGGCAAGAAAGACTTGCTACCGGAAGCGTTTTTGTACCGCAGAAAGCTGTTGTCGTTCCAGGAACGACCGTTCTTAGTTCAGGAACCGGCGGCCGAACAGGGCAAGCACGCCCGTACCCATCAACACCAGCGTGCCAGGCTCCGGCGTAGTCTGGTTTTGACCATTGTTTGAACCGCCCTCGCCTATGTACATGAACTCCTGCATGGAGTTGGGGTCGGGATTGTGCTGGTTGACCGGCGTCACGATAAACACGTCGTTGAAATAGGTTTGCGGGAGGCCCATTATGCCCCCTTTTGCGGCTTGGATCCAAGTCTGGCATGCGCTATCGCATGGCGCACCGGGGTCGAAAATGTTCCATACCGCGGAGTTCATGTTCAGCCATTGCGTCGTCGGCTCCATCTCGGTTTCCAGCAGAATCCAGCCTGCCTCGTCATAAAGCATCAGCGGATATAACGCATTTGATCCGGGCAGGTTGTTGAAGCGGGTAAGCGATATGTTGCCGGTTCCGAGGTCGGTAATGTTCGCGTCCCACTGTTGGCCGGGTTCTCCGCCATGGGCATAGTCATCACACATTACGTCAAGGATGGTGGGGTTGCCAGTGGTTTCCATGATGTAATACGGATATCCGTTCTGCCAGTTGTCCCCTTGCCAGCCAATGAACGTAAACTCCGTGGGGTCCGCCAACGCATACAGCGAGCCACACACCAGTACGGCCAGAATCAATATCTTACGCATGTTCCCTTGCCTCCAGGGTAACGCCTCAAGCTTCAGCAAGACACGCTCCTAAGAGCCAGACGAAGTTACTACCCAATACGCCTACCGCCTGACCACTGCGGTGTGTTGCCGACCAGCTGACCGGTCATCCATCTTACGGTCCCACCGGAAAGCCCAGTTCGACAAACCGATACATTCCAGACACTAAGATGCAATCAGACTTCCGAAAAATTGCCTTAAAATTGTGTTACTTCGAAAGCTCAGATGCAAAACATTGCAACTTTGTAGCTGAATGTTTCCCCACCAATCGGGTAATCCTTTGGCGGAGCAACGGTATTGTATTGCTTCTAAGCTGCGCAGTAAAGACGATTTCTAGCAGCATTTTAGTGGTGGGAGTTATTGCTAATCACCCCTGCCAAAAGGTTGCAGTGTCATGAATGTCCGCGATGCCGTGATCTGCTAATCGCAGCCGCCCCCGGACTGGAACACGACCGCGAACGAGGAGATTGTCTCTTGTGCCTGCTCAAGAGGTACCGACTGGAGCCGATGCAATTACTAATGGAATATCTCGCAGGTAGTCCTCTTGAATGCCCTGCCAAGTACAGCCCATTCGTGCTGGAGACATAGCGGTCAACTTCTTCCGTCAGCTTCTTTGTAGTGGTGTTTCAGTTCCTCTTCCCTTTCCAGATCTACAACTAGGCTGGCGGTAGCGAACCCCTTGAGAACGTCGGCCCGATCATAGGACGGTCTTGGCCAACTTCAAGGAGGAAATGCAGGGTCAATCACAGTTGAACGTTGCAGCAGCTAGCATCGATGGACGCGCGCATGGCACTCCGCGCAGAGTGTGATCAGGTTCTGTTCCTCATCGCCGCCCGACTGGCTACGGAATTTGAGGTGGTGGACCTGCAGGTGCTGCATGCTGCAGCAGGTCTGGCACCGCCAGTTGTCCCGCTCCAGCACTTGCCGATGTAGATTGCGGTAGTTGTTCGCATCGAGTCTGAGTCGCGGGTTCTTGGTGGGAATCTTCTTCATGAGGCCTGCCCGGCGACCTCGGATCGAAAGACCTCTTGCTGAGGACCGGGCAGAAACTTGTAGTAGCGTGAGATGGATTGCAACAGAATCTCCGGGTTTCCACCGTCAATCGCTGCCCCGGCGAGGAAGTCGGCACAGATCATCTCCAGGCAGTAGCCCCGAGACTTGTCCGATCCAAGCATCAGGGCCGCGGTCTCGATCGCCCGCTCGATGACAGGAATCTGGCTCTTATAGACCTTGAAGAAGATTAGCTCCGAAGGTTCGGTGTCTTTGCCCGTAAGCTCTTTCTCCACTTCCCGCTGAAACTCCGCCTTCGGCATATGTCGGGCTTTGTGCAACCAGGTTGCACTTTCGAAGCGCTGACCCTGCTTCCGTGCCAGCTTCGCCAACTCCAACCCCTTGGCCCATCCCACCTGTTTCAGATCCTTTCTCACCTGGGGTGGAAGCTGTTCGTGAATCGACATCAGGTAGTACGCTTTCCTTCTGGACTCCGGGAACCGCCGCTCCAGGAACTCGTCGAACGACTTCAGCTTCTCCAGCCGCCAGTACTGGCCAGCGCGGACTTCGCAGAGATACTTGCCCAGTTCAACGAACTTGGTATCGCGCTCGTTCTCGTGCCGTGCCTCCCAAGCCAGGATCGCGTCGATCTTGCTCAACACCAACTCGGCCCGGCGGCGATTCAGCTTAGGCGGCATAGGCGGATTCTTAGTAAGCGAGTTCGTCAAACAGACCAAGATCGACTCCCGGCTTGCGGATCAGCCCAGCTTCCACCAGATCGCGCTGGTCGAGACAGAGCCCGAGGAAGGGACAGGTGGTACACGGATTCTGGGGGAAGCGGATGCCGCTGTGAGGCAAGAACAGTCCCGACTCGATCCTGCGGACAGTGTCATCGACCAGGGTTTCGAACTCCTGTCGCTGTTGGTCGGTGATGGTGGCTCGCAGGTACTGGACTTCTACCGTGCGCTTACGCACGAAGACGACTTGGGCGACTTCATTGATCCCGGTTATCCAGGAGTAGCAGACCAGTTGGGGATCCAGTGCCGCAATGCCGTTCGGTTCCTCAGGATAGCGGGCGGAGGCGGTCTTCCACTCCAGCACACAGGATGTGCCGTCCAGTTCGCCAACGGCATCGACGAAGGCGACAAAGCTGTTGCCAGAACTCAGTGTGCGTGTGAAGCGGATCTGTTGATGAGTGGACGGCTGGTGAATCTGGACGCGCCCATCCTGGGTGAAGCGTTCCAGCAACTGAACGCCTTGATGGAGCATGTGCTCCCAGGTGTCGTTTCCTGAGTAGGTCAGCTCCAGGTTCTTACACGGCGCCCACTGCTCAAAAAGGACTGCCGCTGGATCCTCGTGACGGAATAAAGCCGCGACCGCCTTCTCGAAGCAGCGGCCGAAGAGCATGGCTGCGCGAACATCTTTCTCTTGCCAGCCATCCAGATAGCGATGGCGGTAACGGCGCGGGCAGGTCAGGTACTGGGAAATCTGAGTGTAGCTGTAGTTCATCATGATGCCCTCTCCTTCCGCGATCGCTTACCGCTGTCACTCGGCGGGATGCGGACAGATGTGGACAGCTCTTCCCACTGGCTTGCCGGGGCGAAGCCATCGAAGTTCACCAGCGAGATGCCATTGATCACTGTGTGACTGATCTTTACAACCCCGACCAGGCCGCGCAGGGCGCGTTCGTCGACCTCGTCCTGGCTCAACAGTTCGGGGTCGTAGAGGAAATCCCGCAGAAACCAGCCCAGCTTCCACATCGCCTTTGGGGTGCAGTAGAGACGGCTGACAATGGACCGTCCGGCAAAGGGCTTGGGCTCAAGAACGGAAAGCCGGAGCAGATAGAAGCGTTTCTGCGCTTGCCAGCGATGCTGAGCTCCGTCGAGTCGAACAAGGAACACCCCATCGGGAACCTCGGAGTGAGAATCGCGTGCGGTATCAGAGAGTCCGGGAACATGACGTTTCATCCCGCCACCTCCTGGCTTGGGGGTGCGTAGCTGTTGAGCTGACATTGCAGGGCGCCGCGGTCCTTCCTGGCCGCCTCGGCGAGCTGCTGGACGGAGCTTTCGACCTGCTCACGAGTGGCGTCTTTGAGGGCTTTGGTACCGCAGAAATCGACGGCGTAGGCTTTCACCAGTTCGGGATCGAGCTTGTGCTGGCGGATGATCTGGCATAGCCGGTCGCGAACCTTGTGACCAGCGCCATTGCAGTACCCGTTTCCGTTGGCGTTCTTCGGCGGAAACTTCTGTGCATCAGGAGCCGGCATCGTCGGACCGGGGTTGGATCCAATCTCATCGACCGAGCAGATTCCGATGCCATAGGCCTTGCGCAGAGCGCGATTGACCGCTCGAGTCTCTGCTATGCGCATCTCGGCGCCGCGGACGAGGAGAGAAACGTTGGAAGGGTCGGCATCGCCGTAGCCGACGAAACCGGCCGAATCATTGGAAGGATATACCGTTGCCTTAAGAACGAAGCGATTCGCTGCGGAATCACACAGCGAATCGACGGTCTCGACATGGATACCACGACACCTCTTGCGACGTGCCAGCCGAAGCAGTCCCGTGTGGGTCACATACCAAGAATTATTGAGGAGCTGGACTTCACCTCTTCGCAGAGAAAAGTGAAAATCCTGAGATAGAGTTCGTAGCGACTCGGCCAATCGAATGGGCAAGGTACCCGCAATCAACCGGTGGGCGAACCGCAAGTTTTCCCGTACCAGAGGGTTCCGCCGCGGGCGTGCACTTGAGCCTTGTTCTTCAGGCTCGCTCATAAGCAATCTCCATTCATATCGATTTATATATAAACGATAACATTCGATTTCATAAACTGCAATAGATATTTGTAATTGCCGCATCTTTTCCATCCGAATATATTTGTTTCGTGACTATCAATAAGCAGTTCCTGGCGTTTCGGGTATCGCCCACTTTGAAGGATGAGATTCAGGAAATCGCTGTCAGCGAAGCGAGAAGCATTTCGCAGATTTGCGAGTTGCTGTTGGTTGAAGGCGTCGAGGCCTATAAAAAGGATGGGCCTAAGTTTATTCAACGCCTAGTCGCTAAGCAGAAGAGCAGGTCCAAAGACTCATAATTGACCACGGAGCGAACGTGGCAGGCCCTTCGGGTCAAACAAATAATCGCTGGGAAACGGAAAAAAACTGAGAAACGCCCGAATTGAGAGATGTAGAGCCTGGTTGGCTTGGGTTGGTTTCAAAACAAAATATCGACTACCGGATAACTAATAGAAGACCAATTTCGAGCGGCATATCGTCGATTGAAAGGAAGTGGGACCGAGAAGAAAGCAGTGAACCAAGACGACTTGCAGGAAACAGCGACCTAGCGGAACTCGGACCGATGGAGATGAATGGCGCAACTTTGCCGGAAACCGCGGATAATGGTTCTCCGCCGCGATCCCCGATCAAGCGACTCAACAATGATCCCCTGAAATTCACCAGCGGGGCAAGAAACTCTGCCGAGAGGAGGACGTTGGAAGCACCATCTCGCAGAAGGTTGCCCGTTCTGCTGTGGGGTGCTTTCGGGAGAACATTCTCAAGAACGTGCACAACGTACATAACGTGCATGACGTTCATCTCCAGGGTTTTCCAGAGCGCCAGGCCTGTCGACAGCATGCACAGTGTGGCTGGGCAGCGGCGAGCATCGTTGGGGGTGTTTTACCAAACGAACCCAATAAGTCATTTGTTATCAATAACGTTATGTTTTTCGGCTGTGTCTAAGGTTGACGGAGGTGGTACTTGTCGGGCTCACCTACAAGGCCGCTCATCAGCCATCATCTACTTTCAGAAAGCCTTGGATGTGGCTCCCAAGAACGTGGCCGTGCGCGATGATATGGCCTCGTGTATGTCTACACCGGCGACACAGATGGCGCTCTCGATCAGTTGAAACAAGTCGCTCAGCTATGACCCAAAGCACCCGGGGACGGTGTTGAACATGGGAGTTATCAAGTGGCAAGGTAAGAACGATGTCAAGGGCGCGGTGGCCTCGTGGCCAAGACTAACGAAGCTCAATCCCCGACTTCCGGCAGAAGGAAGCGACTGAGCGCCTGATCACGCAGGCACAGCAGCAACAAGAAACGGCGCCGCCTTTGAACCAACCGAAGGGACAGCCGTTATCTTCTGGCCTATTACTCACATAGCACGGCCCTCTTGCTGCCGACCGCACTGAACGCATTGCTGATGTTGGTCGCCAAGGCGCTCATAGCGGCCACGGCGGCCAACGCGATCATTGCTGCTGCCAAGGCATATTCGATCAGGTCCTGACCGGATTCCTCCCGTAGCAGATTGCGAAGTAGTTTCATTTCACCTTCCTCCCTGCGAATTCGCCAGCCAGACAAATCTGGCGATAGCGTGTTTCGCTACTTAGTACTGTCGGTAACTCCTATCGGCAGGACGATGAAGATCAATTAGGTTTTGTGCGGGATGAAGCGTAATCGGGACAACTGCCAAAGCGGGAAGGAAGATGTGCGTCGCACAAAGCAGTCGGGCACAACTACTTCAGTTAAATCAGTTGCGTACTGGCGCCGCTACTGAAAAAATGGCCTGGTCCTGAGTGGCGGGACATTCAACTGGTCGACTCGGTTCGAAATCGTCGCTCTCGGCCGGGGTAGGAAGTATGTCGGATTCCATTGGCGCATCCGTGGCACGGGCAGGGCTCAAGGCCGTGCAGGTCGGGATCGTTGCTGGATTTTTCACCTGCCTCGCGTATCCATTCCTGGTTTTTGTACCGCTGCCAAAGCTGGTCACGACCACGCTGGCAGCCTGTTTCGGCCCTGCTCTCGCAGTGGCGTGCTTCGGTCTGCGCCGATTGCTCGACTGGGAGACGCCACGGGTTTCAAGCGCATTGGGAGCGCTCCTGAATGCATTGGCTGGCGCGTTGTTTTCCGCCATGGCCCTGGTGCAAATGGCGGTCGGCTATTCCGCTGGTAGTGAGAAGGTGCCGGCCCAAATGACGGCTATCTGGCTCGGGCTGGATGTGGCCTGGGATGCTTATATTGGTTTGGGAACGCTCTGTTTCGCGCTGGCCATGCTGCACCATCCCCGCTTCGGTAGAGCGTTTGCGTTTTCCGGAATGGTCATTGCCGCAGGTCTGCTGGCGCTCAACTTCTACACGTTTCCCGCGCCACCCAAGAGTGCGGGACTGGTGGACCTCGGCCCCGCGGTAGGTATCTGGTATCTGGTTGTCACAATCCAGATGTGGCGTTCTCTCCAATGGATGCGGACGTCGTGCCCGTCTGTCACATAATCCCTTGTCCCGCGGCTGCGCGGCTGGCTTGATTGGTGTTCGAGCCGTTTGTTCCACCGCTGATCAGAATCGCTCAGTCGTTCGCGGGCGCGCCCATTTCCTGCACGATCTGCACGCTGGCGCTAGTGCCGATGCGATTCGCGCCCGCATCCACCATCTCCAGCAGATGCGCCGCGGTGCGAATGCCGCCGGCGGCCTTCACTCCGATGTTGAGGCCGACCACTCCCCGCATCAGCGCCACGTCGTAGGCAGTGGCGCCGGAATCGGCCAGTCCACTGGAGGTCTTCACAAAGTCGACTCCAGCCTCGACGGCAAGCGCGCAGGCAAGGATTTTTTCTTCCTGGCTCAGCAGGGCGTTTTCCAGAATGAGCTTCAGGACGGCGCCATGCCGATGCGCCAGTTGGGTGAGGCTGCGAATCTCGGTCTGCACCAGCACGCGCTGACCTGACTTCAGCGCCCCGATATTCATCACCATGTCGAGCTCGTGCGCACCCTGACGTAGCGCCGTCTCGGCTTCTACCAGTTTGGTGAACGTCAGGTTCGCGCCCAAAGGAAAGCCTACGACGGTGCCGACCTTCACCGGCGTTCCGTGCACCAGCGTCGTCGCCTGGGCCACATTCACGGGATTCACCACGACGGCGTGGAATCCGTAATGTACCGCCTCCTGGCAGAGCGTTGTCAACTGCTTGCGGGTGGCATCGGGTTTCAAAAGGGTATGTTCGATGAGCTTGGCAGCGCTTTGCCAATCACTCACGGGCAGGGCCGGGATTCCGGCGACGACAGGCGAATACACTGACATAGCCAGCTAAATTCTATGCCTCATCCGAGCACGCTTCCAAAATACAAACATCTGGCAGATTACGATAACGCTCGGCAAAGTCAAGTCCATATCCTACGACAAATTCGTCCGGGATGACGAAACCAACGTAGTCGGCCTGAATGGGCTCGGTGCGCCGCGACACTTTATCCAGCAGCGCGGCAATCTTAATGCTCTTCGGCTGATGCGCCTGGAACAGGTTCTTGATGTAGGTCAGCGTCAGGCCGGTATCGAGAATGTCTTCCACCAGAATGACGTTCTTGCCTTCCAGGGAGTGGTCCACATCTTTTACCAGCCTCACTTCCCCGCTATGCTGCTTGGCGTTTCCGTAGCTGGAAACCGCAATGAAATCGAAACTGGCGTCGAGCTGGATCTGGCGCGCGAGGTCGGCAAGAAAAATAGCCGAGCCCTTCAGCACCCCGATCAGGACGACCGGCTCGCCGGCAAAGTCAGCCGTGATGCGCGCTCCAATCTCGGCAACCTTAGCTGCGATTTGCTGGCGCGTGATCAGAACTCTGAGTCCATCCACGGCTGCGCACCTCGAGCGTCGGCAAAGCTTGGATAGTAGAGAAAGCGCAGCGGAAACTCAACCGGCGCCCAATGCCCAGCTACCCGTGACCGCGGTCACCGACAGCGATCTGCGGGCCGTGAATACTTGTTTCTCAAAGCTCCGGAGACGATTCGAACTTGAGACGGAGGCCCGCCATGAAGCTGCGCATCGCTTCGCTATCCCTGCTAGCACTGTGCCTGACGTTGGCTGCTCTTCCGGCCATGGCGCAGACCGTCTATGACAACGGTCCGATCAACGGCAACACCGACGCATGGGTCATCAACTCCGCCTTTTTTGTCACCAGCGACACATTCAATGTGACTCACAACAGCACCACGATCGCGGGCGCTAGCTTTGGTGTGTGGCTGTCCCCCGGCGATACGTTCCCCTTCGATGAACTGTCGATCACCTCAGGCGAAAACGGCGGCACCAGTTACTTCGATCAGATCGTAAACTTCACGACGGGAAGTTGCACACTGAACCGGTACGGCTACAACGTCTGCCAGGAAAACACCTCGTTCAGCGGCCCGACTCTCAACAGCGGCACCTACTGGCTGAATCTGCAGTACAGTCTCCCTGAGGCCCCAGCTTACTGGGATGAGAACTCCGGCCCGTCTTCGGCTTCGACCAGCGACATTGGCACGATTCCATCAGAAGCCTTCACCTTGCTGGGCGGCACCGGCATCACGAGCACTAGCAGCACGACCAGCAGCGGCACGGTCCCTGAACCTAGCAGCGTCCTTCTGCTCGGATCTGGCATGGTGGGTCTATTGGGAGTGCTGCGCCGCAAGCGGTTCTGACCTCGGCACGGGTCAGCTTGATCCCCTCCAGTTGACGCACCCCCATCGCGTCCCATTCACTTCTGCCGCGCGTAGGTGTACATGTACTCGGTGTCCGTCGGCGCAACCACCACCGTGGTTTGCAGCGCGTCCGCCAGCTTCGATGGGGCGCCGCCCGCCAGCGCTTCATTAGTGATGAGGAAGCCGCCGGGCTTGATCATCGTCCCCAGATTCGCGCGCGCCAGCGATTGCTCCAGACTGGCGTAATAAACGAAGATGTTGGTCCCGATGACCAGATCGAACTGCTTGTCCGGCGGCAACGGAATGGTCTGGAAGACGACGTTCATATCGACCGGCGTCACTCTCAGGACCACTGGCGGCCGCACGCTGACGGCGCGGTTCCAGATGCCTGCCTTGGTTGCGTTGTAGGGCACGGGAATCTTCGGCGCAGGCTTGCCAATCTGATCGCCCAGCCTTTGCCAGTACTCCAGAAAGCCGGAGTGGTAGTCCTTGCTCCACTGGTCGGCGGGATCGGCCAGTAACTGGATGGTGTAAGCCTTGCCGGCCGCAGCTTCCGCGTGCGCCCGCGCCAGGTGCTTGTTGACGCGCGGGCTGATGTCGAAGGCTTCGACCTCAACCGTGGCCGGATCGGCAAGCTGCAGGCGCGCCAGCGAATCGATCACAGCGAACGGTTGGGTGGTCTGCGGCGGATAAAAGTCCGAGACAGAGTCCTTGTTCGCGAAGTCCAGCCCGGGGCCAACAATGGCCACCCGACGGATGCTACCCGCCTTCAGCAGCCCCTGCTCCATCATGTGCCGCAAGTGCAGTTCGATCAGGTAGTCCGGGTAAAGATTGCTGTCCGTCGAAATGCCGCGATCCTCGAAGTGCTGCGGGAGATTAGCGCCGTTCTTCTGGTAGATCTTCCCCTGGGCGTGGATTAGCTCATCGCGCATGCGAGCCAGGTTTGCCAGCAGGTAAGCCTTGACCTTCTTCTGGCCCTCGGGAGTCTTGAGGTTGAAACCTTGCTTCTCCAGAAAGGTGCGCAACTCCATCATGCCTTCGCTGGCGTGTGGCGAGGCCAGGGCGCGGATTAAATCATTGGCCCGCTTGTCGACAATCGAGTCGACATAAGCGTCTTTCCCGTAGCGCTCCAGAGAGAGATACCCAATCCGTTCCTCATTGGTATAGGTGACGCCCAGGCGCAGCAAGTTGGTCAGCGTGTCTTCTTCGCCGCGCTCCAGCCGGAGACGAATCTCCTGATCCTGACCGCGAATCCACGAGTCCCACGCGGCAGCCGTGGGCTGTCCCGAAGCTGTCAAGGCCTTGGGCAGAGATTTCTGATAAGCCTGCAGGACCGGTTCAGCCTGGCTGAAAGGAACGTACTGCGGAGTCTGCGCGGCCGCGGCGCAGGCAGCCAGAACCCAGACCAAAAGAAATCCCCGTACCTTAATGTGTTTGCTATCCATAACTACTTTAGGATGCTCCGGTGCACGACTCGCTCCTCGTCGCCGACGGCCAGCGCCGACGCAACCGGTAACTTTTTCCGCCTTGACCAGTAGAACACCGGCAGCCCGGCGGCGATCAGCAATGTTCCCCGCAGAGCGGTTTTGGGATCTCCCCAAACCGTGTTCACTACAATCGCCGCGCAGGCGGCAACGAACACAGCCGGGGCCAGCATTTTGAACCAAAGCCTGGGATCGGCCCGCAACTCCTGCCGCCGGGCCACGAATAGTCCCGCTACCGCCGCGCCCGAGGATAGCAGTATGGTAAAGCCGGTGTAAGTCAGGATCTGTTCGAAACTGCCGGCAGTCACCAGAAGGACGCTCCACAGCCCTTGCAGAGCGATGGCCAGCGCGGGTGTCCCAAGCCGCGGGCTGACGCGCGCGAAGCTGGGGATGAACGCGCCGTCCCGCGACATGGCGAAGTAAACTCGCGGGCCGGCGATGGTCATGGCGCTGATTGCGCCCAGTTGCGCGATGATCAGCGCGGGCGTCACAAAGTTGCGTCCCACCCCGAACAAGGCATGTGCAGCAACATCGCCAACGTTGATCGCACTCTGCAGCTGAGCGGGAGGAATCGCATATAAGTACAGCGTGTTGAGTGCGACGTACAGGGCAATGATGATGCACGTCCCAATCAACAGAGCAGGACCGATGCTGCGCCGCGTGTCGTGCATCTCTTCTGAAATGTAGGCTGCAGCATTCCATCCGCTGTAGGTGAACATGATCGGGATGAGCGCCAGCAGCCAGTTCGTCGGCCGGAAAGGCACATCAACTGCGTGGAAGTGCGACCACGAACCTGTCCCTGCGGCGAAGCCGACCACGCAAAATAAAACAACAATGCCGAGAATCAGGAAGGCTAGCGCGTTTTGGGTGATCTTGCCCGCGCCCAGGTTGCAGGCATGCAACACGGCAAACACGATAACGACGAAGGCCGCTGTCAGCGAGCGCGGCGAGAAGCTGAACGCGCCTATATAAAAGTTGATGGCGAAAAAAACGTGGTCCGAAGCCAGAGCGGGAAAATACTGCCCCAGGTAGATGACCATTCCCACCGCGCAGGCGGCGACCGCGCCGGAAAAGCCCGCGATCAGAGACGTCCAGCCGGAAAGAAATCCGGCAGTCGGGCCATACGCCTTGGAGAGGTAGATGTATTCGCCGCCAGCCCACGGCCACAGCTTGCCCAGTTGCGCGTAGGACATCGCCCCAGCCAGCGCGAGCGCACCTCCGGCAATCCATAGCCCCAGCATCGCGCCGGATTCGGGCACCAGCCTGGCAATGAGCGCCGGAGTAGTGAAGATGCCCACTCCAACCACGTTGGAGATGATCAGCGCCACCCCATCCCGCACGCGAAAGGAGCGGCGGAGTTGATTGGCCACGGCCGGCACCGCTCCGGCGGCGGCACTGCTGGCGGCTGAATCAATAGCTGGATTGGCGGGAATGGGCTGACTATTCCGGGGCGTTTTGGCCATGCCTCGCACTGCTACGTGGTATTGGGTTCCTCGGTGAGAATCACTCTATACCACTTCTGCTCTCGAACATAGGGAGTGGCCTCAGCGCTGGTGCTGTACCGAAAACCTAGACGAACTTCCTCTATCTGTGATCTTGAGAAGGGGAATCTACGGCCGCCTTTGGCGGGGCAGATGCGCCCGAGTTATTGCCGCTCTGCACCCACGCCGTGTACCACATATCGCGCAGCATGGTGGCCCCGGCAGCTAGGCGCTGACGAATGAATTCCCGTGACGCGCTAGTGCCCGCGCCGTCAAACCCTCCTGCC
This sequence comes from Candidatus Korobacteraceae bacterium, assembly GCA_049511915.1. GTDB lineage: Bacteria > Acidobacteriota > Terriglobia > Terriglobales > Acidobacteriaceae > Bog-257. The sequence continues at coordinate 37,103 of JBEKXQ010000009.1, forward strand.
TTTTCGAACTGATAAACAATTTCAACGTATTGATGAGATTCGTGGAGATACTTCAAGTAATCCTGGAAGGGATCGGTGAGCAGCCGCGGCTGCGCCGGTACGAGGTCGGCAAACTGCAGCTGCTTCAGATTATCAGCGACGAAAATACCTTCCATCTTCCAGTGGATAGTGTTCGCGGTCGTGTATCCCTTCGGATTCGCACCTATCCAGCCGTTGTGGTGAATGGTTGTGTGCAACGGATTCGACGCGTCGCCAACGTAGTGGCCCAGCCATCCCGCATAGAAAATGGCGTTAGCTTCGGCAAAATCGGGATTGCGATGCTCGGCAATGGCTTGGCGGTATTCGCGAAAGGCGACCACCAACCGCTCGAAGATCTCGGTTGCAATGTAGGGCTGCAAACCGACTTTCTCCGGCAGGAGATCATCGGAATGCCCGGGCGCCTGCTGGCGCCGGGCCTCGAGCGCGCGATAGAAACTGTAGCGGTCGGGCGGAAGATCCATGCCCTCGACCATCTCAAGATCGATGAAGTGGTCGGGTTCCTGCGCTCGCCTCAGGGCCAGCTCCGAAGTTTGCCGCCAGCGATCCGGCTCCGAACCGAGATAAGCCAGTTGAGCTTCGGCCTTGCGCAGGAAAGCGGGAACGTCAGGCGGCAACTTCTCGGCCGCGACCCGGTTGATCGCGCTGTGACCTTCATTGCCCCACGGCCACGCCGGCGAGATAAGAGCGACAATCGCCAACAAGCACACCGCGGTGCGATGGATACTGGTTTTCATTTCATGAGGTCTTGCTTTGCATCAGTGCACGACCCTTCGGCAAGCTCAGGGCGGGCTTTTGAATTGTGCCGAACAACGGCACAGCAAGATGGGATGGTGTTGCTTTGTGTCAGGGCACGACTTTCAGTCGTGCCGATGGCGCCGTAAAAAGAGCCTGGCTTTAGCCCCTGCAAAACATGCCAGACAGGGGCTAAAGCCCGAATATCTTCCGCGACCGGACGGCACGGCTGAAAGCCGTGCCCTGACACAAACCGATTTATGGGATAGGTTCTACGTTTCACACGCGCGCCAGGTGCAGCCCGAACCACTTCTTGCGGTCGCACCAGGTCTGCTCCAGCATGAAGCCGCTCTCGCGCAGGATCGATTCAATCATGGCATCGGTGTACTTGTAGCTGTTTTCGGTGTGCATGCGTTCGCCGGGCTGGAAGGAAACGTCGAGATCGAGGGCGGGCAGAAATGCGGTCTGCGCGGTCATGCTCTCCAGATAGATTTCCATGCGCGAACAGCGCCGGTTCCATAGCGCGATATGCCGGAAGGCGTCGACGTCGAAGTCGGCTTCCAGTTCGCGGTTCAGGCGCGCCAGGATGTTCTTGTTAAAAGCAGCGGTCACGCCCTGGGAGTCGTCGTAGGCGGGTACCAGGATTTTCGGGCTCTTGGCGAAGTCGGCGCCCAGCAGGAGAGCATCGCCGGAGCGCAGCGTCTGCCGAATGCGGCGCAGAAGACGAATCGCCTGCGGCGGCTCGAAATTGCCGATGCTGGAGCCGATGTACAGTACCAGCTTGCGGCCGGTGATGCGACTGAGCGCAGGCACGCCGCCGGTGTAATCGCCAACAATAGGATTCACGCGCAAGCAGGGGAATTGCCGGCCGAGCTGCCGCACCGCCTGCTCCAGCGCCGAAGGCGAAACATCGATGGGATAAAACAGCGCCCGACTCTGCCGCAGTAACAGCTCTTCAATCAGGATGCAAGTCTTGGCCGCCGTACCCGCGCCCAGCTCAACCAGGGTAAGCGACGGTCCGGCATTTGCCAGAATTTCTCCGGCATATTGCTCAAGGATGGAGCGCTCGGTCCGGCTCAGGTAGTACTCCGGCAGTTCGGTGATCTGCTCGAACAACTGCGAGCCAACTTCGTCGTAGAAAAGTTTGGAGGGTAGATATTTTGGCGAAGCGGTCAAGCCCTGGCGCACATCCAGGGCGATCGCGTCATTGGTGAAGAGCTGAACTTGCTTGCTAGTCGCCATTAGCCAACCTCAGCCCCATGAACTGCCAGCGCGCACAGGGCGGAAAGAAATTCCGATAGGTAGCTCGCATGTGCGACTGCGGCGTCGCGCACGATCCACCGCGCAGCACCATCTGGTTGCACATGAATTTGCTGTTGTACTCGCCCACCGCGCCCGCCGCAGGCTGGAAGCCCGGATAGGCAACGTAGGGGCTGGCCGTCCACTCCCACACATCGCCGAACATCTGCGAAAGCGGTTTAGCGGTAGTTGCAGGTTGCGGATGCAGCGCGCCCGACTCCAGGAAATTGCCGGCGATCGGGCATGACCGCGCCGCCGCTTCCCACTCGAACTCGCTGGGCAGTCGCGCGCCAGCCCAGCGGGCGAAGGCATCGGCTTCGTAGAAACTGACGTGGCAGACCGGCTCGTTCAACTGCAAAGGCTGCACGCCCTCGACGGTGTAGTTCCACCACTGGCCGTCGCGTTGCTCCCAATAGAGCGGCGCATTCCACTGATTATTGCGGACGCAGTCCCATCCATCCGAGAACCATAGCAGCGGATTGTTGTATCCCCCGTCGCGCATGAACTCGAGATATTCGCCGTTGGTTACCAGTCGCGAGGCCAGGCGGAAAGCTTCCAGGTAAACGTTATGCCGCGGACCTTCATTGTCGAAGGCAAAGCCGCTGCCTTCAAAGCCGGCGGAATACACGCCCTCGGGATAACTGTGCCACTGCAGCGATGGAGGCGCGTCCGTGGCGGGCGCCGCTGCGTGCTCTCCGTTGGTCCGGTAGGCCGGCCGCAGGGGATTGGCCCACAGTCCGTTCTTGACGTCGGTGACGATCAACTCCTGGTGCTGCTGCTCGTGGTTGATGCCAAGCGCAATCAGGTCAAGCGCCGCCGAAGGCTGCTCCAGCGTCAGCAGGTGGACCATGGCTTCGTCCACATAGCTCCGGTAGGCATGAACCTCATCCAGGCTGGGACGCGACAGAATATGCCGCAACGCCCGCAGCGGACGATCGCCAACCGCGTTGTAATAGGAGTTGAAGAGATTGCGGAAGGCAGGATGGAATTGGCGGAACTCGTCCATGTACTGCGACAGCACGAAGGTCTCAAAGAACCACGTGGTGTGCGCCAGATGCCACTTCGCCGGACTCGCATCCGGATTGGGCTGAAGATTGTGGTCCTCGACGCCCAGCGGCGCGCAGATTTCGAGCGACGTATCCCGGACCTTCAGATATTTCTGCAGCAGAGATACGTCTCCCTGACAATGAGGATTGCCGGAAGCGCTGCCCTCGACGGTACTCTGTACGACCGGTCGCGACATAAGTTCTCTTTGGTGCAGAAAATCCTTGAACCGACCCTGCTTTCGGCGTGAACACCAAGCCGACTCAGGAAAAGATGCGCTCGGCGCAGGAAAGGTACAAATTTTACAACAGATCCAGCCTTCTGGCGCCGCAATATGACAAACCACAGCCTCGAACGCCTATTCACTTTGTTGTAATCTGAACTCAGGTTCCCATGTCCTACCAACAGACGGTAGAGCAGCTTTACGCGCTCGGCCACGAGCTGGCCAGCACTCCTTCGCACAAGTTCGATCTGGCCTACGTGCGAGAGATGCTGCAGGAGCTTGGCCATCCCGAGCGGCGTTTTGCCAGCGTGCTGATCGCGGGGACGAACGGCAAAGGTTCAACCGCGGCAACCCTGTCGTCGATCCTGCGGGTTGCGGGATACCGCACCGCGCTCTACAGTTCGCCGCACCTCTTGCGCATCAATGAGCGCATTCAGGTGAATGGCGAGATGATCTCCGACGCCGAGTTCGGCACGATTCACGATCGAGTAGAGCGCGTGGCGCAGCAGCTTCTGCATTCCGGCAAGCTGCCCTGGCATCCCAGCTTCTTCGAGATGCTGACCGCGATGGCGTTCGAGTACTTCGCCAGCGTCGGCGTGGAGATCGCAATACTTGAGGTCGGCATGGGCGGACGGCTGGATGCCACCAACGTCGTCGATCCGGCGATCTCGGTCATCGCCGACATCTCGCTCGATCATCAGAAGTACCTGGGCGATACGATTGCCGAGATCGCGCGCGAGAAGGTGGGCATCATCCGCAAACACGGAGTGGTGGTGACGCTGCCGCAGCATCCGCAGGCCAACGACGTCATCGGCAACGCGATCGTGGAGAATGATGCTCGGGGCGTCAGCGCTGCAAAGTATGTGCCGCCAGTCTCGCCGGGCGCTGCCGCTTATCTCGGAGGACGCACCGCTCCTGTGTCAGGCCGAAGCCGGTATCCGCTCACCGTTATGGGCGAGGAGATTGAAATCGATTCGCCGCTGGCAGGTCGGCATCAGTTGCGCAACATCGCGCTGGCGATTGCGACCGCGGAAGAACTGGGCCAGTTCGGATTCAAAGTCACGGCAAAGCAGGTGGAGCAAGGCATTCGCGAGACGCGATGGCCGGGTCGCTTCCAGGTGCTTCCACCGTCGGCAGCGACGCATCAGCATGAGATGGTGCTTGACGTGGCGCATAATCCTGCGGGCGCGTGGGCGCTGCGCTCGGCGCTGTCGGAGAATTTCGCGGGCCGCGAATTGACGCTGGTTTTCGCCGCCATGCGCGACAAAGCACTCCAGGAAATAGCGGATATTTTGTTTCCGATTGCCGAGCACGTGGTGCTGACGCAGGTGAACAATCCGCGGAGCGCCACCACCGGCGAGTTGCGCGAAGCTGCATCGCACACTGGAGCGGCGATGCATGAAGAGCCGACGGTGGCGGCGGCTCTGGAAAAAGCGCGTGAACTCAGTAAAGCGGAAGGCGTCATCGTCGTAACCGGATCGATCTTCCTGGTGGGTAAAGCGATGGAGGCGATGGCGCTTAGCTCTTAGCCGTTAGCTTTTAGCTCTTAGCCAGACAAGTGTTCGATAGCTCGAACTGGCCTGCTAACAGCTAAGAGCTAAAAGCTAGTTGGTATTGCTAATTGCTGCTTTATGACCGCTGACCGACAAAACGCAGCTCAGACGCAGCCGCGAGGCTCGTGGCTCACTCGCCTGCGCTCGTATTGTTTCTGCCTGCCCATCGTGTACCTGTATACCGGAGTTCTGGGAACCATTTCGTTAGTGTGCTCGTTGTTCGACAGCAGCGGCCGGGTGCAGCATCGGATTGCGCGCCTCTGGGCGCGACTCATCCTGAAGACGGTCGGCATTCACGTGCGGGTTGAAGGCCTGGAACACCTGCACCCGCAGCAGCCCGCGATTTATGCGGTCAACCATCTATCCGCCATCGACATTCCCGTCCTTTACGCGCATCTGCCGGGCAAATTTCGCATCATGGCGAAGCGGGAATTGTTTCGCTATCCATTTCTGGGTTGGCATCTGAAACGCTCGGGCCAGATTCCGATTGTCTCAGGCGACGCTCATGCCTCCTTGCGCAGCCTGAATCGCGCCGGAGAAACCCTGCGCCACGGCATGCCGCTGGTGGTGTTTCCCGAGGGCGGCCGCTCGCGCACCGGACAGTTGCAGGAGTTCATGAACGGAGCGTTTTATGTCGCCATCAGGGCTCAGGCGGCGGTTGTGCCCATGGCCATCGTGGGAAGCTTTGAACTGCTGCCGATGAACAGCTTTCACATGCTTCCAGGTAACATCGATCTGGTAATCGGAGAGCCGATTCCCACCACCGGAATGCGCCTGCGCGACACCGACAAGCTGGCGGCGCAAGTGCGGCAGGTGATCGCCGAGTTGTACGATTCACATGCCAGGCCGACGCCGCAACTGAACGCAACCAGCAAAGGCGAGCCCACGGCGATTTTGAACACGTAAGTGTGGAAGCTGGCCTTCAGGCCAGCTTCCAGCACGCTAACGATTCGAGGGGCTTTAGCCCCGGAGTTCTATGAAGCCTCGTATCGCCATTCCGGTGCCGAACTCCAAGCGGCCAGCCTATGTGAGCACTTCTCTGCCGGAGTACGCGGAGGCGGTGCGCAACGCGGGCGGCGAGCCCGTCGTCATCGACGTGAATGCCACGCCCGCGGAGATTGCGCAGGCGGTGAAGGCTTGCGATGGCGTGCTGCTTCCCGGCAGTCCTGCCGATGTTGATCCCGAGAAATACGGCGCCGAGCGGCACCCCGACACCGCGCCTGCCGATGCTTTTCGCGACAGCACGGACGAGTTGCTTTTGCAGGACGCCTACAACATGCGCAAGCCGGTCTTCGGCATTTGCTATGGGCTGCAATCGCTGAACGTGTGGCGCACGGGCACGCTGGATCAGGCAGTGCCGAACGGCGTGAACCACGAAGCCGGACGCAACGTGACGCAGGCGCATCGCGTGCAGATCGATCCCCAGTCGAAGCTGGCAGCCATTCTCCGCGATGCGGGCGCGCTGCCCGATAACAATCTGATGATCCCTGTCAATTCCAGCCACCATCAGGCGGCTGATGTGGTCGGCGATGGATTGCGTCTGGTGGCATGGTCTCCGGAGGACGGCGTGAAAGAGGCGGTCGAGGGAACTTCGCCCGATCAATTTGTGCTCGGCGTGCAGTGGCACCCCGAGCGAACGTGTGACGGCGAACCGGCGTCGCGCGCCATGTTTCGTGCCTTCGTCAAAGCCGCCGCCGACTGGCACCGGCAATTGGCGGACAAGCAGCAAGACTTCGAGTCGGTGGTAAGAAAGAGCTGACTCACTCCGAACAGGAGCTTTTGCACCACGGAAGCACGGAGCGCACGGAGAAAAACAAGACCCTTTACCCACAGAAAAAGAGACAAGCTAGTCCTGCATGTTATAGCTAAAAGCGTCGGCCTCGCGGCTCTGGTATCACAGATTCTTCTCCGTGCGCTCCGTGCCTCCGTGGTGAAAACGACCTTTCCGGTTTTGTGATGCGCGGCGTCTTCGCGTAGTCTGATCTCTTATGCTCAATCTGGCTTTCGTACGCGATCATCTCCCTCTGGTTGAAGAAAAACTCCGTCAGCGCGGCATGGATCCCGCAGTCATCCTGGCGGATTTTCACGCCATCGATCTCGATCGCCGCGCCGCGATCACCAAAGCCGAAACCCTGAAAGCTGAGCGCAACAAGGCCACGGAAGAAATCGCGAAACTCAAGAAGGACAAGCAGGACGCCACTGCGCTGATCAATCAGACCAAGGAACTGCGCGAGAGGATCTCCGAAGCGGAGAAAATTGCCGAGGAGGCGGACGCCCGGCTGCGCAACATCCTGACCGGCATCCCCAATCTGCCGGACGACAGCGTGCCCGTGGGCAAGAGCGAGGCGGACAACGTCGAGGTGCGCCGCTGGGGTACCGCGCCGCAGTTCGATTTCACGCCGAAGCCTCATTGGGAACTCGGCGAGGAATTGGGAGTGCTGGACTTGGAACGCGCGGCCAAGCTGACGGGAGCGCGTTTTGCCGTCTATTGGGACCTCGGCGCAAAGCTGGAACGTGCGCTGATGAACTTCATGCTCGACCTGCACACGCGCGAGCACGGCTATACCGAAGTCTTGCCGCCGTTCCTGGTCAATGCAGATTCCCTCTTTGGCACGGGAAATTTGCCGAAGTTCGAGGCCGACCTGTTCAAGGTTCCCCACGGAGACCATAACCTGTATCTCATACCCACCGCGGAAGTCCCGGTGACCAATCTCTATCGCAATGAGACGCTCGATGGAGCGCGGCTGCCGATTTCTCTGGCAGCTTACACGCCGTGCTTCCGCAGCGAGGCGGGGTCGTACGGCAAAGACGTGCGCGGCATCATTCGCCAGCACCAGTTCCAGAAAGTTGAGATGGTGAAGTTCACCAAGCCCGAGCAATCATGGGACGAGCATGAGAAGCTCACGCGCAACGCGGAAGCCGTGCTGCAGAAGCTGGGTCTGCATTATCGCGTGGTGGTGTTGTCAACCGGCGACATGGGATGGTCGGCGGCGAAGACGTATGACATTGAAGTCTGGCTGCCCGGCCAGCAGGTGTTCCGGGAGATCTCTTCGTGTTCGAACTTCACCGATTTCCAGGCGCGGCGAGCGAACATTCGCTACCGTCCCGAGGGCGGCAAGAAAACGGAACTGGTACACACGATCAACGGCAGCGGACTGGCAATCGGGCGAACCTGGGTCGCGATCGTGGAGAACTATCAGCAGGCCGATGGCACCGTGCTGATTCCTGAAGTGCTACGGCCGTATGTTGGTGCAGATCGGATTACGGCGAAGAAGTTTTGAGGAGAATGTTTCGAGTTTCGGGTTTCGAGTTGCGCAGCTTCAAGCCTACGCTGCAAATCGCAGGAGAAACGCTCATGTCCTTTGCGCATCACAGTACGACACACCGATTTACCGTCATCTTCGAGAAGGAGGATGAGGGCGGCTATCACGTGTTTTGCCCGACATTGCCCGGCTGCCACACTCAAAGTGAAACAGTCGAAGAGGGCATCGGCAATATTCGTGAGGCAATTCAACTCTATGTCGAGACCCTGATTGAAGACGGGCTTCCGATCCCGCGAGATCTTCCCACCGACGGAAAACTGACGGCTGACGGCTGACGGCTGACGGCTAACCCCTAGCTCTGCCCTGAAATTTTCAGGCGCAAATCTTCCGGAATGCGGTCGCGGATTTCTTCCGGCAGCTTTTCCAGTCCCACCCGGGCGCCGAACATGGCAACGTCCTTGACGACAAGCGGAGCCGGCGTAGCCACGGCCACCAGCAACCACAACAGCATGGACAGCAGAAAGCCGCCGAGGGCGCCGATCTCGAGCAAAAAGGCGTGGCGGGGATGAAAATGGCGAATGACTCCATACGCCAGAAGGAAGACCACCATGGAAGCCGAGGCCAGCGCCATCAACCCGATATCGATGCCGCGATGCAGGCGCTGCCGCGAGTGGCAGAAGGCACACTCGGCCAGATGGGCCTCGTAGTCGCCGCGCATTTCAGGGGCTAGACCGGAGATATCGTAGCGCCACCCGGCCAGGATCTTGCCAACGACTGGGTCAGTGCATTTTGCCATGGACAAGATTGGACGCCTCGCGCGCCCTGGGAGGTAGGCTCATAAGGCGTCTTACTACAGACGAACGGCCGCCAGCGGTTCATGCTGGGCGGCCAGCATCAGCCGATTGTGCAGCAGGCTGGGCTGCCGGCCCAAGGCACGTTCCGCTGTCATTCGCGCAATCTCCGGAAGGTTATTCTGCTCCGAAAGGTGCGCCAGGATGAGGAACTCTGCACCTCCATCATAGTCGGTCGTCAGAAAATCCGCGAGGGCCTCATTGGAGAGATGTCCGACACGGCTCATCACGCGCTGCTTCACGCTCCAGGGATAGGGCCCGCCGCGGAGCAGCTCCAGATCGTGGTTGGACTCGATCATCAGCACGTGACATCCCCGCAGATGGTCGCGAACGCTGGCCGGCATGTAGCCGAGGTCAGTGCAGATGCCAACCTTGATGCCATCGCTGCGAAAGGTGAATCCCACCGGATCGACAGCGTCATGCGGAATCGTGAATGGCGTGACGGTGATGTCGCCCACCTGAAAGCCGCTGCCGGCGCTGAACACCTCGCGGCGATCGAGGTTGACGCGATGGCCGGCAGCGTCCCGCGCACAGCGTTGGTATTCCTGATACGTCGAAGCCGTGATGTAGACGGGAATCTTGAGCCGCCGCGCCAGGACGCGCAACCCGGCCACATGGTCGCTATGCTCGTGGGTGATGAGGACGGCGTCGATGCCACACGCGTCCTCGCCGCAGAGCAACAGCCGCCGCAGCAGCTCGCGGCAGGAAAGACCGGCGTCGATCAGCAAGCGTGTGCCGGAACTCGACACCAGGGTGCAGTTGCCTTTGCTGCCGCTCGCCAGGACCGTGACCGAAACCGCCATAGTCGCGAGCATAACTGGACGCGGCCTGCGGGGGTAGTAACAACGTGGTTAACTCCTGTGGAAGACGCGGCCCTACACCTTCAGACAGCGGTTCGGGACGAGATTTGCACAGGAAATGGGCAGCTTGCACACAAAAGGCATAATTACAGCCATTTTTCTGCTTGAGAGTTGCGCGACTTTCAGGCATTCTGTCACGCAATCGAGGCACAGCTTAATTTGCGTGCCGCTTCCCGGTTGAGTACGGCCATTCGGCGATGAGAGGCGATTCGGGCTGAAGTGTGGTGTCTTCAGCAGGCGCCGGTTGTGCGCTTGTTGGAGTGCAGAAGCGAACTGCGGCGCGAATCCTTTTCCCTGAGGCAACTTGTTGCGCCAGGGAATTTGCCGCATGCAGGGCCGTTGCAACCGCCAAGGCAGATGGGGCTCCGCGTGACTTTGTACGGACTACACTCGGGCCACGAAAGTGTCCGAGGGCGTTCCTCCGAGTCCGTACCCTAAGTGCGCAACTGCGCAACACGCTGGCGTTCATCGCCATTGCTCTGGGCTGAGCGAAGGAAGCCACGCAACGTCAGGTGACGTTACAGCTGCGCCTCAATCGCGACCCGAGGTGGCTGGCCTCGGGTCGCACACTTTTTGGACGTTGCCAGTCATCCAATGCCAGGCATCAATTTTGAATATCACGTGAATTCCGCACTGCCGCGCCCGCGCCGCCCAGCCCAGGACTGCGCGCCGGATGGTAAACTACTGACTTCGGCCTTATGGAACTGCTGCTTAATTTGATCTGGGTCGCCCTCGCCATCGGATCATTCGCGATCTTTATGCGGCGCCAGCATCGGTTGACCCGCAACGGCAGTCTTTATTGGCGTTCCCTGCTTGCGCTGGGCTGCATGCTGTTACTGTTGTTTCCCATTATCTCTGCCAGCGACGACCTGCACCCTACGCAAGCGCTTATGGAAGAGGCGACGAAGCGGGTCCAGCATTTGGCTTCTCCTCTGCACCTCTCAAGCGGCAATTCAGCCCCTCATATGTTGGCGACGCTGCCGCTGCTGGGACTGCTGCTCGCGCTGGTGGCCTTGCAGCCCCTGACAGTACTCGAGTCTGAGCCGTGCCGCCTTGACGGCCACGGGATTTCGCGCGACAGCCGAGGCCCGCCTTTCCGCAGCAACTGACCGGCCCGGTCAGCGCCGAGTATCCCGAAAACGGTTTTCATTTATTTTTGCGTTGTAGTTCGGATGCTTTTTCGTAAGCGGCACGAATTCGCCCGGCGAGGGCGAATCCGCTTACCAGAAGAGAGTTCGTAGAATGACGAAAGCTAGCCACGCGCGCCGTTACCGGCGTCCTATTGCCTTTCTTGCTTGTTCATTACTGTCCGTGTCGATACTCCTGCTCGCGACGGGATGCTCGGGTAACAAGCCGGATCCTACGTCGAACAAAGTCGTGGAAACCAATGCCGATCCCAATGTTTTCACGATGCAGAATCCCGACCAGTTTGCGCTGACCTCGATCCAGGTTCGCAAGGTCAGCGACGAAGTTCATGTGAACTGCGCGATCGCGCCTGACGTGAATCTGTCGGTTCCGGTCGTCTCGCTGGGCGGCGGCATGGTGGTCGAAATCAAGAGCAAGCTCGGCGATTATGTGAAGAAGGGGCAGGTGCTGCTGCTCATCAACAGCCCTGACCTTTCCGGGGCATTTTCCGACTACCAGAAGGCCAAGGCCGATGAGCTACTGGCGGACAAGCAACTGGCGCGGGCGCAGCTGCTGTATAACAAGGGCGCCATCGCGCTGGCCGACCTGGAAAACGCGCAGGACGCGCACGCCAAAGCGTCGGTCGACCTGTCGACCTCCATCGCCCATGTGAAGGTGTTGGGCGGGGACATCAGCAACCCAACTACCCTTCTGCCCCTGCGCGCGCCCATCTCCGGCACCATCGTCGATCAGCAGATCACCAGCGGCACCGGCGTCCGCTCTCTTGATAACCAGCAGGCGCTGTTCACCATCGCCGATCTTTCGCAAGTGTGGGTGCTTTGCGATGTCTATCAGGACATGTTGACGCAGGTGCATGTCGGCGACATCGCCAAAATCAATGTGAACGGCTACGCTCACGATCAGTTTGCCGGAAAAGTCATCAACATCAGCCAGGTCCTCGATCCCACCACGCGCACCGCCAAGGTGCGTATCGAATTGCCGAATCCCAATGGCGTCATGCGGTCCGGCATGTACGTCACCGCGATGTTCCATGCCCGCGCGCAGGTGGAGCGTCCGGTGGTGCCGACCACGGCCATTATCCAACTGCACGACAGCAATTGGGTCTTCGTTCCGCTGGGCAACGGGCAGTTCCGGCGCGTACGCGTGGAGCTGGGACCGGAAGAGCAGGGAGGGTATCAGCAAGTCATCAGCGGTCTGAAGGCGAACGACCAGGTGGTAACCAATGCTCTCCAGTTCTCCAGCGCCACCGAGGAGAAGTAGCGCATGATTCGATACCTCGTCGATTTCGCGCTACGCAACCGGATGATGGTGCTGGCGATGGGGATCCTGCTGCTGGTCTGGGGCATCATCTCTTTCCACAAACTCCCAGTGGAGGCCTATCCCGACGTCGCCGACAAATACGCCTGGGTCATCACCCAATGGCCGGGACGCGCCGCCGAAGAGGTCGAGCAGCAGGTCACGATTCCCATCGAAATTCAGATGAACGGTGTCGGTCACCTGGTTCATCTGCGCTCGTCGTCGCTGGCCGGCCTGTCCTTCATCACTCTCATCTTCGACGACGAATCTGAGAATCTACAGAACCGGCAGCAGGTGCTGGAAAAGCTCACCATGGTGACTCTGCCTCCGGGAGTCAATCCGCAAATTGGACCTGACTTCAGTCCGGCGGGGCAGATCTACTGGTACACCCTGGTCAGCAGCGATCCCAAATACGACACCATGGAACTGAAGACGCTGCAGGACTGGGTTGTCTACAAGTACCTGATGTCGGTGCCCAACGTAGCCGCGGTCTCCATCTTCGGCGGAGAGACGAAGGAATACCAGGTCCAGATCGATCCCGACAAACTCGTGGCGTATGGATTGTCTATGGCGAGTGTTGAGCAGGCACTGGCAGCTAACAATGCCAACGGCGGCGGCAGCTACATCGAGAAGGGACAGCAGGCCTTCAACGTCCGCGCTCTCGGGCTGATGCAGACGACCGAGGACATCGGCCAGACCGTGGTCGCCGTGAAGAACGGCACGCCAGTCCGCATCCGCGATATAGGTGTCGTGGTGGAAGGCCCCAAGATCAAGCTGGGACAGATCGGCAAGAGCATCCGGCGTCCTGATGGATCGTTGCTGGACAATGACGATGCGGTGGAAGGCATCGTGCAGTCACGCAAAGGCTCGGAAACCGAGGGCGTGCTGCGCGACATTCACGAGAAGGTGAAATTCATCAACGAGCGCGTGCTGCCCAAGGGCGTCCAGATTGTGCCGCACATGGACCGCGATGACCTGGTTCATTTCACCACCCACACCGTATTTCACAACCTCACCGAAGGCATTCTGCTGGTCGTGATCGTGCTGTTCCTGTTTCTGGGGAACGTGCGCTCTTCGCTGATTGTTGCGCTCACCATTCCGTTCTCATTGTTCTTCGCGGCCATTCTACTGGACCTGAACCATATTCCCGCGAACCTGTTGTCGCTGGGCGCGCTGGATTTTGGCATGATCGTGGAAGGCGCGGCGGTCATGGTGGAGAACATTCAGCGGCGGCTGTCGGTACAGACCGAAAGCCACAGCGCACCCGACGAGGTGATTCGAGCAGCCGCCCACGAAGTGCAGCGCCCGGTGTTCTACGCGATCGCCATCATCATCATCGCGTACCTGCCGATCTTCACCTTGCAGCGGGTCGAAGGACGTCTCTTCCGGCCGATGGCGTGGACCGTCGCCTTCGCACTCCTGGGCTCACTGTTCTTCTCAATTCTGTTGGCGCCGGTGCTGACCTCTTTCGTCTTCCGCAAGGGCGTAAAGGAGTGGCGCAATCCGCTGCTCGACTGGGTGAACCTTCGTTACGAGCAAACTCTGAACTGGATCATCCCACGCCGGATGCTCACTTGGACTGCGATGGCGCTGGTATGGGCCGCCAGCCTGTACCTCGGATTCGGCGGCGTTGTCGGTTCCGAGTTTCTGCCGCATCTTGACGAGGGCGCCATCTGGGCCCGCGGAACCCTCGCCCCCAGCACCGGCCCGACTGCCGGCCGGGAAATTATGGACAAGGCGCGGCTGATCTTCGCTAGCTTCCCGGAAGTTACGCAAGTGGTATCGCAGGTGGGCCGCTCCGATGACGGCACCGATCCCACGGGCTTCTTCAACACAGAATATTATGTCGACCTGAAACCCCGGGGAGCGTGGCGCGAACAATTTCACGGGCGAAAAGAACTGTTGATCGACGCGATGAACGACGCCGTCAGCAAGATTCCAGGAGTGGGGTGGGGCTTCTCGCAACCCATCGAAGACAACATGGAAGAGGCCGTCAGCGGCGTGAAGGGCGAACTCGCTCTGAAAGTTTTCGGTCCTGACTTGAAAGACCTTGAAGCCAAGGCCACCGAAATCGCCAGCGTGATGGGCACGGTGCCCGGCGTCGCTGACCTGGGAGTGTTTCGCGTGCTGGGACAGCCGAACGTCGATATCTCCGTCGACCGCGCCCAGGCCGACCGCTATGGCATCAACGTAGCGGACGTACAGGATGCAATCCAGACGGCGGTGGGCGGCAATCCGGTAAGCCAGATTCTGCTCGGCGACCAGCGCTTCGACCTGGTGCCGCGCTACCAGCCGCAATTCCGCGGCACTATCGACCAGATCAAGAACATTCGCTTGCTGGCGCCCAGCGGCGAACGCGTTTCTTTGGGCGAGCTTTGTAAAATCAGCGTGGACGATGGCGCTTCGATGATCTACCGCGAGGCTAATCAGCGATACATCGCCATCAAGTACAGCGTGCGCGGCCGCGATCTGGGCAGCACCGTGGAAGAAGCCATGAACAAGGTCAACCGCGAGGTGAAGTTGCCGCCCGGTTACACCCTCGATTGGGCGGGTGAATATGAGAGCCAGAAACGAGCCAACCATCGCCTTGCGACCGTGATCCCAATCACCATTCTGGTTATCGTGCTGGTGCTCTACTCCATGTTCCGCTCCTTCAAGTGGAGCTTCCTAGTGTTACTGAACCTGACGCTGGCGCCCATCGGCGGTCTGGTTGCCTTGTTGATTACCGGAACGCACTTCAGCGTTTCCACTGGCGTTGGCTTTCTGGCGCTGTTCGGAGTGTCGGTGCAAACCGGCGTCATCATGGTGGAGCACATCAACCAGCTGCGCGCGCGCGGGCTGGCAACCAGCGAAGCCGCAGTCCTGGGCGCAATGCGACGGCTCCGTCCTATCATGATGACCATGCTGGTCGCCTCCCTCGGCCTGATTCCAGCTGCACTGTCCCACGGCATCGGCTCCGATTCGCAGCGTCCCTTCGCCATCGTAATTGTGGGAGGATTGTTGACTGAGTTGTTCCTCAGCCTGGTGCTGCTGCCGGCACTGTATGCCGACTTGGCGGGACCAACAGATGTGTTGCCGCCGGAAGAAGAGGAGATATCCGAATGAGAAACGTCTCCTCGCTAGCCGTGCGTACTCTGCGCTTATTGCCCATGCCAAGGCGGCGCGCCACTCTTACCGGCAGAGCGAAAATCTTCCGTTCTTTTGTTGTGCTTATATTGCTGGGCGCGGCGTTGCATCTTTCCGCGCAGACTCAAACTCAACCGTCACCATCAGCGACGCCGGCACAGCAGACACCTGCGCCCGGCAAGCCGGAAGCATCGTCGGTAGTCATCACGCTGGATCAGGCGATTGAACTTACGCGGCAAGGCAATCCCACACTGCTGGCCCAGCGCACGCTGATCTCGCAAAACAAAGAGCAGGAAGTGACGGCCAATCTTCGTCCCAACCCCACGCTCTCGGCGGATGCGCAATATCTGCCGCTGTTCACGCCGGACGCGTGGTCCTCGAGCTACATCGACAATACGGCGCAGTTCGACCTGGGGATTGGATACCTCTTTGAGCGCGGTAAGAAGCGCCAGCACCGGCTGCAGGCTGCGAAGGACGCAACCTCCGTCACCGAGTCGCAAGTACTCGATCTGGAGCGAACCACGATTGCAAATACCGCCCAGCAATTTGTGGCAGCTCTACTTGCGAAATCCAACCTGGACTTTGCCGAGCGCTTTCTGGACAGCTATCGGCATACCGTCGGCATTAGCCAGGAGCAGCACCAGGCCGGCGCCATGAGCAAGGCAGACCTGCTGAAGATTCAGTTACAGACGCTACAGTTCCAGACCGATGTGACGTCCGCCAAGATCGCCCTGGTGCAGGCGCTAAATTCGCTGCGCCAGTTGATCGGCTTCGACGCCATCCCGCGCAACTACGATGTCACTGGACAGCTCGCCTACGAGCCCATGAATCTGTCGTTGGACGATCTCCGGGACCGTGCACTGCGTTCCAGGCCCGATCTGCAGGCCGCGCAGCGCGGCATCACTGCCGCGCAAAGCCAGATTGGCCTGGCCAAAGCTAACGCCAAGCAGGACATCACCGGGAGCTTCGATTACAGCCACGTGAATGCCACCAACAACGGCGCTTTCTATTTCAGCATGCCGTTGCCTATCTTCAACCGCAACCAGGGCGAGGTGGCGCGCACTTACTACGCTCTCACGCAGTCGCAGTTCCAGGAGAAGGCTGCGGAGCAGCAGGCCATGACGGATGTGAAGAACGCCTACGAGACGCTGCTCAATAACCGCGATATCGTGCAACTGTTCGACAACGGCTATCTGCAGCAGGCCCAGCAGTCGCTGGAGATCGCACAGTTTGCCTACCAGCACGGGGCTGCTTCCCTGCTGGATTTCCTGGATGCCGAACGCACCTATCGGTCGACGGAACTTAGCTACCGGCAGGCGCTCGCATCCTATATGGCCGCGCTCGAACAACTGCGGCAAGCGACGGGTACACGGAACCTGCAGTAGGACGCTTCCGGGCATACAATGGCGGTCGAGGTGCGAAGCACATGAATTCCAGTCTGCGGCATGTCTGCCGACTGCTTGCCGCGGTCACGGTCGTCTTCTTATTTGCGATCCAGGTAGTTGTGGTGGCTTCCTCCCCGCTTCAGGCGCAGCAGCAGGTGAACTGGAGCGCGCAGGAGAAGCCCATCTTCGATCAGATCAAGACGCTGCGCAGCCTGCCCGATGACGCGCGCGCCCATACCACCAAAGATATTGCGCTGGAGATTCGCGCCCTGCCGGCGACGCCGAACAAACTCCGGCTCGCGGTTTATCTAGCTAGTCGCGCGACTGAGGGCGATTTCGGTCATGACACGCTGCAAGAAGTAACGACCACGCTCGCCGAAGCGCTGCGTCAGCAGCCGCCTCCGGATGAGAAAGGACAACCCGCCGGCGCCTACGCAGAGTTGGCGGAATTAGTGCGCTACGAACATGTCCAGGCGTCGTCGGATGCTCCGCAATATAAGGCGGCGATGGCCAAGCTGGAGGCCGACGATCAGCGCCGCCAGCAGGCCGACTTCACCCTGACCGATCTGCAGGGAAAGAGCTGGACGCTGAAAGATCTGCGCGGCAAGGTGGTGCTGGTGAACTTCTGGGCCACTTGGTGCCCGCCCTGCCGGAAAGAAATGCCCGATCTGGAGGCGCTGTACAAGCGGTTTCAGGACCAGGGCTTCGTGATCCTGTCCATCTCCGAGGACGAAGAAACCGACAAGGTCCAACCGTTCATCGCGGAGCGCAACATCAGCTATCCCATCCTGCTCGATCCCGGCCAGAAGGTGAACAATATGTTCAAAGTCGATGGCATTCCCAAGAGCTTTGTCTACGACCGCGATGGCAAGCTGGTGGCGCAGTCCATCGACATGCGGACCCAGCGGCAGTTTCTGGAGATGCTGGCGCAGGCGGGGCTGCAGTGAAACAAGCTTGAAACCCCTCGCGATGGCGAGCCAGTAGTGAGCGCGAATGAATTCGCTTGAGTTGAAAGACGCTGAAAGGCCCCGCTTTTCAAGCAATGCGGGCCTGTTCACGCAGTCCAAACGAAACCTGATTCTGAGTCTTCTGCTGGCGGCCGCGACCGTGGCTGTGTACTTCCCCGTAAATCATCATCCGTTCCTCAATCTGGACGACAACCAGTACGTAACTGACAATGTCGACATACAAGGCGGCTTGAACTGGGACACCGTCAAGTGGGCGTTCACCACCAATTACTCGCTGAACTGGCATCCGGTAACCTGGCTTTCGCACGCTCTGGACGTGCAGTTGTTCGGCCTCGACTCCGCCCGGCATCACGATGTCAACCTGCTGCTCCATGTGCTGAACGTGCTGTTGCTGTTCTGGGTGCTGGAGCGGGCAACCGGCTACGCCGGCCGCAGCGCCGTAGTCGCAGCGCTGTTCGCCGTACATCCCATCAATGTTGAATCCGTAGCCTGGATTGCCGAGCGTAAGAACCTGCTCAGCATGTTGTTTTTCCTGCTCGCGCTGGGAACCTATCGCTGGTATGCGCGACGCCCCGGATTGGTCCGCTATGCTTTGGTCGCGTTGTGGTTCGCGCTGGGCTTGATGGCCAAGCCCCAGATCATCACGCTGCCATGTGTGCTGCTGCTGTGGGATTACTGGCCACTCGAAAGAATGCGCACTGGAGGCTTACCGCAAGAGCCGAAGCTAGAATCCGATGCGGCGGCTTCCGGCGCAGCTGAAAGCCTTGCAAACCGCCCTGATGAGATACCTCCGCAGAAGTTTTTCTGGCTGGTGCTGGAGAAGTTGCCGCTGCTGGTGCTGTGCGCGGCCAATGCCATCCTGACGATGCGGGCGCAGCGGGCAGGCGGAGCCCTCGTCTCGCTGGTTGAGTATTCACTCTTCGTGCGGCTGGAAAATGCACTGGTTGCCTATGTGCGATACATTGGCAAAGCGTTTTGGCCGTCAAACCTGACCTTGATGTACCCGCATCCGGGAAATTCCATCAAGACGTGGCAGGCTGCGCTGGCCCTGCTCTTGCTGCTGGCGATAACTGCGCTGGCCTGGAAGTGTCGCAGGCGACGCTACCTGCTGGTGGGATGGCTGTGGTTTCTCGGGACTATGGTGCCGATGATCGGCATCGTGCAGGTGGGTCACCAGGCGCTGGCTGATCGCTATGCCTATCTCCCTTTCATCGGCCTGTTCATCATGATTTGCTGGGGTGTGGGCGACTTGTTCGCTCCGGCTGCTCCGTTCGAGGAGGGCGGGAAAGGTTCCGCAACAACGAAGCCGCCCCGCGAACGCCCGCAGACCCTCCCTTCGCCCTATCTGGTGGTCGCAACCGGCTTGGTATTGCTATCGCTGAGTGTGGTGACCCGGCATCAGCTGCAATACTGGGACGACAATCTATTGCTCTGGTGGCGCGTTACTCAAGTTGTTGGTTCGAACTCGGTAGCCGAGGAGCGGATGGGCGATGAACTGCTGAAACGAAGAAAAGACCCGGAAGCCGCGATGCATCACTTCGCACGCGCTGTCGCCCTCGACCCGAAGGATCCTTACAGCAACTTTGCGCTTGCGGTCTACGAACAGAAGCAACGAGACCTGCCGGATGCGATCCGGCGTTACCAGATCGTGATTGCCAATGCTCCCAACTTAGAGATGAAAGTCAGGGCACTCACCTACCTCAGTTATGCCTACCGCGATTCGGGCGATAGCGAGCTGGCGCGACAGAGCTTACAGGCCGCTGAGAGCTTGCGGCACTAATGCCTGCCTCTTGACCTGTCTACCGGTAGAGGGTCCACCGTAGCTCTGGACGATGTTGACCGTCACCAAACTCGCCCGGCGATGCGGCCTTAGCCGCACTGCGCTGTTGTACTACGAATCCATCGGCTTGATGGCCGCACCGCAGCGCAGCCAGGGAAACTATCGCTGTTACGGCGAGGCGGACATACAACGTCTGCTGCAGATCCGCGCCTATCGCGACGCAGGTCTGAAGCTAGAAGACATTCGCACCATTCTGGATCGCCCCGCCGGCGATGCGTTCGGCGTCTTGAAGCGGCGGCTTTTGGAACTGGACGCCGAGATCGGGACTCTACGCGCCCATCAGCACGCGATCCTCAAATTGCTAAAGCACAAAACCCTGAGGAGAAAGAAAATGATTACTAAAGAAAAATGGATCTCCATCATGAAGGCATGTGGATTTACAAACGAGCAGATGCATCGTTGGCACTCGGAGTTCGAACGCTCCGCTCCCGACGAGCACCAGGAATTTCTGGAGTTCCTGCACATATCTACAGACGAGATCAAGACCATCCGCGAACAAAGCCGGAGCGAGGCTTGAGGAGGGGAATTTTCGCAGCGTTGGCGGAGAGGTATAATCCCAGCCGGATTATGAGATTCCGACGGACATCCTGGTTTTCGGCGGATGCTCAGCGAAAGCGTTGGGGGAAAACTCGCGCCAAGGGGAAGAAGCATTTCATAATCTGGCGCGGGATTGTGCTATTTGGCGGAAGCGTGTTTGTCATGCAGCTTGTCAATAGGCTGATCTGGCCACCTCCGTTTCTACTCCACAGCGTGTTTTACTACATCGTTCAGAACCTGATCCTTGCTTTGTTGTTTGGTTCGTTGTGGGGCCTATGGATGTGGAGCATCCTCAACGAAAAATTCTCGACTCCGTCCCAAGACTGACAGCTGACTGCTAATTGCTAACTGCTGATTGCTGCTTCTCCTGCTATCCTGAGCGCGTCTCCCATGCGCACCACCAGCCGCAAAGCCAAGATCGCGTTCTTTGTTACGTTAGGCGTCTGCATCGCGGCGGCCGCGGCGGTGCTCAGCACCAGCTGGATCATCCTGAACTGGCGCGAGGTCGTGCCACTGATTCTCGGCGTCATCTTCTTCGGCTTCATTATCGCCGGCGTGATCCTGAACACGATTTTCCTGGTGCGCGAGATCCGCCGCAACGAGCAGCAGGACAGCTTCCTGAACGCGGTGACCCACGAGCTGAAGACGCCGATCACCTCGATTCGCCTCTATCTGGAGACGCTGCAGAAGCGCAGCGTGGACGACGAGCAGCGTCGAGAGTTCTACCAGGTGATGTTGGAGGACACGCAGCGCCTGATGGGAACGGTGGAAGGCGTGCTGCGCGCGGCGCGCATAACCCAGAAGAACGCTCTTCTATCACGCACGGAAATCGCTGTGGGGCCGATGGTGGACGAGGTGATCGAGTGGACGCGCTCCCGCCATCATCTCGCGCCCGCGGTGCTGGACTGGACGCCGGACGGCAAGCCTGACGATCAGCTTAGCGTCATGGGCGATCGCGAGGAACTCTCCACCGCGCTGTCGAATGTGCTGGATAATGCTGTGAAATACTCGCCGCAGGACCCGCAAATCCGGGTTGCCGTGGTTACGCCGGACCTGGAGCACGTTGAAATTCGGGTGCGCGATAATGGAGTCGGCATTCCACGAGGCGAGTTGAAGCGCATCTTCAAACGCTTTTATCGCGTGCTTACGCCCGGTGCGTCACAGGTCAAAGGCAGCGGCCTGGGCCTGTTCATCGTGCGTGCCATCGCCCGCCGCCATGGCGGCAACGCGTATGCCGACAGCGAAGGTTCCGGACGCGGGACCACGTTTATCATTGAGCTCCCGAGGAACTCCCGGTGAACGACATTCTGCTGGTAGAAGACGAAGAGCACCTGGCGCGCGGGCTGAAGTTCAACCTCGAGGCGGAGGGCTATCCCACCAAGGTTGTCGGCGACGGCGAGACGGCGCTCGATCTGCTGCTGAAACAGCGCAGCGAGTTTGACCTGCTGGTGCTGGATGTCATGCTGCCCGGCAAAGATGGCTTTGCGGTTGCCACCGAATTGCGCAAGGCCAGCAACTACATTCCTCTGCTGATGCTGACCGCGCGCGGCCGCCCGGAAGACGTGCTCAAGGGCTTTGCTTGCGGCGCGGACGATTACTTGCCCAAGCCCTTCGACCTGGCCATTCTGCTGGCACGCATTCGCAGCTTATTGCGCCGCCACGATTGGGGACGCACCTTGCTGAACGATCCGCCGGCCGATGTGCGCGTCGCTGAACCGAAGGATGCCGACTCGCTGCGCGAGTTCGATGTTTACGTTTTCGACGGCAAGCAGGTCGACTTCGGCACGCTGGAACTGCGGGCCGAGGACAAGGTCTTCCGGCTGACATTGATGGAAGCGGAGCTGTTGCGGCACCTGATTCGCAACAGCGGCCGGATTGTCTCGCGCAAGTCGATTCTCGAGGAAGTCTGGGGTCTGCACGAAGACACCGACACACGCGCGATCGACAATTTCATTGTGCGGCTGCGCAGGTACATCGAGAAGGATCCCTCGCATCCCCGCCACCTGCTGACCGTCCGCGGAGTGGGCTATCGGTTTATGCCGACGCCGGCGCCGGCCAATAAATGATGCAGGATAGATTCTCAATAAATCTCAAGTAATTTGAGGTGTCATCCCGAGCGACGAGCGCAGCGAGGAGTCGAGGGACTACCGGTGCCAACTGTTCCAGACTTGCCGCAGTCGTTTATTGCGATCATAGGGGTCCTTCGACTGCGCGCCCGCTGGTGAAGAGATACGGTCTGCACTACTCTGCGGGCGCTCCGCTCAGGATGACACCCACAGTTTCAGGAATGGTTCGAGCGAAGGCTGGAGGGTTCACGTCACACCCCCCTGTGCGCTAGATCACTGAATCCCTGTGACAAGGGCGATACAAACGCCTTAAGGCTGCCGCAGCGGCCGCAGGTGCTTTATGTTGACCTTTGCTATTTTCCCCATACTGCTTTTCTTCCTTGGCGCAATTCTCGTCACCGGCCTTCCGGTGGTGGTGAGCTTGCAGAATTACTACCAGAACCGCGGCCGCCAGCCGGTCATCTGTCCGGATTCCGGGCAGCCCGTCGATGTCGAGGTCGACCACAAGTTCGCCTTCTGGTCGGCATTGCGCGGCCAGGAACATTCGCGGCTGGAATCGTGCACGCGCTGGCCGGAGAAGGGCGATTGCGGACAGGAGTGTCTGGCGCAAGTCGATCCTTCGCCAGAGAATGTCGAACGCCTGCTGACAAAGTGGTACGAAGGCAAGAGCTGCGCCATTTGCACGCGCGCGCTCTCACCTTCCGATTGGCGCCGCAGCCGCCTGGCTGTGCTCAATGAGGAGCATAAGCTGTTCGAGCTGCGAGACATGTATCTGGATGAGTTGCAGGCGAAGCTGGAGAACATGCGGCCTCTGTGCTGGAATTGCCATCAGGAAGAGCGAGCGCGCCAGGCGACACCGCCGCGCGTCTTGAAAGGCGATCGCCATGGATTGACGCCTGCGATCGAGTAAGCGACCCCGATAAGACAACAAGGACGGCCACGAGGGCCGTCCTTTTTTCTCGCTTCAGTTCCCCTTACTTCGAAGGCGGACCCGACGAGGCGTGAGCCGAGGCAGCAGTGCCGCTCGTCGCGGCATGCCCGATCAGGCTTCCTCCTGAGCGTGCAGCTCCGTACGCGATACCGGGTTCAGAACCGACTGCGACGGACCTGATCGGCGGCGGACCAAATACGTGCGCCGATGCGCCATGATGGCTGTTGTTAGTCGCGGCGAAGACATTTCCATGAGAAGCCGCATTGCTCGCACCCGGCTTGGCGGAACTCTGAACCGCCATTGCCGACCCGGCTGTCCGCCCGGGAACCAGGCTGGCGAAGTTTGGCGGAATCCGTCCTCCTGGAATGGAGAGAGGATTGGCCCCGGCCTTTCCCACCAGCACCGTCGGCCGGGCGAAGTTCGTCGCTGCCGTCACGGCCGGAGGAGTAGCTGCCGTCCAGCCTGCCGGGGCTCTGGTAACGCGAGGAACGCTCTGGAAGCTGGACGCGTACCACTGGCCACCGTAATTGCTGCCCGGCAACCAAGCCCATCCCGTGCCGTTGATGAATGCCCACGAGCCATAGTGAAATGGCAACCAGCCCCACGGATAAGCCGAGGCCCATGTGTAGCCCATGCCGGGATAGAACATCCAGGCTCCGTTGTTGTACGGACTCCAGCCGGTCATTGCGTTGGCAAAGCCGAACGGCTGCCAAACGTATCCGTATCCGCCGGCGTAGAAATAGTTGCCATAGTAGTTGAGATCCTGCAGGCCGTAGGCGCGATTTGGACCGCCATAGCCCTCGTTCTCAGCGTAGGTATTGCTGTAGGCTTCGCGCTCCTTGTTCCACGCGTCAAAACGCACCGGCTCTACACCCTTGGCGACGGTGTATTTTGACCCGCTATCGCCAGCCAAAGTCAGAGTTTCTTTCTTTCCGACGATCACCGGTTGCGGTTGGTTCTCCAGTTGAACCTCGCCCTTGAAGACAGCAACCTGTATCTGATCTGGTCCGGCGCTCAGTCGCATCTCGGTGTCACGGCGCACCAGGAAACTGTTACTGCCGACCATCAGGCGATAAACGTCGTCGCCCTTCGACGCGGCATCGAGATAAACCAGCCCCTTGACCACCTCGATCTGGTCGATCTTGACGCCGGCATCATTCATCAAGAGCTTGGAGAACTTCACTTCGGAATCCTCGGTCAAACGCAGGGCGCTCTGATTCTCGAACTCGATCTCGGCCAGGCCATCGCTGCCCGTAACCAGGCGCGTTCCTTCCACGATCGGCGTATTCAGGATGGCACGCTCCAGCCCCTCGCCGGTGGCGCGATCCATCTGGACCTGTCCTTCAACGGAGCTGAGGCGAACGATCCTGACGTGCGAGTCGGCGACGGCGGCGAGCGAGCCCGCAGCCAGAACGAATGCTGCAACCGCAGAAATGATGTGCCTGGTCATGTTGGTACTCCTGGACCGGTGCTTCCTGAACCTGAGAGAGGGTGGCTGGACGAGGGTCGTCGAGGCCTTCTCTGTCTACTCATATTAAACACCAGTTTCGAGGCAAGGATTCGGAATTCGGGCTGTGACGTTGTCAAAGTGTTGTGGCGGATTGTGTAGCACCTCTTTATGCGGACGAAAAGCAAGTCCCTATTGCGAAGCAGGATTTTGCGCGGGCGCTGCCGGCTGACCCTGGTAGTGCAACAGGCGCTCGGCGCTTTGCCGGCTGATGTTCATCAGGTTGGCATCGTTGGCGATCTTGCGCAGCATGGGGGCGATGATCGCCAACTCCTCGACGCCGTGGCTGGCTTGCTGATCCTCCAATTCCTTCAGCAGTTTGTCCATGCCCAGCTTGTCAAAGCGATACTGGAAGGCCAGCTTGCGGCCGAAGTCGATGGTCATGGAGATTGCCGCGAAGAGACGCGTGAGTTCTTCGACATCGGCATTCTGCGACCAGTTGTACGTGGCCGTGCCCTGGATTTGCGGCGACTGGTACTGCAACGTCTTCTGCCCCGTCTGCGCGATGTGCTTCGTCGGGGAAGCAAAATCGCCGCGGAAGTAATTCAGCTTCTGCGCGAGCTCGAAGATCTTTTGCCGGTTCGCAGCCGACATGGTGAAGTCCTGCTGAAAAGGGTCGGTGTCGTTGGTCTCATCGGCGTGAGGGGTTCCGTCGAAGCGGCTCTTGCCATCGGGCTGAACGGTGATGCTGTATGTCTGCCACGGGAAGCCCTGGCTCCAGTCGAAGCTGAAGCGCACAGACGCCTGAGTTGGGACAGTTGCTGGAGAGGCAGCGGGTTCCTGGCAGATGGCTGGCAAGACCAACACAAACACCAGGAAGGCGAGGCAGAGTCTCATCGGAGTGAGATTTTATCCCGTATTGGACCGGATTGAAATCGTCGCAGGATAAGACGCCTTGTAAAGCGGGCAGGCCGATGCCATGATTGCCGAAGATACCGACATAGTGCGAGGCGTTGCGATGTCCTCCCTGGGATGCTGCATCCGTTGGGCCCGGAGCCTGGCGTGCGTTGTAATCCTTCTGGCTGTAGCTCCTGCCGTTTCCTTGGCCGCGCAAGAACCCGGGGCCAATCAATCCACGTCGAAGATTCTGCAGGAGACATTCGAGTTTCCACCGCCCGTGCAGTGGAAGATGGGCGGAAGCGCGTTCGGGGAGATGGAGATCTCGGTCATCGGCCTTGCCTGGGGCCCGGCTGACTCGCCGCAGATGATCTCCAAAGGAAGCGAGGTGCACGGGCAAACGACGCCAAGATTTTTCCCGGACCGGCCTTATGCATTGGCAGTGTGCTTACGGGCGAAATTACCGAAACCGACGCAGCCACAGACGATTCAACTGAGTGGACTCGCGCGCATCAAGAATGTAGATGGGAATATCGAGTATCCCTCGGCGTTGACGGCTTCCGGCTTTGCGGCGCTGTTCGTGTTTCCGGCCGGCGTCAATGACATCCCTCTCAAGGGGAGCGATACTGCGGAACAGTGCGACTTTTTTCCCGTTTCGCCGGAGGAGAAGGAGTTCTTGTTTGAAGTGATCCCGCCAATGAAAAGCCCGATTCTCTCGTTTCGGGTTGCGATCAAAGATAATAAGTTCGTGATCACCAACGCTTCGCCCTCGGAAGCGACGCAACGGCAATTCACGAAGAACTACGGCGGCACGGTGGGGGCGGAGTCGGGGTTCGGCTGGCAGTTGGGGGTTCTAGGGACCCAGCTTTCGGGCTTCGGAAAGCATGCGCCGACGGGCAAAACGCTCTGGTTGAAAGGCAAGGTCGATTCGCTCGGCAATTTCAAGATGAACGAATATGACGCGGAGAACCAGGCGGAGAGCCAGTTGACGGGAAGATTCGACGGAAAGTTCTCACAAGATTACCGAGAGATGAGCGGCTATTTCTCGAAACCTGATGGTTCCAGTTTGCAGCCGTTTAACTTTCAAGAGACAGATGCGCTGGGCTACGGCGGCGAAGGCCTCGGTGTTCCACCGTGCCCTACTGGTAACGTGCCTGCCGGATGGAAGACCTATATCAACGAGAAATATCGCTTCTGCGTTTCTTACCCTCCCGTCTACGCGCCGATTGCCGAGCCCTGGCTGGAGAAGTACACGGAAACCCCTGACAACTCACGCGAGACCCGCAAACTGGCGCAAGAGAATCGGTACTTCCTCTTAGAAGACACTCAGGAGTCCGGAGCATTGCTATCGATTGTCGTGACTAGCGACACCTTCGATCTGCAAGATTTAGCGAAGTCGGCTCCCACCGGAGTTGAGGGCCCTCCGGGGCCCAAGGTGTTCGACAATCAAGTTTTCTACTATTACGGGGCTGGCGGCGGAGGCGTGAACTACGCCGATCGCTTCTTCTACGACCTGCGCAGCCGGACGTTAATTGTGGCCTTTGGACCACCCTCAGACAACAATGTAACCTCCGAGAGGACCAGAAAAGTCGAGCCGCAGATTCTGGCGACCTTCAGAACGTTCTAAGCGTTTCCGCCTACCTTAGCCGCTTGCTGCCGGTGCAACGTTGCGGCCGTATGCAGATGGCAGATGGCAATGGCGAGCGCATCGGCAGCATCGGCGGATTGCGGCGGTGCGGGCAAGTCCAGCAAGCGCGTCACCATGAGTTGCACTTGCGATTTCTCGGCTCTGCCGTAGCCGACGACCGCCGACTTGATGGACAGCGGTGAGTAGGCGACAACTGCTAGGCCAGCTTGCGCGGCTGCCAGCATGGCTACGCCGCGAACGTGTCCCAGCTTGAGTGCCGATTTCGCGTTGACCGCGTAAAACACGTCTTCGATGGCAACCTGTTCCGGCGAATATGCGGCGATGATTTCGGCCAGCCCTTCGCAGATCGTCTTCAGGCGCATCTCCAAGGCGTCGCGAGGCGAGAGTCGAATCGCTCCGCTGCAGAGATGGCGGAGACAGCCTTGATCGTCCTGCTCCACAACTCCGTAGCCGGTGTATTCGCCTCCGCAATCGATGCCGAGAACACGCATTGCCGCGAGTGTAGCAGGAGAGCAAGCCGATTCGCAGGCAACAATTCCGTGTGGCAGCAGGATAGTCAACCTGATAGGACGAGAATTCCACGGCTGCTGATTCGCGTGGAACTTGAGCGGCTCGGCCCGCGTAGTCACCAATTGGCGGCAGAGTGTACACTTTGCTTGCGAAATGAAGCGAAGCGTTGGGGCCGATCAGATTTTGGTTTGTGTCAGGGCACGGCTTCAGCCGTGCCGTAAATCGCGTCATCAACGATTGTTCGTGCGGACTCCTGCAAGACCTTGCAGGAATCCGCACGAGGCCTCTTACTGCCGTTGGTTCGGCACGACTAAAGTCGTGCCCTGACACAGAGCAAAGGATGACGTGATACTTCCTCACCGGGGCTAAGCACATAACCTTCGGAGGTTGTTTATGAAGCGGCTGTTCGTGGCATGGTTCTCGGCTGTTGTGTTGCTGCTGCCTATTGCAGCTGCGGCGAAGAGTCCGTTTGCGCCCGAGGTCAAGGGACCGCTCTCGCAGCGCGTCGTTGCGTACCAGATCGATGCCAAGTACGATCCGCCGACGCATACGGTCACTGCCACCGAGACGCTGACCTATCACAACCTCACCGGCCAGGCGCTCGATACCTTCCCATTTCACCTTTATCTGAATGCCTTTCAGCCGAAGGCCACCTGGATTCACGAAGCGCATCGCGACGGCAACTTCCGCACCAGCAGCCTGGCGAATTGGAAGCCGGAGGACTACGGCGCCAACGATGTGAGTTCGTTCGAGGTGGTCGGAATGGGTGATCTGACGAAGCAGATGAAGTTCGTCTCGCCCGACGACGGCAACCCCGACGACAAGACGGTTTTCCAGGTGAAGCTGCCGCGGCCGGTCGCGCCCGGTCAGGACGTCGTTTTCAAGATCAAGTTCAAGGCCACTTTCCCGGAGGTGATCGCGCGCACCGGCTACAAGCGCACATTCCTGCTGGCTGGGCAGTGGTTCCCCAAGGTCGGCGTGTTTTGGCATGGACAATGGAATTGCCATCAGTTTCACGCTCTCACCGAGTTCTTTGCCGACTTCGGCACCTTTGACGTGAAGGTCACGCTGCCGAAGGATTACATTATCGGCGCGACGGGTGTGCAGATTTCCGATCAGGACAATGGCAACGGCACCAAGACGGTGGCCTTCCACGCCGAAGATGTTCACGACTTCGCCTGGACGGCCGATCCGAATTTCAAGGTCATCAATGACACTTTCGACGGCAGCGTGGGACAGGTGAAGATCCGCCTGCTGAGCTACGACAGCCACGAACGCCAGTGGCAGCCTTACATCACCTGTGTCAGAGACAGCATGAAGCGCTTTGACGATTGGTACGGACCGTATCCCTACGCGCAGATCACGGTGGTCGATCCTCCGCACGGCGCGGGCGAAGCGGGAGGCATGGAATATCCCACATTCATTACCGGCGACAGCGGCTGGTACATTCCCAAAGGCGTTCACCTGATCGATCTCGTGACC
Organism: Candidatus Korobacteraceae bacterium; assembly: GCA_049511915.1. Classification (GTDB taxonomy): domain Bacteria; phylum Acidobacteriota; class Terriglobia; order Terriglobales; family Acidobacteriaceae; genus Bog-257. The sequence goes on from JBEKXQ010000009.1 coordinate 66,246, forward strand.
GAGCATGAGTTCGGCCACCAGTACTGGTACGGGATGGTGGCGACCAACGAGTTCGAAAACGCCTGGATGGACGAAGGCATCAACAGCTATACCGAAGTCAAAGTGCTCGACAGCTTCTATGGCGCGGACGCCAGCATTCTTAACTGGATGGGCGCGCAGCTGGGCGAACGTGAGTACCAGCGCTTTAGTTATCTCAGTGATCCCGACATCGATCCTCTCTATCGTCATAGCTATCAGGACATGAGCATGGGCGAATATGGCGCGATCAGCTACGGCAAGACTGCGACCATGCTGATTACGCTGGAAAAGATCGTCGGCGAACAGACCATGCGGAACGCGATGCATACGTACTTCATGCGCTACCGCTTCACTCATCCCACGCAGGAAGACTTCATGAAGACCATTAACGAGGTGTCTGGACAGGACCTCAGCTGGTACTGGAACCAGGCGATGTTCGGAACCCAGGTGCTGGATTATGAAGTGCTGCGTGCCGACTCCAATCCGGTGAACTGGTTCGACGAGAACCTGAAAGAAAAGAAGGGTGAGACGGAATATGAAACGCAAGTCATCCTGCACCGCAAGGGCGACTTCGTTTTTCCGGTTGAAGCCGTGGTGAAGTTCGACAATGGCGACACCACCTATGAGCGCTGGGACGGCAAAGATCGCTGGGTGCGATATGTGTATCGTAAGAAAGCGCAGGTGGGGTCGGTGCAAATCGATCCTGACTACCAGGTAACGCTAGACAGCGATTATCTGAACAACAGCCGCACCACCGAATCGCATCACGCAGCGGTACACAAGATTGCCACGTACTGGATATTCGTAACCCAATTCCTGGCTCAGATGCTGAGCTGGCTGGCTTAGGAGGCGCATAATGGCAGACGATCAAAAAGGACCAGTGGCTGCCGGATTCAGTCTCCTGTGGCGGCGGCAAGGCGTTCTGTGGTGGGTGTTCGTCGTGAACCTGCTGTGCGGAGCTCTGGGCGCTGGTCCGGCAACGATACGAACGGCTCACGCGCTGTCCCACTCGCTGGCGGGACAAAAACTCACCAACGGCTTCGATCTGGGCATGTTCATTGAGCTGCTCCGGCTGCCCAAAGTCGACCTCTGGCGCTACACCACCAGCTCTTACATCTTCGCGTTTCTCTTCTTCCTGTTCATGATATTGGTCACCGGCGGAATTCTGGAGAGCTATCGGCAGGACCGACGTCTCACCACCGGCGACTTCTTCGCCGCCTCGGGCGCGTTCTTCTGGCGTTTCGTGCGGTTGATGCTCTTGTCGATCATTCCTTTCGCGATCGTTGGCATGATCTATCAGGGGCTGAGCAAGCTGGCAGACCATATTGGAGACCGCGCCATTGCCGACCAGGTGGGCATCTTCCTGGGTTGGGGAGCGATGCTGATTTTTCTCCTGCTTGCGCTGTGGGTGCGGCTGTGGTTCGACATCGCGCAGGTCCGAGCGGTCGTGCAGAACGAACGCGGCATGTGGCGCAATCTGTGGAAGTCGTGGCGCATTACCTGGCATGATTCGCGGCATCTCTTCCGGATTTACTTCTGCATTAGCCTGGTCGCATGGGTGACGCTGGTGATTGGGCTGGTCCTTTGGACACATTTGCCGCCAACTTCGTTGCCGCTGTCCTTCGTTCTGCTGGAGCTGATCGTCTTGGCGCAATTGATGACGCGCTTGTGGCAACTGGCCAGCGCCACCACCTGGTATCAGCGTCACGCGGAAGTCTTTGCGGTTGAGACGGTAGTCGTGGAGGTCGTCGAGACAACACCGTCTCCAGCGCCCGACTTGCTTGCAGCCGATCTCGGCCCCGAGTTGCCTCCCGCGGACGCGTGAGCCAATGTCGCCTTTCGCTCTTCGCTTTTCGCCGGAAAAAATGACAACCAATTTTCATCCTCACTGTTGGCTGAAGAGTGAAGTTTCTGGCGAAAGGCGAAGAGCGACTCGCGACCGTCACACCTTCACCGCCTCCGCCCCGAGCTTCTGCTTCAGATCGGCGGCAATCGCCTGCCCGTGGAAGCGTCCGTTCTCGATAAAGATCTCGCTGGTGCGCATGCCCGACACGATGCAACCCGCAAGATAAATTCCCGGCACATTACTCTCCAGCGTCTGCCGGTCGACCACGGGCTTCTTGTCCGCTTCGCCGCTCAGCTTGATCCCCAGCGCGCACAGGAACTCGAAGTCGGGATGGTATCCCGTCAACGCGAAAACGTAATCGTTCGGCAGTGTCACTTCGCCCTCCGGCGTGTCGATCACCACGTGTTCCAGCGTGATCTCCCGCACCGTGCTGTTGAAGTAGGCGTTCACCTGTCCTGCCTTAATGCGATTCTCGATGTCGGGCTTGATCCAGTACTTCACGGACGGGCTGATTCCGGGCCCGCGATGCACCATCGTCACCCGCGCTCCATGCCGCCATAACTCCAGCGCGGCAATCGCCGCCGAATTCTTTCCTCCAATCACCATTACATCCAGTCCGAAGAACGGATGCGGCTCGCGATAATAGTGCATTACCTTGGCGAGGTCTTCGCCAGGAACGTTGATATAGTTCGCGCGGTCGTAATACCCGGTCGCCAAAATCAACTTGCGCGCGTGATATTCGCGCTTGTGGCCGTGCAGGTTGGTGGTGTGGACGACGAAGTTATTGTCGCTGCCTTCGATCGTAACCACCGGCTCATACTGCCGCACGTCGAGCTGGTAGTGCTCGGCGACCTTGCGGTAGTACTCCAGCGCCTCTTGCCGCGTCGGCTTCTGGTTGGGACTGCAAAAGGGAATGTTGCCGATCTCCAGCAGCTCCGGCGTGGTGAAGAACGTCATGTTGCTGGGATAGTTGAACAGCGAGTTGACCAGGCAGCCCTTGTCGATGTTGGCGACCGTGAAGCTGGCGCGCTTGGCATCGATGCCGCAAGCCAGCCCCGTCGGCCCCGCGCCGATGACGACCACATCAAAGGTAAAACTCTCAGTAGCTTCGCGATCCATAATTACAAGGATACCGTGTTGCTCCTTCGGACGCGCCTGTCTGCTTGCTTCACGCTCGTCGGCGGTTTCCGCAGTACTGCTTTCAAGGATTGCGAGAGACACGCCTCCAACCGCTGCAGATTGGCCGACGCGCCATGCAAGGCCGAGAGAATGAGCTTCGCCTTGCGAACATCGAGATTGCCATTGGCGATCCCATACAGCACCTGCATGAATCCGATCTGGATGGCCGCTGCGTCTTCCAAGGCGGGCACGGGGAATTCGACGATGGGCCACTCTCCAGGCTTCGTATTCGCCTTTTGCGCGATGAACATGTTGCGAAGTTGCGGTAAACACTCCTCCAGTCGCGAGTGGTAGTAGCAGAAAGTCTGCTCCCGCAATGCCGGCGATCCGCAACGTTTACCGCTGGGCTTGATGTGCTCACAAATAGATACAGTCATAGGGGTACCCCCTCGAAAAATAAAGTCTTGCAATGCAGTGGGTTACAGAGACGAAACCGCAAAGTATTCTGCTCGAAGGACTTAGGATGGACAGCAAAGGCCGTGTTTGGAATACTTTGCGAACTGCCGCGTAAAGTATTGATTCCCTGGCGTTTCGCGCTGCGCGCAAGTGCCGTGTCGGGAATACTCTGCGGGTATTCGATGATGACAACTGACAACCGCGAACTGACAACGGTCTGCCCATAAACACAAGAAGGGCAGGAGCGCCAAGGTTGAGGCGAATCCTACCCTAACAAGTGAATCCTATCTAGTATGGACAGCCCGTCAAGATTACGAAAGTACAATGCCGGTAACTGTACTTTCGTAACCTTTGCCCTCGTGGGTAACCGGCGACGCCCCTCCCCGTTAGTTGTGTAGTGGGGATTAATCAACAGCGATCCGAGGAATTGCAGGGTAGCGATGCCAATCGGATAGGAGTGATGGGGTGCTGTCCTGGTGTTGAGGCCACTGGCAACTGGTTTTACGGCGCGATCCAGCCACGTTCATCAGGAGGGTGCCAATCGATCAGCTCAGTAACTTGCCGGCGAGCCAGTAATCGACACTGAACTTTCCTGGACCAGAGCAGATCAGCCAGATAAAGAAGAGCACGTACAGGACTTCCGGAAGGTAGAGGAAATCGTCGAGCCAGTTAAGAGGCGAGAGTCCCTTTGACATGGTGGAAAGCGCGGTGGTCAGGGTGGCGACAGTCATATCGATCAACAGAACCACGCACGCCGGGCTCGAAAGAAACCCCACCGTCAGCAAGGATCCGCAAACGAACTCGACACCCGACACGAAATAAGCCGTCTGGAGGGGAAACGGGACTTTGGCCTTAACGAGTGTTTCGTAAACAGGTTTCGTGCCGCCGGCGACAAACAATTTGTTTGCCCCGGAGATGGCGAAGAACAGCCCCAGCGAAACGCGTACCAGCAGGATGGCATACTGTTCCAAATCACTGCTACCGAGCAGCGCAAACTGGACCAACCGTTTCCAATCCATCTCTTGTCCCTCCATCCAAGGGAAGCGCTGTAACGATACCCGAGGTTACACCGACTTGTCCGGCAACCGCGCTAATTAGGACGTAGCGGCTGTCTGGTTATGGCCGGTGTGAATCCTAAGGAACCTCTGAACAACCGCTGCCATTAGGCCAGGCAATAGCTCCGCAGGGAAGATTCAGAGCGGTTCCTTCATTCCCGCAAGCTATTTTGGTCCCTCCGACTCGCCCGTTCGGGTGG
>JBEKXQ010000010.1:0-72357 GCA_049511915.1 Candidatus Korobacteraceae bacterium
GACCGAACGGCATAATCCATCCTCGATCGCCACCCTGCGCCGCCAGATTGCTACCCACCTGGCCCGCTCCCTGCCCAGGTGTCCCTGCTGCTTGCGAGGATTCTTATAACACAGTAGTACTACTGGGCTTCGATAAATCCGGGGTGTATCTCTGCGCTTGAATCTGTTTCCACAACGTGAGCGGAGGCTAACTAGCAACGGGCAGGCTATATGCCTGCCCGCGCTCGTTGTTATTCTGGGTCGACTCTAATCGTCGTCCCCATCCTTATCCGGGGTTGCCTTCGCCCCGCCGGCATGAACCGGCGCGGGCATTTGTGAGTTCACGCCCTTCACCGACTTCCAGATCATCTCGTTCAGTTCCCGTGCTGGGGCACTGTCGGGATGATCGAAATCCATCTGGCTGGCGCGAATCTCCATCTTCCGCATGGGGTCGTTGGCGGCCAAATCGCTTACGCGCGGAGACTGCGCACAGATGATGTTCTGCGCCGGCAGAATGGCCGAGTAGGGTGCGTTGTTGGCAGGTTGAGTGTTCCATTCCGTGGTGAATGGATTGGCGATCGCATCATACGAGGTCATCGGGTTCATACCGAGCAGCATTTCCATGGTTTTCAGGACGCTGGTCTGGTTGTGGAATTGATGGTCAATGGAGCCCTGGGTAATCCACGGACTAATGATGTACATGGTGGAACGGTGGCAGTCGACGTGATCCGGACCATCCTGCGCGTCGTCCTCGATAACGAAGATCGCCGAGCTGTTCCAGATGGGGCTGCTGCTAATCGCCTGCACAATCTGCCCCACACCGTAGTCGTTGTCGGCAACTTCGGCCTGAGGAGCAAAATCGCCTGAGGTTGGTCCCTGGGTGTGGTCGTGTGGGAGGCGAATGGTTTCAAACGCCGGCACAGAATTGCCCGAGGGGTCGATGGTCAGCATCTCGTTAAATTCATGGATCCATTCGTTGGCACGGCTGGATGCATTGTGCTTCCCATAGCTGGTTTCCTGATACGCGCAGTTCTGCACGCCGCGGCTAGTGTAGATTGCCGAAGCGTCGCTATCGGGATAGTCACTGTCAAAGCGACGATAGTCCCAGTCGCTCACTCCTCTCAAATCGTGGCCTGGCGGCTGGTTTCCCAGAACCGCCGGATAATTGTCCGGCATGATCGTGTTACCACCGCTGTCGGTCACGCCGAACGAGAGGAAGAACCCATAGTTGCGGTAGCTTATCCCCGCTGCCTGCACGGCATCCCAGATGTGGCCGCCCGGTCCCTGCGTTACGTCCGGAACTGAAGGTGCCCCATTCGGGAAGTAAAGCGGCGAGATCTGTTGCCCGTCGGGGTTGTACGCCGGGAAGCCACCGACGTCGTAGCCATTGTTCTGGCCTTCCACGTCGTATTGTCGGCCGCGGCCGCTGTAGTTGTAGGGCACGTCCTTAATCAGGTCCTCGTTAGCGATCGCCTGCGTCAGCCATCCCCACCCATCAAAGCTGACTTCGCTGTTGGTGTAGGAGTTGTCAAGCAAAACGAAGCGCTCAGCCAAGGCGTGCAAGTTGGGCGTCACAGTCTGGCCAAACAAGGCCAGGCTGGAGTCGCCGTTGCCTCCCGGAACGTCGCCCAGCACCTGGTCGTAGGTCCGGTTTTCTTTGGCGATGTAGAAGACGTGCTTGATGTTGCCGCTCTGCAAACCAATCCGATCGAGCCGGCGATCGCGCTGCGCGCCAGCAGAGTAGTTATTCAGCACCGCCGCATTCCACTGTTGCCGCTTTTTCGGATCGTCCAGTCCAGTGATGAACGCCACCTGACCTTGAATCAGGTGCAGGTCGTAGTAGGGGCTCTCATTGAAGTCCCACTGTATGTAGCCGGGGTTGGCATAGCGATTCTGGGTGCCCTTGGCGTAGGCCACGAGGAGGCTCCGGTTGCTGGGAACCACCACGGAACTGGGATACCATCCGCCAGGGATATAGCCTTCTAGTGTCAAATTCGTTCCATTAATCGTAAGCGCCGCGATGGCGTTCAGATCGCCTAGCGTGACATAGAGAGTAGTGCCGTCGGGCGACAACGCCAGTCCAGTCGGTGTTGACGTGCCCGCCACGTTCTGGAATTGCGAGGGCCGCAGCAGAATCGAACCGACGATGAGGTCGTTCGATGTGTTAATTACCGATACCGTATCGCTGCCGGCATTGGCTACGTAGAGCAGCGACTGCGCCGAATTTAGCAGCAGTGCGTCAGGGTTAGCTCCCGTCGGAATCGCGGCCGTCAAGCTCGGACTTGTGGGATCACCAGTGTTGATGTCATACACGGAGCCATCGCGCTCACTGGAGACATAAGCTTTGGATCCGTTCGACAGCACCGCGATGGCAAGTGGATAGTTGGACGTGCCATACCAACTGCCGGTGAACGAATAGCGTCCCACTTCGGTCTGCGTGCTTTGCGAATAGATCGCCACACTGCCGGGCACGGAAAAGTTGCTCGGGTCGTTATTCACCACATAAAGGTAACCGCGCGAATCGGTAGCCAGGCCAGAAGGAAAGTCAGTCGGCTCGGTCGCATTGAACGTGCCCAGATCCGCGAGAACACCATTACTGTTCAGGTTCAACACGTCGATGGTATTGTTGCCTCCCATGGCGGCGTAAAGCTGCCCATTATTTCCAAAGGCAAGGCCGTAGTAGAGACCGTTGGTGGTCTGGTAAGGACAGTAGTTACAGTTGGGGTAAGAGACATTGGAGACAAACGCGCCAGTACTCGCGTTGACCGAGGTTAGGTACTGATCGAAGCCCGTGTCGCTGACCAATGCGTACTGGCCGTTGGGTGAAAGAATGATGTTCATGGGCAGGCTGCCCACATTCAACTGGGTTCCCAGGAACGGGTAGGTAAGGGATTTGCCCGTGGATAGGGTGCGCTGAAACGGCCCTTGCGCGACGCTAGTCATGGCAGCGAGCAACATCGCTGCCATAAGGCACAAAAGCCCGGGGTTAGGGCCTGAAGAACGAGCTCTGGACTGCATAGTGGATTCTCCTTTTCGCCGTGGTGGAGGGGCGGCTGCTAGCCGTCGCGTGGAGTTAGGGCCGACGTTGCAGACTGACTGACTACGACACAAAATAGTAGGGAGGTTGTTTGACGGCGATGCTAATGGGAGATAAAACCTCAGTGAATTGTTGATGATAATTCAGAAATGTGAAGTGGCTCTTCGCAGGCGGCGATGGAGCACTCGCAGAATTTTCATTGACGCTGCCAACCCACTCCGCCAGCTTGCGCAGGTCTTCGCCGGTAGAGTTAATTTGACCTTCAATTAACCTCCGCGTGATTTGTTCTTAAACTGGTCGGTATAGTCTCAGATACTTGGTACTTCCATCCCGGGGAATTGTGCATCGTACGTCGCCAGGGCCTTTATATCCCTCGGTACCACCGATTCTGATTTGAATCACTCGAGCTCGAGTCTCGGGAACGAAGGATAGTAATGAGATCTACGCTGGAAGTTCCTGCGAACGCCTGCCGCTGGTAGCGCTGATTTCGGTCCCTCCGAGACTGAAGTAGCGCTTGCTGTTCACGTTCTGAATGGGTCATAGCGGAGCGTAACCGAACCTATGAGAATTCTAGTGGTCGAAGACGAAACGAAGACCGCCAAGTTCCTGAAGAAAGGACTTAGCGAGGCGGGCTTTGTCGTGGACGTAGCGCGCGATGGTCTAGAAGGCCTGCACCTGGCGCAGGAAATGGATTTCGATCTGCTAATTCTCGACGTGATGCTTCCCAGCCTCGACGGTTGGCAGATCCTGACCCGTTTGCGCCAAGCCGGACAGCGGGCGCTGGTATTGTTTTTGACGGCCCGCGGCGCAGTTCATGAGCGCGTGCGCGGTTTCGAACTGGGAGCCGACGACTATCTTATGAAGCCTTTCGCCTTCTCGGAATTGCTGGCGCGTGTACGCTCGTTGCTACGCCGCGGTCCAGCCCGCCAGCGGGAGACCCTCTGCGTCGCCGATCTCGAGATTGATCTGTTGCGCCAGCGCTCGACCCGTTCCGGTCAACGGCTGGATTTGACGACCAAGGAATTCCTGCTCTTGTCGCTCTTGGCGCGGCGTGCTGGTGAAGTGCTCTCGCGAACTCTCATTGCTGAAGCGGTTTGGGATATGAACTTTGATAGCGACACGAACGTGGTCGACGTCAACGTGCGCCGACTGCGCAGCAAAGTCGACGAGCCTTTTCCGCGCAAACTGATCCATACTGTCCGGGGCGCCGGCTATGTCCTGGAATGCAACGAGTAGCGGCGCTCCATGGTGGCGAACTCTGGCCTTTCGCCTGACAGCGGGCTATGCACTAGCTGGTTTGTGTCTGGTATTCCTCGCGACGATCAGTCTTTATTTGGTGTTGCGCTCAGAGCTGGAAAAAAGCACGGATCTGTTTCTCGTCGACAAACTCCACGTGGTACGCACACTTTTGCGTGAGCGGCCCGATGACTGGGATGCGCTAAAGGAAGAAATTGAGCTGGAGTCCGCCGCCCGGCGATATCAGCAATTTTATATTCGCCTCCTTGACGAGCACCACACACCACTATTGACGACGCCAGGGATGGCTGAGCAATTAAGCCTTTCGCAACTTGCCAGCGAAGTGCAGAGCCGGCCCGATCGTCCTTTTTCGATGAAAGGAACGCAGGGGCGATCCTTTCGCGTCACCAGCGCGCAAGCGGAAGTTGGTTCACCTTCCACGCGAATGGACACAATTGAAATTGCCATTGACGTGTCGCAGCAAGAGGCGTTGCTGGCCCGCTATCGGCGTTGGTTCTTCGCAATTCTTCTGGGAGCATTCGTGATATTTCCCCTGATCGGATACCAGGTTGCGCGTCACGGCATTCGGCCAGTCGAAGAGATTGCAACCACGGCTCGCCACATCAGCTCAACGAATCTGCGCGAGCGTATTTTGCCGGAAGGCTATCCGTTTGAACTAGCTTCCCTGGCCGATACCTTCAACAAAATGCTTGACCGGCTGGAAGAATCCTTCGAGCAGATTTCCAGGTTCTCCGCCGACATTGCGCACGACCTGCGCACGCCCGTGAATAACATACGTGGCGAAGCTGAAGTGGCCCTGGCCCGCCCTCGCACCGGCGACGAATATCGCGACGTGCTGGTGTCTTGTCTGGAAGAAGCCGTGCGCCTGTCGGCCCTGATCAGTGATCTTTTGTTTTTAGCTCACGCGGAAAGCCCGCTGCCCCACTTGCATCGCGAACGCGTGAATGTCGCCGAGTTGCTCGACGGAGTGCGGGAATACTACGAGGCTTCCGCCGAGGATGGCGGCATCTCGCTGACAACGGTTGTCGCTGGCGAGCCGGTCTTCGCAGAACTGGATCGCACTCTCTTGCAAAGGGCAGTAGGCAATCTGGTGTCGAATGCCGTGGCGCACACGCAATCCGGCGGCTCGGTAGTGCTGGGGACGGCAGTGGGAACCGGAGCTGACGGCTCCACTGTCCGCATCGAAGTTTCTGATACCGGCGAGGGCATTCCGCCGGAGGCCCTGCCCAAAGTTTTCGACCGTTTCTACCGAGTGGATGCATCGCGCTCCCAAGCGTCCGGCGGTACCGGATTGGGATTATCGATCGTTCAGAGCATCATGCTGCTCCACGGCGGCAATGTAGAGATCGCCAGCCAAGTAGGCCAGGGCACTCGCGTCACCCTTCAGATTCCGTTCTCGGCCCCAAGATGACGAAAACGTAATTTTCGCGTCATGTTGGCGTCTCCTCTCCCTTTCTAAGCTGTCGTGGGCTGGTGCTTACGCTCTTGGGCCAAGCCCTCGAGGAACAAGTGAGAACCGTTGTCCAGCATTACCTTTGCCACCGATCAACTGAAAACCTTACGCAGTGCAAACCTGAGCCAGTTCCTTTGTGGAGAAAACATTTATGCAGATGAATTCGTTTCGCAACAGTTCTCGGATCCTGAGGGGCCTGATCGCTGGCCTGCTGTGGATAGGGCTGAGCGTTTCGGCGTTCGGTCAGTCCCAGTACTTCCCAACCTACACTCCCGGCCCGCTGGGAAACGGCTGGGTTGTGGCTAATGGTCAGATCATCACCCCCGCGGGAACCCAAGTCAACCTCGCTGTCACGGAAAGCAGCGGCACCGGGGTTCGCGCCAAAGCCATCGCACTCAACCCCAACCCGGCTTCGAATGGCCATCGCACCGCCGCTGTGCTTACCTTGGGCTCCAAGACGGTGTCCGGCGCCGTCCAGATCTTCGACGTAACTACCGGCGCCATTTTGCAGGCGTTTGTCCCGAACGGCAGTGCAAAGGGCAGCACCGCCGGCCTGGCCTATACGGCGGACGGCAGCCACCTGCTGTTCAGCCAGGACAACAGCTACGTTACCGTCGCCAGTGTCGCGGCTGACGGCACGCTGACCTACGTTTCTCAGGTCAATCTTCCGGTGAACCTTAACTTCATCACCTGTTTCCCGAACAGCCCTCCGGGAACCACGGGCAGCGCGGAAATCCCTTGCGGCCAGACCGTCTCTTCGAACACAGCTTACCCCCTCGGCCTCGCGATCTCGCCGGATAGCACGACCGCCTACTCCGTGCTGGACACGGACGATACGCTGACCAAGATCAACCTGACCACGAACCCCCCGACGCAGGTTGCGGAAATTCGCGTGGGTAACGTCCCCAACAGCGTCGTGCTCTCGAGCAATGGCAGCACCGCCTACGTCTCCAATGAGGGCGGCCGGATTGCTACCGCGGACGACTTCCAGGAATATTCCAACGGTACCAATGTCGTCGGAATAAACCCGCAGGGCGGCATCGCCACAGCCACCATTTCGGTGGTGAATCTGGACACCTTTACGCTCACCAACACCATCACGCTGACCGGTCTGCACCCGACTGGCATGGCTCTCTGGGGCCAGTACCTGTTGGCCGCAGACACCTATAGTGACGTCATCTCCGTGATCGACACGACCAGCAACACCGAGGTGCGGAAGATCAACCTTGGGCTGCCGATCGGAGTGCTCGGCACGAACGCCGTTGGCCCGAGCTTCGGGCAGCCAGGCGCTCCTGCCTATGGCGCGGCACCAAATTCGATCGCCGTGGACTCCGTGAATAACATCGCCTACGTTGCCGATTACAACGCCAATGCGATCGCCGTCGTCGACCTTAGCGCCGGCGCGAAGAAACCCGTCACAGGCATGATCCCGGTCGGCTATGCGCCGGCTTCGGTTGTGCTGGACGTGCCAGACGCTCTGCTGCTGGTTGCCAATGACAAGGGCATCGGCACCACCAACACGGATCTTAGCCAAAATTGCGCAACCCTCTATAGCGTATGCGGCTTCAATAGCCACCAGGACATGGGCACTGTCAGCATCGTTCCCATTCCGGGCAGCGCAACGCTGGCGCAGGATACGGTACAGGTCTACCAGAACAATCACTGGGATTTGACGACGAATATCTCGGGGGCCTCAGGCGGTAACCCGAAAATCGCGCCGGTTGCAATCCCGGTGAAGATCGGCTCCCCCTCGTTTATCAAGCACGTGTTTGTGATCATCCGTGAAAACCGCACCTACGATCAGATCCTGGGCGACGTAGCCGCCGGCAATGGCGACCCCTCCCTGGCGGTCTTCGGCGGCATCTACACGCCCAACGCCCACACGCTGGTCCAGCGCTTCCCGCTTCTGGACAACTTCTACGATCCGAGCCGCCAGTCGGCCGACGGCCACAACTGGATCGTTCAGGCCATGGCACCTTACTCTGACGACATCCAGTCGCCCGACTGGGTCCGCGACTATCCCTCCAACGGCGGCGATTCCCTTGCTTACCAGACCAAGGGACATCTGTGGGACCAGGCTGTACAAGCTGGGGTCTCCTTTAAGAACTACGGCGAGTACGTCGAGTTCAACGAGTTCAGCCCGCCGGGCGGTGGGCACCAGGAGCCGAGCTGGTGCCAGTTCTATGACGACACCGTGGCCTACGAAAGTGGCCAGGAACAGCAACTGTATTACTACAACACCGTCTCCTCGTACACCCCGCTCCCGAACCTGCTGAATAACACGGTTCAGAACTATCCGCAGTTCGACTTGGGCATCCCTGACCAGTTCCGCGTCGATATCTGGAAGCAGGACTTCGCCAACGACGTGACTCACGGCACGGTGCCGCAGTTGGAATTCATATGGATCAGTTCCGACCACACCGGCGGACCACCGAACGCCATGGCCATGCAGGCCGATAACGACCTGGCGCTTGGCCGCTATATCGACATCATCACCAACAGCTCGGTGTGGCCTACTTCGGCGATCTTCGTCGAGGAAGACGACGCGCAGAATGGCGTTGACCACGTCGACGGCCACCGCAGCCCGGGCTATGTCGTCAGCCCCTACGTCAACCAGAACGGCTCCACCGACCACACCTTCTACACCCAGGTCAACATGACCCGTACCATCGAGCAGATTCTCGGTATGACGCCCATGAACCAGTTCGATCTGTGGGCTTCGCCGATGAGGACCATCTTCACCGACAACCCGCCGCAGGACAACTTCCTGCCGTGGACGCACGTGCCGGCCGAATATCCGCTGACTTCAGGCACGAACTGTACCTCTCTAGCATCCCTTGCAAAACCTGAAACAAAGGACAGCCCTAAGGTCGCCGCGATGAGGGCTGCTTGGCTCCAGAAGAAGGCGCAGCTCTTCGCTGGCGACTACACCAGGCCCGACGTTGAAGACCCGGATACCGTCCGCCATTACAACTGGTACGAGGCCACCGGGTTTACGCGGCCCTATCCCGGTGAGAAAACCGTTCGGCCCCCGAGCGACTTCAACAACCCGGCTCCCGTTGCCGTTGATAAAGACTAAACCCATTTCGACTACAATGGCCCTCTCCCGATTACCGGGAGAGGGTTTTTTCATGTGTTTACCTCATCACCGGATCGACTTCGAACACTTCTCACATTGCCAAGTGGCTCAGATCACTGACAGACGTCCATGAAAATTGGAAAAATGGTATAGGGGGAAGGTTCCTCGGCGTTTTTTCCAGCCATCCCATGGCTCCCGCGTTGTGTGAAGTAAGACCTTGGATCTGCTTTCTCCCGAATTTCGCATCGACGGAACTCCGATGAGCAGGCTACAACCTAACGGATCATTCGCTTGCCCGCCGCCACAAGCCCGGAGCGGAAGGATGCGCCCCACGCCGATCATCACCGGCATGGCTGCCCCCGTTGGCGTTCTAGGGCTAGCGACCCTGCTGCTATGGCTGTCGGGCGGTTGGCGATGGGTGGAGGGCTGGATCTTCGGTGTCTGGTGGGTGTCCTTCATGGCCGCCCTTTATTTGTGGCTTCGCCTCAGAGATCCTGCGCTGCTGGCCGAGCGCATGCGCATGCCCGGCAGCGGTGGTGAATCGCGCTCCGATATGGCTATCCTCTTCGCGATGAAACTGTGCTTCATGGCCTCGCTGTTTCTGTCAGCGCTGGATGTGCGCTTCGCTTGGATACCGCAGCTGCCGCTGTGGAGCGAAGTATGCGGAGGCATCCTGCTCCTCGTGGGTAGTTTCTTCATGCTCCGCGCGTTCGTCGATAACACGTATGCGTCGCAACTGGTGCGTATTCAGACCGAGCGCGGCCAGCATGTCATTGACACGGGCGTCTACGGCTTTGTTCGCCACCCCATGTATCTTGGGGGAACTCTGATGTTCTTTGGTGGCCCCCTGCTGCTCGGCTCCGTTTGTGGTCTTCTCGCAGGTCTGGCCGCGGTCGGGTTTCTCATGCTGCGCATCTTAGGCGAGGAGAAGCTGCTGGCACGCGATCTGGAAGGCTACCGGGCCTATTGCGAGAAAGTGCAGTACCGCCTTATACCGCATGTCTGGTAAGCACCCCGTCAGCTGGTTGTTGGGGCTCGCGGTGCTCCTCCCCATTGCATCCAGAGAAAGCGCCCGCTCAGGGTTCTCCGTTGCACGAAAACCCTGAACTGAATGGCCGGTTGCTTGTCCTGGCGTCTACTTCAACTGCCTTACGCTTGGGGTAAATGTCACGTCCTTAAGCTCGTGTACTGGTAGTATGGTATCGGAATCGATCAATTACTCGATAACGGTAGGTCACAGCGAATTAATGACGATTCAATACGACATTGCCGACCTCAAGGCCACTCTGGCGTTGGTGCGGGGACGGCTTGCCATGCTGGAATCGTCGGCTCCCCCCGACACACAGGATTCCGAACTCCGCAAGCGCATTCAGGAAACCAGGATCGAGGAAGGCGTGATCCTGGCTAAGTTAGCGGAGGTTACAGCAGGGCAATCGGCTTCCCGAACACCAAAATTAGGTTGAAACTGCCGCACGCCAGCGCCCAGTATCAGGGTTCTTATGCGATCATCTCGCGAAGATCTCTCGGCGCTTGCTTTATTCCTGCCGCAGAACAATGTTCGGATCAACTTGCGAGGCCCGACGCGCCGGGATATACGCACCCAGTGCTGCCATGATAAGAAGGGCTACCGTCACCAGCGCTACCGGAGACAAGTTGAAACCGTGGGCATAAACTCTAACCGCTGTAGGTTTACTCGCCAACACGCTTAGCACCAGACCGAGCGCGACTCCACTGCCCGCAAGCATCATCCCTTGCCGTAGCACCATCCTGACCACGCTCGGCGGATCGCCCCCTATCGCCATACGGATTCCGATCTCGCGTTGCCGCAAACTCACCGAATACGTCATGAGCCCGTAGAGCCCGATCAGCGCTAGCGCTAGCCCGAGCAGCGCTAGCCCGCCGATCGCCTTTATAAACAATCCGAGTGTCTTGGTAGCACGCATGTCGAAGACGTCTTCGATGGAGCGCACGCTATAAATCGGCTGGCGCGAGTCCAACCGCCGCACCAGTTCACGCAGTGGTCCAGCCGCCTGGCTAGAAGGCCCTTCGGTTTCGAGCATCAGTGTCATTCCTGAGGGCGACCAGTCGCCGCCCACTCCTATCGGAGGATTCTGCACCAGCGGCAAATACAGGTGTTCCAGAGATGGCTCAATCGGGAATATATACTTGCTTTGCTTCGCCACTCCGATGATTTTGACGAATGTTCCGTCCGTGCTATTCAGGCGCAACCGCTTTCCAACAGCGTCCTGGTTCGGATAATAGTTGTGAGCAAACCGTTCATTGACGATGGCCACGCGTTCAGAGTTCTCCCGGTCGGTGTCGTTGAAGTGGCGGCCTTCAACAATCGGCACACCGATGGTCTCGAAGTAGTCATCGCTCACGATGTTCGAAAGCACGTTGACCGCCTCGGTTCCAGCGGGCAGCTGGACACCCTCTGGAATAACCCGGATTGCCGGCGGCATGGGAACATAGGGGACTGCCTGAGCAAGAGCCGCGGATTTTACCCCGGGGAGGACTCGCGCCTGCTCCAGCAAGCGCTTGTAGAACTGCTTGGTTTGCTCTGCCGAGTTCCGCGCCAGCATTGGATTAAAGCTGGCCAAGAGAATATGGGTGCTGCGGAATCCGGCAGGGGCAGCGAGAAGAATCGACGCTCCTCGATAGGCCTGAGTTCCAGCAACCAGCAATAGTAGGGAAGCCGCCACCTGCGCGATCACCAATGCGTTTCTTCCCACCAGTCGATGCCGCTTGCCTTCAGCAGCGGCTGTCGATTTCAAAGCTGAGACCAAATCCGGCTTGGTGCTCTGCAGCGCCGGAGCCAGTCCAAACAAAACGACGCTGGCTACGGAAACCACGAGCGTAAACAGAAGTACCTGACGATCGAGCCTCACATCCATCACCAAAGGCACGTCGGCCGGGATGCGCATTTGCGAAAACAGATGCGCGCCCGCTTGAGCCACCACGAGTCCCAGCACGCCGCCCAAGATCGCGATCACCAGGCTTTCTGTCAACAACTGACGGATCAATCGGCTGCGCTTTGCTCCCATTGCCAACCGCACGGCGATTTCGCGCGAACGGCCTGAGGCACGGCTCAGCATCAGGTTCATCACATTGGCGCAAGCAATCAGCAGCACCATCGCGGCCAGCGCCAACAGGAAGAGGCAAAGCATGGTGGTGATTGGAACCGAGGTCAATTGGTTCATCCGGTAGGTCGCAACCACCATCGAGCAAGTGCCGTTTGCCTTCGGATATGACTGGGCGAGTTGCTGGCTGATCAGCCGCGCTTCAGCCGCGGCTTGACGAACACCGACTCCGGGCTTCAGCCGTCCATAAACCGTCAGTAATCGGAGGTCGCGTGCTTCCAGCTCGTTCTGCATCGACCCTGCCAGTGCTGGCTGCATCGCCAGCGGGACATATAAGTCGGCACGGATGGCATTATTCGGGCCAGTGAAGGATTCGGGAGCCACGCCAATCACCGTAAAAGGGAGACCATTAAGTAGAATGTCTTTCCCGATTACGTCAGCGTTCGAGGCAAAATCGGTTCTCCAGAGATCATGCCCCAGCACGACTACTGCATTACGCCCGCGCACTTTGTCCTCGTCATCACGAAAGCCGCGCCCCAATTCCGGGCTCACGCCCAGAACGTTGAAGAAACTCCCGTTCACCAGCGCCCCGAATTTCATCTCGGGCGGTGCTGTCTTATCGGAGGCAAAGCCGAACTGCATGTATTGGGAAGCAGACAAACCGGCGAAGGAATTGTTTCTCTTCTGCAGGTCGTCGAAGTCTGGGTACGACAGAGGAGAATAGTCGGTGAGTCCACCGCCCCCGAGGCTCTCGCCGCGTAATTGTGACTGGATAATGATGATTCCAGAAGCATCGGGCACGGGCAGCGGACGAAGCAGCATGAACGACGCAAAGCTGAAGATTGCGGAGGTGGCTCCGATTCCCAAAGCCAGAGATACGATGGCGACGATTGCGAAGCCGGGATTGTGCTTTAGCGTGCGAAAGGCATATCGCAGATCCTGAAAGAGGGTGCTCATTTCTACCCCTCCAAGCTGTCAGCTGCGAACAAAGACGCTTGTCCCCAATCGTGCTGGCGGCGGAAGACCGACTGTGGATTGCTTCATTTTCATTGCTACCATCATGAGAGTTCTAGCGCTCCCTTTCTGTGACAGGCGTCACAGCGTGGGGGAAAGGCCCACTCAGATTGAACGCACCTTCTGTGCCAGTCGACTCACTCATCAATATGTTGAAAGTTCGAGGTTAGCGGCAGTGGATACCGTTTTGGGACCACAGACTTGTCTCATTTCGCGACAATACTGTCCGCAAGCAGAACAGTACATCCTTCACTCCTGATCGATGCCGGGTAGGAGCGAATGGACCAGAGGCTTAGTCGCCCAGCGTTAATCGTCGTCAACTAAATCCGTATCGGGAGACAAGCTCGCATATTCATGACTTGTTAATAATCAAGCTGGCGGAGGTCGACTAGCTTAGAGACGTATTCCAAGCTCAAAATATGACTTGGTTGGGAGGCATCTGGATGGAGAAGCCATTTGCCGAAACCGAAAGGTCTCCGTGGACAACCCTGTACCGAGTGGGCGGCCTATGTGCGCTGACCGCCGCCGCCCTGGAAGTCGCTGCCGTCTTTCTCAGTATCATCTTCACGCGCAGGTTCGCCGGTCCTGCATCTGACGCCGTCGTGGAGTGGTTCACGCTCCTCCATGACCATCGATTCGTGGGGCTTATCTACCTCGGTATCCTGGACCTTGTCGCCATTGCTCTCATGAGCGTGATGTTCCTCGCCTTGTGTGTGGCCCTTCGACGAAATCACGAGTCTTCCATGGCAGTTGCTGGTGCGCTCGCATTCCTGGGAATAGCCGTCTACCTCGCGACCACCACCGTTTTTCCTGTGCTTTCTCTGAGCGACCAATATGAGACGGCGACAACCGATGCTCAGCGAAGCCAGTTAGTGGCGGCAGGCCATGCAGTGCTTTCTATAGGTGGGATAGGCACCGGTGCTTATATGGCATTTCTACTCATGGGCATTGCCGGCCTGATGATCTCGGTGGTCATGCTACGGACGAGCATCTTCAGCCGGGTTGCGGCGTACTCGGGGATCGTGGCGAACGTCGCCACGCTGGCTTACTATTTGGTATCGCTGGTTGCACCCTCCGCTGCTCTCTTCTTCCTTTGGATTTCTGGCCTGCTGTTCCTGATTTGGATGATCCTGGTCGGCTACAGACTATTGACGTACACGCCATCGTCCTAGTGAAAAGAAGGCAGCGATGTTAGGTGACAGCACACCTGGTGGAGTGATGATCAACAACAGCGAACCCGGCCGGTGGGCGCTGTGGCTCAGCTTCCCGCTGGCAGTCCTGCTTGCTATCGCTTGTCTCGGAGGACTGTTTCTTCCCTCCACCTATGCAAACGAGACAAAAATGCAGGCTGCTCTGGTCGTCGGAAACGACGCGGGGAACCTGTTAGTCATCGCGCCCATCCTGGTGATCACCGCCATCCTAGTTCTTCGTGGCTCGATTGCGGCACGACTGGTGTGGATGGGAACTCTTGCCTACCTCGTCTACGATTTCCTGAACTACGCACTCGCCATTCACTTCAACTCCATGTTTTTGGTGTACTGCGGCATTCTGGGGCTCAGTTGCTACACTTTCGCGGGAAGTCTGCTGCCGCTGCCACTTCCGGAGATTGCCCGCCGCTTCGGTCCGCGCACTCCCGTGAAAACCACAGCGATCATGCTCCTGCTAATGAGCATGGTTACCGTTTCCCACTGGCTAAGGGATATCATTCCCGCCCTGCTCGCGCGCCACGTGCCGCAAGCCGTCCGCGATTCCGGCCTCTCGACGGAAGGGGTCGCGGCGCTGGACCTGGCTTTCGGCGTGCCGGCCTTTATGATTACCGCAATCCTGCTGCTCCGGCGCAAACCGTTGGGCTTCGCTCTCGGCCCGATTGTGCTGACCTTTCTGTCCCTCAGCAGCCTGGTGCTAGCCCCGATGGGAATAGCGATGGCCACGCGCGGCTTTGAAACGGGTCACGCTCTGTTCGCGATCGGCTCGGGGATTGCAACAGGCAGCGCCGTCTTGCTGGCGTTATCATTGCGGTCACAAAAAGCAGACTGTAGAAGTTCTCCCAAGTCACGGACAGCACAGTAGCTATACTTGCTGCCACGGCGGGCTTGCGGCCGTGCGAGGTTACCCAAAGGTCTTGTCTGGGAAGTTTCAACCGATAAGTAACGAAAAACGCCCAAGGGTCTAGGGATGCCATTGGGTACATCTCGCAGCGGCCATCCACTTGAGCGAGTAGTAGCGATCTCCGAAAAGCGACCAGCTGTTGCGGCTTGCCAAACCCTGCACCACGTCGTCTTTGTGCACAACAATCGGGCCCGTGATCTGCACCTTATGGCCATTTGCCGGTGACCTGTCTGCTGCCATCGAGAATGCTGCCACTGCCGTCACGAAATAAATGCGAGCCACTGATAAGAATGCGGAACGCAACGTTCCAGGTGTTACATGCGGCCTCTTCCTCCAGACGAATATGGGTATGACAACCAGGGGAGCGGCAGGGCTTCTTGCGTGCTAAGCAATCTCTCGCCATGAATAGAGCAAGTCATCAGCCAACCTCGAAGTATGTTGATGTGAGCACTATTGACCAGAAAACATGGAACTTGTTGTGCTGGAATAACACCGGTCTGCTTCCGACAGTCGTCGGCAAAACTGCCAACATTTCGGCAGCGTGGGGCACTGCGCCTTTCGTGAAAGCCAAAGCATCTCAACGAATTAGCCTCGCCTCCCTTCGGCAAGGCAGTTGCATCTTGATAGAAGCAATTCCAAGAGGCGAACGGGAAGGTGATGAAAAACATGCTGCGGAGATTGGGTCAATCTACGAGTTGGAGTATCGAGGCCAAGCTCATTCGTCAATCAATGGGATGGGCGGTCACGTCGGCAATTGTAGAAGTGCTTGTGTGTGCGCTGCTGATTTTAGATTCAGGCTCCGCACGGGCCCAAGTTCGCACCGCAGTCGCGACGGAGCCTAACGCTCTGCCAACCCTCGTCATTGGATTCATGGGCGGGTTTGTTCACAGCGACGATCTCCGGCACTCGGAAGCGCAGCTCGCCCAACGTCTTCAGCGAAGCTATGGCGATCGCGTTACAGTTGAGATGTTCGAGAACCGCCAAACAGCCCAGGCTCATGAAGCCATCGTCGATTGGCTCACCAGATTGGGCGACGCCAGAGTCACGGATGTGGGGCCACCACCCCAGATCGTTCTATTCGGTCATAGTTGGGGAGCGTCGGCCGTTGTCTATCTCTGTCGCGAATTGGAGCGCGAGGGAATCCGAGTCTCGCTTACCGTCCAGGTTGACAGCGTTAGAAAACACGGCGAGGATGACTCGCTGATCCCGGCCAATGTCGCCGAGGCGGCCAACTTCTATCAACCCAACGGCATTCTGCACGGCCAATCGATGATCAGGGCCGCAGATCCCTCACGTACTACGATCCTGGGCAATTATCGTTTTGCTTATCAACATGAACCTGCAGCGTGTCATGCATACCCGTGGTACACCCGCCTCCTGTTCAAAGGCCACACTGCGATTGAATGCGATCCACGGGTTTGGTCACGCGTTGAGACCATGATTGAAAACCGCTTGCCAATTACGCGCACGCCTGAAGCTGCGGCCTACTCTGCTCCCGTCCTCGACATAGAGGTCATCCCAGATTTCTTGGCGCTGTAACCCCGGGCACATCCTCGTTGGATGTATCTCCGGTTTCGATAGGTCATGGTGGAAAGGACTTGTTGCCATGCCGAACACCTCAAGTCACTCCGGTGTGCCGCACAACAAGTCTGTTCTGGCAATGAAAAGTAGAGGAAGGAAAGTTAACGACGCGATGAGAGGACCCCACGAAAATCCGACAGGTTTGGGCATTTCTGGAAGCGGCTTCTCCATTTATCAATGAGTTAGGCGGGATAATGAACTGACTCTTAATCAGTAGGTTGAAGGTTCGATTCCTTCCGCGCTCACCACCTAGTGCCTTATATCCACTCTGGGCATATCTTCGTTTCACCTTGCGTGGCTGAGAGGCCCCTTGGGAATCCAGCGAACCTCCTGCAAAGGCTTTGGTCTGTGCCCAGACAAAGATGTCATCGCTTCGCTGTCATCGGCATTCGACGGACCCATGCTCATTTCTTTCTCGTTGCTGTATAGTATTTGCTTTATGCTCCCGCGTCGAAACTGGGGGAGCGTCGAGCATAGGAGGCGGCACCGGTTTTGACTGGCCTTGCCACAACCCCTCAGCCGAGATTGACCATCAGAGAATTTAAGGAGAGAACATGGAATGGACTAGCCCGCAATTTGAAGAAGTTTGTTTGAACTGCGAGATTAACTGCTACGCCAACGCGGAACTGTAAACTAAGCGATGCGCATTGAGATTCTGGCTCCGACGCGAGGGTGAACTTCCGCAGTGGAATTGCAACTGCCGAAAACTGTCGGTCCCTGCGAGCGGAGGTTTTTCTTGGAAGCCACTGACCCCCTCTGCTCGCTATCGATCGACCATCGCCTGATTGACGCCGCGCGGAGTGTTGCAGATAGCGACGCCGCACAGTCTCCTGGTCGTATAGAAGCAGCAAGCGGTGATGGCTGATACGACGACATCGGCCACCCAATCCGACCAGCAGCGCCCCGGTATGTTCAATACATTTCGCGCGCTACGCCATCGCAACTTCCGGCTGCTTTGGGTCGGACTGGCCATCTCTGCGGTCGGCACCTGGATGCAGATCGTCGCCCAGAGCCTGCTTGTTCTGAGGATCACCCACGGGTCGGCATTCGCCTTGGGCACCGTCTCGCTCGCCCAGGCCTTGGCATTTTTCTTTTTTGCGCTCGTCGGCGGGAGCGTTGCCGATCGCGTCGATAAGCGCCGCCTTCTTATCTTTACTCAAAGTAGCTGCGCGGCATTGGCTATTTTGTTAGGTTTCTTTACACTCTTCGGCGTCATCCGGCTCTGGATGATTCTGATCCTTGCATTCCTGAACGGAACTCTGCTGAGCTTTGATCAGCCCGCACGCGGCGCGCTCATTCCAGTACTTGTTCCCACGGAAAGTCTGGGAAACGCCATTAGCTTGCAGGCGATGACCTTCAACGGGGCGGCGACGCTTGGACCGGCGTTGGCAGGACTTGGTGTGGCCACACTTGGTTATGCCGGCAACTTCTTTCTAAACGGTGCCAGCTTCCTGGGAGTGCTGATTGCTCTCTACAGCATGCGCGTGCCCGGCGAACCGCCCCATCACCAATCGACCTTCCGGGCGATTCGCGACGCGCTCGGCACGGTCCGGCGGGACACCATCTTGCCATGGGTCTTATCCGGATACGCTGCGCTGCTCTTTCTGGGACCGTCGTCCGCGTTGATCCTGCCCGTTTTCGCGGTGAAGATTCTTCACGTTGGCCCGGAACGTCTCGGCTTGCTGTTCTCTGCAGCTGGCGTCGGAACCATATTGGGCGCGTTGTTCCTGGCTTCTCTGGGCAGCAATCCACGAAGAGGCCCTATTTACCTGGCCGGGATTTTCATCTGGGTTGCGGCGCTAACGGGATTTGCCCTTAGCGCACGGTTCTGGATTTCCATGACCGCGCTACTCGTCTTTGGACTTGGTCAGACGCTCGCCGGAACGACAACTATTACGCTATTGCAAACCCGCGCACCGCAGCAGATGAGAGGACGACTGATGAGCCTGAACACGCTGCTCATTATGGGCATTCGCCCGTTAGGTGATTTCCCGGCCGGCGCCTTGATTGCGGGAATAGGAGCTCCGGGAACGGTCTTACTGAGTGCCGGCCTAGTGGGGCTTTACGGACTAGGGCTTGCGATGCGGCCCGCGATACGTTCAACCTAGTCTGCCGCAATGTTTGCCGACCGCTCCTCGCCTCGTACCGGCAGGCTCTCGCCGCCGTCGCCGATCAGAATCGAAAGTCGAAACGACGGAAAATCGTAACTATACGGGTGTGGACCGGTCAGTGTTGTCCGAACTTACGTGCTTCGAAATCTAGAGTAAATTGCATCGGTCGACCGGCTTTTGAAAGACATGCTTCGAGGAGGCAGCCAATCTCACCTAAGTCACGACGCATCCATCCTTCCTAACCCAATGCCGAGCACCGCCCCAACAATTACGTCGGTGGCGTAGTGATAACCGTCATAAACCGCGCCCACGCACATCAGCAGCACAGGAACCAACAGCCACGGCGCAAAGCGCGGCAGAAATCGATAGGCACACATCAACACAACGAAGGCCATCATGATGTGGGAACTGGGGAAGGCATTTCCGTGCACGCCGGCGTGATTCTGGACCATGCGTACTAAGTGCTGGAATAGGCCGCCTCCTGCGGCTCCGATCTGCTGCACCCCGGCGCGATTTGCTGGGCTCTGGGTTGGGAAGAGGAGGTAGAGGATGTAACAAATCACGTATCCCACACTGAGGGAGGCAGTCAGTTTACGAAATCCTCCTATGAATGGCGGGCGCTTGCGCCAAGCCCACAGCAGACCTCCCACAATCGGGTACAAGGGATAAAATGCGAAGTAGCCGAACTCGAGAAATTCGATCAGCCAGCTGCGCGCGTGGGCGTGCATCCACTCCATCGGCGGCGTGCGGAAGAGCAGCGATTCCAACGCGACGATGTGTTCACTTTGCCAGGTCCCGCGAACGGCAAGCGAAAGGAAGGAAATCTCCTGGAAGACCGTCACAAAGAAGACCGCAGGAAGCCAGTCATGCGCAAATTCCCAGGCCTCGCCACTGACGCTCTTGGAGGCGATGAGCACGATAGCCGCCATTGAGCACAAATTCCACACCACATATTCCGGCCAGTGCAGCACACGGTCGTGGCGCACGCACACGAGAAGCGTCAATGCAAAATGCACCGCGAGATATATGCGGTCAGGTAGGTTCATTCTTTAGCAAGCATACAGGTGTAACGTCTTCCTACATTTTGAGCTAACCATTCGGATAGCTGCGGTGCTGATGGGATAGCCCCGTCAGGTCCGAGCTCTCTGATCCGGGGGTATCCCCACAACTCGTCGCCGTCCATCCCGACGCCAAATTACATGCCTGCAAGGTATTGCGAAGTTGAGGATCTCGCTCTGGGTTGTGACCCGGCTTTGGAACCTGAGATGCCCTTCCATTGCCAGGCCCCTGTTCTAAGGAGGAGAGTATGAAGTCTCTTAGGTTTTTGACGCTCCTGATCGCTGTCGCCGCTGTTGCCGTCTGTCCGGCCCGGGTTTACGGTCAGCAAGAAGTCGATCCCGACCATTTTGATCAACCGATCGCCCAAAGCCGCAGCTCGCATAATGTGGCTAAGGCGGCACCCACCCACCATCACCCGCAATCTGCGAATGCAAGAATTGCAAGTCGACATGCGGGCAGCAAAGCGCACCACCATTCGGGGCGGGTTGTCGGCTAATCGGTGAGCTATCGTTAGGGTTTGATTTTCTCAATCGAGGTCGATTGCAATGACTGCATTGCTGTGCTTGAGCAGCCTGCCGAAAAAGTCGCCGACAGCTTTCAGCCAGTACTTGCGGCGCAGCAACTGCTGTCCACGCACAGCTTCCTCAGTACCGCAAATTCGTGCTCGCCCGTCCACCCAGGCGCCCCGCAGGTTGCCGCGCACGTCGCACGGTGCGACGCGGACCTTCGAGCTGTTGCGGATACGCTTCACTTTGCCCGCGCCAGCCTCGGAATAAACATAGAACACATCCGGCCCTGACGGTTTGCCCGATTGGGCAGCCGCTTGTGCAAACCACACCGGCGTGCGAACGCCTATTCCGCTTTTGCGGAAGGTTTCGAGATTCAGGTATTTCGCATTGGCAAACTGAGCGACCGCATCGGGCATGAAGCGTGCCTCCGTCTGGAGATGAGGTTACCGCATCAGAACCGTGTTCTGCTTTGTGCAATTCAACCGGGCACACGACCCCGGGTGGAATCGCGTACCGCTCGGCAATTCACCAGCAAGATGGTGCAGTTCACCCGTGGATTGAAGCGCTTCATCATTGCAAGGATGTTGTCGTTCTCGCTTTTGCGACGCATCAGCGATGGGGCTCGCCTTTACATTCTCTGCTCGTCTGAGTCACAATACTGCTCCGGCAGAATTCCTGCTGCCATCGAGGATTATGTTGAAGTTGCGCGCGTGGCTATTTCTCTTGTTGTTCGTGCACGTTGTACTGCACCCTTGGGTGCATGCGATGGGCACAGCCAAGCCAGCGAGCGCGGCCGTGGTGGTAAGCAGCAATTTAACTCCATCGGGAAGCAGCCTCATCGGTGGCGATCAATGCGAATTGTGCCGTGTTGGTCATAACGCCACCATCACTCCCCAGCTGCCAAAGACTGCTGTACTCAATCCACGATGGGTTCGCACAACTCTTCAAGCCGTCAACTACGCCTCTCTCCAATCTGACCGGAGACTCCCTTCGCGGGCGCCTCCAAATCTCTAATTAATTTCGCACTTGGAAAACTGCAGCGGCGCGCCTCGATAGCACGCCCTTGTCGAGTGTTATTTCCCATTGCTCTATTTGCCGTGATGCTCGCACCTCCCGGCGGAGCTAAGCGAAAAATTGGAGGACCGATGTTCCGAACGTTTCCCGCGCGACTGACAACGCAACTTTCCGCAAGTCCGTACCAGCGAGGCACCATGGGCATTGCTTTTCTGGCAGTGGCTGTCATATTGTCCTCAATCCTGGTTTGCGCCGAGATTGGCGGAAACTCCTCATCGATCGCAGGAACCGTAGCCGACCCTTCGGGCGCGGTCATTCCTGGAGCCACGATTGTAATCAGCAATCCGGTCAGTCACTTTACCCGATCGACGACCACCGACGGCACCGGAAAGTTCGCTTTCGCGGCAGTTCCCCTGAACCCTTATCACCTTACGGCGAACCTGGCTGGTTTTGCGCCCTACGCGCAGGACATCGACGTTCGCTCCTCTGTTCCTTTGAACCTGAAGATTACTCTTCAGATATCGTCAACTGCGGAAAACGTCACGGTGCAAGGCGAGGCTGGCGACCTGCTGGAGAACGAGTCCACATTTCATACCGACGTAGACCGCAGCCTGTTCGCGCGACTTCCACTGGAGAGCACCTCGTCGGAGCTTAGCTCATTGGTCACGCTGGCGACTCCGGGCGTAGCGGCGGATTCTAACGGCTTATTTCACGGGCTGGGCGATCATGCCGAGAACTCATTTTCACTCGACGGGCAGCCCATCACCGACCAACAAAGCAAGGTATTTTCCAATCAAATACCACTCGACGCCGTGCAGTCGATGCAGGTGATCGCGGGTGCTCCGCCAGCCGAATATGGCGACAAGACCAGCCTCGTCATTGACGTGACGACCCGCAGCGGACTTGGTTCCACTACCCCGCACGGCAACATTACGACGTCGTATGGCAGCTTTGGGTCGTCGAACATGGATGCCGATTTCTCCTACGGTGGTAAGAATTGGGGAAACTTCATCGCCGCCAACGGGCTGAATACGGGCCGCTTCCTTGATCCACCGGAGTTTACCGTGATGCACGACAAGGGCAACGAAGAGAACGTGTTCGACCGTTTCGACTACATATTTTCGAGTGCCGACGCTCTTCACCTTAACTTGGGCTTTACGCGCTCCTGGTTTCAAACTCCCAACTCGTTCGACCAGCAGTTTCACGACATCAACGGCACTCTGGTCTTGAACCCTTTGACAGGAGTTCCGCTGGGTCCGACCGATCAACGCTCCCAGATCCTGACCTTCAACATCGCGCCCACCTGGACTCATACCATCAGCAACAATGCCGTTTTCAATCTCACCGGCTTCGTGCGGCGCGACGCCTACAACTACTACCCCAGCGACGATCCTTTCAACGACCTTGGCGCACCTGACCTTCAGAGACAAACCGTCGCCCAGCAGCGGACGCTGCTTAACTCCGGCGCCATCGCCAACGTTACTTATACAAAGGGAATTAACAACATCAAGGCCGGCATATCCTATACTCAGACATTCCTGAACGAGAATGATCAACTCGGGATTATCGACCCAACCTATAATGCACCCTGCTTGAACGGCGGCGGCGTTCCGGTCAACGGCTTTACCAATCCCACGCAGTGCGCAGCGGCCGGATACTTGCCAAACACTCCTTCGAATCCAACCGCGGCCGGCTCCGCATACTATCCCTACTTCAATCCTGTGCTGCTGTCCTATGACCTGACGCGTGGAGGTGGTCTGTACCCATTCGTCGGCCACACCGACGTTAAGGAACTCTCGATGTACGTGCAGGACACCATAACCAAGCGCAACTGGAGTTTCAACCTTGGCATCCGTGGTGACATCTACAACGGCTTAACCACCGCAAACCAGGCAGAGCCGCGCGTGGGAATCTCCTACAACATTGCGAAGACCAACACAGTCCTCCGCGTCTCGTATGCGCGCACGCTGGAGACTCCTTTCAATGAAAATCTGATTCTTTCCAGCCTGGGATGCAGTAACCCCGTACTCAGTCCCCTGCTAGCCTGCACATCGAGTGCATTAACACGACTAGCTCCCGGCTATCGCAATGAGTTCCATGCAGGTCTGCAACAAGCCTTCGGCAAGTACCTGGTGGTTGACGGGGAGTATATCTGGAAGTACACGCACAACGCTTACGATTTCAGCGTGCTGGGTGACACGCCGATCACCTTCCCGATCGAGTGGCACAACTCCAAGATTCCCGGATTCGCGCTGCGCGCCAGCATGCCGGTTAACCATGGCTTCACCGCCTTGGTGGTGATGTCCAGCGTCGCAGCCCGGTTCTTCACTCCGCAGGTCGGCGGAGCCGGATCCAACCCGTTAGCGCCGTTGGGAGTCTTCCGCATTGACCATGACGAGGCTTTCAACCAGACTACGCACTTGCAATATCAGACGCCCTGGAAGCGGATAGCCCCATGGGTTGGCTTCAACTGGCGCTATGACAGCGGACTGGTAGCTGGAGACGTACCCTGTTACGGAATCGGCACAGGCAACGATTGCCCGCAGTCGACCATGCTCAATGGGCTGCCCGCCATCGCGATGACGGATGTCCTGGGAATCCCGCTGACTGCGGATCAGGAGTTTCAAGCTGGATTTACTTGCAATGGAGTACACGCAACGCCAACAACTCCGCTGCCTTTTATTTGTCCGTCATCGAAGTTCGGGTCCACTCTCACCCAGGTTCCGTCGCCGGGAACCGAGAACGACGATAAGAATCCACCACGCATCGCGCACCGTAATCTTTTCGATCTCGCGATCGGGGATGACAACCTTTTCAGGGGGGACAAGTATAAGTGGAGTTTACAATTCACAGCGATTAATCTCGCAAATAACTACGCTCTTTACAACTTTCTCTCAACCTTTAGCGGCACCCACTATGTCACACCGCGTGCTTTGACAGCGCAGATCGGATTCCACTTCTAGACGGCGGTTTAGGGAAGGGATCGCGCAGTCGTGATTCCTCCCGTTGCAGTGTGGGGATTATTAAAGAGTTTATTCTAGCCGTCCGAGGGAGACACCGAGAATAAGCGTCTATCGCCAAAGGGCCTTGCTTGCTTCACGCCCTAGAGCTAAAAATGCCACTCAACAATGAGTGGCATGTAGGCGAATTGGCGGTGCGATGGCCCGGACTGCACCGGTTACTCTACTTCGATTTCCGCTTCCGCTCTGCCCAACGCTGCTTCATCATCTCAGAGATGCGCTTACGGGCGGCAGCACTCATATGCCGACGCGGAGGTGCAGCAGCGCTACTGACGCTACCTACAGGTCTGCCCCGGCGGCGCCGTCCAGCTCCCGGTCCTTCTAGAGCCGTAATGGCCCTATCCAGACGTTCGCGCTCTCTCTTGAGATCATTAAGTATGTTCTGAATGTCCATGCTTCTCCTTTCAACCTGATTTAAACTCTAACTAGTGTAGCAGTAGGATTAGAATAGCGCGGATGATTTTAGATATTGAAGAGCTTCATTCAAGATTGCCGATCTTGAAGTGGTGGCGTGTCTAGCACCTAGGTACAGCAGCGCCATCCGGCAAATGTGCGCGGCTAATGGGAAATTAGGGGCGGCAATTTCGATTGAGGCGGACTTTTCCCGATCTTGCACTATAGCTCGCTAGAAAGAGGGATACCCGAGTGGCAGATATCAGCTACCACATGACTCCGGAGCAGTTTCGCGAATGCGGACGCGCCATGGTCGACTGGATCACGAAGTACTATGAAGAGATCGAGACTCTGCCCGTACTATCACAGGTAAAGCCCGGCGAGATTCGGCAGAAACTGCCCGGCGCCGCGCCCCAGGAAGCTGAAGATTTCGCCACGATCTTGCGGGACGTAGATAAAGTTATCCTTCCCGGAGTGACTCACTGGCAGTCCCCCAACTTCTTTGCCTATTTTCCTGCTAACGCATCCGGGCCGGCAGTTCTGGGGGATCTGCTTTCTTCAGCTCTCGGAGTCCAGGGAATGCTCTGGGCCACCAGTCCCGCTTGTACGGAATTAGAGACTCACGTTCTGGATTGGCTGGTACCTATGTTGGGACTTCCGGAGAAGTTCCTGTCGAGCAGTTCCGGAGGCGGCGTTATCCAGGACACCGCCTCAAGTTCTTCGCTGTGTGCGATGTTGGCGGCTCGTGAGCGCGCTACAAACTATCGCAGCAACCGCGCGGGATGCGACGGGCGACTAGTGGCCTATACGTCGAATCAAGCTCACTCTTCTATTGAGAAGGCGAGCATGGTCGCCGGCATCGGCACGGAGAACCTGCGTCTTATCGAGGTGGACGAGTGCTTCGCAATGCGTCCGGAGTTATTGGCAAGGCAGATCGCGTGGGACCGCGAAGCCGGCCTTACTCCATTCTTCGTGTCGGCAACTGTAGGAACAACTTCTTCCAACGCCCTAGACCCTCTACCGGCTATTGGCGCCATCTGCCACGACAACCATCTTTGGTTTCATGTGGACGCAGCCATGTCGGGAACGGCTGCCCTATGTCCGGAATTTCGCTACATACAAGATGGGCTTGAGTTCGCCGACAGCTATACTTTCAACCCGCATAAGTGGATGTTCACCAACTTTGACTGCAATTGTTTCTACGTCGCAGATCGAAGGGCGCTGATCGACACGCTAAGCATATTGCCAGAGTACTTGCGCAATCAGGCGACGGACTCAGGCGAGGTGTTCGACTATCGGGATTGGCACATTCCCCTGGGGCGGCGCTTTCGTTCGCTAAAGCTGTGGTTCGTGATTCGCTATTACGGCGTCGAAGGGCTGCAACTTCACGTTCGTCGCCACATCGCTATGGCCCAGCAATTTCTGGAATGGGTAAAGCAGGACGAGCGCTTCGAAATAGCCGCACCGGCGCCGCTGAATCTGGTGTGCTTTCGTCATCACGCAGGCGACCAGAGGAATGAGGAGTTGATGAATCGCCTGAATAGCAGCGGTGATCTCTATCTCACTCACACGCGTCTGGACGGGCGATTCACCTTGCGCCTTTGCGTAGGCCAAACTACCACGACACAACGTCATGTCGAGCAGGCGTGGCGCAGAATTCAACAGGAGGCAGACAACTTGGAAGGAAGGAAGTGATAGTTCGCCCAATCGGCTGACCAGGCAAGACTGTCCGCGTGCGGCTTTCCACGACAAGCTTGGTCCCGCCTTCCAACCTTGTCTTGAAACTTGAACCTCGCACTCGAGATGCAACTACTGCTGCGCAGTTCCCTGGCTTGGTTGGGTGATGGGCGCCGGAGTCATGCCCAGGAATGAAGTTCCCATGAACCTGCCACTGGAATTGAAATTCCACGTAAACAGGGCGAAGCCCGCGTGGGCGCAGGTCTGGCAGCCGTTTCGCAGCGGATAGCCGATGATGAACTGCAAGCCGCCCTTGGAACCCGTCTGCGAATTGGGCCAGCTCTTGCCATCGCGGTCACCTGGCCACAGGTTGACCTTGGGGAATTGATTCTGCAAGCTCTGGAACTGGAAGCTTTGCTGCATGGCCTTCTGATCCAGGAGCTTCAGGTTTTCGGCATTGATAATTCGCGGCTGCCCGTTGACCAACAAAAGTCCATGGGTTGAGCGCAGAGGATATGTAACCCAGGCGATGTCGACCGGTCCAACGGCCTGGAAACCGGTCATGATGCCAACTTCTCCGGCCATTTGCTTATAGAGTTCACGGGTGAAGCTCACAGCATCGGCAGAGGCACCCGCCTTGGGCATCTGGTCGATCACGCACTGGGCGAACTTCAGCGAGGGCGATACATTGTTGCACGCCGCCCGGGCGCTGGCCAGGAAGGTACTTCCCGGTTGCCACACACCGGATGTGCCGATGTTGACCGGCGTCGTTTGTCCGAAGCCGAATGTGGCCAGCGTGATGAGAGCAAGCAACGCGAATAATCTCCGCATACATCCCCCTAAGGCCTATTTGGAATCGCGAATGGAGTTTAGCAGACGCGCGGGGAACCCACGAGCCCGCCTCACGCTGTCAGCCGCCGCGAGAAATACTGCCACGTTCGCCCCGGCCAGCTCGGCCTAACCTCATCGAGTTATCGTGACCGTTGGAAGGATTCCTTCGCGGCTTCGTCCCGGTAATCCTTGCCATTTTCTTTCCTCTATGATATGAATATGAATTCAGGTTCATATTATGTATCGCCGTCTCTTCCTTATCGGTCTCGCCATCTGGATCGCCGCTACCCTCGCCTTGCGCTTCGCCGGACAATTCATACTCCGTAGGCGCCCCTGGCCGGCAACGATCATCCTGTTCGCGGTCAGCTTTCTCCTGATGGCGTGGCTGGCACGCCGTCTCTGCCGACGATTTCAAGTGCCGCCCGAGCAGTGGCCCGAAGGCGCTATCTCGCTTGCCATGCCAACCCTGTTGCTTGATCCCTTCTCCAGCGCCTTTTTCCCGGTGGTGTTTCCCAACCTGGCTCCCGCGTTGGCTGGCGTCTTCGGTGGTTGGATGCTGGCCTGCTGTGCCGGCGCGTTGCTGGGAGGAACGTCGCGTCCGGGCTCCAATCGGTGACCAGCCATCGTCCTAGTCTGTTGAGGTTCGAGAAGCTGCCGCCGGAGCCGCGTCAGCAGCGCAGCCAGGAAAAGCGCAGGCGGCTGAAGGAAGTGGCGCTTCAACTCTTCCGCTCCCGTGGATACGAACGCACCTCGGTCGAGCAAATTACGAAGCGCGCCAATCTCGCCACCGGCAGTTTCTATCAGCACTATCGCTCCAAACAGCAACTGTTGCTAGCGCTCATGGACGAGTTGCTGGCGGCGATGAGCCGGCTGAGTCTTCGTCCCGATTACACCGGCGACGTCCGCGCGAGCCTGCGGGAGCTGTTGGCTCGCGGATTCTCCAACGACTTGCGTTATCTGGGCGCTTATCGCGCTTGGGAAGAAGCCGTGCTCTACGACCCGCAAATGGCCAGCAGTCAGATGGCGATCCGCGCGTGGACGACGAAGCGTGTTGCTGTACTGCTCACCTCGTTGCAACAGTGGCCCGGCGCGCGACCCGGCGTTGACGTGCCCGCACTGGCGCAGGCCATCGATACTCTCTTTTGGAGCCTGTTGGCACAGGCCGTGTTCCTGACGAGAGTGGAGTTGAACGACTGGATCGATGCAGCAACTCACCTGATCTACCACGCGCTGTTCCTCGACCCACCAAAGCAGGATAAGGCACAGTAGCTCGACCGAGAATCAATTCGTCTGGGGGTGAGACGCATACACCGTGCCCGTTCAAGCGACCATTTGCTGGCTGAGATTCGTTGTTCTCGACCAGCACCGAGGCGCGGCGGAGCGCCCCACCGCGCCTTACGCCTGGGCCGGAACTTTAGTTTCGCCTGCGACTCATTGCTGCGGTGGTGGCGCTGGCGGCGTTGTCGGTGGTGGTGGTGCTGGCGGGGCCTGTGGCTGGCGCGTTGGCCGGGTCAGTTTCGGCGGCGGCGGCGTTGGGATATACACGGTCCGCAGGAACTTTCCGCTGGCATCGAAGTCCCATCCGAAGCGGGCCAGACCAACGTGCTGGCAGGCATGACATCCGTCGATCAAGGGATAACTCACGATAAACTCGGGGCCTCCCGCGGGCAAGGGCTGCACCCGCGGCCACGGCGCGCCTCCACTGCGGTCGCCCGGCCAAATATCGGATTGAGCAAACTTCTTTTTTACTCCCTGAAACATTGGGTCCCGTTCCAGCGCCGCCCGATCCAGCTTTTGCGGATCGTCGACGTCGAGAATCTTAGGACTGCCGTTCACCAGCATCAGGCCATAGTTGTCATTGGCGCGCAGCGGATAGAACACTTGCGCTGCATCCACCGGGCCGTACTTCTTAAAGGCAGTCATGATTCCCACCAGGCCGCCGTTCTGCTGATACAGCATGCGAGTGAAATTCAGCGCGCCGGCAGGTGCTCCCGCCGCCGCGATCTGATTCATGAAGCATTGGTCATAACTGGCCGGCCCCGCGCCTTTTTCGCAAGCCAAATGCGCTTTGCTCAGAAAGTCCTGCGGCGGCTGCCACACCGCCGAAGCGCCTATCTTGTCGCTAGAAGGCGCCGGCATCGCAGCTTGGGCGTCAGTCGAACCAGCTTGAGGAATAGCCTCCACCAGCGCACAACTTGCCAGAATCGCGATGAACAACAGCAATGATCTTTTCACTTAATTCCCTTCTCCACTCTGCAAATGAACTGCGTCACCGTGTCCGGCAGCGCCCCAGTATCTCCATTCTGCGGGCGCAAGGTCAAACTGCCCATGATCGCCATGGTGGCGTGCCTGTGTGCTGTTGAACCAGCGCAAGGTGACGTGAATCACAGACGCTCGTGCCCGGCGGCGCAACAATCGATACAGGATGAGTTTCAGGCCACAAATACGAAGAGCGGGGTCGCTGCTGTTGATGATCGCGCTGCTCGCCTGGGCTGAAACGGGGCTGGCAACGGATTCCAGTGCCGGCCACGGTCCGCAGTGCCATGCCACCATGCCGCACATGAGTCATGCAACCGCAGCCGCGATGCATGGTATGTCGGCCGGCTGCTGTCCGCGGCATGTCAGCTCAAAATCCGGATGCCCCTCGCATCCCGGCCTGATGGCTGTTCCCGCGTATCGTCCCGATTGCTGTACGGTCAGCGGCCAGCCTTCGCGCCTACACGCGTTCCTGATCGTATCAGGCGCAACCATCGAAGAGATCGGCGAGGGATTTGCAGGCCCGCTCCTTGCGCCCTCGACACGAGTCACGGGATGGTTGCTCGCCGTATCGCCACCCTTTACGAAGTCCGTTTTTGAGACGAAAGCGGACCTGAGAATCTAGGCCTCCTCGGAAACTTATCGCGTCCGAGCGGCGGCAAGAAACTGCCCCGTACCCGCATCGCAGCGGATCGAACATCCGCATCACCAGAATTCAGAGGAAATTATGAAATCGAAAGCAGTCGTAATACTAAGCACACTTGCTATGGCTCTGGCTCTGATGGCCCAGAGCGCAACCCAAACAACTCCCGCCGGCGGAGACGCCAAAACCTGTGCCTGCTGCAGTCATGACCAGGCAGACGGCAAGGCGGCATGTTGCGGTAAGGACGCGGCCTGCTGCGCCAAAGGAGCTGCGTGCTGCAAAGACGGCAGCTGCTGCCAAGGCAAGGACGGCAAAGCTTGCCCCATGATGTCGGAGGACCAGAACGGCAAGATGGCCTGCTGCGCTGGCGGCAAGTGCCCTATGATGTCGAAAGGCAAGGGCGGCAAGAGCTGCTGTGGCGGCAAGATGTGCGAGCGTCCGCAAGCCGGAGCCTAAGCCACTGGATCGCGATTCTAACGCGCTAAGCCGGATGATGGCTTAGCAGTCCACGCCCCGGCTGCGGCCGGGGCTTCTTGCTTACCTCGACCTGATTCTCGTCCCCTGAACCGCATAGAAGCGGCAGAGCTGAATTCCCGATGAAGTTCACAAAATTATCGCTGGCGCGGACTTCGGAAAGGTGTACAATTTGCGCACTGCGGATCGTGGGGCACGGTTCTGTTCGAATTTAGCCTACGATCTATCGTCTGCCACTCAACTCCGGGCGCGTTCGGTAGCTTGCTTGGGCGACCCCGCCCGGCACTCACGAGAACGCAGTTTCTAAGCTGTGCTCTCGCGGAGGCCATTATGCAGTGTAGACGCTGGTTTGCTCTCCTTCTCGCTTCCCTTCTCATCGGTGTTGCGCATGCTCAGCTGCACATTGGAGGGAGTGCGGTCAACTCGAGTGGCAATGTGCACGTGCGAGTCATCACAGAAAACGGGCGCAATGCCGGCCCGTACTTGCAGGTTCGCTTGTTGGGAGGAGGGTCCAGCACAATGGGTACTACCTATACGAATGACGTCGGCGAAGCCTCGTTCGACGGCGTTTCTTTGGGCAGTTACTCAATCGAAGTTAGTGGGGATGGAATTCAGACGACGACCACCCCACCCTTCATGGTCGATGAGCGCAAGTCTTCGCAAGCGCAGTGGGTGACGGTCCGGCGGCTGGAAGACTCGGGACCAAAACCCGTGTCAGCCCACTCCAACATGGTCTCCGCCAGTGACCTTAATGTCCCCGTGAAAGCACGCAAGGAATTGGACAAGGCCAACGAAGAGATGGCCATGCAGAATTGGAAAAAGGCTCTGGAGCACTTGAACAAATCGATTGCTCTCGCTCCACAATATGCCACCGCTTATAACAATCTAGGGGTGTTCTACGCGAAGACAAACGACATCCCCCACGAGGAGGAAGCCCTGAAGAAGGCGGTCAGCCTGGACGAGCACTTCGCTCCGGCACTGCTGAACTATGCGAAGCTGTGTATGCGGCAGAAAAACTTCCCGCAGGCGGAAGAAATGCTGCAGAAGGCCGGTACGGTGGAACCCAACAATCCCGAGACACTCATGTTGTTAGCCGATGCGGAATTCATGGATCGCCATTTCGATGCCGCCATTGCCAGCGCGCATCAGGCACACTCCTCGGGGCAGGATCATCCGTCATTCGTGCACTACATCGCGGCCCGCGCCTATCAACAGAAAAATCAGGCGCCGGAAGCGCTTGCCGAATTCCAGCTATTCTTGCAGGAAGAGCCCAAAGGACCGCGTGCCGATTACGTGCGCGGAAACGTTGCGAAGATGCAGAGCGCTAGTGCCAGACAGCCAGCCAGCCCACAGTAGATGGAGAGGTGCCGAAAAGCACCTGTCTGCGCTCGAGTATTCCTCCTGAGCAGGGTTGGTTGAACTGTTTGCGGAACCACTCCGTTAGCATGGGGGCGATGTCCCCAAAACCCGAACCTGCTTAAAGAGCTAACCCTCGGCATTCTTCATCTTCAGCTGACTCTTGTTCTCTTCTAGAAACTCGCGGATCTGGTCAGCCTGATCCAGCAACCTGACCCACTGTTCGTAATAGAGCGTGACTGGGAAGCGCCCCAGTCCATAGACGCTGACACCACCTTTTTCGCTGACTTTGTACTGGAGTACACCTCGTCCCCGTCCCTGCGCCTTCTCTAATTCCGCGACTCTGGCTTTCAGTTCGTCATAACTTGGTTCCGCCATAATTTTCTCCTGTATAAGGTCGTGTAGGACACCATGCGCCCGAGGTCAACGGTCGCAGCAGCCATCTTACCCGAAACTTCACGACAAAGGATGTGAGCTATCGCGCAGCTATCGCCGCCGGCGGTGAACAACTGCTTAATGAGAACAGCGGGCACAACAGGGTGGCTTCCACTGAAATGCGGCGCAACTTCCTTACTGCTTCCCTGCCGGCGTGGCGCTGTGCTCGCTTTGCTCCGAGATTTGCCGCGCGGCATCGCGTGCCGGAGGCTGGTTTGCCGGATGAAGAGTGTCGAGGAAGGAGACCAGCGCCGCTACCTCCGCCGGATTCAGGTTCTTCCCATAAGCCGGCATGTTGCCGCCACCCTGCACGACCTGGCGCACGAGTTGGTCGTGTGTCATACGTACCGCTACGCTATCGAGGGTCGGGCCACGCAGGCCACCCGAGCCGCCGATGGAATGGCAGTTGCGGCATTGCTTCTCCTGGAAGATCGCCGACCCTTGGCGCTCTAACGGCGAGCGTCCATCCAGATACCGCACCGGCACGGGATCGCCACTCCACGCGTCCATGATAGGGCTCCACGGCGTGTAGCTAGCGTAGTGGGTCAAGGTGCCGAGCGTCACCGCAGTCAACGCGATGGTGACGACTGCTATCGGACGCCGCTTCCAACTCTTCTCACCTTCGCCCGCGACGAACGGCAGCAGGACAAGAAAGCCGATAATGACAACTGGGCCGACCAATAGTGCCACAGTCTCCATTTGTGGCGGCAGCAGAGCCAGGAGCGCATACAACCACTGAAAGAAGTAATCAGGCTTGGGGACGGTCTGCACAATGGTCGGATCGGGCTGGCCGCTCGGTCCATAAGGGCCGAAGAACGCCGCGCACGCCAGCACGCTGCCGATCACGACGGCGGCAAAAATCATGTCCTTCCACACCGCATCGGGGACGAAGGGAATGCCGTCCTTATGGACTTCCTCCTCGTACTCTTGCACGTAGGTCGAGCGGCGCACCAGACGGCCCGGCATGGGCCAGTCGTTGATGCCCAGCTTTAGCACCATCAGCAGATGCACGGACACGAACGCGATCAGCAGTCCCGGAATGACGAACACATGAAATGCGAAGAAGCGCGACAGCGTGTCGCCAGCGATGATGGGGCCGCCCAGCAGCAGATGTACCACCCATGCGCCAATGAACGGAACGCGGCCACAGATCGAGGCGCCAATGCCTAACCCCCAATACGCATCTTGATCGAAGCGCAGCACCTGGCCGGTGAACGCCATGCCCAGCGTCATCAGCAGCAGGAAGACGCCCACGATCCAGGTCAGCTCGCGAGGGAACTTGTAGGCACCGAACATCGCCACCTGCACCATGTGGATGAGCACGATGGCGACCATGAAGTTCGAACCCCATCCATGCGCCGCGCGGAGAAACCATCCCAGCGTCACGCCATGATTGAGGTACTGCAGACTATTCCAGGCCTCGCCCGCGGAAGGCACATAGATCAGCGCCAGCATGATGCCAGTGAAGATCTGCAGCATGAAAACGGTGAGCGCTGCACTACCGAAGACGTAGAACCAGCTCGCGGACTTAGTGGGAACGCGATGCTCGGCTGTCTCCCGCACCATCGGCCAGATCTTCAGCCGCTGCTCGAACCAGTCGCCGATTTTCGCTAGCCTTGACATCCCTTGCTCCTCTGGTGAAGGCTCGCGCTGGTGGATAGCGTCGGCAGTTGTCCGGCCTCAATCATCAGGTGACCGTTCTCCACCTTGTAGGGATACTCGAACAGGCCGCGCGGCGGCGGTCCGGAAGCGCGCGAGCCATCGCGGTAATACACACCGCCGTGACACGGACACATGAACAGCCCCGATTGCGGAAACCAGCGTACTGGACAACCCAAGTGTGCGCAGTTGATGGCGAAAACCTGGAACGTCTCGCCCTGTACACGGCGGACCCAACAAGGAATGTTATCGGTCTCGCCATCCCATGTATTTGAGATAGGGTTTTTGTACTTCGCCAGCCGCGTCTGACCCTCGGGAAATTCATCCAGTTCGCCTAAACTGACCCACTTGCGATAGCGTCCGCCCTCACCGCGCATGATGGGCGCCAGCAGATAGCCAACCACAGGTGTAGCCAGAACGAGGGCAGCCAAACCGTTGAAGACCAAGCCAAGCTTGACGAAGAACTGCCGTCTTGAGACATCGCGGTCGCTCACTGCTGCCCTCCGGGCGAAGAAATTGCTGACGCGGCAGAAGAAGGCGTCGCTGGCCCGGGAGACGCCGTCGCCGCGCTCATCGGACGCTGCGCCGCCAGCCACGCCACCACGTCGGTAATCTCCTGGTCGGTCATCGGATGTCCAGGAACATTGTTTCGCCAGTCCGGCGCGTTAAAGTCGGGCCGCCCGACAATTACAGTGGTCCGCAGTCCCTGGTCAGTTATCAAACTGAGATAGTAGGGATCCACGATAGAACCAACTTTCGCCAAGCCTTTGCCGTCGGCGCCGTGACACGAAGCGCAGAATGTTGTGAAGGCAGCTGCTCCCCGCTGCGAATGGCCGGGGGCTTTGGGCGCGTAAGGCGGTGCTGTCCCACTCTGTAGGATATTGGGCTGGCCCCAGCGCTGCCGCATTCCCTGAACGATGGCGTCGACCTGCTTGCTCGTCAGCATCCCTCCCTCGCTCTGCGCGAAGGCTGACATTGCCGTACCCCGCCTGCCCTTTGAGATCGTGTTCCGCAGGGTATTGTCGTCAACAATCGCCAGGTATAAGGGATCGCCGATTGGCGGCGCCGGCCCCAGCTTGCCGTCGGCGCCATGACAGCCCGCACAATTCTGTTTGTAGAGTACGACTGGATCGAGAATGTCGGTTGGGCGTTGCACGATGTCAGCGGGAGTAGGTTTTCCTGGCAAGTCACATGCGGTAACCGCCAGCAATGCAGCGAACACCAAGGCAGGAAGGGCGT
Source organism: Candidatus Korobacteraceae bacterium (assembly GCA_049511915.1). Lineage (GTDB taxonomy): Bacteria > Acidobacteriota > Terriglobia > Terriglobales > Acidobacteriaceae > Bog-257. Next base: position 35,266 of record JBEKXQ010000010.1, read on the forward strand.
AGCGAGTTGTCATCGCTTGTTGTCCTCGCCCTCGTGCTCTTCCATAAGGCCTGGCGCCTCAATGCCCGCTCGCAGCGCGAGAGGCAGGTTTTCCGCCGTCCAGACCTTGTTCTGCCGCGCTACCACGAGGCCCGCAACGACTCCGAAAGCGGCTTGCGAAGCGACGAACCACCACCAGTTAATACGCTGATCAAGCAGCGGATTGACGTAGCCAATGATGTGGTACAGCAAGCCGGTCCATAGCAACGGACCGATGACGCCTCCCAGAATAATCGGGCGGCGCGGAAGCAAGGGCAGCATTGCGCCGTAAAGAAGTCCCACAAGCAGGCACATAGTGATGTGCATAGCCAGGGCAAATAGGAACCACCCCACCTGGAAATGCAGCATCTCCTCGATTGTGGGAGTTGCGGAAGGCGCGTACAAGCTCCCTGCAAGCAGGTTTATCGGATACCACACACTGTGGTAGAAGATCAGACCGTAAAGCGCCGCGAGCACCGCCATGGCCACGCCCCCGGCCAGTCCTCCTTTCACACCCGCCGCGATGGGATAGATCTTCAGCGGCAGCCACGCGCGCGGAATCTCCTGCGCAACCGGTATCCGCAAGACTTCGCGCGGGGGAAGCACGCGGGCCGGCTCTTCGGGCTGCACCGGAATCAACTCATGCTGTTCATGCGGTAGCACCTGGCGAAACCAACCCACGGCACCGGAGATGGTCAGAATCGCGCCAAGGACACTGACCGACACATCCGTGAGCAGACCCGCAAAAGTCAGCGCTGTCCCCAGCGCCATGGCGAATGGCCATGCCGTCGGCGCCGGCATCAGTACTGCTGGCTTTTCGGAACCGCCGCTCATCTGTGTCTCGTCACTCATGAATCAGCCTTAAGATTGCAGTTACCTGAAGCGCTGCTCAATACTTCTCATCGCGTGATGAAATACACCACCGACAGCACGACAACCCAAATGGCATCTACAAAATGCCAGTACATGGCAAACACGTTGATGCGCTCCGAGTGCTCCTGTTTCACGGCACCGAAAAGGGTCAACAACCAGATGATCGTCAAGCCGATAAGACCGACCGTCACGTGGAACGCATGCAATCCCACAAGCGAATAGAACGTCGTACCGAAGAGATTGGTACTGATCGTCAGACCATCCTTATAGATCAGGCGATACCATTCGCGGCCCGTGCCAATCAGGAAGATCACGCCCAACGCGATCGTCAGGAACCAGAAGAAGCCGAAGCGCTTAACATTACCGCGATGCAGCGCCTTCTCAGCCAAAAGAATTGTCAGGCTGCTGGAGAACAGACAGATCGACGTGAGATACGGAACGTCAAGCACCTGTGCAGGGGTGGGACCGCTGAGGCTCTTGCCCGCGTAGTACAGGTACGCCACGACGAAGATGCTGAAGATCGCCGACTCCGCGATGATCAGGCACCACATGCCGACCTTGCCGCGGAGGTTCGCGGACAGCGGCATATCGCTTTGCGGCACTGTTATCGTCGCTGCTGCCAAAAGGTTCTCCTAATCCTTCCGTCTATTCATACTTCCAATCCGGATCTTCCGGATGCTTCAAGTCCCACAACGGACGCCTGCTCCTGATCACCGGAATCTCCGCGTAGTTGTAATCCGGAGGCGGCGAGGTCGTGTGCCACTCCAGCGTCCACGCATCCCAGGGATCGTTGCCGGCAATTTCGCCTTTGTAGTATGACCAGATAACGTTGGCCGCCCATATCAGCACGCCGACGGCCTGGAAGATCACTCCGATGGAGACGATCAGGTTCCAGACCTCCCAGCCGCGACTGGCCTCGTATGTGTAAATGCGGCGCGGCATGCCCAGCAGACCGGGAACGTGCATGAAGTCGAAGGTCAGATGAAAGCCGATCACGAACAGCCAGAAATGCCACTTGCCCAAGGTTTCATTCATCATTTTTCCAACGACCTTGGGATACCAGTAATACGTGCCCGCGAAAACCGCCATCACGATGCCGCCCAGGATCACGTAATGGAAGTGGGCTACCACAAAGTAGGAGTTGCCCAGTTGCCAATCGAAAGGCGCCGAGGCCAGCATGATGCCGGTCAGACCCGCGATCAGGAACTGGCATAAGAAAGCGACGCAGAACAGCATAGCGACCTTGTAAATGATCTTGCCGCCCCACATCGTTCCCACCCAGTTGAAGATTTTTATCCCCGTGGGGACGGCAATCGCCGCGGTAGACGCCACAAAAAACGCGTTTGCGTACGATGTCATACCGACGGTGAACATGTGGTGCGCCCATACGCCCAGGCTGATGAAGCCGATGGAAACCGTGGCCGCAACCATGATCGAGTAGCCAAAAATCGGCTTGCGCGAGAAAACCGGAATCACCTCGGAGACGATCGCGAACGCCGGCAGGACCAGGATGTAGACCTCGGGGTGTCCGAAGATCCAGAAGAAGTGCATCCAGATGACGGCCGAACCACCGGCTTGGGTGTCGAAGAAATGTCCGCCGAGATAGCGGTCGATTAACAGCATGAGTTGTGCGGCGGTCAGCGGTCCAATGGCTACCAGCACCAGCGCCGCCATCACGGTGTTCATCCACACGAACAGCGGCATGCGGTTCAGCTTCATGCCGGGACAACGCAGGCACAGAATGGTCGTCATCACATTCAGCGCAGTCGCAATGCTGCCGAAGCCGCTCACCAATATGCCGACGATCCAATAGTCAGTGCTGTGTCCCACAGAAAATGCCGGCGAAGTCAGCGGCGCATAGGCAAACCAGCCGACGTCGGGCGCGCTGCCGGCGCCATAAAGTCCAAAGCCGCCGATGAAGCTGAAGTACAGGATGATGCCGCCCAGCGCGCTCATCCAGAAGCCCCAGGCATTCAGGCGGGGAAACGCCATATCGCGCGCCCCGATCATCAGCGGAACCAGATAATTGGCGAAGCCAAACACGATGGGCATGGCGGCGAAGAAAATCATGGTCGTGCCATGCATGGTGAACAGACGGTTGAAAACCTCAGGCGAGACGAGGTGGTTGTTGGCGACCGCCAATTGGGCGCGCATGATGGAGGCTTCCACGCCGCCGATTACAAGGAACAGGATGCCGTAGCTGAAGTACATCAGCCCGAGCCGCTTGTGATCGACCGTGACCATCCAGTCGTGCAGCACTTGCACCAGCGGGCGGGAGCTCTCCCGCTCCGGCGTAGTGACCATCGGGCGCGACATAGGTTGGGCATCGAACATCAGCTTCTCCTGGCTCCTAGTTCAGGCTCATGAGATACGCCACCACCGCATTCGTGTCCTGCTCATCAAGTTGCATCGCCGGCATCAGGCAGCCAGGTTTGATGGCATCCGGTTCCTTCACCCACAGCAGCAAATTCTGTTGCGTATTCGGCGCCGCGCCAGAAGCAATCGTAGAGCGGCTCATCAAGTGGGTCAGGTCAGGTCCAAACTTGCCATTGGCAGTTGTGCCTGAGATCGTATGACAGTTCATGCAGGCGTTGGTCTCGAACACTTTACGCCCGGTGACCACCTGTTGGGACATTACTGCCGGTGTTTTCTGCTGCTGCGTCCACTTTTCGAAATCTTCCGGCGAATCGACCATCACGTTCAGCAACATCTTGGCGTGCTGCGTTCCGCAGTACTGCGCACACTGTCCCACATAATGTCCCACATCGTGGGGGTCAATCCACATCTCGTTCCTGCGATTGGGAATGAGGTCAATCTTGCCCGCCAGTTGCGGTACCCAGAAGCTATGGTCGGTATCGGCAGAAAGCAGAATGATGTGCGTCGGCGTGGGATGCGCCGCATCGCTGACGGGGACGTGAAGTTCATTGGCGGTGACAAAGCCGTAGCCGGGATACTGAAACTCCCACCAGAATTGATGACCAATCGCAGTGACCTCAATCGCATTCGCAGGGAACTGAGCGTCCTCCACCGCGTGGATCACTCGCGCCGCCGCCAGGAACAGCACCACAACGATCAGAATCGGGATGACAGTCCACGCCAGCTCCACCTGGTTGCTGCCGTAAATCTGCGGCGGCTCGTGATTGTCGTCAGTGGGTCGTTTCCGATACTTCACCGCCGCGTACACGATCAGACTGAAGACGACCACAAAGATTCCCAGACAAATGGCCATCACAAATAGCGAAAGATGGTAAATATCGTGCGCCGGAGTTGAAGCAGGATTGAGCAGCGACGGCGTAGACGATGGGCCAGATATAGAAGCCGACATGTTCGCGCCAAATGCCATGACCGAAACGAAGAACAACGTCAGCCAGGCGGCGTAACGGACCATGCGCTTCGTAGGGCCTCCCGGCAACTTCGAGTTATGTCTTGCCCGATTCGTGGATTGCAAGTGCATGGACTGGGAACGACGGCTAAACCTACGGGTTAACTGTTTTCCTCAGACTGCTGACCAGGCAAGTATCCCGGATGAGGAGGCAACCATACCTAGCACAGCAGGTTCGGACAATAACCTGTGCCCAACGCAAACTTTAGGCCAAGCCTCGAAGTGACCCCCATCAAGTCTTGTTCGAAAGCCAGAATACGACAGAAAGGATGTTTCGGTTTATACCTGCAAATGGAAGGTTTTGCAATAGGTCATTGTGATGAAGTGATTGGCTCGCCGATTTAGCTGCGCCGCTCTGCCGTTTCGGTCATCTTACTTTCATAACGCTCATGGGCTTTCCTGGTCCGCTGCAAAGAACGTTCCTTACCTGCCGCTCGCTGCTCTGGCTGGCAAGTTGCATTGTGCCTGCCGGGCAGCGTGTCGACTGGCGCGAGAGCCGGACAAATCAGGTGTGGCATTGGTGCCACTTCCTTGCGGAATCGGGTCAACTCAATCGCGACAAGAAGCTAGAACTCGCCCGCTTCTGCTGGAGCGCTTTTCCGGCCGCGTTCTGGATGCGATTCGATCACGATCAGTTTTTCCGGCGAGCGGATCGCCTGCGCCGTTCGCCCCCAGCCTGTCTGGCAGGAATCTCGTTGCTGTTGGCGGTCGTGGTATTGGCCGGCGGAATCGTCCCCGCGGTGCGGGCCTTTTTATCATCGCCCATAGCGGATCCCGATCGCGTCTGCGTCATCAGTTTGAACGGCAAGTTCCGGCGTCTTCGCTCCGAGACCCTGCTCGATCTGGCCTCCGCCTGGAAGAACAGCAAGCTTCTGGACGCGGTCGCCTCGTATTCCTGGAGCCCGGACAAGCTGGTGGGACCGAGACGCACGGTGCCGATCCTGGCCGCCAGAGTGTCTCCGGAGTTCTTCCAGGTGCTTAACCTCAACGCGGCAATCGGGCGGACCTTCCGCCCCGGAGACAACCGAACCTGTAGCAACTGTGTCCTGCTCAGCTATGAGATCTGGCAACTGCAGTTCCACGGCGATCCAGCGATTGTCGACCAGCAGGTGACATTGGAGGGGGACGGCAACCCGCGAACCGTGATCGGGGTTCTGCCGCGTAATTTCCGTCTGCTGTCGCCGGAGATAGCCGTCTGGGTCTTGCTCGACTCGGCCTCGCCGTCGTTTAGCAACTTTGTCGAGCGCATAGGGGCTGTGGCTCGCATGAAGCCAACAGCGACGGCGCAGGAGGTGGAGACTGATCTGGCCGATCGGACGGAGAATGCCGGTTATGTTTTTCCTGCGTCGCTCCTGATGGTCACGTCGGGACGGGCGGAGATACGGCGCTATGTCAGCACCTACCTGCTGTTCGTACTGTTGGCCATGGCTGGTGCTGTTTTGATTGTGTACGCGCGCTCCGGAGGCGACGTGGGACGCGCTCCGCTCAGTTTGCGTGACCGTTTCCGGTGGTGGACATTCTTTATCGCGAAGGCGGCGCTGTTACTGCTGGTCAGCGGATTGTTCTCGTGGACGGCGGTTCGCTGGCTTTCGGTGTACTTTGTTGGCTCGATACACACCATGGCCAACGGCATTGCGCTGTGGCTTTTCTTGATTCTTTCCGTTGCCCCATTGTCGTGGGCGATTCACGATCAGCAGCGCCGCTGCCGCGTTTGCCTGCGCCGCCTGGGAACTCCAATTCAGATTGGAGCGCCAGGACACGTCTTGCTCGATTGGTCCGGAACGGAGCTCATGTGCCCGGAGGGACACGGTGTGCTGTACCTTCCCGACTCGGAGGCAAACTGGCTGGAGCGCGATCGCTGGGATAATCTCGACGACTCGTGGGCAGGACTATTCCGGCAGGAATGAGAAAGTTCAAGTCTTGAATTTTCCCGTCATGACCGGGTTGATGGGAATCGCACCGCCGGCAATCATTCAGAGAATCGTTGCCGCTTGACTACGTTTTCAGATGGTCGTTTGTCATCTCGCGAATTCCGTTCGGGCTGCTGACCACGACCAAATGGGTCAGGCCCAGAAACAGCCCGTGCTCCACAATTCCGGCCCGGCCCTCGAGTTCGAGCGCGAGCTTTGCGGCATCGGCGATCGGGCCGAAGTCGCAGTCGAGAATCATGTTTCCCTGATCGGTGCGATACTCCTCTCCGTTGGCGGTCTGGCGCACAGAATACTTCGCGCCCAGAGATTCCAGGAACCGTGCCGGCGAACGCCAGCCGAACGGAAGTACCTCGACCGGCAAAACGTGCAGCGTGCCGAGTCGCGGCGAGAGCTTGGTCTCATCAACGACAATGACCTCGCGCGCCGTGGCTTGCGCGACCAGTTTCTCGCGCAGCAGTGCGCCACCGCCTCCCTTGATCAGGTTGAGCTGAGGATCAACTTCGTCTGCGCCATCAATAGTGACGTCGATGTTCTTTGGTAAATCGTCCGGGAGCATGGGTATGTTGAGTTCCAGGGCGGCGTCGGATGAGGCCCGCGAAGTCGCGAAGCCCACGATGTCCTTCAATTCCCCGCTTTGCAGTAGAGCCCCAATTCGGCAAATGGCGAAAATTGCAGTTGAACCGGTGCCGAGCCCGACGGTCATCCCGGATTGGATGTAGCGGACGGCATACTCCGCCGCAGCCTTCTTCAGTAAGGCCTGCTGGTCGGATGATGCAGTGGGTGCGTTCATTGTGACTTTAGCTCTTCCGGCCCAGAGCCTTGCGATAGCGGCTGATCAGCGTGTTGGTGGAGCTGTCGTGCTTCAGTTGCGGCGCGGAATCGCTCTCCAACTCCGGGATGATGCGCTTGGCCAGGACCTTCCCCAGTTCCACGCCCCACTGGTCGAAGGAATCGATGTTCCAGACGGCGCCTTGGGTGAAAACGTTGTGCTCATACAGCGCAACCAGCGTGCCCAAGGCTCGTGGCGTGAGCTTGTCGACCAAGATGGTATTCGTCGGACGGTTGCCTTCGCAAACACGAAAGGGTGTCTGGAAGTCGGGCGAGCCTTCGGCCTTCAGCTCTCCGGCAGTTTTACCAAACGCCAGCGCCTCGGCCTGCGCGAAGACGTTCGCCGTAAGGTAGTCGTGCTGAACCTTGAGCGGGCTCAGCGGCTGGCAAAAAGCGATAAAGTCGCATGGGATCAGCTTCGTCCCCTGATGGATCAACTGGTAGAACGAGTGCTGGCCATCAGTGCCCGGCTCGCCCCAGATGATCGGGCCGGTCTGCCACTCCACGTGATTGCCTTCCAGATCAACGTGCTTCCCGTTGCTCTCCATCTGCAACTGCTGCAAATAGGCTGGGAAGCGTTTCATGTTGTCCGCGTAGGGCATGATGCCGACGGTCTGGGCACCGAAAAAGTTGTTGTACCACACTGTCAGAAGTCCCATCAGCACGGGCAAGTTCTTCTCCAGCGGGGTGGTGCGGAAATGCTCGTCCATCGCGTGGAAACCGGCCAGCAGCTCGGCAAAACTATCCGGACCAACGGCAATCATAGTGGACAGGCCGATGGCCGAATCCATCGAATACCGCCCACCGACCCAATCCCAGAAGCCGAACATGTTGGCGGTGTCGATGCCGAATTTTGCGACGCCCTCGGCGTTCGTCGAGACCGCGACAAAATGCTTGGCGACGGCGGCCTCGCTCTTCAGCGAATCCACGATCCACTTGCGCGCAGTGGCTGCATTGGTCATGGTCTCCAGCGTGGTGAAGGTCTTTGAAGACAGGATAAAAAGCGTTTCGGTGGGGTCGAGATCGTGGGTCGCATCGGTGAAGGTCGCGCCATCGACGTTAGCGACGAAGCGGAACTTCATTGATGGATCGGTAGAATCGCGTAGCGCGTCATAGGCCATTTCCGGACCAAGATACGAGCCGCCAATGCCGATGTTGATGACGTTCTTCATCGGCTTGCCGGTGTAACCCTTCCACTCACTGGTGCGCACGCGGTTGGAGAAGGCCGCCATTTTGTCGAGCACGGCATGAACGTCGGCAACGACGTCTTTGCCATCAACTTCGATTTTGACGCCACGCGGGGCGCGTAAAGCGACGTGCAGGACCGCACGTCTCTCCGTAATGTTGATCTTTTCACCGCGAAACATGGCGTCGCGGCGCGCTTCTACACCACACTCACGGGCAAGTTGCACCAGCAGACCGATGGTCTCGTCGGTGACACGGTTCTTGGAATAGTCCAGATACAACCCTGCGCCTTCGGCGGTTAGCCGTGTCCCACGCTGTGGGTCGTCGGCGAACAACTGCCGCAGCTGGACGTCCTTGATTTTTTCGTAGTGAGCCTGGAGCGATTTCCAGGCTGGGGTGTCGATGGGTCGCTGGGTGGTCATCCTTGGCTCCGGCATATTTCCTCCCATGAATTCCTCGTCATGCAAATCTGTCAAAGCCGCGAGCTCCGAGCCACGAGCAAAAACCTAACGACGACGCCGTCCCCGGAACTTGCTCGAAGCTCGCGGCTAGCAGCTACTTCAATGCCTTGCTCTTGGTCTCGATCGAATTCAGGAGATCTTTCCATGAATCGACAAACGACTTCGCGCCCTCCGACTGCAAGTCCGCGGCGAGTTTGGTCAGATCGATACCAGCCTTGCTAAAGGCTGATAGTGTCTGCTCGCAACTTCCACCATCGCGAGGAATCGCTTTGGTGACACTGCCGTGCTCGCCAAAGGCGAGCAAAGTCTCTTCCGGCATGGTATCGACGGTGTTGGGTGCAGCCAGTGAGCCGATGTAAAGAACGTCCGAAGCCTTGGGGTCCTTGGTCCCAGTGCTGGCGAAGAGCAGGCGTTGCGCGCGCGCGCCCAGGTTGGCGAGCCGCTGCCAGCGATCGGACTCCAGCACATCGCGATACGCCTTGTACGTTTGCCAGCCGATGGCCGGGCCTAGCTGATCGCGAAGATCGGCGGGCACCTTGTCCATCGTGGCTTTGTCCCAGCGGCTGACAAACAGCGACGCAACCGAGCGAACATCGGGACTGAGACCCGCTTCCACGCGGCGCTCCAGTCCATGCATGTAGGCGTCGGCGGCGCCAAGATAGTGCTCGCGGCTGAAGAGTAGCGTCACGTTCACCGACACGCCGGAGAAGATTGCCTCCTCAATGGCAGTTCTACCTTCGGGCGTGCCCGGAATCTTAATGAAAAGATTCGGACGCGCCGCTTTTTGGTGCAGCGTCTTGGCCACGGCAACCGTCGTTTCGGCGTCGTAAGCCAACAGTGGAGAAACCTCGAGTGATACCCAGCCATCCACGGTCGCTGTGCGCTGGTGGATGGCAGCGAACAGGTCGGCAGCGCGGCGAAGATCTTCAATCGCCATCTCGAAGAACGAATCTTCTGCAGACAGGCCGCTAGACATCAGCTTGGCGATCTCCCCGTCGTACGAGTCTCCGTGAGTCATCGCCTGATCGAAGATCGTCGGATTCGAGGTTAGGCCTGTAATCGACAACTCGTCGATGTAGCGCTTTAACGTGCCAGTGTCGAGCATCTGGCGGGTGATATTGTCGAGCCATAGACTCTGTCCAAGGTCATGCAGTTGTTGCGTGGCTTTCATCTTGTTACCTCTCTTCAGGTAGCTTCTTCGGGCGGCTTTGCAGGCACCCAGGAGCGCAATTCAATGTCCAGCAGGTCGGCGATGCGCCGGATGCTGATATCGGCAGGCCGGTACTTAGCGATCGCTTTCTTATCGCGTGCATAGTGGCCCTGGCGCACAAACACGGTCGTAACACGATCCTTCCAAACATCTTTGATGGCCTCGAGGAGCCGAAGTTTGTCGTCGACCATTACGTAGTGCCGCGCGGGATAAAGGCTCTCCACACACTCCAGCTCCCGCTCTTTGTGGATGAAGATCAGGACATTTCCGCCAACGGCTTTCCATAAGCCTGAGCGCTCGACCTTGCGCGGCTGGAATACGGCGTCACCGTCGGATAATATTGCCACTTTCCCCCAGCGCTTCGCGTGTTTGAGTACCTCCAGAGCGTCGGGATACAGGCGCGCCGCAAACGGATACTCGATCAGCCAGTTGGCCACGTGGAGGAAACGCGGATCCCGCAACTTCTCCTGGCGGTAACCCTGAAGCGCGCCGAGATAGTCCGCATAGCCAAGCTTGTCTCGCAGATCTTCAAAGATAGCCAGATAGCGCTCCCGCGCCTCCTTGCCGAACTCGCGACCGATATGACGAAAGAGATCGTTTTGCAAACGATCATTGTCCAGCAGAGTGTTGTCGACATCGAAGAGAAACACCAAGTCCTTCATTTTGCGTGGTGCAGGCTGCCGGACAGGAGTTCTCGAAATGGAAGCTTTTCTGGCGCTCATTTGGTCGCAGCTTGCGAACGATCTTCGCTGGACGATCGCTGCGGATTGATCCACGGTCCATCCTGCGCGATGAGCTGGAGGGCTTCATCCGGACCCCATGTCCCCGGCTCGTACTGATACACCGGCGTAACGTTGTCGAGGATTGGCTGCACGATGCGCCACTGGGCTTCCACCAGGTCCTGACGTGCAAAGAGCTCTCCGTTGCCCCGCATTGCATCGCCGAGAAGGCGCTGATAGGGCGGCATGTCGTCGACAGCTTGGCTCTTCAATCTCAACTCAACGTCCTGGCCCACCATGCGTTCGCCGGGAACCTTCACGCGAACGCCTAGATCGATACTGATGTCCGGGCCGACTTGCATCCGCAAGTGCGAGGACTGCCGCGGCACGATCTCATGGAAGGTTTCTCGCGGCGGACGTTTGAACTCCACAATCGCTTCCATGCAGGTGACCGGCATGACCTTGCCGGCGCGAATATAAATGGGGACGCCGGCCCAGCGCCAGCTATCGATATGGAGCTTGATGGCGACGAAGGTCTCGACCGTGGAAGCTGGAGCCACGCCAGGGACTTGCTTGTAGCCTTTATATTGGCCACGGACGACATCTTCCGGCTTCAGAGGAACGACGGCCTTCAGAAGCGCAGCCTTCTGATCGCGTTCGGCGTCGTGATCTTCTCCGGTTGGCGGACCCATCGTCAGATTGCCCAGCACCTGCAGCATGTGGTTCTGCACAACGTCGCGGATGGCGCCGGTCTCGTCGTAGAACCTGCCGCGGTCGCTCACGCCGAAGTTTTCCGCCATGGTGATCTGAATGCTGCGAACATGTTCACGGTTCCAGATGGGCTCGAAGATTGGGTTGGCGAAGCGAGTGTACAAAATATTCTGCACCGGTTCTTTGCCGAGGTAGTGGTCGATGCGATAGATATCCTCCTCGGGAAAGAAGCGGTGCAGGGTCCGATTCAGTTCCTGCGCGGAAGGCAGATTGTGTCCGAAGGGTTTTTCGACCACGATTCGCGCGTTGGTCGCACAGCCCGATTTCGCCAAGCCCTCGGCTACCGTGCCAAATAAGCTGGGTGGAACGGCAAGGTAGTGCAGCGGAGCTTTAGCCTCGCCGAGTTGCTTACGCAGTTCGGTGAAGGTTGCCCCATCCGCGTAGTCGCCATCGACGTAGTGCAAGAGGCTGAGCAATTTCTCGAAGGCCGCCTGCTCTAGGCCGCCGTGATTCTCCAGGCTGTCTTTGGCGCGTTCTCTGAGTTGGTCGAGATTCCAGCTGGCCTTGGCGACGCCGATGATGGGGATGTTGAATCCCTCGTAGCGAATCAGGTCCTGCAGGGATGGGAAAACCTGCTTATAAGCCAGGTCTCCCGTGGCTCCGAAAAACACGAAGGCATCCGACATTCCATTTGACATTGGCGTGCTCCCGTTTGCGGCGTCTTTGCCGGACCTCGTAGTTGCACTCGCGGCCTTGGTCCAAGACCGCATGACAACAACAGCGTTTTTGCGTTTGCCGTCCGGCTGAGGCCATTGAGCGGTAAGAATGCCTACGCAGAACGAAGTGTCGGGAATTTTACTCCAAGTAGGTCAATAATCAAACCACCCTACGATGTTGGATATTTCTGGCGTCCGCCGACGCCCCACTAAGCAACCGAAAGGTTGACCGGTTCCTGGCGATCGACACGATGGACAAAGGCAATTGCCTGGCGCTCGGCCCACCGGCCGTCATAGCCATCCGGAGCGGCCAGGAAAGCGCAATGTCCCCCCTGCATGGTTTCCTTGAAGGTGATGTGCGAATTGCCCAGGAGCTTCGCCCGGGTTTCCGGCAAAACGCGAATGAAGGGGTCGTCCTGGGCATGAAGCACCAGAGTGGGAACGGCGATGCGGTCGATGACAGTGGCCGAGGCGGCGCGCGTATAGTAATCTTGGGCGTCGCGAAACCCGGAGTAGCGGGCGGTGATCTGGTCGTCGAAGTCGCGCATGCTGCGCATGCCACGCAAGTAGCGCACATCGTAGCGATCGGGATAAAGGGCAGCCTTGCGCAACATGCGGCGACGGAGTCCCAGAAGAAACTTCCACTCGTAAACGCGATTGACGCGGGCGTGCAGCGCGTCAGAGGAAGGTGCAAGGTCCATCGCGGGAGAGACGCCAACCCCCGCTTTGACTTGCGGCGGAGCATCTGTTCCCCACTCACCGAACAGCTTCAGCACCAGATTGCCTCCCATGGAATATCCCACGAACGCCAACTTTTGCAGGCCATCTTCGTTAATCAGAGTCTGCGCTATTGCGCCGACATCGCCCGACATGCCGGAGTTGTACAAGGTGGGACCGAGATGCTCCGTGTCACCACAGTTGCGCATGTTCATGCGGACTACGTTCATCCCCGCTGCCCAGGCCTTGCTTCCGGTACCGATCACATACTGCGATTCGCTGGAGCCTTCGAGTCCATGCACGATGACGAGGGTCATCGCGGTTTTGCGCTCGGGCTGCCAATGGCAATGGCACAGCACCTGGACTTCCGGTTCGACCTGAAACAGCCGCTCCTGCGGCGGAGGCAGAAGATTGCGACGCGGCAGGAAGTTTCCGGCAATCGTCTGGGCATGGCCGCTGACGAACGGGCGGCGCGGCCGAAAGGGCTCGCCAAAGAAATCGGGCTGCTGCGCCGCCTCGGTGGCGGGAAGCCGAAGCTCCGACGCCCCGCGGGCAGATTCATTGTTGAGAAGGATAGATCAAAGCTCCTGCATCTATAATGATGTGCTAATGGTTGCCGCCGATTCGCTATAAACCAGCGAAGGGCTGCGAATCACGCGAATTGGAGTATTTGATGCCTATTTTCGAATACCGCTGCGAAGCCTGTGGACACAAGTTCGAGGCCATCCTCTTCGGCCAGCAGACGCCGGAATGTCCTAGTTGTCACACCGAAAAGCTGGAGAAACAGCTTTCAACCTTCGCCGTCAGCAAGGGCGGTGCCGCGTCGCCGGAGGCGGGCTGCGGACAGACGAACTGCTGCAGGATGAACGGCGGCTGCGAGCTGAACTAAGGCCGCTAGCTGAGCAGCACGTCGGGGTTCTTACGGGCGACATATAACAGCTTGAGCGTGGCCTGGCGCGGTTGGCGGACGCCTTGCTCCCAACTCTCAACCGCATTCGAACTCACGTTCAACAGACGCGCGAATAGCGCCTGACTGGCGTTCAGGCTCTCCCGCAGGGCGCGAATGTCGGTACCCTTCATCGGCTTGGGCCGCGGCGGGATCTCGACCGAGCGCAGATCGAGCTTGATACCACTTTTTTCAGAAGCAGCTACAGCCGGGACCTTTTCTTCGACTTTACGCTTACTTTTCTTCTTATCTTTCTTGTTCTTCTTACCCATCGTCACCCTCCCGAAATACCCTGATATCCCACATAGTAGGACTTGGAAAACGGGCCGTAAATAGCGCTTTAGCGCCGCGCCTTCAGCCCACCTTCTGCCGAACCGGCCGTGCCACAGGTCGTCCCTTTTCGCCTATCTCAAGGTATGCCCAAGGCAGTTCGTGATCGTGGGTAAAGACTACGAGCCACCGTTCAGGGATGGCGACCTCGTAGAACCGGTGCTTGTTGGCGATGCTCTCCAGGGGATAGAGATCGAAGCCGAGGGTCCATGTGGGATCGAGGTGCTTGGTATCGCAAACAAGGTCGCTGGGATAGGCGGCAACCTTGCCGCCGCTGCGCACGATAACTGCCTGCATGTCGCGAGTGTGTCCGGGATAGACCTTCACTGAAATGCCGGGAACAATTTCCGCGTCGCCATTCAGCAGCTTCATTTGGCCGCTGTTGACCAGGGGATCGTAATTGTCGGTCATGTAACTGACGCGGTCGCGCTCATGCAGCTCATGAGCATGCTGCAGTTCGCCTTCCTGGACGTAGTAGGTGGCGCGAGGAAACGTCGCGACCGGCTTGCCGTCCTTATAGTAGGTGTTCCAGCCACAGTGGTCGAAGTGCAGATGAGTGTTGATGACGATGTCGATCTCGTCTGGCGAGATCCCGGACTGCTCGAAGCTCTTCATCAGCAGTGCCTGGTTGCGATAGATGGCCTGACTTTTCTCGTTCAGCTTGTTGCCGATGCCGGTCTCGATAAGGACGTTCTGTTTGCCAGTGCGCACCAGCAGCGAGTTGGTGCCCATCGGAATGGTGTTGCGCTCGTCAGGAGTGATGCGCTTTTCCCACATGACCTTGGGGATGACGCCAAACATGGTGCCACCGTCGATGTAATAGTTGCCATCCGAAAGGATCGTCAGCTCAAAATCGCCCAGCGTCGTTCGATGCACAGATCTTCTCCTCAAAAGCGATGTTCTCGATCATACTGAATTGACGCCTGCGCCGGCGGTAGGCGCATGTGAGGCAGGTGCTCCGATGCGGCAAATTGCTTTCGTATTGCTATTGAGTTCGGCGCTGCTGGCGCAGGATTCTTCGAGTCAAAGAGGAACCGGAGATCAAGCTCTAAATCCCGCTGCGAGTGGACCAGGGCAGCCCTCTGCGCAGCAACAGACAGCTCAGGCGGGCGACGAACTGGCGCGTATGCGAGATGATCTGAATAAGCTGGAAAGCCTGAACATGAACATGACCAGCGAGATCCTGTTTCTGCGCGATCAGAACCTGCAGATCCTGTTGCGGACCAACTCGCAGATGTGGACGATCCTGATTCGCGATATGCGCCAACAGATCGAGCGCGAGGAACAGCGCCGAGCAGCGCCGCCGCAACCTCAGAGGCCGGCTGCGAAGCCAAGCCCGCGGTAGGCAAGTTCGGAAGCTCTACTGCGATCCGGCGCCGGCGGCATTCGACGGGGTGAGCGGGATCTCGAAATACATGAGGTCACTGCCACCGGCGTCCCGCACTCCGGTCAGGTAGATATGCGCGCCTTGCAGCGGCTGCTTGACGTCGGACACATCGAAAAATAGAAAGCCTGATTTGGTAGTGTGCGGCTCGACCGCCTGAGCAGCGAAGTTCGCGGCCATGATCTCTTCGTACTGCTTCTGGGCCTTCTTGTTCTTGTTACCCGACAGCGGGATGGGGCCAACGCGCGGAGGAGGGGTGGTGCTGCCGCTGATGTGAGCAACGCGGCGAAGAACATCGTCCGTCGTCAGTGAGTCCATCTTGGCACGCCCCGCCGTCACCAACTGCGCTCGCATGTTGTTTACCGTGATGGGCTGGTCGCCGTCATTCGTGATCACCAGAAAGACCGGCAGAATTCCTTCATGGTTGTAGGGCGTGATGAAGATGTTGTCCTTGGGCGAAGTGTTGTAGAGATCGATGGCCCCAGTGACCTTCTCGCTGGCGTGAGCGTCCTTACAGGCATAGGTGTTCGCGTTCTCGGCGCGCGGCGGAACAAAATCCTTCGCGGCCCATAGTGTCAGCGAGGAGAACGCAACCGTTATGACAAGGGCCAACAGCAGGCAAACGCGTCGAGAGAGCATACTGGGATTATCCACTTTCTGCGCTGAGCTGCTCAACCTGCAGTTGACGCCAATGGCTCCGGCAACATAACCTCGCACTCGTGCGGCGAAAGGAATTTCAACTGTCATGAGTCTTCTGCAATGGTGTGACGAAGGTCCGGCGACGGTGGGCTTGGAGGCGACGGTCGAGGACGCGATACGAACCATGATCGACAAGGCCGTCGGTGCGGTCGCGGTCGTCGACGAACAAACAGTTGTGGCTGGTATGTTTACGGAACGCGATGTCCTGGCCAAGTTCGCGCTCAGCGGACGCGATCCATACACCACGCCGGTGCGCGAGGTGATGAGCCCCATCGTCGAGATGGCAACGGAAGAGACTACCCCCAGTGAAGCGCTGGCAGTTATGCTGGAGCGGCATTATCGCCACATGCCCATTGTGAGCGAGGAGGGCAAGTTGCTGGGAGTTCTCTCAATCCGTAACATCCTGGAAGCGCGGGTCGACGACTTGCTGGCGCAGCTGGATGGAGTGCAGCAGGTTCGGCCGCTGGCAGCCGTTCCAGAGTAACGAGGGGAATTCCTGGGCATGTCATAGCGAAGTCCCTCAGCGGCTAAAGCCGGATTGATATTGCGGAATTTACGGACGGTCTGAAGGCCGTCCCCTTCGCGGAAACTACTCAGAGCTTCCCAGTCGCGAGCTGCTGGCTCTCCATCATCTGCGGAATCGTCACGAACTCATATCCCTCAGGCCGATAGCGCGACACGATGCGGTCGCTGGCTTCGACGCTGCGGCTGCGGTCGACGCCGATGCGATGGTATTCCCCATCATGCAGCAGGATGACATTGCCGCCGTGGATCTGCCTCTCGGCGCGCGCGACAATTTCGCCGGCGGACTTGGCCTTCCAGTCTTGACACGTGACATTCCACATCACAGGTTGCAAGCCTAGGGCGCGAGCTGCGCGCAGCGATGCTGGACGGCGTCCGCCGAATGGCGGCCGAAAAAGCCGGACGTCGACACCCGTGGCCTCGCGGATCGCCTGCTGCGTCTGCTGAAGTTGACGCCGCACCTCGGCGGCGGAGGCGAAGATCAGGTTGGGATGATCCCACGTGTGGCTTCCGATGGCATGCCCGGCGGCGACGAGGGCGCGCGCGATCTCCGGTTTCTGCTGGACGAATCGGCCGAGCAGGAAGAATGTCGCCTTCGCCCCGTGGCGTTCCAGGACTTCCATCATGCGCCACGTGTAGGGATCGTTGGGGCCGTCGTCGTAGGTGAGCGCCAGCAGCCGTGAGCTGGGCTGCAGGCCGGTGAACGTCCGGCCGTACACCTGCGACGTGGGCCACATGGTGTGGAAGCCCGCCCACGTGGCCAGTCCGGCGAGGCCTATGGCGCTGAAGAGGATCGGGAACACGATGTGATTGTAGCTGTTTCGAGAGTGGCATTTAGCATTTAGCCGTTAGCACTTGGCCAAGTGCCAAATGCTAAGTGCTAACTGCCTCACGCATCGGTGGAAAACTTGCCCACAGTTTTACAAGCAAGTAATTGCCACGGAGGCGCGCGCAAGTTATTCTGCGAGGGACCCCGGAAGGCGCTGTCTTTGCGTCGTCTGGGCCGAGAATCGTAGTCTTTCTCCGATCATGGCGAACCTCTTCGAACCACCCCGGTATATTGCAGTCGAGGGCCCAATCCGAGTCGGCAAGAGCACGCTCAGCCGAGTGATTGCCGAGACCTTGCACGCGCAGCGCATCAGCGAGCCGGAACAAAACCCGTTTCTGCGCCCGTTCTACCAGGGAGAACCCGGAGCCGCGTTCCAGGCGCAGTTTGCCTTCCTGATCGCGCGCTATGAGCAGCTTGGGGGACTAAATATCAAGGGCAATCCCAACAAGACCTACGTAGCGGATTACATCTTCGAGAAGGACAAGCTCTTCGCGTGCCTCAATCTGGGCGACGCTGAGCTGGAGGTTTACAACCGCTACTACGAGTTGTTTCGCCAGAACGTGCCCACGCCGGACCTCGTCATCTACCTGCAGGCCACTCCCGAGGTGCTGAAGAAACGGCTGAAGAAAAAAGGCGCGCCCGGCGAGAAGGCGATCAGCGACGATTATCTGGAAGAGGTGATCAAGGCGTATGAGCACTTCTTCTTTCACTACACCTCGTCGGACCTGCTGATCGTGAACACGTCGGAGATCGACTTCGTGGAGCGCAGCGAAGACTTGCAGGCGCTGCTGCGACGCGTCAGTGAGCCGATTCGCGGCACGCAATATTTCTTGCCGCTAGGCGGGGATGAGCAGTCGGCGCGGGCGTAGGGGACAGCTACGGCTACTGAGGTCGCGGAAAAGCTCGAACAGCAGATCCCTCGCGGGCTGAAGCCCGCTCGTGATGACAAATTAGAAAAGACCGCTATCGGCGAGGCGGAAGCTGCGCCCCTTCAAAAGTGCGCACGACGGCTAAACCAGCGCCAAGGCTTCGCGGGCGGCGGCGATGGTGTCGTCGATGTCGCCCTGAGTGTGTGCGAGGCTGAGGAATGCGGCTTCGAACTGCGAGGGCGGCAGCCAGACACCGGCGTCGAGCAGGGCTCCGTGGAAGCGGCCAAACTTCGCCGTGTCGCAGGTGGCGGCACTGTTCCAGTCGGTGACCTGTCGGTCGGTGAAGAAGAACGTGAACATGGAACCGACGCGATTGGTAGTCATCGCAACACCCGCATCTTTCGCAGCTTGCGTGACGCCCGCGACCAGCTTGCCCGCCATTTCATCGAGCTGTTTGTAGAACTGTTCCCTGTTGGCCTTGAGCTGGCTTAGGGTCGCAATGCCCGCTGCCATCGCCAAGGGATTGCCGCTTAGCGTCCCGGCCTGATAGACAGGGCCGACGGGAGCGATCATGTCCATGAGCTTGGCCGGCCCGCCATACGCGCCCACCGGCAAGCCGCCGCCGATGATCTTGCCCAAGGTCGTGATGTCTGGCTTGATGTTGTAAAGCTCGGAAGCCCCGCCAAAAGCCACGCGGAAACCGGTCATGACCTCGTCGAAGATGAGCAGAGTGCCTGCCTGCGAAGTGATCATTCGCAAAGCTGCCAGATACCCGGGCGTCGGAAGCACGCAGCCCATGTTGCCAACCACGGGTTCAACGATGACGCAGGCGATCTGGTCTTTGAATTTGTCGAAGGCGGCTGCGACGGCTGGGACATCGTTGTAAGGCAGGGCAAGAGTGAACTCGACGAACTCCTGGGGCACGCCGGCCGAGCCAGGAATGCCGAGCGTTGCAACGCCTGAGCCCGCCTTCACCAGCAGCGCGTCACTGTGTCCGTGATAGCAACCTTCGAACTTCACGATGATCTTGCGGCCGGTAGCGGCACGGGCCAGGCGAATCGCCGACATCGTCGCTTCGGTGCCAGAGCTGACGAAGCGCACTTTCTCGATGGCCGGGAAGGCTTCGATGACTAGAGCTGCGAGGTCAGCTTCGGTTGGAGTCGACGCACCAAAGCTAGTGCCGTTGCGCGCTGCCTGGGCGATGGCCTCGATCACTTCGGGATCGGAGTGGCCGAGAATGAGCGGCCCCCAGGACCCGACGTAGTCGATGTAGCGGTTGCCGTCGGCATCCCAGACGTGGGATCCCAGGCCGCGAACCAGGAACGGCGGGTCGCCGCCAACAGAGCCGAAGGCACGAACGGGCGAGTTGACGCCGCCGGGGATAAGCCGCTTGGCACGTTTTTGCAGCGCGCGGGATTTGTCAAGTGTGCGGGCCATTGGTCGCTGTTCCCTCTTCGGCTTTTGCTCTTCGCTTGATACCGATGAACAAAGGAGTTTATCAGGGTGACAACGTTTCGGCTTACAATCCACTCTGGGCTGCGTCCAACCTCCAGCCCGGAAGGCCTTCTGCGATCTGATTTTCCGGAACTTCCCGGGAGTGTCGGCATCGAACTGGGATAGAATAGGAGTGATCCAGCGGGCGGTATCCCTCCAAACAGCGAATTACACATGTCAATGTCGAAGACCACGAAGTTTATTGTCCTTGCTCTCTCGTTCCTGATTGCCTCGTTCGTCATAATCGGTCAACTGGGCGTTAAGGCCGACACCAACGACGACGGCTCCTATCGTCAACTGGGCGTGTACAGCGAGGTGCTGTCGCGCATCCGCGACGAGTACGTCGAGGAGCCCAACATTGCGGCCGTAACCAACGGCGCGCTGCATGGGCTGCTGGAATCGCTGGATGCCAACTCCAGCTATCTGGATCCCACGGAGTTCAAAGAGTACAAGCAGCGCAAGGAAGGCAAGGCTGCTATTGGCGCCGCGGTTTCCAAGCGCTATGGCTATGCGGCCGTGATCTCGGTGATTCCGGGCGGGCCGGCTGACAAAGCGGAGATCGAGAGCGGAGACATCATTGAGGCGATCGAAGGCAGGTCCACGCGCGACATGTCGCTGGCCGAGATCGACGGGCGGTTGACCGGACCACCGGGATCGGTGGTCAATGTTTCCGTGGTACGGCCGCGGCGGGCAGAGCCGGTGAAGTCGGCGCTTACGTTGGCCGTGGTTACCGATCCGCCTCCCACCGACAAGATGATGGCGGATGGCGTCGGCTACATCAAGGTGGACGACTTTCCCAAAGGACGCTCGCAGGAGCTGGCCAACAAACTGAAGGCGCTGCAGAAGGATGGCGCGAAGAAGATCATTCTCGACCTGCGCAACTCGGGCGATGGCGAAGAGGACGAAGGTATTGCGACCGCGAATCTTTTTCTGAATCACGGCACGATCACCTATCTGCAAGGCCAGAAGTATCCCAAGCAGACTTTCAACGCCGACCCGCAGAAAGCGGTCATGACCAATCTACCGCTGGTGGTGCTGGTGAATCGCGGCACAGCCGGTCCGGCGGAAGTAGTAGCGGCCGCAATCATGGAGAATGCGCGCGGCGACGTGGTCGGCGACAAGACGTTTGGCGCGGGCGCGATCCAGAAAGTGATCGATATGCCGGATGGTTCGGCGCTGATCCTGTCGGTGGCCAAGTACTATTCGCCTTCCGGCAAGGCGTTGGAGGACACGGCCATCACGCCGAATATCCTGGTTGCCGACAATAACGATGACTTCATCGCTCCCGATGAGGACGAGAACGCCGAGGACCAGGCGCAAGAAGAGAAGCAGAAAGCCAATCAGCCGGACGATCAGCTCAACAAGGCAATCGAGGTGCTGAAGACGCAGCCCACCAAGGCGTAAACCTCTCACCACAGAGACACCCTTCGACTTCGCTCAGGGCAGGCTTCGGCACGGAGAATAAATAGTCTTCGTGCCGTTTTTCTTTGGAAGGCCGATCCCAGCCAGTAATAGGGGTCCTTCGACTCCGCATTCGCAAACGACGCGAATGCTCCGCTCAGGATGACACCCGGCAATGGGCTCAGGGATGACGGAAGGATGGGCACAGGATGACAAACTCCGGGAGATTGCTGTAGTCTTCGAAATCTGTCGCCATCGTGCGAGGAGGGTGAACATGAAACGAGTGATAGGACTAGGCGGGATTTTCTTCAAGGCAAAAGACCCGAAGACACAATACGAGTGGTATCGCAAGCATCTGGGGATTGAGGGGGCGGAGGGTTCGGGCGCGATCTTCCGCGACGAGGTTCCAGCCGTTAACGTCTGGTCGATCTTTCCGCAGGACACGACATACTTCGCGCCCAGCCAGTCAAGCTTCATGATCAACTTTCGAGTGGACAATCTGGGCGAACTGCTGAAGGCACTGCGCGAGGAAGGCGTGCAGGTGGACGACAAAGTCGAGGACTGTGACTACGGCAAGTTTGGCTGGATCGTGGATCCGGAGGGAAACCGGGTGGAGTTATGGGAGCCGCCGAAGACAGCCTGATTGAGAGAGCGGAATTAGGTCACTCCGTCCAGCGCTTGAAGACCAGGCAGCCGTTGGTGCCGCCGAAGCCGAAGGAGTTCGAGATGGCGTACTCCATGGCGACTTTGCGAGCGGTGTGGGGGACGAAGTCTAAGTCGCAGCCTTCGTCAGGATGGTCGAGATTGATGGTGGGGGGAACGATCTGGTCGCGCAGTGCGAGCACGGTGATGGCAGCTTCCAAACCGCCCGCTCCGCCCAGCAGGTGGCCCGTCATTGACTTGGTTGAGCTAACCAGCAGCTTGTAGGCGTGACCGCCGAAGGCTCGCTTGATGGCGGTCGCTTCCAGTTCGTCGCCCAGCGGAGTGGAAGTGCCGTGAGCGTTGACGTATCCGATGTGATCCGGCGAGAGGCCGGCGTCGCGCAGGGCGTTGCGCATTACGCGATAACCCCCTTCGCCTCCGGGAGCGGGCTGCGTGATGTGGTTGGCATCGGCGCTCATGCCGTAGCCGACAACTTCAGCGATGATGTTGGCACCGCGTTTCTTGGCAAATTCCAGCTCTTCGAGAATCAAAATCCCCGCGCCTTCGCCGATGACGAAGCCGTCGCGATCTTTGTCCCAAGGCCGGCTGGCGCGATGGGGATCGTCATTGCGGGTGGAGAGCGCGCGCATGGCAGCGAATCCGCCAACGCCCATGGGCGTGATCGCAGCCTCGCTGCCGCCGGCGATCATGACGTCGGCATCGCCGTACTTAATGACACGGGCGGCGTCACCGATGGAATGAGCGCTGGTGGTGCAGGCGGTGCAGGTGGCTTCGTTCGGGCCTTTGGCATTGTTGCGGATGCTGACTTGACCGGCGGCGAGATTAACGATGGCCGCAGGAATAAAGAAAGGGGAGATTTTGCGCGGGCCGCCGCTGATCAGGTTGTAGTGTTCGCGCTCGATGATGTCGAATCCGCCGATGCCGGAGCCGATGTTGACCCCGGTGCGTTCGGCCATATCTTCGTTTTCGACCTTGTAGTTGGCCATACGAAGGGCTTCATCGCTGGCGGCGATGGCCAGATGAATAAAGCGCGCCATTTTGCGCGCTTCTTTTTTGTCGATGAACTGGAGCGGGTCAAAGTTTTTGACCTCGGCGGCGATCTTGCAGGCGAACGCGGAGGCATCGAAGCTGGTGATGAGCTCCACCCCGCTCTTACCAGATAGCAGCGCCGGCCACGCTTCTTCGACAGTTTTGCCGACAGCGCAAGTGATACCGATACCCGTGACGACGACGCGACGGTTCAACCTACTTCGATCCTTTCGCGTGCGAAGTGATGTAGTCGGTGGCGTCCTTGACGGTGCGGATTTTTTCCGCGTCCTCGTCAGGAATTTCGATTTCGAAAGCTTCTTCGAAGGCCATGACCAGCTCGACGGTGTCGAGAGAGTCGGCGCCGAGGTCGTCCACAAAGGAGGCGTTGGGCGTGACCTCGGCTTCGTCAACGCCTAGCTGCTCGACAATGATTTGCTTTACACGTTCATCAACGGATGCCATGAGACCATTCATCTCCTCTTGACCCGCAGGGGCGGGCGAACGCGGTTTCCCGGTTAAGTGGGGCCACTACCGCATGGTGACGAGCGCGGCAGCGGCGGCCGCAGCGGACGCCAGCTATGTTTTTGCCTTAGCGTGCTGGTTGATGTAGGTGACCGCGTCCTGCACGGTGCGGATTTTTTCCGCGTCCTCGTCGGGGATTTCAATTTCGAAAGCTTCTTCGAAAGCCATGACCAGCTCGACCGTATCGAGCGAGTCGGCGCCAAGGTCGTCCACAAACGAAGCATTGGGCGTTACTTCCGCTTCATCTACGCCCAACTGCTCCACGATGATCTGTTTTACCCGTTCATCTACGGAAGCCATCGATTCGTTCTCCTGTCGCGCAGCAGCGCAACGTACCGGAATGCCCAACGCACGCTTTGCGGCGGTGGGCGGGAAACCCGTAAGTCTAATTGCAGGCAAGAAGGCCTGTAAAGAATGCCTGAGAGCCCTCCCAAAAAGCAGATGCGTAGAGAGAGACTGAAGAGCGCTCAGCGATATGAGTCCCGATTCATCCTAAACGCTGGGCTTTGCAATGGTCAACGCGGGAAAGCCGCTTTTCGCTCTTCGCTGTTCGCTTTTGGCTTGGCCTTTCGCCCTTCGGCTGTTTGTGTCACGGCTTTTCCCCATCGCAGTAAGGTCCCCGTCCAAGACGAGCGAATCGAAAGGCGAAAAGCGAGGAGCGGCCATTGTGATACAACCCTGACATGCGAGCGGTGGTGCAACGCGTGACCCGGGCTTCGGTAAAGGTGGGGAATGAATTGACCGGTCGGATCGGGCAAGGGCTTCTGGTCTTGCTGGGAGTGGCGCGCGAAGACAGCGAGGCCGATGCCGATTATCTGGCGGGAAAAATTGCGGGGCTAAGGGTTTTTGAAGATGACGGCGGGAAGATGAATCTGAGCGTGATGGATGTGGGAGGGGCAGTGCTGGCGGTATCGCAATTCACGCTGTTTGGCGATGTTCGGCGGGGGAAACGGCCATCATTCGACGAGGCGGCGCGTCCAGAGCGGGCGCGGGAGTTGTATGAGTATTTTGTTGGACAGGTGCGGAAGGCGGGATTGCACTGCGAGACGGGGCGGTTTCAGGAGATGATGGACGTGGAGCTGGTCAATAGCGGGCCGGTGACGATCCTGGTGGATTCGAAGAAGGGGTTCTGAGGCGTGGCGACAGAAAGGCAGGTTCATGACACAGTAGGGGTCCTTCGACTCCGGTTCGCGCAAAGGCGGGCGGGCGCGAACCTGCGCTCAGGATGACACACCGATTTTCACTCAGATGACGAAGCAATTCGAAGGAACAGATTTCTATTTCGAATCGTCGGAGCTGGGGGCGTTATAGGTTGTGGTCTTCTGCGGCTTGTTCTTGCTGACAGGAGTGGTCTCGGTCGGCGGCGTGCACTTCTGCGCCAGCACCTCTACGTCGGTGGCCTGGAAGCGATGCGTCTCGACCGTCTTCTTGTTCTCCGGTTGCGGCGAAGCGACCGGTTCTTGTGACTGCGGCAGCGGCTGCCACTGGCCGGTCAACTTCACCTTGCTGCCGGAATCGTTCTTGAGATCGTTGGGGCCAACGACCTGCACTCCAAAGCGATGAGCCATGTTGCGGAGCGTGAACTTGCCATCCTTGTCAGGGCCCGCCAGACAGCCAATCAGAGTAGAGCCCTTGGCGCCGGCCGGCTTGGTGATCTGATCGCCGCTGGTGGCACTGGTGTCCTGATTGGCGCTGGCAGCGTTGTCCTGCTGCTGTGCGGGCGTGGTCGGAAGCGGGCGCAGCGGAGCAATGGCCGGATCCTGCGCCAGAACTGGCAGACACAGGGCGAGCACCAAAATCGCGAAACCGATGGACCGTCGCATGGGCGATAACTAAGGATATCTGATAATTTGACGCAGTGGGCGAGCCGGGAGTTGCGCCGATTGGACCACAGAGACACCGAGACACGCTTATGCTCAGCGCCGGTAGAGCAAGTAGTCGATGGCGAAGTGGAAGAAGGTGAGAATGCTGGCGAGTGCGGTTGCGACGCCGGTGAAGCGCTGAAGGTAGGCTTCGTGGCGATCGACGCGCTCCTCGATTTCCTGGATCTTGCCGTGGTTGCCGTTGCCGATGACCCAACGCATGTTGGCCTTGAGTTCGGCGAGGTCGGAGAGAACTTTCTGTTCGAAGTCAGTTAGCGTGACGATACTGGGACATGTACTCATAATGGGTAGTCCACGTGCAGCAAGATGGAATAACGCGAGTATTT
This sequence comes from Candidatus Korobacteraceae bacterium, assembly GCA_049511915.1. Classification (GTDB taxonomy): domain Bacteria; phylum Acidobacteriota; class Terriglobia; order Terriglobales; family Acidobacteriaceae; genus Bog-257. The sequence goes on from JBEKXQ010000010.1 coordinate 60,914, forward strand.
GGCGGGCGATGATCCGTCATATTGCCGCAGATAGTAATTCTGCACGCGTTCGAGACGCGGCAGAGTGAAGGTTTGGGTGGTGAAGCGTCCGGCGAGATTGCCGCTGTCGCTGGCACCCCAGCCGCCATCAGAACGGCGCGCTTCGATGCCGCCGCCGGACGGAGGCGCGACGCCGGCGTCGAAGGTGATCTCGGTCGCGATGACGTTGGTCACCTGGGCTGCCGTAAGAGAATCGATGTAGAGCGAAGACGAAGGCGTGCCCGTGTCGTAGATGGTGGCAAGGGGCGCGGCCAAGGTGATGGCTTCGAGTTTGAACGCGATGGGCTCATCAGCATCGGTGGCGAATTTTATGTCGTATTGCGAGCGATCGTCGGCGAGCGAGATGGCTTGCAGATCGACATCGCGGACGATGGCGGTGAAGGCGGCTCCGCGCAACGGCGCCGACACCTGAACGGCATTGCCGGGAAGTACATCTTCGACCGGCAGCAGATCGCTGAGAACTTTGTATTCGCCCAGCCAGGCGGGTTGCACGGTGTCGTCCGCCGCGGTTTCCACGCGGTATTCGCTATCGAATACGGGAAAAACGATCTGGCGGACATTGGCGCGCGAGGTGACCAGCGCGCCCCGGCGCAACGGCTCCGGCAGATTGTCCAGGAGCCGGTGCACGATGCGGAAGATTTCCTCGGCGGAACGCTGGTCGTGCGCGACCTGAACGCTGAGCGTGCCCTCGCGAGTGATGCGGCTGATAAAGAAGCGCGCGGCGACATAGGTAGTGACGCCAAGCTGACGCGCTTTTAGCACGATGTTGCGATTCGTGCTACGGCGCTCCAGATCCTGCTGTGCGCGGTTGAGTATGAACTGGCGGAGATGGCCGTGCTTGTCGCGAATTTTCAGCATGGCCCACATCAGGTACTCGCGCCAGGTGGTGGCCGCAGGCGAGGTCTTGTACTTGCCGATGACATAGTTCGGCGAGGGCTTCTCGTCGAGGTGGTTGCTGCACGCCTTGAGTACATCGGCGGTCAGTTCGTCTGACAGTTCGGGCAGCCCCGACGTGTCGGGTGGGACCGCAGGTTGCGGTTTCGAATTGGTTGTGCGTTTTGTGGGCATGGGAGTCGGAAATCAGTGACTTGTGGCTAGTGATCAGGTGGTGAGTTACGCTGTCCCACATTGTGGGGGTCTACGAAAGGCTCGACGCCGGTCAAAACTGGAACGGGGCAATAAGAGTCTCGCGGGAATAGAGATTCCTCGGAATAGCACCGTTAAAGAATCCTGGCCCAGCCTACTGGATGGTCTGGCAGTAGAAGCTGTCGCCGGTCATCTTGTCGGTGCTGGCGACGTTGAAGGTGAAGGAGAGGGTGTCGGCGCTGGCGAGGTTCTCGGTCCATGCGAGGCCGGTGTAGGGCGCGATGGTTGTGCCGCCAAATGCGGCCCAGGGGACGTTCACGGTTTCAGCAGTCAGCGATGAGAAGGTGAAGATCTCGATGGAGGCGTCGCCGCCATTGTTGCCGGTTGTGTAGGTGGTCGGATAAGTGTAGGCGGTGCTACCTAACTTCCAACCGACGGTTACGGTCGCGCTTCCCGTGGTGTGGCGGGCGCGAGCGAAGCACTTGATTCCCGTTCCTACCGAAAAAGTTCCGGCAGGCAAGCTCACACTGTAGAGCGCAGCGGTTGAGCCAGTACCGGTGATAGCCGACGTGGGGCCTTGAATTGTTCCCGAGACTACATGCATGGCCGGGACGGTGCCGCCGAGTTGCGAATACTGCACCTGGCCGCAGGTAGGCGCGACGCCGTTGGTGCTCGCGACTTCGTATTGACCGGAGGGACATGCGCCTGCGTTGGGCCAATTCGAAGCGGTCGGAATGGTTGGCTTGTTGCTCAGGTCGTTATAACTGCCGGAGGTTGCAACGGTTGCCGGCGTATTGCCGTTGATCTTGGCGACGGTGGGATTGGGATAGCTGCCGCTGAGATCGCCGCCCGCCGCGCCGTTCGCGCCGGAGCCGCAGCCGTTGCATGTAGTGACGTTCAAGGTGCCGACGGTCGCGGTGGTCGAGTTAACATCGGCGGCGTAGACCTCGGGCCAGCGGACGTTGGGATCGCCAATCCAGCGCACGCTGGTGTCGCCCGTCGCCCAGACGGGAATGAACGTCCAGGTCGTCGTGTCATAGCCGGGATTGGTCCAGCGCCATCCCATACGCGCCTGATACTCCGGCGTCTGCCCGAATTGCGTGCGATTGAAGGTGCCGAACTTCAGGCCGCCGTCGTAATAGTTAGCGTTGTCGCCGTTGCCGATGGCCGCGATGTCGGTGGAACTGTCGCTGCCGGCGCCGAACATCTCGGTAGGCGTGCCGTTGGGACTCGCCTGCATGAAGGTGTTGGGCTGGAATGTGAAAGCCTGGTTGCCGAAGACAATGCCATTGCTCAGGTAGAAGACAGGCTGCTTGAGCGCAGTGGCGACGTTGGCGATGACCTGGCCGCGGACGGTGTCGTTCAGGATATTGACATAACCGTTGAGGTAAAAGTTTTCCTGCTCATACTGGATGGAGCCGGGGCCAGTGCTTTCGACGAAATTCTGCTGGGTGGTGCCGAAGGCATAACCGCCGTCAACTTTAATGGAGGCTAGAACGGTGTTGCTGGTAGTGGTGGCGAGGATGACAGGATCCTGCGCCGGGGGATTGCAGATGGTGCTTTCGGCTTCGGCCTTGAGACCGTGGATGGTTAGTGTGCCAGCCGAATCGAAATTAGCGGCGATGAGCGATGTGTGATTGCAATCGCCGCTGATGCCGTTGAGGACGGCGATGCCGGACAGGTTGGTGAAGGCAACGCCGGAACCATGCACCGCGAGATTACTGGTGATATTCATGATGTCTGACGGTGTGGCAGCGTAGCCGATGTTCTCGAAATTGTGGTTGTAGCAGGCGGAGAGTTCGACATCGTGAACGCTGGCGACTTCGCCCATGTTCTCGACTTTGAGGCAATCGCCGGCGGTTTGATTCGCGCCGTTGCCGACGAGGCGCAGGAATCCGATCTCGCCCCAATGCCACCACTGCGGATTGGTCGCGCCGGTGCCGACGGTGGAAGTGGCGATGAGATCGGCGTTCAGACCGTTGGCGGGCTGAAGGATGGTCCCGTGATTGGTTGAGGTGCTTGCGCCCAGCAGACGCGCGCCCGGCTGCACGATGATGCCCGCAGTCACATTGTTGTTGCCATTGTTGAAAGTGACAGTCGCGTTGATGGTGTACGTAGTAGGCGCGAGTCTGACAATGACCGAGTCGGGAATATTGAAGCCGGGTCCGATGTAGGGCGCGGTGCGATCGTCGACGACTGCGCCGAGCACGCTGCCATTGTTGTAGGCCGCGTTGATGGCGGCTTGAATGCTGGAGTAGTGGCTGACGAGGAAGTCGACGCCGGGAATGTTCTGATAGGTCAGCGCGGTGGCGCTGACGGTGTTAGGCGTGACATTGCCGATGGGCGGAGGCGAGCTAAGCGAGACGTTGCTGCAGGTGTTCCAGGTCATGGGCGCCGAACCGCCACCCGACGATACGAGACATTGGCCGGCCGAGCCCGGAGTCGTAGGCAACGTCATTTGAAATGCGCTGAAAGTAGCAGAGGCAGCCGACAAGGTTACGTTGTTGGCCGCTGTGGTGGGCGAGAACAGCTGAAGGCCAAGATTGTTGATGCCGACGACCGCATTGCCGCCGACGCTCCACTCAAAGCCGGCTGAGGCAGGAACGCCGTAGAAGAGGCCGTCGATTGTGCCGAACGCCTCGTAGTTGGAGACGCCGGTGTCGCCCGCGGCGACAGAACCGTACTTTTCGTTCTTTACCACAATGTGGGAGCCGCTGTTGACGATGCCGTACTGATAGGGTGGAGTGCGGTTATCGTCGGCCTCAACGCCGTCGAGCAGAATGATGCGGGAACCGCTGTCAAGCTGAACAATGTGCGAGGCGGGACTGGTCGACATTCCCCCATTGCCGGAGACTATTTTGGAGGCGACCACGTCGGCAGCGCCGACGAACGAGAGACACGGCCCATACGACTGAGTGCAATTGAGGTCGTCGATCTCGACCATGTAAGAGTCTTCCACCATCATGCCGCCAAGATCGGGTTGAGGCTGCACAGGAGAATTCCAGGCTCCGCCGAACCACTGGACATCCTTAACCGAGCTGTTCTTGACGTACTTCAAGTGGACGCCGTGATTGGGATAGCTGGGGATGGATGACTCGTGGGGCTTAGCGCCGATCAGTGAGACGTTCGTAGCCCACATTGTGGGAGTACCCTCGATGAAGATGTCGTCCCAATCGCCGGGATTGTTGCCGCGATTCGACTCCGAGATGTTGGGGAAGTTGACATTGACAGAAATGACGTAGAACTCGACCGCCCCCAAACCGTAGAGATTCGCGTTGCCTACGTTGATCCACATCACGCCGCCGTCACGGGTGACACAACCCACACTCTGGCAGAACTGGGAAGGCCGCGTGGCGGCGCTGGCTCCGACTTGCTGGGTATAGAAAGCGTAAGCCCCGGGATTGTTGGAGGCAGGCAGGATCATCTTGGGCTCGAGATAGGTGTGACTGGCGACCCAGTCGCCGCCCTCGTTGGCGTCGAGGTGCATGCCGTAGAGCTTGTTCATGTACCCTGTGGGACCATCGAGAACGTTGCCGCCGGAGACGATGTGCCAGCCGTCGCCGGAATTGCCATTGGCCTGCGACATGCCGGAGATGTGGCCGTCACCACCCCAGACCACGCCATCGCCACCGCTGGTATCGGAGACGGTGTTGTACATGTCACCCTGAGCGGCAATGGTGAGAATGTTGGCGCCGGTGAAGGCGCGAGCGTGGACACCGTGGATCTTTATGGAATAGACCGCGGGAGCGAAGATGCCAAAGGTGCCGATGCTGTTGCCGTCCAGGGCGCAGTTCAGAACCTGGGTGCCGTCGGCGGTGTGGTAGTTGCCGTTGTTGACTTCGGCATCGGCGAAGTTGGCGATGAGCGGAGCCGCGGCGCCGGACAGCAACGTGGTGGGGGAAGTCTGGAGGAATGTGGCCGCGGGACAGTCGATAACGACATTAGGCGCGCTGACATTGATGCCGGGATTACCGTTGAAGGTCCAGTTGCCGGCGCCGAAGAGCAGGACGACCGGCTTGTTGATGGAGATGGTGGCATTGCAGGTCTGTCCCGGACTGAAGCCGCGCGCGTCAACGGTTCCTCCTGCGGCGGGCAGCGAGCCGATGGCGGCATTAATCTGAGCGCAGGGATCGGATTGCGGATAGTTGGCGGGATTGGGAATGCCGTTGGTGGTCTGCACCGTGAGAGCGGTGAAGTTGCCGGTGTTGGGCGTGACATTGCCGATGGGCGGAGGTGAGGAGAAATTTCCGCTACCTCCGCCGCTGGCGTCCACATAGGCCTTGTTGGCTGCGTCGCTGGGATTCTGCGGCGTGGGAACCGACGGAGAGCTGCTGAAGGTCTTCACCCCGGCGACAGTCTGCGCGTCGGTGAGGTCCATGTAGTGGGAGTCGGCATACTCGCGAGTGAGAAATTGCGCCGCCTGATTCGCAGGAACCAGGGTGCTGCGAATGGCGCCGATGGTAGTGGTGGTGAGATTCGGGACCGTCCAATACTCGGAGGCGGTAGATCCGTCGTCAAGTTTGTAAGTCACTCTGTAATAGGTGCCGGCGGGCGTTGCGCCGCTGTTGGGCGCGAGACTGGCGTTGAACAGCCCGCCTGAGCCCAGGGTGACGGTGAGATTGCCGGCCGCGACCGGCTGTCCGGCGGCCGTGGTGAAGGCCGACCAGAGAATGACGACGTCACCTTGCGCGGAAGAGCCGTCGGCGCGATAGACGGTATCCGAAATCTGGCACAGGGTAAGGCCGGGGCTGAAGGCGAAGACGGCCCGCGGAAGCAGGACGGCGAAGGCGATCGAGATCAGGACAGAAAAAAACCGCCCTGCAAGGCGGTGAGTGTTCGGCATGGCGAATGCCTCTCTGTTGCCGGAGAAACCGGCTCGTAAGTGTGTCCCACTCTGTGGGTATTAAAGGTTGCGACATGGAGTGCTGGCCGTAAGTTCTGATTCAGGGCACGGCGAAATCCCTCAGCGGCTAAAGCCACGCTGATTTTGCGCATGTGCGGACGGCCCGAAGGCCGTCCCCCTCTTGCTGCGAAAGCCGGAAAGCAGATCCCTCGCCAGCTTGAAAGCTTACTCGTGATGACAATTTCGAAATGCGGACAAGTCCGCTCGGGATGACGGAAACGTGCACGCGATCCTTCCAGTATAGGGGTCCTTCGACTCCGCGTCCGCAAACAGCGCGGACGCTACGCTCAGGATGACAGTTTATGTAATAGTGCTAATTCTCCGCCCGGGATGACAACGTAATGCTCTACGACTGTTTACGACCGCTTAACTGCGGGGCTGTTCGGCGGCGGAATAGGTGCGCATGAAGTCCTCGACGCTGTCGACGTAGACATCGGCAAAATCGACGACGTGGCGACGGAACTGGATAAGCTGCAGGGCGCCTTCCTGGGAAAAACCCCGAGCGCGAAGCACCGCCAGCGCCATCATGGGGGCGCGATGAACGCCGGCGGCGCAGTGAATGAAGAGGCGGGATTCAGGATCGTCCAGGGCGGCGAGAGCGAAATCCACGCCGCGCTGGAAGAGCGCCGGCGGCTTAGGCTGAAAGTCGTCGTCGGTCGGATTCCACAGCACCTTGACGCCGTAGGGTTCGGCCAGGCGAGTGTCGTCGAACTCGATCTGCATGTCGATGATATGGGTGACGCCGGCGCGGACCACCTCGATCATTTTGTCATCGTTCCAGATGCCGCCGCCAACTGCGATCCGGTCGGTCACCCACGTCATGTCCATGCGATGGTAGCTCCTGGAATTTGACGACAGCCGCACTCCCAATCTTTCGCCAAAGGCGTGCGAAAGGTTGGCGTACGACGAAAGCAGATCCCTCGTCGGCCTTAAAGGCCTCCTCGGGATGACAAACTTAAGGGACTTGTGACGGCGCAGCTAAAGCTGCGCCCCTTCAAAACCAGCCAGAAGTCATTTTACAGACTCGAGAGCGCCATGTCGGGGTCGGGCTCGTCACAGGGTGGCGCGACGCCGATGCTGCGGAAGAAAGACTCGATTGGATTCGGCGGAGCTGTATCGGCGGCCGGATTCGATGCAGGCGCGGCGACTGATGCGGCGGAGGTGTTGTCGTCGTCGCTGGTGGGCAGCGAGTAGACGCCCGCGAAGTCGAACAGGGCTTTGGCGGCGTTGTAATTGCCTAGGAGCGCCAGGGCGATGATGGCGTCGTTGATCTCCAGCACCTTGGCCCAGATGGCACGCTTGACGCGCTCCACAATCCTTTGCCGCGACTTGAGGGAAGAAAATGCGGAGGAGAACTTGTGACGCTTCTCGCCCGGCTGGGAGGCAGAGGTTTTGGCGGCGTGGCCGGAGGCAGTCTTGGTGGCCGCGCCCTTCTGCGCAGCCAGGAGTTTCTTGTAGGCGGGGCTATCAGGCCCAGGCATCAGCGCCTGCTTTTTGCTGAGGGCAGCAGAATTCTTGATGAATGGCATGATGTTGTTCCTTGTTGTAATCAGTGGCTAGTGGTCAGTGGCTGGTAATTAGTGGGGCTAGGGTTCGATTTGCTCCTCCGACCCTGAGGCGCGCCGGGATGCAAGCCGAACCAAACGGTTAATCGGACAGTGCAGCGACGCACCTCGGGGTGAGGAAACCGGTTGCCAGTGGTCAGTGGCTAGTTGTCAGTTAGAACGGCGTGGGAAGCTGTGCCGGTTGCGGCTCCTGGTGCTGACCATAGCCGCAAACGACAAAACCCAGCGCTTGGCTGGGTTTCTGGAACGATCCCGCTAGAACACCGTTCCTCAATTTCAATTCTAATTACAATATAGCACATTGGGACTGGTTTTGTCTTCTCAGTATTGACATGGCTTTGCCTAATATTCGCTTCCTGCCCATAAATCCACGATCCTGCCCAAGAATTATTCCAAGCCTAGCCACTGATCACCGCGCTGCTTTCTTTTCTCAAAATCCCGTATCGAGAACCGCAGGTCGGCAATTCGCCGCCTGGCTTCCGCGATAGCAGTGTCCCAAGGCGATGTTTTTGTAACGGACTCACCCCGCAATTTTTGCTTGCCTTTTTTGTTAGACCTGTCTAATGTGTTTGGCATGGATTTATCTAACCTCTCTGCATTTAGAATTCAAATTGCCGAAGCTCAAACCTCGATTCAGAAGTTGTACCGCCTGCGCCGGGTTATCGACGGGAAAATAGGGGATTTGAAAGAACTCGTTCGCGCTAACGCGAATTTTCTCCCCGACGATGAACGCGCCGCAGAACTGCTTGCGCTGGAGATGTGCAAGGTTCCCGAGAACATCACGGAAGCGGTCAAGATTACCCTCTTTATTGCCAGGGCGCGGAAGGAGGCGCTTACCCCGGTTCAGATAAAAGAGCAGGCAGAGCAGCGCGGATTCGACTTTTCTGGTTATACAAATCCGATGGCCTCCGTTCACAGCATTCTCAAACGAATGAGAGATGCGGAATCCCCCGAAGTAACGTTTGACGAGGAAACGGGGACGTACACATACACACGCGCGCGCCCATCTTTGGACGTGTCGGACGACTGGGTCTATAGCAAGTTGAACTCTATGGCGTGGTTCCAACTTGTCAAGCGCGACGAGGAAAAGGCGAACGAAATAGCGGTCGATACTATGACCCAGTTCTTGGCTGAACTGGACAGTAAAGTGCGAAGAGCCAAGAAACCTAAAGATGGTGAGTAAAGAGCAAACCGAGTGAGGGGTAAACGTTTCGAAGGCGCGCCCCCCACCCGGCCCTTTGTGGTGGCTGTAGCTTAGTCGGCAAAGCGGAGGACTGTTAATCCCCTGTCGCGGGTTCGAACCCCGCCAGCCACCCCAAACTTTTGAAAGATCAACGTGCAAGCTTGCGCGGCTTGTTCCAATAAGGAGACTTGCACTTGGGGCAAACTCGCGGCTCGCCAACGGTTCCTTTGCGTGGAACCCACTCGTGCAAGCAGCGATTACATTTATACCCCTTTTGTTTGATGTTAACCAGTGGCATGAGAGTGAGGTTATACCAGATAGTAATATACTGTCAAGTGATATATTTTCCTTGACAAGTATATACCTAATTAGTAATATACTTCTCAGGTAAGCGAGGTTGTTATGGAAGACCTGAGAGAGCAACGCGGAATCGTACTGGCGGCTACAAAGCAGATTCACCAGCATGGCGATTGCTGGATTGTTCCGTCGCAGAGCGGCAAGGGAGTTTACGCGGTTCGCGGTCTTGCGGAGACAAACCCTGAGTGCTCTTGCCCTGACTACGAAGCTCGCCGTCAGAACTGCAAGCACATCTATGCTGCGATATTCGTCTCGCGCCGTGAGCACAACGCCGATGGGAGCACCACGGTGACGGAAACCATAGCTCTCACCCGGCAGCGCACTACCTACCCGCAAGCGTGGCCTGCTTACAACGCGGCGCAAACGAACGAGAAGGACAAGTTTCTCGCGTTGCTGTTTGATCTTTGCCGTGGAATTGAGAATCCCGAAACTCGCGGCGCGGGACGCCCCAGGTTGCCGCTGTCGGATGCCGTATTCAGCGCCGCCTTCAAGGTGTATTCGACAGTGAGCGGACGGCGCTTTATGAGCGACCTGCGGGACGCGCAGACAAAGGGGTTCATCGCATCCGCGCCGCACTACAATTCGATTTTCAACTATCTGGAAAACCCCGCTATGACGCCCGTACTGCGGAACCTTGTCGAGCAGAGTAGTCTCCCGCTCCGCAGTGTCGAAACCAGTTTCGCGGTCGATTCCTCTGGCTTCACGACTTCTCGCTTCACTCGCTGGTTTGATGTGAAGTACGGCAAAGAGCGCATCAAGCAGGATTGGGTGAAGTGCCACCTCATGTGCGGCGTCAAGACGAACATCGTGACCGCCGTGGAAATCGAGGAGATGTACACGAACGACACGCTCATGTTCGCCCCGATGGTTGAAACCACAGCAAAGAGTTTTCGGATCGGAGAGGTTTCGGCAGACAAGGCTTATGGCAGCCGGACGAACACCGATGTCGTCGCTAAGTTCGGCGGCACCCCCTTCATCGCCTTCAAAGGAACAGCGACGGGCGCGGTTGGCGGTACGTTCGAGAAGATGTTCCACTACTTCCTGTACCGCAAGGAGGATTTTCTGGGCCACTATCACGCTCGGTCCAACGCCGAATCTACATTCAGCATGATGAAGCGCAAGTTCGGCGATGGCTTGCGGAGCAAAACCGATGTTGCGATGGTCAATGAAACGCTTTGTAAGGTTCTCTGCCATAACTTGGTAGTACTGATTCACGAAATGTACGAACTCGGAATCGAACCAATGTTCTATAGTTGAATCTTCCGCCCGAAAACCGCGATGCAGGCTTGAGCGGCTATGAATACGCAACAGCCAACCAGCACCAGCGTAGCGACTCCCTCAAGGGAAGTGACCATGCCAACTATCCAGTCTCTTACCCTTCGCGCCCAAGAATTGGGGCGCTCGGTCGATTCATGGAATACATGGATCATTGTGATGATGGCGCTTACTGCACTGGCCGCCGCCGGATTGGTGTATGTCCAACGAAAAGCATTCCAAGCAGCCGACGATCTAGCCGAGGTCAACGGACAAATTAGCAACATCCTTACAGGCCAAGTCGCCGACGCTATGAATCGCGCGTCGGGTGCGACGATCAAAGCAGGAGAGGCAAACGAAAGGGCTGCCAAGAATGAAAGGGAGGCTGCGGGGCTGCGCAAAGAGGCAGAAGCTGAACGACTCGCCCGCGTCAAAATTGAAAAGCAATTGGAGTGGAGGCACCTTACTCCAGAGCAGGTTAAGCTGATTAGAGGCGCTCTACCGCCCCTACCCTCCAATCTGACGGTGGTAGTCTCCCACTTCATAGGAGACTTTGAAGGCCAAGAATATGCTGACGAGATAGCCTCTGCGCTAGCAGAATCTGGATGGGTTTCCACGCCCAAAGCTATTTTCCCTGTCGAGAGCCGCGAGCCGGACGGCGTGTGGATTCGCCTAGGGCAACTGGAGAGTTTGCCGAAGGGCATACACGAATACAAAGCAGCATTGGCGGCCGCGCTCAAGGCGGCTAGCGTTATCCCACAAGATAGGCCTAATCTAATCTCTGCGCGAGGCGTACAACCGAACGAAATCGAGGTGCTAGTCGGCGTTAAACCTAGGCCGCTGGCCGTGGCGCAAAGTAAGAGCAATAATCCTGCCCAATAACCTATGTATCTGCCTACAAATTCAATAGTTTCCATGACTTTTTGGGCAAAGCCGTATTGACATGTAAAAACTACACTCGAAAGTGTGAAAGTAGTTGTACGACTTTCAATTTTGGTTCTATTTCGGGAATTCAGGTGGAAATGCCTTGGCCTCGGACGTTGGCGGCGGATAAGGC